>JAFGWU010000036.1 GCA_016936975.1 Bacteroidales bacterium | reverse complement strand
GTCTGCACGGGCGGGAACGTGAACATTGCCATCACCTCCCCGACCACCCCGACTACCCCCGCCGACCTGGGCTTTGAACTCGAAGTGACCTCCACCGATGATACCAACCTGGGAGGCAGTGCCAGCGTGGACCTGTCGAACCAGTCCTTCCCGCTGAACATCACAGGTACACTCACAAACAACTCAAATGTCCCGATTACCGTTACCTATGAGGTGACCCCGACCCTTGACGGATGCGCCAGCGGACCACCGAAGCAAACCACGGTCATCGTGGAACCGGTACCGGTGGTAACGGTTACAAACAATACGCCTGAGATCTGTAACAGCAACCAGGTTGAGATCATCATCAACAGCCCGACCTCTTCGACCGACGAAGCGGATCTCTCCTACACCGTTGTCGTAACGTCGAGCAACCTGCCTGCTACAGGCGGAACAGCATTTGCCGACATCACACTCCTGAAAACCGACCTGCCCCACACCATCGACGGAACACTGACCAACAGCAGTAATGCACCGCTTACCGTAACCTTCACCGTCACCCCCCGCCTGGCAGGCTGTACAAACGGAACAGCGGTTCAGACAACAGTTATCGTGGAACCAACCGTTGCCGTGACAGCAGTGGGTGAAACAATCTGCTCCGGTACGGATACAGATATCGATGTGAATACCCTGTTCTCCGGAACGAACGGCGTAAGGTATACCTGGACCGTCAGCGATCCTTCGGGCCTCGGTGCCACAAATGGACCTGCCGCAGTACAGTTCTCTGATAACATTCAACAGACCCTTACCAATGATACCCATACCAATCCCAGGATGGTGACCTATACCATCCATGGATTTACCATCGACGGACTG
The DNA here is from genome assembly GCA_016936975.1 of Bacteroidales bacterium. Lineage (GTDB taxonomy): Bacteria > Bacteroidota > Bacteroidia > Bacteroidales > JAFGWU01. The sequence continues at coordinate 93,791 of JAFGWU010000036.1, read as the reverse complement.
GGTGCCGAGCAGTGCGCCGGACCTTCCATTGACGTGGAAGTATGGGTGGAACCGGAGGTTGAAGTAACCGCCTCCGGACAGACCATCTGCAGTGAACAGAGCACATCCATAGATGTCAATACAAGTTACTCCGGAACAAACGGTGTGCTCTACAGGTGGACAGTCAATGATCCCGACGGACTGGGTGCCGTAGCCGGATCGGGTGCGGATTTCAGCGATAATATTGTTCAGTCGCTTACCAACACGACCACTTCTCCAAAAATGGTGACTTACACCATTACGGGATACACAACCGATGGCACCGGAACAGAAACCTGTCAGGGTCCGTCCCATGATGTGGAAGTGTGGGTTGAACCGGTCATTGAGATCCTCGCTGCCGGGGATACCATCTGCAGCGGACAAAGCACCGGGATCGATGTGAACACCCTTTATTCAGGGACACTGGGCATGCGCTACCGCTGGACCGTGGATGATCCCGACGGACTGGGTGCCTTCGACGGATCGGATAACCAGTTCAGCCAGAATATCGTCCAGCCACTAACCAACACAACCAATTCACCGAAAAAGGTAACTTACAATATAGTAGGTTATACGGTCGATGGCACAAATACGGAAACCTGTGCCGGACCGATCCATTCCGTGGATATATGGGTGGAACCTGAAGTGGTGGTCACAGCAGCCGGACAAACCATTTGCAGCGGCACAGCCACAAATATCGATGTCAATACAGTCTATTCAGGTACCAATGGTGTCCGGTACCGGTGGAGCGTCAACGATCCATCCGGACTGGGCGGCCTTCCCGGAACCAATTACAGCTTCGGCACCAATATTACCCAGACCCTCACCAACACGACCACCTCCGCCAGAAGCATCACCTATACGATTACAGGGTATACTGTGGATGACGATGGCAATGAGTCCTGCCCCGGGCCGCCCCTCAGCATCCAGGTATGGGTAGAACCGGTGGTCGTGGTAACAGCAAACAGTCCGACCATCTGTTACGGCGATATGGCCGTGATCAATGTGAACAGCACCTACTCAACAACAAACGGCATCCTCTACACATGGACCGTCTCTGCTCCTGCCGCCATAACCGGTGAATCCAACGGACCACCAGCAGGCCAGCCGCTTTCAGCGGATATCGAGCAGACCCTCGACCTGGTTGCCGGAACGTTTACCCCGCAAACAGCCACCTATACCATTACCCCTTATGCTACAGATGGCGGAGGCGGATTTGCCTGCACAGGCTCATCCCTGGATGTGGATGTGATTGTCAATCCCAAACCCACAGCAAATCCGGTAAACCATGCACCTATCATTCCTACCGGTTCGCAAACGGATATTGAAATGGATGGAGATGTGGCAGGGACCACCTTCGGATGGCGTGTCCTGAACCCGGGAACCACCGGTGCCACCGACGGCAGCGGGCTCGACATCGGGGACCGGATCCAGCAGACCCTGAGCAATACCGGCGCCACCCCGGTGACCGTTACCTACAGGATCGGACCATCTGCAAACGGGTGCCTCGGTGATTCGGTGGATGTGACGGTTCAGATCGACCCGGATGTGGATATGACCGTGGTGAACAATGCCCCGGATATCTGCACGGGCAGCAGCACCGACATTGATATTTCCAGTTCGGTCTCCGGAGCCACCTTCTCCTGGACCGTTGATCCGAACAGCGTGGGTGCAACAGCCGGTTCGGGCGGTCCGAATACCCATACGATTCAGCAAACACTAACAAATACCGGGACTTCACCCGTTTCAGTGGTGTATCATATCACACCGACCGGCCCTGCTCCTACATTCATTGAGGGAACCACCCAGGATATAACCGTAACGGTATATCCCGAGCCCCTGGCATTACCGGTAAATAACGCACCGTCCATATGCAACGGCAGTTCAACCGATATCGACCTCGACAGCGATGTGACGGGAACAACCTTCACCTGGACCGTGACCGATCCGAGCGGTGCCTCCGGTGCTGCCGCCTCTGCCACGCCCAGGCCCATCGGATACACTATCGTTCAGGCGCTCTCGAACAGCGGTAATACACCCGTTACCGTTACCTATAACATTACGCCCACCGGACCCCTGCCCACCCAATGTGTGGGGGACCCGGTTCAGGTTGATGTTATCATTGAACCTACTCCCGTGGCCAACATAACCAATGCCGCACCGGTCATTTGCAGCGGGGAAGAAACCGATATCACCCTGAATGCATCCGTGGCCGGTTCGACCTTTGTTTACAGTGTGACCGATCCGAAAGGAACAGGGGCCACCGACGGAACAGGGAATGCCGGGGATCATATCAGACAGGTCCTTGTAAACAGTACACAGACGCCGGTTACCATTACCTATGAAATCATTCCCTATGGTCCCGGTTCGAACGCCTGTCAGGGAACAGCTGTCTATGAAGATGTAACGGTGAATCCCCTGCCCGTCACCTCGGCCATAACCGGGGCAGATACGGTGTGCGAACAGACTCCCGACCTGGTCTTCTCGGTGGTCCATACCAATAACTCCTTCTACGAGTGGTATGTACCGGCATCAATCGGATCCCCCACATTTGGAGGAACCGGACTGGATAATTATGCCGTGGTTCTCCTGGCTGCCGATGTGGCAGTGATGACCACAGATTCATTGTGGGTCAACGAAACCAACCAGTACGGCTGTAAAGGCGACACCATATACAAGCCGCTGACCGTCATTCCCTACCCCGACCCGGCTGATATCCTGGGAGAGGCTTCGGTGTGCGCCTATGCAACCCACACTTATGAAATCCCCGGGAACCCGGGCAGTACCTACCAGTGGTTCGTTCCCCCGGGTTCATCCATCATAACCAATCCGGCACTGAATACCATTGATGTGACCTTCGGCCTGTTCAGCGGCCAGATACGTGTCATTGAAACCACAGCCGGCGGATGCGTCACCTCCCATAATCCGCTCGACGTGACCGTTAACATGCTTCCGGTCGTCACACTGAATGCGGATAAGATTGCGATCTGTACCGGGGACCTGGTAACCTTTACCGCCGGTCCGGCCGGTGCACTCAATTATGAGTTCTTCCTTAATGGCGCCACCGTGCAGAACGGCGGTTCCAATATCTACCAGACCATGAGCCTGGTCAACGACGACCAGGTGACCGTAAAGGTGACCTCCCTGGCGGGATGTGAGAACACCAGCCTGCCCGTCCGGATCACGGTATATGACCTGCCGGTCGTAACCCTCACCAGCAGCGATCCGGATAACATTATCTGTTATGGCGAACCGGTAACCTTCTCCGCCGCCAGCGCTATGGCCGTTCATTACAACTTCTTCAGGAACGGTGTGTCGGAACAGAGTGGGCCGCTTGATTTTTATACCGTTACGGACCTGAATGACGGGGATGAAGTGTATGTTGAGGTCCTCTCAGCTTTCGGATGCCCCGGCGCGAGTGATACAATAACCACACAGGTGAACCCGCTTCCTGTGGCAGAGATCTCGGGGGACAACATCATCTGTCCGGGTGACCTGACCGACCTGGTCGTGACCGTCACAACCGGAGCGGGACCCTTCGAGGTAACCGTCGATAACGGTGTGGGCACATTGAGCCCTTACAACAGCGCGGATCCCATACCGGTCAGTCCGCTCTTCAACACCACTTACACCCTGGTATCTGTTACGGATGCCAACGGATGTACCTCCGCAGTTCCTTCAGCCAACCTGACAGGAAGCGCCTCCATCACGGTGCGCGACACGGTAGGGATCATTACACAACCAAGGGATGCAGAAGTATGTGAAGCCGTCGATACAAGCTTCACAGTGGGTGCATCCGGTGACGGACTTGCCTTTGAGTGGCAGTATACCGATGAGCTTTCCAATCCGTTTACAACCATTACGGCTGTCACACCGGGTTATACAGGATATGATCAGGCCACCCTGCATGTAGTTGCTCCGGGTGCTTCACTCGACGGATACTATTACAGGGTGATTGTTACCGGTACCTGTCCTGAATTCTCTGTATCAGATACGGTACAGATTATTATAAAGTACGACCCGACAATTTCAAGAGATCCGTTTAATATGGCAGTCTGTGAGGGTGAGCTGGCAGGATTCGGCGCGGAAACAGGTTCAACGGCCGATCCGCACTTCCTGTGGCAATTGAGCACCGATAACGGTCTCAACTGGGCCGACCTTGGCGATACTGCATTCTACAGCGGCACCAAAACCGACAGTCTCTTCATCGCAACCACCCAGTCGCGGTTTGACGGGTACCGTTACCGTATCATTGTTACGGGAGAATGCGGGGGAACCGTGACCTCCAATGCGGCAACGCTTACCATTTATGAGCGGCCCGAGATCCTCGATCAACCTGATAACATCACCGTCTGTGAAAATGATCCGGCCAGTTTTGAGGTGAATGCAGGGGTAACTTCCGGTGCATCTTACCTGTGGCAGGTGGATATGAATGACGGATTCGGATACCGGGATATCCTGGCAGATTCGGCAGGCATCTATTCGGGGTACAACACGAATGAGCTCCTGCTCCTGAACCCTGAAAGCCGGTTCGACGGATACCGTTACCGCGTGATGGTGAGCGGGATCTGTTCGCCGCCGATTTACTCCCAGCCTGCAACCATCACTGTGTTTGAAAAAGCCGAAATTGTAACCCAGCCCGACTTCAGGATAATCTGTGAAGGTCAGAGCACCCTCTTCACCGTGAATGCAGGCACAACCACGGCACCAAACTATGAGTGGCAGGTGGATATGGACAACAGCGGCACCTTCATGACCATCGGTGCCGATACCGCCGTTTACAGCGGCCATGCCAATGCCTCCCTCATCCTCACCGGTGTTCCGGCGGCTTACGACGGATATATCTACCGTGTGATCGTGGGCGGGGCATGCCCCGAAACGGTGGTTTCCGACACTGCCATCCTGAGAGTGAAGATCAGTCCGCACATTCTTATCCACCCGGAAAACGATACCGTCTGTGAGGGCGACCCGGCCACCTTCATGGTGGATGCGGGTACAACCACCAACGCCGCGTATCAGTGGCAGGTGAACCGTTACGGGGTATGGGAAGATATCGATGACCTGTCTGGGGATTACACCGGCACCGGCCAGCCCGTTCTGACCGTGAACAATACCGCCTCCGCCAACAATGGATATCTCTTCAGGGTTCTGGTGAGCGGCGATTGCGCACCACCGGCCACATCCGACTACGCTGCCCTGGTCATAGACAGGCTCCCGGAGATCAGTCTCCATCCTGTTAACAGGGAGGTATGTGAGGACGAAAATACCTTCTTCTTCGTCAGACCGGGTCTGACCACAGAACCGGGCTTCCTCTGGGAATACAGCATCAACGGATCTGACTGGTTTGCAGCCGGCGGACTCTCCGGGGTGAGTGACGACACCAACGATACCCTGCATATCACCGGTATTCCCTCTGCTTACGATGGCTACCTGTTCCATGCCGTGATTTCAGGCAAATGTGCCCCCCCGGTGACATCCGATCCGGCCATAGTGACGGTCTTCGAAAAACCGCAGATCGATGACCAGCCTGATGATGCTTTCACCTGCGAAGGCATACCGGTTTCCTTCTCGGTGGATGCCGGCATCACCTCCAACCCGGTCTATACCTGGGAATATTTTAATGGTGTGAACTGGTTGACCGTAATGGGGACCCAGTTCAGCGGACAGGGTACTGCCACCCTCAACGTCGTGAATCCGACTTCATCCCTGCATAGTATGAATTTCAGGGTGGTCGTCGGCGGCTATTGTGATCCGCCGGTGATATCCGATACCGTGGTGCTCACCGTTTATGAGAACGCAGAGATCACGGCTCATCCTGAAAATACAGCAATCTGTGAAGGGGATAATACCACATTCTCCGTCAACCCGGGTGTAACCACCAATCCTTCCTTCGAATGGCAGTATAACGACGGCATTAACAATTGGCAGATTGTGCCTGATGACGGGGTTCATTCCGGCATCAATTCCGGAGTTCTCAGCCTGACCGGCGTTCCGTTCAGTCAGGATACCTGGCAGTACCGCGTGGTCATAACCGGCGATTGCGGTATCCCGGTAACCTCCAACCCGGCGGACCTGTTGGTTTACCGGCGTCCGGAGATTACACAGCATCCCGTAAATGACACGGCATGCGAATCAGGCAGTGTCGCTTTCTCCATTGAAGTTGGACTGACCGACGTGCCGTTCATCCAGTGGGAAGAGAATGATGGTGTCAGCGGGTGGCAGCCAATTGCCGAAGGCGGTGACTATGTCGGGACCAATACGACTGAACTGAAATTGTTTGCCGTGGATTCAGCAATGACCGGATACCAGTATCATGCCGTCCTGTCGGGCTTCTGTGAACCTGCAGTGATCTCCGATCCGGCAACCCTGATCGTTAAGGCTGCTCCAAAAATCTGGGCCGATCCGACAGACGTCACTGTTTGTGAGGGCAATCCCACTGAATTCAGCGTGGATGCAACTGCAACCAATATCGGTTACCTGTGGCAGGTAAATATGAATGACGGTGCAGGATACCAGTATATCCTTGAAGACTCCGCAGGCATCTACCTGGGATTTGATTCCCGTGTTCTGATACTCCTTAACCCGATGAGCCGGTTCGACGGATACCGTTACCGGGCCGTGGTCAGCGGAGATTGTGAACCTTATCAGTATTCGCAGCCGGCCACCCTCACGGTGCTGGAGAAAGCGGAAATCGAAACCCAGCCCGAATTCCGTGTTATCTGTGAGTATGAGAACACTGTATTCACTGTCAGCGCCGGTGCTACCACAGCACCAACCTATGAGTGGCAGGTGGATATGGACAACAGCGGTACCTTCGTGACCATCGGTGCCGATACGGCCGTTTACAGCGGCCATGCCAATGCTTCCCTCATTCTCACCGGTGTTCCGCAGGCTTACGACGGATATATCTACCGTGTGATCGTGGGCGGGGCATGCCCCGAAACGGTAACTTCCGACACCGCCATCCTGAGGGTGAAGATCAGTCCGCACATTCTTATCCACCCGGAAAACGATACCGTCTGTGAGGGCGACCCGGCCACCTTCATGGTGGATGCGGGGACGACCGCCGATGCCAAATATCAGTGGCAGGTGAACCGTTACGGTGTGTGGGAGAATATCGATGACCTGTCGGGAGATTACACCAACACCGGACAGCCCGTTCTGACTGTAAATAACACCGTTTCCACCAGCAGTGGTTATCGCTTCAGGGCCCTGGTAAGCGGTTATTGCCTGCCGCCGGCCACCTCTGATCCGGCCACACTGTTCGTCGACCGCCGGCCCGAGATCAGCCTCCAGCCTGTTAACCGAGATATCTGTGAAGACGGGGATCTCTTCTTCGTGGTCAGGGCAGGCTCAACCACACAGCCTGAGTACCTCTGGGAATACAGCATCAACGGATCCGACTGGTTTGCAGCCGGCGGACTCTCCGGGGTGAGTGACGACACGAACGATACGCTGTTCATCACCGGTATTTCCTCTGCTTACGATGGCTACCTGTTCCATGCCGTGATTACCGGCAAATGCGGACCGCCGGCAACATCTGATCCCGCCGTGATGACTGTCTTTGAAAAACCGCAGATCGATGACCAGCCCGTCAGCCAGGATGCCTGTGAATTTGATACGGTTTCGTTCTCGGTCAACGCCGGGGTGACCACCAACCCGAATTACCAGTGGCAGATATTCAACGGAGCTACATGGGTTACTCCTCCGCCGGATATCTACTCCGGTACAAACAGCAGTACCCTCACCATTTCAGGGGTCCATACGGGTATTGACGGTCAGCAGATACGGGTGATCGTCGGCGGGCAATGCGCCCCCGAGATCATATCCGATACCGTTATTCTGACGGTCTATGAGCGTCCCGAAATAGTGGCACAACCAAAAGATGTGGTTATTTGCGACGGCGACAGCACCTGGTTCGGTATCGATGCAGGCATTACAACCGCTCCGGTTATTACATGGGAATATTTCGATGGTACAGACTGGCAGACCGCCACGGGCGGGTTCTTTGAAGACTGGGATACCGATACCATCGTTCTTAATGGGGTTTCGGCCACCTGGAGCGGAACGGGATTCAGAGCAGTGGTCGGCAACCTGTGCGGACCGAATGACACATCAATTGCTGCAAACCTGTTGGTACACAACCGTCCCCAGATAGTCACCCAGCCGGTTGAAACAAACACCTGCGAAGGGATACCGGCTTCGTTTTTCGTGAATGCAGGAGTTACCACAAACCCGGTATTCACCTGGCAGATCCACAACGGAACGGATTGGACCAACGTGACCGGTTCACAATACAGCGGACAGGGCACCGGGACCCTTACGGTCCTCAACCCCACATCGGCGCACGACAGCGTCGCCTTCCGCGTCATTGTAAGCGGATACTGCAAACCGACGGTTATTTCCGACAGCGTTCTGCTTACCGTGGATGAGAATGCAGAGATAGCCCTCCATCCTTTAAGTGTTGAACTATGCGAAGGATCGGATACCGTTTTCACGGTCGACCCGGGTGCAACCACCAATCCATCTTTCGAGTGGTTCTATAACGACGGGGTCAACGGATGGCAGACATTACCAGCAGATGCCGTACACTCAGGGATCCACACAAGTACCCTGGTCCTGACCAACATTCCGTACAGTCAGGATAACTGGCAGTACCGTGCCGTGGTAACGGGTATATGCGGTATCCCGGCAACCTCGAATCCGGCCGATCTGATCGTTTACAGGCGTCCTGAGATTGTCCTCCAGCCGGTTAATGCAGTAGTATGCGAGCTGAAAAATGCCTCCTTCATCATCGATCCGGGGGAAACCGATATACCGTTCATTCGCTGGGAGGTGAATGATGGTGTCAGCGGATGGGTGCCCATTTCCGACGGAGGAAACTATATCGGATCCACCACACCCGAACTTAAACTGTTCACTGTCGACTCCGCAATGAATGGTTATCAGTATCATGCGATCGTTTCCGGGGTCTGCGAACCTGAGGTCGTGTCCGACCCGGCCACGCTGTTCGTTAAATCCGCCCCGGAGATCTGGCAGCATCCCTCGGACGTCACCGTCTGTGAAGGGGATAATGCCGGGTTCAGCATTATGGCCACCGGGGATAACCTGCACTTCACCTGGCAGGCAGATGACGGGTCTGGTTCAGGATTTGCCGATATCGTCAACGATAACGGAGGCCTGTATGCGGGATGGGATACCCCAACCCTTTCCCTCACGGGCATAGATCGCTCCTGTGATATGTATAAGTACCGTGTGCGCGTGGAGGGTGACTGCACGCCGATGAAGATATCTGACCTCGCTGTTCTGTTTGTCCAGACACCCCCGGAGATACAGCTACAGCCCGGGAATGATACCATCTGCGAATACAGCAACGCCAGCTTTACGGTAACGGCAACCGGCATGGGACTCTCCTATCAGTGGTATGAGAGCACCAACAACGGTGCCTCATGGATGCCATTAAGCGATATCGGTATGTATATCGGAACCGCTACGCCCTCACTGAACATCTTCAGTGTCGGCCGGAGTTACGACGGAAATCTGTATCACGTTGAAATTTCAGGAACCTGTGGCGATCCTGTCACATCAGTTGACGTGATCCTTGATGTGAAAACTGCACCGGAGATCTTAATCTATCCTGAGAATACAACGGTCTGCGTCGGCAATCCCGCCACATTTGAACTTGAAGCCGAGGGTTCGGAACTGGTGTACAGGTGGCAGGTTAACGACGGTGTTTCAGGGTTTACAGATATCAATCCCGCCAATCCCGCATACAGCGGTGCGGATTCAGAGAGTCTGACCCTGCTGAGCGCAGCGCTGAGCCAGAACGGTTACAGTTACAGGGCCATTGTCAGCGGCACCTGCACACCGCCTGCCACAACACCGCCGGTCATTCTGCTCGTGAACAGCAACCCGGAGATCACATCACAGCCGGTGAACCGGTCGATCTGCGAGAACGGAACCACAAATTTCAGTGCCTCCGCAACCGGTCCCGACCTGGTATACCAGTGGTACGTGGATCGCAACGACGGCAACGGGTTTGTTCTGCTCACAGATGATGAAAACCACAATGGGGCGGATACCGATAACCTGCTGATCAGCAATGCACCGGAGAGCATGGACGGAAACCATTACAGGCTGGATGTGAGCAGTGCCTGTCTGCCGGTCTCGACCGATGTGGTAACCCTCACGGTTTGGGACAACCCTGTTCCGGATATCCAGGGTGACCTTCCCAACTTTCCGCTGATCTGCGGCGGGGACCTGCTGACCCTGGATGCGAATCCTTCCGGTGGCTCCGGCACCTACACCTCACACCACTGGTCGGGCGATATCAGTCCTCTGAACAGTGTATCGGAGAGCGTGGTCAGGTTCCGTACCCTGATCAGCGGCACCTATGACCTCGTCTATACCGTAACCGATGATAACGGGTGTAAAGGGAGCCAGACCGTGTCGATCATCAATGACCGTCCGAATGCTCAGTTCCTGTCGGATGCCATCCCATCCTGCGGTTACCTCGATGTGAACTTCACCAACACCTCGAGCGCGGATGCGGTAAGCTTCCTCTGGGACTTCGATGACGGAAGCTATTCCACACAAGCCAATCCCAACCATGGATTTGATAACTTCGATCCTTCAGGAATGGTAAGGTATTACAATGTGAAACTGATAGCCTCGTCAGAGAATGGTTGTAAGGATACGGCCCAGAGTGTGGTAACGATCTATCCGAAGGTCAGTGCCGAGATCATCGCAGACACCACGATTGGTTGTCATCCGTTCAATGTGGAGATGAGCTCCCAGCCGGGTGCCGCCAGCTACTTCTGGGATTATGGCGACGGGAACGGCGAGCAGGGCAGTTATGTGACCTACCACCTGTTCGAGAATTATTCCGATTCGATAACGACCTACACAACCACCCTGACGACCGAGTCGTTCTACGGTTGTGTGGCCGAAGCAACGATAGATATCACGGTGCACCCGATTCCGAAGCCAAACTTCGAAGCGGTACCGCTGGTGCAGACCTATCCCGATGCGACGGTCACCTTCACCAATATCACCCAACCCGGCCCGTGGGCCTACCTGTGGGACTTTGGCGACGGGACCACCTCAACGCTGGAGAATCCGGTTCATACCTACGATACCCACGGTACCTACCAGGTAATCCTCTATGTAAGTACGGACCTCTGCATCGACAGTGTCGGGACCACGGTGGTCATCAATCCAAGGGCCCCGGAGGCTGCTTTCACGGCACCTCTCGAAGGATGCAGTCCGCTGGAGGTTCAGTTTACCAACCAGTCGCTCTATGCCACAACCTACCTCTGGGACTTCGGGGATGGTTATGTGTCCACCAAGGAGCATCCGCAGCATACCTATTACGAATTCGGTGAGTACACCGTGAGACTGCAGGTGAATGGTCCGGGAGGAACGGATTATGCCAGCTGGGTCATCACGGTCTGGGAAACACCCAACGTAGCATTCAACTGGGCCCCCGACTCGGTATTTGTGAAGGATAAGCCGGTCCGGTTCTTCAACCTGACATCCGGGGCCACCAATTACCTTTGGGACTTCGGCGATTACGACGAGGAAACCGGAGCGATGCTCAACGCGGAAACCAACTTCTCCACGGAAGAGGATCCGCAGCATATCTATCTCACCGAAGGCTGGAAGGATGTGAAGCTGGTTGCCTGGAACGACCGGTGTATCGACAGCCTGCTGATTCCGCAGGCGGTGAAGGTGATCCCGGCCGGTGACATCGTATTCCCGACGGTTTTCAGACCCAATCCGGGAGGACCATCCGGCGGTTATGTGGATCCGACCGATCCAAACCTGGATCCCAATGTGGCCAACAGCATCTTCTATCCGGGCATCAACCGCCAGGTAGCCGAATACCATCTCTATATCTATAACAGATGGGGTAACCTCATATTCCAGAGTGATGACATTACCATCGGCTGGGATGGCTATATTGAGGGGAACCAGGCCTCACAGGGCGTCTATATCTGGAAGGTAACAGGTGTGTATTCCAACGGCAAACCGTTCAGCAAGGCGGGCGATGTAACCTTGCTCTGGAAGAGACCGCAATAAGGCGCGGGCAAACAGCAGTCCCCGTTTCTGCAGGCCGGGAGCACCCGGTGCAGAGCCGGGGACTGTCTGTTGCGCGCAACAAGCAACCCAATCTGCTGCAAAACACATGCTCTTTGGCAGACATTTGCCTGAGGACCAATCTTTCCGAAACAAACCCGGATTCGAATTAAGATCAGGGAATTATGTAACTAATAATCAAAATTCTCGTTTAATCTTATTAAACAATCCGACCAAGGGAAAGCCGGACAGGAAAAACCCCTGCCGGACAAATTCTTTCCGGCAAAACGGGTGTATTGTTGATAAATCGGATTGTTACTATTTAATTTGATGCGTATTTTCATGTTATAATTTAAAAGTTGCTAAATTTATTAGTTAATAACTGCACCGATGTGAAGCGAATACTCCCTGTTATATGCCTGTTTTTCGTAATAATTCCGCTTGCAGGGCAGGATCCGCAGTTTACACAGTTTTATGCCAATCCGCTTTACCTGGCCCCATCCTTTGCCGGTGCGACCGATCAGGATAGAATATCCGCCACCTACAGGAATCAGTGGCCGGATATTCCCGGGAACGCTTTCGTAACCTATTCATTTTCATATGATCATTTCTTTGAAAACTTTAACAGCGGGGTAGGCCTGCTTTTGGTGCGGGATGTGGCCGGTACAGGTGACCTGAGCCTGACCAATGCGGGTCTCCAGTACTCTTATGACATCAAGGTCAACCGGTTCTTTCATCTCCGGCCCGGCATTCATTTCAATTATACCCAATCGGGCATCGATTACACGAAGCTGACCTGGAATGACCAGCTTACAGGCGGAGCGGGCATTGAGCAATCGGGAGAGGATTATAAGGCAGATGTCGATTTCGGAACCTCCCTTCTGGGTTATATGGACCGCTACTGGTTCGGATTCGCCATTGACCACCTTCTCCGTCCCAATTACGGGCTCTATAGCAACACCGATGCCCGGTGGCCTATTAAGTACTCTTTATTCGGAGGTGCGCAGGTGATGAAAAAAGGGCACCTGCTTAATCCGATTGACGAATCACTCTCCATAGCGTTCCTGCTCAGGCACCAGTTTATCTTTACCCAGCTCGACATCGGGGTTTACTGGTACAAGGCCCCGATGATGTTCGGTTTGTGGTACCGGGGCGTTCCGTTTTTTGGCATGGATCCGAAAGGAGATGCCCTCGCCTTCCTTATCGGGTATAAAATGAACCAGCTGCGGGTCGGCTACAGCTACGACTTCACCATCTCCAACCTGGTATCCTCCACAGCCGGGGCACATGAGGTCTCCATTACCTATGAATTTAAATCCATCCGGAACAAAAGAAAACGGCAGATGCTGCCCTGCCCGGAGTTTTAATAGCGGGATCAAAGCACCCTTTTTCCCTTCTCCTATTAACTTTTAACTTTAATTCTTCTATATTTGTAGCCGGAAAATAAATCATCTCAAATAAATTATAATGAAGCGTATAAATCTTATTGTGAATGCCGTTCTGGCTGCAGCGGTTATTGTTTTGTTCATTCTCTATTTTACAGGCAACAAAAAATCATCCGACACCGCAACCACCAAAGCGGAACAGACCATTACCTCCCCATTGGAGGGGGCCTTGCAGATCGCCTATATCAACATGGACTCCATCATGGCCAACTGGACCCTGTATCGCGATTACCAGCAGGAACTGGGAAATAAACAGCAGCAGCTTGAATCGGATTTCGCAGGCAGAACCGAGACCTTTTATAAAAGCGTCGAGGATGCCCAGTACAAAATGGAGCGTGGTCTTGTGACCAGGGCAGAGGCCCAGCAACTTCAGCAGCAGTTACAAACTGAGGAACAGAAATTGTTGAACCTTCAGAATGAATACACCATGCAGCTGCAGGAGGAGGGAATGGTGAAAAACAGGCGGCTGCTCGATGCACTCGAACGCTATTTGAAAGACTACAGCCAGGAACATGGCTACCATTACATATTCTCATACCAGTTCGGAGGAAATCTTCTTTACGGGGAGAAGGTCCTGGATATCACCGGGGAGGTCGTTCTCGGATTAAATAAGACATTCCGGTCGGATGAGGATCTGTAGAAATGGGCTTTGCGGAAGGATACCTTCAGAGGCATGGTTACGGAACATGCCGTATCCTTTCCCCTCCCGATCCCGGGCTCAATAGCATTGTCACCATACCCTGTCATAATGAATCCGGACTCCTGAAGAGCCTGGATTCGCTGTTTAAATGCGATACTTCCGGCATCAGGGCTGAAATCATTATTTTTATCAACGCCTCCGGACAGGATCCTGAGGCGGTTCACCGGCAGAACCGTGAGACCTTTATGCAGACCGGTTCCTGGGTAAAAAACCATCCCCATGATGCACTGACTGTTCACATCCTGTCGGATGACAAACTCCCGTTGAAGGACGCGGGTGTCGGGCTGGCGAGAAAAATTGTGATGGACGAGGCTGTTCGCAGATTTGACCGCCTCAACAAAACGGATGGGGTTATTCTCTCTCTTGATGCCGATACCCTGGTTGAGCCGGATTATCTGGTAAACACCCTTTTACATTTCCGGTCGGACCCCTCCATCGAGGGATGCAGTATCTATTTCGAACACCCCCTTGAAGGGGATGAATTCAGTGATGCGCTGTATAACGCCATTGCCCTTTACGAACTGCACCTGCGCTATTACCTGAGGGCGATATCCTGTACCGGTTATCCGTATGCTTTCCATACCGTAGGATCCTGTATCGGAGTGAAGGCAGAAGCCTATTGCAGGTATGGGGGAATGAGCAAAAGAAAGGGGGGCGAGGACTTTTACTTCATCCAGAAGGTGGCTCAGAACGGACACTTCAGCAATTGTACCTCCACAAGGATCATTCCTTCTCCACGGCCTTCAGAAAGGGTCCCTTTTGGCACCGGTCCCGCAATCAAGGCCATCTTATCCGGTCCGGAACCTGGTTTCCTGACCCACAATCCGGAATCGTTTGAAATTATTGCCGGTTTTTTCGACATGATAAGGGAATCCGCAGCAGAAAGATCCCTCCTTCCGTCTTTCGAAACACTCCACCCCGGATTGAGGGAGTACCTTTCAAAGATTAATTTCAGCGATGCGCTGGCTGAAATTGTGTCCAATACTGCTTCAGCGCCGGCTTTCATGAAAAGGTTCTGGAGATTTTTCAACATGCTGCGCATCCTGAAATACCTGCACCATATGAGAAACTTCGGACAGGCAGACATTCCCGTTATCGATGCGTCCCGGCAACTCCTGGAAAAGAGGGGATTGATGGATAAGAATCCTGCCGGGCTTCCTGATATACTTTCCATATACAGGAAAATTGACAGGGGAATTATTTCCGTTTGTCCTCAACAATGACGAAAACATCCTCGTTCTCCTTCTTCATCAGATACTGTTCCCTGGCAAATTTTTCAAGGTTATCCCTGTTGGTGGTCAGTTCATGCAGACGGGTCGAGTCTTTTTCGATCTGCTCGAGGTAATATTGTTTATTCTCTTCCAGCTGTCTGATTTCCCGGGCCATCCGGTAGCGGTCAACCAGGTTGTTCTGATCGAAAAAGAATAGCCAGACCAGAAACAGGAGGATGGTCAGGGTATATTTATTCCTGAGTATGGGTGGTATGTTCGTCAGATTGAACTTCATAAGGTGAAGTTAGCGAATTAACCCGCAAAAAAAATTCAAGTTTTTAACAAAAAAAATGGATTTTTTTGCGATTTTTTATTCACTCATCACATTAATAGATGGATCAACGTTCGTGCATCCCCCTCTTCACTTTTTCGGGATTCCATAATGGGCTGAAGAGGGGGTTTTTTTATTATACTCAATCCGCTTTCATAAAAGGATACCTGTAGTCCACCGGGGGCAGGAAATTCTCCTTGATGGTACGCGGGGACACCCACCGCAGCAGATTAATCATCGAACCGGCCTTATCATTCGTCCCGGACCCGCGGGCTCCGCCAAAAGGCTGACGGCCCACTACCGCACCGGTTGGCTTATCATTGATATAAAAGTTACCCGCCGTGTTTTCCAGCCGCTTTGTAAGCTTTTCAATAGCATACCTGTCAGTGGCAAAGATGGCACCTGTAAGGGCATAAACCGATGTACCGTTCAGCAGATCCAGGGTCTCCTCAATTTTTGCATCATCATAGACGTAAAGGGTCAGGACCGGACCAAACAGCTCTTCCTGCATCGTGACATATTTGGGATCCCTGGTCAGAATCACGGTTGGTTCAATGAAAAATCCTTCCGACTTGTCAGAACCGCCGCCGATAATCACTTCGGTGTCGGCATCTTTTTTTGCCCTCTCGATATATCCTGCCAGCTTGTCGAAGGAGGCTTCATCAATCACGGCATTAAAGAAATTGGTGAAATCTTCCGGTGAACCCATTTTGATTGAACCAATCATATCTTTCAGCTTCTCCCTGACTACGGGCCACATGCTCATGGGAATGTATGCGCGGGAAACAGCGGAGCACTTCTGACCCTGGTATTCAAAAGCACCCCTTACGAGTGCCACCACAAGGGGATCGACGGAAGCGGTAGGATGGGCAAATATATAATCCTTTCCTCCGGTCTCTCCGACAATCCTCGGGTAGGATTTATAATTCTGAATATTGTTCCCGATGGTCTTCCAGATGTTCTGAAAAACCTCGGTCGATCCGGTGAAGTGAATTCCGGCAAAGTCGGGGTGTGTGAATATTTCATTGCCTGCAACCGGACCAGACACAAAGACAAGATTGATAACACCATCCGGAAGGCCGGCTTCCATGAAGACGTCCATAATCACCTTTGCCGAATAAACCTGTGTGTTCGAACATTTCCAGACCACCGTATTACCCATGATGGCCGGTGCGGAGGGAAGATTGCCCGCAATGGATGTAAAATTGAAAGGGGTCAGGGCAAATACGAATCCTTCCAGCGGTCTTTGCTCAAGCCTGTTCCAGCTCCTGGATGAGGAGAGTGGCTGCTGGGCATAAATCTCAGTCATATACTGAACATTGAACCTGAAGAAATCGACCAGTTCACAGGCTCCGTCGATCTCAGCCTGGTAAATGTTCTTTGACTGCCCCAGCATCGTTGCTGCATTGATCTTCATCCGGTAAGGTCCGGCCAGCAATTCGGCCGCCTTCAGAAAAATACCGGCCCTGTGCTCCCAGGAGAGGGCTGCCCACTTTTCCTTTGCATCCAGGGCGGCCCTGATGGCCATCTGTACATGACCGGCATCCCCCTTGTGAAAATGACCCAGGAGATATTTTCTGTCATGGGGAGGATGGATCGGGATCAGGTTCTCAGTTCTGACCTCCTTTCCGTTTATGATCATAGGAATATCCATCACCTCTGATTTCATCTGTTCGATTGTTTTTATCAATTGAGCCCTCTCCGTGCTCCCCGGTACATAACTTTTCACCGGCTCGTTGACCGCCCTGGGTACATTGAAAAATCCTGTTGCCATGAATTGTTGTTTTTTGGTATGTTAATATATTCTCTTCCAAATGGTATTCTGATCCCCGGTTCACCGGGCCCGAAAAATTTTGTTACGCAACAAATATACGCTTCAGGAAACTTAGGCTATATATTATATAACATGAACGGCCGACAATCTTACTCAATTCCATGCAGAAAAAACAGGTTAAAGATCATGTTTCCTGCCTCATGTATCCGGGCTGCGGACGAAGACGGACTGACTGTTTTGAACAATTTCGCCCGTTGAATGTTATCTGTAAACAATCTGAATAACTCAAAAACTCAAGAAAGATGTCATTCAAATTACCAGAACTCAATTACGATTACAATGCATTGGAACCTTACATTGATGCCAGGACCATGGAGATTCATCATACCAAACATCATGGAGGCTACACCAATAATCTGAACAATGCTATTGAAGGAACTCCCCTGGAAGGAAAGAGCATTGAAGAGATACTGGCTTCCGTTTCAAAACATTCTGCGGCTGTCAGAAACAATGGCGGGGGTTACTATAACCACAACCTTTTCTGGGAAATCATGGGACCCAACGGTAGCGGGGTACCGGCCGGTGAACTGGCCGCGGCCATAAAAAGTACCTTCGGTTCCTTTGAAGATTTCAAATCAGAGTTCAGCAAAGCCGCAGCTACCCGTTTCGGTTCGGGTTGGGCCTGGCTGTTAAAGAAATCCGACGGGGGGCTTGTGGTTACCTCCACTCCCAATCAGGACAACCCGCTTATGGATCTCTCCGAGGTAAAGGGTTTCCCCATACTGGGACTTGATGTATGGGAGCATGCCTACTACCTGAAGTATCAGAACAGGAGACCGGAATATATCGATGCTTTCTGGAACGTGATCAACTGGGAAGAGGTCTCCAGAAGGTACAGCAAATAAGCCATCGGGTGATATTGCCTCCCCAGATCCCGGCAATTTCCCTTCTGCTGTATCCTCTTCTGAAAAGATCAAGGATTATATTTTGAATCTCACTGATGTCGTTGCATCCTGAGAACTGCCTGCCTGTCTGATTGCCACAGCCTGGAATAAGCAGAATAATCCATATAAACACTGAAGTATTTTTCACTTTCCAAGCAAAAAATTACCAGTTAAAACATCTTTCCGGGCTCAAACCGCTCCAGGATGGAACTGTCCTCAATCTCCCTGGAGAGTGAGGAAATGGTTTCAATCGGTACATCGAACAGGTCCAGTATAAGCAATCCGTCCAGTGCATTGTTAAACTTCGGATCCATGTTGAATCCAATGATTTTTCCATTGATCTTCAGGTAGCGCTTCAACAGGATAGGCATCGTAAAGTCGGATGGTTCAATATCCTTAATAAAGCGGTCAAATTTATTGATCTCATCGGTGTTTTCCAGGATGATATCTTCATCGACATTAAAGCCCGGAACATTATACCTGGTTCTGGGCCTCACATATTTAGAGAGCTCCTTATTGAAATAGTGCTTTCGTATATAGCTTATGATTAATCCCTTGGAGAATTGGGAAAACTGGTTGCTGATGCTTACGGGTCCCACCAGGTAACGATATTCAGCATGCTTGAGAAGGAAATAGAGAATTCCTTTCCACAGCAGAAAGAGCGGCATCGGTTTCCGCTGGTACTCCTCGACAATGAATGATCTTCCCAGTTCCAGGGACTGTTTCAGGATCGGCACAAACCGGTGGCTTAACCTGAAGAGACTCTGAATATAGAATCCTTTCACTCCGTACATCTCTATAATCTCCCTGCCTTTCCCAACCCTGTATGCTCCGACAATCTTCTGTTCATCGCTGTCCCATACGAACAGCTGATGATAATAGAGATCATATTCATCGATATCCATCGATTTATTGGTCCCCTCCCCGACGGCTCTGAAGGTGATTTCCCTGAGGCGGCCCAGTTCATTCATGATGTGGGGAATTTCCACACTGGGTGTGCAGAAGACCTCGTAATTACTGCTGGAGAAGAGCCGGTGCTCTTCCCTGACCGTTTCTATTTCTTTAAGGATTAACTGCTTCTCCACCGGTTCAATGATGGGTTCAATCCTTGAGGTGCGATTAAGCCGGGGATTGAAGAACTTCTTAACTTCGATGGCCGATCCGAGCGCATAGGTTTTGGCCCGCAGATATCGTCCATAACGGCTGACATCCACAATGGCATCCTGATCTTTTACGCTGATGGGATTCCCGATACGGATCCTGATTTTTTTGTGCTTTTTGTTGAATATTTCCGACGGAAGCTTGGCTGTCCGCAGGGAAGGATGGATTAATCCTAGGAGGTGGAACATCCTGGAGTTGGAGCCCTGGAAATAGATTGGAACAACCGGTACCCTTGCTTTCTTTATCATTTTAATTGCCGGGTACTGCCATTCACGGTCGCTGATACCGTAACTATCCTCATTATAACTTGAGACCTCCCCGGCCGGGAAAATGCCCAGTACATTCCCCTGATTTAAATGCTGAAGGGACAATTTCACTCCGGCAATACTGGACGCAGCATCTTTACGATCTTCAAAAGGATTAACCGGCAGAATATAATCCGACACCGGTTTGATGCGTTGCAGAAGAAAATTGGCCAGCACTTTTATGTCGGGCCTGACCATGGTTACAATCTTTACCAGGAGCAGTCCGTCAATGCCTCCGAATGGGTGGTTGGAAACGGTTATGAAAGGACCTTCCCGGGGAATTCTTTTCAGCTCCTCCTCCCTGACCTCAAAATCCAGCTTCAACCTCCGGATCAGTTCATCAATGAAGCCGGTACCCTGCTGATCACTGATCTCCTCATAAAGCTTATTGATTTTGTTGATCCTTAAAAGCATCATCAGAACTCTTGCCGCACTGGCGCCTCCAAACCGGTCGAGCCTGGCGGCCTTGATCATCTCATCCGTTTCAATTAATTTCATTCGCCCCTATTATGAAATAACAAATATAGCTTAAAAATCCTTCTCCTGTCTTTGCCGGAATAAAAGGAATCCCCGTATACTTTGCTTCATCTGTTATCTCCGAGTGTCAATGAATTAAATTATATTTGCATCACCATGAAAAACACAAGGTCCTTAAACAGAGTTCCTCTCGCGGTTATCTCTGGCTCATTGCTTTCCCTGGCTTTCTATCACTGGTGTTCAGGGGTGATACTGATGGTTGCCCTGGTGCCTCTGCTTTTAATTGAGCATGATATTTCTGAAAAGAAACAGCAACAGCGGTCCAAACGAGTGTCAGTTATCTGGTATGCAGTCCTTGCTTTTGCCCTCTTCAATATTCTCACTTCCTACTGGGTGCGCTACGCCGCCTGGATAGGCATTATCGGAGCCGTAATTGTGAACACGACTCTCATGACATTTGTCTTCTGGCTTTTTCATATAACAAAACGGCGGCTCGGCAGCCGGCTGGGATATGCATCACTGGTGATTTACTGGGTGGCATTCGAATTCCTGTATCTGAACGGAAAGATCAACTTCCCGTGGTTACTGCTTGGCAACGGTTTTGCCAATGACATTGGCCTGATTCAATGGTATGAGGTTACAGGAACCCTGGGCGGCACCGCATGGGTTCTGGTCATTAACATCCTGCTGTTTCGGCTTCTGCTGGGATTGCTTCATCGCAAAGGGATTAAACATCAGCGTAACCTTTTGAGCTGGACCCTCGGGGTGATCCTGCTGCCGACCATCATTTCATTAGTCAGGTTTTACACCTATGAGGAAGAGGAGAACCCATACGAAATTGTGGTTCTTCAGCCAAACATCGATCCTTACATGAAGTTTGCCGATATGCCCCAGGAAGAACAAACCCGGATCCTGCTCCGCCTGGCAGATTCGCTCACCACACCCGGAACCGACTATATTGTCGGGCCGGAAACTGCCATCAACAACAACATCTGGGAGCATCAGGTTCATATGAGTCCCGATATCATGGCTATCAGGGAATTTCTGAAGAGCTATCCGAAAGCCAAATTCGTGCTGGGTGCCACAACGTATAAGCTTTACGATCATCCGTCGGAATATACGAAAACCAGCCGGCCAATCAGAAACGGGGAGTTTGAGTACGACAGCTTTAACAGTGCCTTTCAGATGGATTCCACCGGTCATATCCCTTTTTATCATAAATCGAAACTGGTAGTCGGGGTCGAGTTCATGCCCTTCACAAATACATTGAAATTCCTTGAAAATGTTACCGTCAGGCTGGGCGGTGTATTCAGAAGCAACGGAACACAGGCTGCCAGGGATGCGTTTATCAGTCCCCAGGATGGAACACGCGTGGGTCCGGTTATATGCTGGGAATCGGTATTTGGTGAATACGTGACCGATTATGTGAAGGAGGCCGGTGCAAATTTCCTGTTTGTAATCACCAATGACGGATGGTGGGGCAATACGCCCGGCCACCGGCAGCATAACAGCTATGCACATCTCAGGGCCATAGAGACACGAAGGAGCATTGCCCGTTCTGCCAACACTGGCATCAGTTCCATGATCAACCAGAAAGGGGAAGAGATCGAACGAATCGGATGGTGGACCCGCTCAGGCATGCGTAATAATCTCAATGCCAATGACCATATTACGTTTTATGTAAAGTACGGGGATTACCTGGGCAGACTGAGTGTTTTTCTCGGTATTCTTCTTTTGCTGTACACCACGGTCAGGAGATTCCTGAAACGATAATGAATCTTATATAGCATGAATGGTTTTAAATCAATAACCCCTTTTGACATTACGGATAATGTTTTTAAACTTCTGGACAGGGACTGGATGCTGGTTACCGCCGGGAGCCCGGATCAATGCAATACAATGACTGCCAGCTGGGGACATCTGGGAATCCTTTGGAACCTTCCCATTGCCATAGCCTACATCAGACCACAAAGATATACCTACCGTTTTGCCAATGAAAACCGCGATTATACGCTCTGTTTTTTTGAAAATAAGTATCGTGAGATTCTGGAATTCTGCGGCACCAAATCAGGCAGAACACATGACAAGATAAAGGAAACCGGCTTACATCCCCTGGAAACAGACAGAGGGAATGTGATTTTTAAGGAAGCAAGCCTTGTCCTGGAATGCGAAAAAATTTATGTGGATAACCTTAAAAAAGAAAATTTTCTTGTTCCCGACATTGCTGAAAAGAATTACCCCTTCGACGATTTTCACCGTTTTTATATGGGCAGGATCTGCAATGTTTGGATCAAAACCCGGTAAACAGGCCCTGTGATCAATTAAACATTGCGGGCGGGCAAACCGGGAATGGAACCCTAATTTGTTGCGTTACGGACCCCCTCTTCCAGCCATGCCAGATAACTTTGAACATCCAGGTCCGTTCCTCTGGGCTGATTCACCACCTCCCCTTCAGGGTTCATAATGACATACAGGGGGATCGTATTGGTCCGGAAATGCTTTATTTCATAATCCACATTCTGCTGACCCACCGTCTTTTTTAACTTTCCGTCCACCTCCGAAGCATACCACTCACTTTCAGGCAACCTGGTCCGGTCATCCGTATAAAGTGCCACCACCACAAAATCATTCTTCAGCTTACCAAGCACTGCAGGGTCAGACCATACAGAGGCTTCCATCTTTTTGCAGTTACTGCAGAAATGCCCTTTGAAATCGATCAAGACCGGCTTGCCGGTTTCCCGGGCACAGGCCAGCGCCTCATCCAGATCGTAGAACATATTGATGCCCAGTGTATTTTGAAACAGGTCGGTGTATTTGCCAGGAATACACGCTTCCTCCGGAACGGCATCCGCCGATGGCACAGCCATAGAAACGTTCCTGGTGAGGTCAATGCCATCAGGGGATTTGGATGGAAGCAGCGGAGATATGGTTTTCAGTTCAGCCCCAAATAACCCGGTGAACAGGAGGACGACAAACGCAAAAGATGTCACCGACAGCAGAAGCCGGGGCACAGTTACATAAGGAACATCGCTGTCATGTGCAAATTTGAGCTTTCCGAGAAAATAGAGTCCAAGGAAGAAAAACAGGACAATCCATACGGAAAGGAAGAGTTCCCGGGTGAGCACCCTGTTACCCGGATCGAGGGGAAGCAGAAATTTCATAGCGAAAGCAAGGATGATGAATCCCAGAACGACCTTCACCGAATTCAGCCATCCGCCTGATTTCGGTAATCCTTTGAGCCATGAGGGGAACATCGCAAACAATGTGAAGGGAATGGCGAAAGCAAGTGCAAATCCAAACATTCCGAGAATGGGTTTAAGTGCAAGTCCCCCGGCCGCCTCAACCAGCAGGGCTCCCACGATCGGACCCGTGCAGGAGAAGGAGACCAGAACCGTGGTAAGGGCCATAAAAAAAGGGCCTCCTAATCCGGCGCCTTCAGCATGTTTATCGGCTTTATTGATCCATCCGGAAGGCAGAATCAGTTCAAACATTCCAAAAAATGAGAAGGCAAACAAAACGAACAAGAGGAAGAATATAAGGTTTGGAATCCAATGCGTGCTCAGGGCATTTGCGGCATTGGGCCCAAGATTGGTCAGGCTCACAATAATCCCCAGCAGGGTATAGATGCCTACAATGGATAATCCGAAAACCAGCCCCCTGACGATGCCCCTGGCTCTGTTCCCGCTTCCCTGCATGAAAAAACTGACTGTCATGGGAATCATAGGGAAAACACACGGAGTCAGTAATGCCAGTAGCCCTAATCCGAAGGCAATCCAGAAAAACCGCCAGAGTGACTTTTCATCTTCATTCCCCGCCTGGAAAGATATATCGGCAGGATTTGCCTCAGAATCGGACTGTTCAATGTGTGTATCCTTATCCGGTGAAACAACCTGTCCTATAACCTGCCGGTCATCAGATTCTGATTTATCCTCTGAAGACAGCCGGGTCCCTTCAAGGGTAACAGGAATAGAAAACGCCTCCAGTTTGGGAGGCAGGCAGGTCAGATCATCACACACCTGGTATTCTATCTCACCGGTAACGGTAATGCTACCGGCAGAGGGAACCAGGACTTTTTGTCTTAACTCGGCATATTTATCGATGGTACCCAGTTCCATCCGGAACCCTTCATCATATTTTATTTTCGGTTTGGTAACTTCCAGCAAACCTCCCGATAACGTAAACTCTCCGCGGTCATCAAAATGTACTTTCGTGGGAATAGGGCCTCCTTCCGGCAGGTACGCTGAATAGAGATGCCAGGGCCTGTCAATATTTGCTTTAAAAATCAGGGTCACCTCCGAATTTCCGGTTTGTTCATAGGAAAATGACCACTCCACAGGATCGGCTATCTGTGCTGGAACCAGGGAAGATAATGCAAAAAAAAGCGTAACAGAAAGGAGGATATTCTTCATGATATTAAGCATGATGGATTACAATATTGAAATTAATACCGGCATTATTTTGCAATAATAACCAGATTCTGTTCAAATTGTTTATTGGGATTTACGGTGAAGTTCTTCTCCGTTTGCATTAAAGGCAGCGTATTCAAGAAAATGATTGGAATCATCAGGAACAATCCGGATTTTGCATGATAGTTCCCTTCTCCATTTTTTCTCCGTTGAATTCAACCCCCTCTTAAGATAGTGGGCAACAAAGGGATGAAGGTGGATATTCAATTTCTTCAGATTATGCTGTTCGATAATCGTTGAGATTTCAGCCTTAACCAGTTCCGGAAACAGAATAGGCGGCTGAACTTTTCCTGAACCTCGGCAGGTAGGACAATTTTCCGAGGTATCGATATGCATCTCGGGCCTGACCCTCTGGCGGGTTATCTGCATCAGGCCAAACTTACTGAGAGGAAGGATATTATGTTTGGTCTTATCCTTGGCCATGACTTCCTTCATTTTCTCATAAACCTTCTGTTTATGATCATTTTTCTGCATATCTATGAAGTCCACAACAATAATCCCACCCATATCCCTGAGCCTCAGCTGGCGTGCAATTTCCTCAACCGCAGCAAGGTTAACTTCCAGTGCGGTTGTCTCCTGGTCACCGGCTGATTTTGAGCGATTGCCGCTATTCACATCAATAACATGCAATGCTTCCGTATGTTCTATGATCAGGTACGCTCCATGCTTAAAGGAAACCGTTTTACCAAAAGATTTCTTGATCTGTTTGATAATTCCCAGTTTATCAAATATGGGTTCCCGGCCTTCATACAGCTTTACAATCTTCTCCTTCTCGGGGGCAATCTCACCGATGTACTCCTTTATCTCATGATAAACAGCCGGATCGTCGGTGTAAATGTTTTCAAACTGCACATTCAGATGGTCTCGTACCACAGCTGATATACGGCTGATCTCTTCAAAAACCAGCGTCGGTACTTTTTGAACTGTCAGATTCTCAACTGATTTTTCCCATTTCTTAATCAGGGATCTTAGCTCAGTATCAAGCAGGGCAACCTTTTTACCTTCCGCAACCGTTCTGACAATTATCCCAAAGTTCTTCGGCCTGATACTGGTCATCAGGTTTTTCAGCCGGTCCCGTTCCTCCTGGGATGCAATCTTGGATGATACAGAGATCTTGTCTGAAAATGGTATCAAAACAAGATTTCGTCCGGCAATGGATACCTCGGAAGTCAGCCGCGGACCCTTCGTTGAGATGGGTTCCTTGGCGATCTGGACCAGGATATTCTGCCCGGTTTTCAAAACCTCGGTTATCTTGCCGTTTTTATTGATATCCGGTAACCGGTTGAACTTATGAACGGGGATATATTTGCTCCGTTTATCCAGCGCATGGTTAAGGAACCTTGAGAGTGAACTGAACTGTGGACCAAGATCGAGGTAATGAAGGAAGGCATCTTTTTCATAACCGACATTGATGAAGGCCGCATTCAATCCCGGCATGATTTTTTTAATCTTTGCCAGGTATATATCTCCAACGGAGAATTTCTGTTGTAAAGTTGATTCGTGAAGTTCTACAAGCTTCGCATCCTCAAGCACTGCAATTGAAACCCTCTCCTTGGTGGAATTAACAACCAGATCAGTACTCACCATTTCTGCTATTAGAGGAGTTAGCTACATTTATTGACAGAAATAAACCTAAAGAACTTCTCTGGCTCTTTAGGTTCATATTTTTAGAAAAGAAAATACCGTTTATTTCTTCTTCTTGTGCCTGTTCTTCCTCAAACGTTTTTTACGTTTATGGGTTGACATCTTATGTCTT
The DNA here is from genome assembly GCA_016936975.1 of Bacteroidales bacterium. Classification (GTDB taxonomy): domain Bacteria; phylum Bacteroidota; class Bacteroidia; order Bacteroidales; genus JAFGWU01. The sequence continues at coordinate 67,125 of JAFGWU010000036.1, read as the reverse complement.
TTTCTCTTTTTTCCGCTAGGCATTTTTAATGAAGATTACTTAACGTTTGTCTTTACTTTACTTACGAAAGTCTTAGCAGGTTTGAAAGCTGGAATGAAATGTTCCGGGATAATAATTGTGGTGTTCCTGGAAATGTTACGAGCGGTTTTCTTCGCTCTTTTCTTGACGATAAAACTACCAAATCCCCTGAGATAAACATTCTTGTCTTTGCTGAGGGAATCCTTAACAGTCTCCATGAAAGCCTCAACTGTTTTTTGAACAGTGACCTTTTCAATTCCAGTGTTCTTGGAAATTTCGTTTACAATATCTGCTTTAGTCATTTTTAAAAAACCTTTAATTATCAATAATTTACAAAACTATTTTTCAGCGATTTGCAAATATAAATGTTTTTGCGATATTAAAAAATTGATTTTAAGTATTTTTAGTTCTATTGAACCATTCAGTGACGGCGAAGATAATGAAAATTAGTAAACTATTGACAGAGTGGTATAAAAAAAATGCCAGAGACCTTCCATGGCGGCATACGCAAGATCCCTATCTCATCTGGATATCGGAAATAATTCTCCAGCAAACACAGGTAAAGCAGGGAGCAGGATATTATAATCGTTTCATTCAGAAATATCCTGATGTAATGGCCCTTGCAAATGCCTCCGAAAAGGATGTCTTAATGGTTTGGCAAGGCCTGGGCTACTACAGCAGGGCAAGAAATCTTCTCGCTGCCGCAAAACAGATCGTAACCGATTTCCAGGGTAAACTGCCCTGTTCCTGGCATGAGCTAAAAAAACTCAAGGGAATAGGAGATTATACAGCGGGAGCCATCGCTTCGATAGCCTTCAGGGAACCGGTTGTCGCCATCGACGGCAATGTTTCGAGGGTTATAAGCAGATTGTATGGCTTTGAGGTACCAATCGACAGCAAGGAAGGTGTAAAGCTTATCCGTGATCAAACCCTGAAGATTCTTGATAAAGACGATCCCGGAACCTTTAACCAGGCCCTTATGGAGCTTGGAGCCCTGTGCTGCAAACCGGCTAATCCTTCATGTGCCGATTGTCCGCTGAATGCATTTTGCAGTGCCCTCTCGAAGCAAAAAGTTCATAAAATTCCTGTTAAAACCAACCGGAATCTTATAAGAACAAGGTGGTTCAACTACTTCATAATTAAGTGTAACGGTTATGTTTTCATAGAGCAGCGAAAGAAGCGGGATATATGGAACTCCCTTTTTCAGTTTCCCCTGGTCGAAACAGAAGGGAATCTTCCCCGGGAACTGGTTCTCGAAGAACTGAGCAATCAAGTAAATGTTTTTCCGGAGGACTCAAAAGTCACCTCAGTATCGGAACCCATTCAGCATAAGTTAACCCACCAGTCTATCATAGCCCGGTTTTTTGAACTGGAACTTCCTGAAAATAACCTCGGGTGGCCTGAGGAGTGGATAAAAATCCCCGGAGAACAATTGAACCACTATCCTTTTCCGGTTTTAATCAAAAATTATCTCCACAAAACGCTGATTTTTTAATTTTCATCACATATATAGATCACAAAAAGGTATGCTTAGCAATTTTTCGTATCTTTACGCCCTATATTAAATTAGATTGTTATATGTCTGTAAATAAAGTGATTCTTATCGGAAATGTTGGGAAAGATCCTGAAACCAGGTATCTTGACGAGGGGGTTGCGGTTTCAAAATTCCCCCTGGCCACCAGTGAGGTTTACCGGAATAAGGAGGGAGAGAAGGTTACCACCACCGAGTGGCACAATGTTGTCCTCTGGCGGGGGCTGGCCCAGGTGGCTGAGAAATATGTGAAAAAAGGAACACAATTATATATAGAAGGGCGCATCCGTACCCGCTCCTATGACGACCGCGACGGGAACAAGAAATATTTTACCGAAATTGTAGGAGATATCATGCAGATGCTGGGCAAGAAACAGGATGATGACACATCCGAACAACCATCCGCTCAAAATAACAGAGGGTACTCCTCTCCTCAAAAGCCAGCAGAGACAGACGGCGACAAAACTGACGGGGAAAATGATTTTCTCTCCCCGGAAAATGAATCGGACGACCTGCCCTTCTAAGACCTTGTTTAACCATTACGTCTGAATTTGGAAACAGAACCATTTTTATCATTACCAATCACCCTTCAAATTACTGCAAACGCTTTTACCACAGGCCTGGCTATCGGTATGGCGATTGTGGCTGTATTGCTTTTCTGCTCCGCCATGATATCCGGGTCGGAGGTGGCCTATTTCTCACTCAATCCACAGGATATTCATGACCTGAAACAGACCGGGAGCCGGAAAAGCAACCAGGTGATTGAACACCTTAAAACTCCGGAGAAGCTACTGGCTGTTATTTTAATTGCCAACAATTTTATCAATGTGGGTATCGTCATTATCTCCAGTTTCCTGATGGGTGCCATGCTGGACTTTTCAAACAACCGGGTGCTGGAATTTATTATTCAGGTAGTGGTCATTACCTCTCTGTTACTTCTTTTTGGAGAAATCATACCCAAAATATATGCGAACAGAATTGCCAGGCGGTTTGCATTGCTAATGGCAATACCCCTGGTAATACTGGGAAAAGTTTTCCGTCCGCTTGTATTCATACTGGTCAGTTCAACCCGGATGGTCAATAAACGGCTCTCAGGAAAAAGACGGAATATCTCCATGGACGAGATATCCGATGCCCTTGATCTCACATCCGGCGTGGTTACCGATGAAAAAAAGATGCTTGAAGGAATCGTCAAATTCAGCAACCTGGATGTCTCGGAAATAATGAAGCCCCGAATGGATGTGACGGCTGTGGCAATTGACACCTCTACCGAAGAACTGATCAGGATTATTATTGAATCGGGTTATTCAAGGATACCGGTTTATGAAGGAACATCCGATAATATGAAAGGGATCCTGTACGTAAAGGATCTTCTGCCTTATATAGGACAGAAGAAAGCATTCAGGTGGCAGAACCTTATCAGGGAACCTTTCTTTGTGCCGGAGACAAAAAAGATCAATGATATGCTGAAAGAGTTTCAGCAGATGAAAATACACCTGGCCATTGTCGTTGATGAATATGGAGGGACCGAAGGCATCGTAACCATGGAAGACATTCTCGAAGAGGTCGTGGGCGAGATTACCGATGAATCGGATGATACCGAACAATTATTTAAGAAGATTGACAACCGGACTTTTATATTCGATAGTAAAACCCAGTTGAACGATTTCTTTAAGATTACCGAGATTGCAGATGATATTTTTGATGATGTGAAAGGGGATGCCGAAACCATTGCAGGACTGATCCTTGAATTGAAGGGTGATTTTCCCGGAGTGAATGATATCATTACCTGTAAAAATATTCAGTTCACCGTATTGTCTATGGATAAGCATCGCATTGGAGATATCAGGGTTTATATCAAAGAATGAAATTATGAGGATGAGTCTGGTCTTTATTTCCCTGCTGGTAACCGCCTGCAATACCTCTTATACACCCAAACCAATGGGCTATGCCCGCATAGACTTTCCTGAAAAGGAATACAAATTGTATGACGGGAATGCCCCTTATTCATTCGAGATACCGGACTATTCGTACGTAGAGAATGATCCGGGAAGGATGAACGAACCGTATTGGATTAATATAATTATACCGGAGTTGAACGGGACCATTCATATAAGTTATAAAAACGTGAACAATAATCTTCAGGAGTATATTGAGGACAGCCGCACGCTTGTTTACAAGCATACCACACGTTCGGATGGGATTGAAGAAACGCTCCTGCTCAATGATGCAGAAAAACGGTACGGAATCCTGTATGATCTGAAGGGAAATGTTGCCTCATCGGTGCAGTTCTTTCTGACGGACAGTTCGACTCATTTTCTCCGCGGTTCGCTCTATCTCAACACGAGAATAAATCGTGATTCACTGAATCCCGTTATCGATTTTTTGCGGGAGGATATCCTCCATCTGATAGAATCCACCAGATGGAATTATTAAGACATCTTTTTTTTGTAAATTAGTCCCCCTGAAATTTAAGGGTTAAAACAGATTCCGTGGGAGTATTTTTGAAAACAGAAATATTGCCAGAATGCCTGTTAGGCGTGTGGGAGATAACAGAAGATTACGACGCACTCTATTCGATGGTCAATCTTGCTACCGTCGAAAAGGCGAAACTGGATAGTTTTCGGAATATCAGCAGAAAACTTGAATGGCTTAGTGTCAGAGCACTTGTAAAGAACATGCTGGGAAAAGATACCAGGATCATTTACAATGCAGATAACAAACCCTTTTTGAAAGGGTATACCCATAACATCAGTATCTCTCATTCCAATAATCTTACAGCGGTGCTTCTCAGTCCGGATATGAGGGTTGGGATTGATCTTGAATACATGTCCGGAAAAATCAGTAAGGTGGCTGATAAGTTCATAAACCAAAATGAGATTATCACAGGGAATCCCGAACTGGTTAAGAACCACCTTTATCTCCATTGGTGTGCGAAGGAAGCCATGTATAAGATTTGCGAGAAACAGGATGTGAACTTCAGGGACGGACTCACCGTCCTTCCGTTTGAACCTGAAGACCACGGCTTCATGGAAGGGAATGTGATAAACGGAACCGGAATTGAAAAATTTGAACTTGAATATTTACTTCACGATAATTATGCACTGGTATGGTGCTGTAAAAAATGAAAAGTCTTAGTCAGAAACTTAAGGAACGGTCCGGAAAAAAAGTTGCCATTCTGATTGATCCCGACAAATACGAAGATAAATCGCTGGATGAACTGATCCTTCTGATCAATAAATATCCCCCCGACCTGCTCCTGGTTGGGGGAAGTATGTTAATGAGTCCCATCGATATTGCTGTCACCACCCTTAAACTTTACACTTCTGTTCCGGTATTCATTTTCCCTGGCAATGTGCTTCAGCTAAGTGACAGGGCTGACGGTATCTTTCTTCTGTCTCTGATATCGGGACGCAATCCCGACTTTTTGATCGGGAACCAGGTCCTCGCAGCCCCTCATCTGAAAAGGGCAGGGATCGAAGTGATCCCTACAGGATATATGCTGATAGAGAATGGACGATATACATCGGTGGAGTATATGAGCCATACCCGACCCATTCCCGCTGAAAAAACAGACATTGCTATTTCCACTGCCATAGCCGGAGAAATGCTTGGATTAAAAGTTATTTACCTGGAAGCAGGAAGCGGTGCCGCGAAACCCGTCAATGAAGAGATGATTCGGGCCATCAGAAAAAATATTTCTCTTCCCCTTATTGTAGGAGGAGGGATCAGGACAAAAGAGGAGGCCGGAAAAATTTTCAGGGCCGGTGCCGATATGATCGTTGTCGGTACGGCGATTGAACAGAATCCTGAACTGCTCAGGGATTTTGTTTCCCTTAGAAAGGAGTTCAGGAGTTAGTTATTTAACGATTTCGCTGATGACCTTTCCGGTAATATTAAAGGGAGCGGATATTTCCAGAAAATAAGCAATCGTAGGGGCTATATCTGCAGGTGATACCCTGTGGGGAATATTCAGCCTGTTTATTTTCCAGCCATAGAAAATCAAGGGGACATGAGGATCAAAGCTATAATCCGTATATCCATTCCTGTGGTTGCTGCTGTGCTCAATCCAACCCGGGGTAAGATATATGATGACATCCCCTGAGCGTTTCTGGTTATAACTGTTTTGTATTGATGCAAATACGCCATCCGTAAAATTATTTCTCTGGAGGATTGAACCAGACATCGCATTCGACACGCCATTCATCTGCATCATAAAGCTTATTACCCTGTCCTGAAACTCCGCAAGCGATAATCTCGAATCTTCAATAAGCCTGTGATTTAAATATATCTGCTGGGCGTAGTAAAATGTTACCCATTCACCCTGACCATATACTGCATTCAGATAAGACTTCAGAAGAGAAATACTGCTTCGGTAATTAAAATATCCTGAAGGGATCCTGCTTTTCTCCAGGTATGCCGGGTCGTCTGCAATGGCATTTTCCGCAGTCAGATAAATCAGAACATTCTCCAATCCAATATGGTCGTTAAGAAAATTCAGAAAATGTGCAAGATCGGCATCAAGCCTGAGATAGGCATCTTCTGTTTCGAGCGACCGGGTACTGAATCGTTCCGAAAGATACCTGGTTGCATTAAAGCCAATATTGATCCAATCTGTAACGTCATCCATGCCCAGTTCTTCACTGACAATAGCCGCAATTGCAAAATCCTTGGTATAGGTATTGCCAAAGGGAGTGCTCATCAATAATGAATAATCTCTTACCGATTTATCAATCCTGCTGATCCGTCCAAGTTCATACGGAAAAGTAATCTGTCCATTAAAGCCTTTTTCGTAAGGATTATTATCCAGCATACTCTCCCGGTATTCGTCAATTGGCAGCAAGGGAGTCCATGTTTCCTCCAGATAGATATCCTGGAATCGTTTTTGATTGAAAAGATCCACCCAATCAGGCAGTGAATCCATGTAATAGGAACTTGAAATCCAGCTGGCAGTCGAAGGATCGAGCCAATAAACAGAGGAGGCGGTGTGACCGGTTTGCAGTATTGCCGCCTTCGGGTCCATTGAAATTCCGATCGTTTTTGATTCAAACTTGCTTATCACTCTCAGTTCATCGGTTATGGTTCTGGTTTGAAGATGCCGCGGAGAATACCTTCCGGCATCGTAATTCCCGCCAATGGTGACACAATCCGGGTCCTCTATACAATACTGAACCTGGTTGTCCCTTCTTTCGTACCAGTAATCGGCAACGATCCCATGTGCATCGGGCCCTACCCCGCTGGCCAGGGTCGCATGGCCTGCCGCCGGCTCAACAATCATATAATCGTATCGGGCATTCCTGCAATTCACGCCCGTTGTAGCCATCTTTTTAAATCCATCCTCCCTGTATTTATTCCAGAAGGATGAAAGATAGTCATAACGCATTCCTGATACCGTAATTCCAACCACCAGCCTGGGCTTTTGCGGAGGGATCCGCTGGGCATCGAGATTGAAAAAGGGAAATAAACTGATTGCAGCACAAACCGGGAGAAACCTTCTCATATCAAATTCTTTTCACACAAACAAACTGAATCTTCAGACCGGGCATATGATTACAGGCTTTTGGACAGCACATCTGATCCTGATTTCATAGCCGGACTTTAAAATCAGGCTACAAATATAGTACAAAATCGGGCTAATGCTTTATAAACTTCAGGCTGGAAGTTCCACACTCCGACTCAATTTTCAACAGGTATAAGCCCTGCTTCAATAAGGATAATTCAATACGGGTAACAGGTGTATCCGATGAAGCAGTACCGGATAACAACGAATTGCCATCCAGACTGTAAACAGTGTAACGGAATGAATAGGTGCATGAACCGTCTGATTCAACATGAATCGCCTCACCTGCCGGATTGGGATAGAGTTTTATCAGCATCCCCGGATGGACCGGGCTGACCTTCCGGTTATTCGGTCCGGAGACGGGCTCGAGCATAACCTCAAGCCAGGTGGCCTGATAATCCTGCACCTGGACATCGTGGACCGTATCATTATGGAATCCGTCAGCGGAAAAAACCAGGTCGTAAGTCCCTTCCTTGATAAGCCGGTAGAATTTGCCCGACAGGCTGTCTGATAAGATCCATGAGTTTTCATCATCATGACCCGGAATAAAGACTTTTGCGCAAAGCGACTGTCCGGAAACCGCACTGCTTACCTTTCCCCGGATTCCAAAGAGGCATTGTGACATATAATTTATCAGCGAACGTTTATTGATCTCCCAGAAATAATCCAGACTTTCCGATTCGGGCGTCTTGTCGATCGACAATTCAAGGGTCACTTCCCGTCCGTGCAGATAATAGGTCACATAATCCTGCCTGCCTCCCCGAATGGGATACCATTCCCAACCAATAGTAACTCCGTCAGTAAATCCGCTCATGTAACCGGGATTGACAGCCCTGGCTTCATCGGCATATTCCCTGGACACAAAATAGAACCAATCATTATCCGGATGATAAATATTCTCGGCATAATCCCATGGATAATTCACCACCTCCTCTCCCCCATGGATATTGGCCGACATGGTAAAATAGTATTTGTCCATATACTCCATCATCAACCTGGTCTCCAGGGGTCTCCCCGTTGTATCATTTTCATCGGGAACGAACGGATCAGGATAGGTCCTGTTAAGGTCGAAACCCAGACTATTCTCCCTGATAGCCCCCAGTACCGAAAGGTTATTATCAGGGTAGAATGTGCCGTCGGGGTTGGAAAGGGGATTTATGTATATCTCAAGGCTGTCGATCAATCTTTTTATTTCCTGATCCTTTCCGTAATTCTCAAGGAGGTATCCGGATAGTCTCAACAAGAGCACATACCCGACCAGCTCATCACCATGCATGGATGAAGAGTAAAAGAAACGGGCTTCGCCTTCGTCCGTACCGATCCGATCCGAGATTCTCAAAACCAGGATTGCCCGGCCCTGCTCAGAAAATCCTATGGTGTCCAGTCTGCATAATCCGGGATAATCATTTGGCAGGGTCAGCATCATCTGTTTATACTGCTCATAGGTCGGATACCTGGTAAATGTAAAGGCCTCCTCAAGACAGCCAGCCATATCTGAATCATCAGGAAGGGGAGCATCCTGTGCATTGGAATGATAGGACTGCCCTGTCAGCAGATGGAATTGTAAAAGGATGAACAGGAAGAGGCAGGATTTCATATCAAACATTAAATCGAATATGCAGGATATCCCCATCCTGCACGACATAATTCTTTCCTTCTATGTGCAACTTTCCCTTTTCCCTGCATGCCTGTTCGGAACCGAGTGATACAAAATCATCATATTTCATCACTTCAGCCCTGATGAATCCCCGCTCCAGGTCACTGTGAATAACACCGGCAGCCTGGGGAGCTGTCATCCCCTTCTTAATGGTCCATGCACGGATTTCCTTTGGTCCAACAGTGAAGAACGACATCAGATTGAGCAAGGAATAGGCGGACCGGATCAATTTATTCACTCCCGGCTCTGAGAGTCCGGCATCATCCATGAACTCCTTCCGGTCATTGGCATCCTCCAGTTCCGCGATTTCCGATTCGAGCTTTGCAGCAAGCATCAGGACATCTGTTCTATCATTCTTAAGGAATTCTTTAACCTGATCGACATATGGATTGCCGGAAGTTAACGATCCGTCATCAATATTACATACATAGAGCACCGGTTTTGCAGTAAGAAGGAACAGATCATCAATGAATTTTCTATCCTTTTCCGGCAGCTCAATATCACGGGCATTTTCAAAATTTTCAAGGTGCTCCTTAAAATTCACAAGAACGTCGAGGCCCTGTTTTATCTCTTTATCTCCGGACTTTGCCAGTTTCTGGTAACGCTCAATCTTCTTTTCAACAGATTCCAGGTCCTTCAGCTGGAGTTCGAAATTAATGGTTTCTATATCCCTTACCGGGTCAACGGAACCTTCTATATGGGGAAGCTCCTCATCGTCGAAACATCTCACTACATGAATCAACGCATCGGTATTCCTGATGTCCCCCAGGAACCGGTTACCGACTCCTTCCCCTTTATTTGCGCCTTTTGTTAATCCGGGAATATCTACAATCTCAACAGTGGCTGGTATGATCTTATCTGTTTTCTGAAAGTTTTCCAGATCATAAAGTCTCGGATCGGGAACATCCACTATGCCCACATTGGAACTGCTGCTTGTAAAAGCGAAACGTGTTGTTTCAACTTTTGTCGAGGACATGCAGTTAAACAGGGTTGACTTTCCCACATTGGCTATTCCGATAATTCCACATTGCAGGGCCATAACATATTAATGTTTTCATGCAAATTTACGAATATAACCTTAAGTTGCTACAGTCGGGAAACCGGCTTCTTTCCAGTTAAAGGTATGCCCATGATGGCAATTCACGGAAACTCCTGCCCTCAAATAATATTTTGCGCGTTGGGGGGAATTAGGTATTTTTATCCTTTCGATCAATCAATATTAATCATTTTCAATTTATGCAAAATGGACAAGAACATTCACACCAGAGCTGCCGATAATATTCGAATTCTTTCTGTTGCCATGGTTGAGAAAGCCCGGTCGGGTCATCCCGGGGGTGCCATGGGCGGAGCCGATTTTATTGAAATGCTATATTCCACGTTCCTGAATTTTGATCCCGACGATATGGCGTGGCCGCTTCGCGACCGGTTTTTCCTTGACCCGGGACACATGTCTCCCATGCTATACTCGATGCTGACTCTTACAGGTCATTTCTCCATCGACGAAATAAAGAACTTCAGGCAATGGAACAGTCCTACCCCGGGACATCCGGAACTGGATGTTAAGAAAGGCATTGAAAACACGTCCGGTCCACTTGGACAGGGCCATACAATGGCAGTTGGCGCGGCCATTGCCGAACGATTCCTGGCAGCCAGGTTTGGCGAATGGATGTCTCATAAAATTTTCACCTTTATTTCAGACGGGGGTGTCCAGGAAGAAATATCACAGGGGGCGGGAAGGATTGCCGGTTACCTGGGCCTTCACAACCTGATCATGTTTTATGATTCCAATGATATCCAATTATCTACAAAAACAGAAATTGTCACAAAAGAAGACACTGCCAAAAAATATGAATCCTGGGGATGGCAGGTCATTACGATTGACGGCAATGACTCACTGGATATATATGATGCGCTGAATCAGGCCATCTCGGAAAAGGAAAAACCGACCCTGATTATAGGCAAAACCATCATGGGAAAAGGAGCATTAACCGAATCGGATGAGAATTTTGAACGTCAGACCTCCACGCATGGGATGCCGCTTTCAGAGGCAGGTGCATCATTTGAAAAAAGTGTGTTGAATCTTGGAGGAGACCCGAAAAATCCCTTTGCCATCTTTCCCGAGGTAAGGGATACTTACCTGAAGGTACTTGAAAAGAAAAGGAGAGAAGTGGCCGAAAAAAGAGCATTGCAAAATAAATGGGAAAAAGAAAATCCGGAACTGGCTGAGAAGTATCATTCCTTTATCGAAGGAAGATTGCCGGATATCGACTTTTCTGCAATTGCCCAGAAGGAGAATGCGCCTACCCGGGGTGCCTCCGGTACCGTCCTGGCTCATCTTTCAGACAAAATTGAGAACCTTATTGTGGGATCGGCAGATCTTTCAAACAGTGATAAAACAGACGCCTACCTCAAGAAAACCAAACCTTTCACAAAAGGGGACTTCTCGGGTTCCTTCCTCCAGGCCGGAGTCAGTGAATTAACCATGGCAGCCATTGCAAACGGAATGGCATTGCACGGAGGCGTCATTCCTGCTATCGGAACGTTTTTTGTCTTCAGCGACTACATGAAGCCGGCCGTCAGACTGGCTGCTTTGATGCAACTTCCCGTAAAATATATCTGGACACACGATGCCTTCCGGGTCGGCGAAGATGGTCCTACCCATCAACCTGTTGAACAGGAGGCCCAGATTCGTCTGATGGAACATCTGCGAAACCACCATGGGAAAAGATCGATGCTGGTTCTCAGACCGGCAGATGCCTTTGAAACCAATGTCGCCTGGAAAATGGCACTGGAAAATACCACATCTCCTACTGCACTGATTTTATCCAGACAGGGCATCCCGGATATCCCGGCCAGAAATGGATCAACAAGGTATGCCGATGCCCTGAACGCCTTAAAAGGAGCTTATATAGTTCATGAAGCCGGTTCTCAACCCGATGTTGTTCTGGTAGCATCCGGTTCCGAAGTATCAACCCTCCTCGAAGGAGCCGCTCTTCTTGAAAAAAGAGACAAGCTAAGAGTGCAGGTTGTTTCTGTAATTTCTGAAGGATTGTTCCGTGATCAGGAAGAGGATTATCAGAAACGGATTATTCCGGATAACAAGCCGGTATTTGGCCTGACCGCCGGTCTTCCGGTAACTCTTCAGGGACTCGTTGGTCTGAAGGGAAAAGTATTTGGACTTGAAACGTTCGGGTATTCCGCTCCTTATAAGGTACTGGATGAAAAGCTGGGATTTACCGGAGAGAATGTTTACCGGCAGGTTGTCGACTACCTCGACTCATACAGATAATCATACTGAGGCAATAAAATCCTTTTTCTCACGGGCTTCCCCATGAGCAGGCTCTGTTTGTAAGTATCACAATAATGTTGGTACGATTTTCGTATTTTTAAAAAAAACAGATACCCTCAATACGATGAAAAGACTGAGCCTTAGCAGAATATTTATGCTCTTTGCCTGTTTTTTCTTATTTCTGCCATTTTATTTAAATGCCCAGGAGTATCAAACAGGCTATATTCCTACAACACGGATCCTGTTCATTTTTGATGCCTCTAACAGCATGGCAGGTCAATGGGATGGTGAAGTGAAGATTGATATTGCACGACGCATCCTGATTGAAATGGTTGATAGCCTGGAAAACATGGAGAACGTCGAACTGGCACTCAGGGTATATGGTCATCAAAGCCCGGTGCCCCCACAGGATTGCAACGATACCAAACTCGAGGTTCCTTTTGGACCCGGAAATGCAACCCGGATCAGGCAGAAGCTACGTTTTATTACACCAAGGGGGACAACCCCTATTGCCCACTCACTGGAACTTGCCCAGGGTGACTTCCCTCCGTGTGACAGATGCAGAAATATCATTATTTTAATCACCGATGGAATCGAAGCCTGTGACGGGGATCCCTGCGCAGTATCTCTTGCTTTGCAGAAAAAGGGCATAATTCTAAGACCTTTCGTAATTGGCATTGGAACGGATATGGGATTTCGCGAAACATTCAATTGTATCGGTGAATATTATAATACCCCCAATAAAAAGGAATTTAAAGAGGCTCTCAAAGTTATTATCAGCCAGGCTCTTAATGAGACAAGCTCACAGGTAAACCTTCTGGACTCCCGCAAAGCGCCCAAAGAATCGGATGTAAATATTGTCTTTTATGATCAGTTATCAGGCAAGATCCGGTATAATATGATTCACACCCTGAATCACAAAGGGAATCCGGATACTCTGTCCCTCGACCATATGAGCACCTACAGGATTGTTGCCCAAACGATACCGCCGGTTTTAAAAGACAGTGTAGTTCTGACTGCAGGCAGACATAATATTATAGGGATGGATGCTCCCCAGGGATATCTGCATATTAAAACTTCCAGAGGCAGGGCTTATGATAATGAGAAGATACTGGTTCGAAAGTCCGGAGAGCATAAAACCCTGAATGTTCAGCAGATGGGAACCTCCGAACGCTACATCGTGGGAAACTATGACCTGGAGATTCCTGTGTATCCCATAATTCATCTGGAACAGGTTACGATAAAACAAAGCTATACGACTACTGTTGAGATTCCTGAACCAGGTCTGATTATATTTTCCTCCAATCAACCTGGTTTCGGTTCTCTTTATCAGCTTACAAAAGAAGAAGACCAGCTCTGGGTATTAAATCTGAGGGAAGGTATAAACTCACAGAAGGTTTACCTGCTACCCGGTTCATACAGGGTGATCTACCGGAGAGGCGACCTGAAATCAACATCATTTACCATCGTCAGGGACTTTGAAGTCAAATCGGGTGATTCTGAAACCATTGCCTTTTATTGAATATGTCCCCCGATTTAAACCTTTTGGAAGCGGTACAATCAAACCACCAAATAAATTCTGAAGATGCCGGATCTGGATGACATGGATATAATTCAGGAGTTCAAAACTTCTGAACGGCAGGAATCAGCTTTTAATAAACTGGTTCAAAAATACCAGGAGCGCTTATACTGGCATATCAGGAAGATCCTCATTAACCACGAAGATACCGATGATGTGCTTCAGAATACATTTATCAAAATCTGGAGAAGCCTGCATGATTTCAGGGAAGAGGCAAAACTATACACATGGCTTTATAGGATAGCCACAAATGAGGCCCTGACATTCCTGAAAATGAGAAAAAGAAAGCCATACCTGCCAACGGATGACGGCTGGATCCAATATGGTCAGAACCTGGAATCCGATGTATATTTCAATGGGGACGAAATTCAGAGAAAACTCCAGATGGCTATTCAACGACTGCCTGAAAAGCAAAAGGTAGTATTCAATCTGAAATATTTTGAGGAAATGAAATATGAAGAGATGGCGGAAATACTGAAAACATCCGTAGGAGCATTGAAAGCATCCTATCATCATGCTGTCAAAAAGATTGAAGCCTACATGAATGACGATTAAACCATTTCATATAAAAAGAGTCTTATTTTCAGAATCATCGCAATATGAAGGAAAAAAAAACAGACCTGCTGAGGGATAAAATTCTTCTGAAAAAGAATCCTTTTACTGTTCCTGAAAAATATTTTGAGAATTTGCCCGAGCGTATCCTCAGCAAAATAGAATCAGAAAAAAATCAAACACCCCGATCAAGAGATTTGCGGTTTTCTATTCGTTCACAAATTGCATTGGCTGCATCGTTAATTGGTTTTGCATTTTTCAGTTATGTTGTCGTGAGAACACTGGTTCCTCAACAAACTGAAGAGAACGGGTACTTTGATATCGCAATACTGGATGAAATGAATGCCATTCCTGACGATGCTTATATCATGGATCTTTTACCTGCCGGTGAGGAGGGACTTTCCGAAACAGATATCTGGATAAATGCAGCCGTCGAATATCTGGCAAACAGTGATGTTGAAATCGATTTATTATTAGAACAATATTAAATACTGTCAAAATGAACCAATTTAAGAAAAGACAATTTTATTTTTTCGCCCTGCTCACGGCAATCTTCTGCGCTCCTTTTCTCTCTGCCCAGACTGAGGAACAGAAGAAACGATTTGAGGAGGAACAGATTGCATTCTTTAACCAGGAACTGCAGTTGACAGAGAAGGAAGCAGAAAAATTCTGGCCGATTTACAATGATTTTAACAATCGTAAGATGAGGATCATGGAGGAAGAAAAAAATCTGCTCTGGTATTTTAACCGGAATTCGGAAAATATCAGTGCAGAAGAGATAGATGAACTGTTAACAAAGTATTTGGAAATAAACGAAAGAAAGAATCAGCTGGAAAGGGATTACCATAATGAATTCAAGAAAATACTGCCTCCAAAAAAGGTAATGATGCTTTATGTTGCGGATCGACAGTTCAGAATGCACCTGATCCGACAAATACGGCACCATGGGCAAAGCCCGGAGGGCAGGATGAAAAGGGGCGGTCCGGATGAAATGAACCAGTCTGCAGATAAACCCTGATAAAGTCCGGTTATCAAAAATCTTCCGGCAGCAGAGTTTCTGAGTCTCTCAGGAATTGTATCGTCTGATTAATATCTGAATACATCACCTTATCATCTGTAATAAAGGATACTTTTTTCCTGTATTCCTCAAAGAAATTCTCAAGGAATGGAGATGATCTGAAAGGCCTCCTGAAATCCAGGGCCTGGGCCGCATTGTAAAGTTCAATAGCCAGAATCCTTTCGAGGTTCAGCATAACCTTATAGGCTTTTATGGCAGCATTGGCCCCCATGCTTACATGATCCTCCTGTCCCTGTGAAGACTCTATGGAATCGACCGAAGAAGGGGTACACATCTGCTTATTGTGGCTGACCATTGAAGCTGCAGTATATTGGGGTATCATAAATCCGGAATTTAATCCCGGACTGGCTACCAAAAATGGAGGAAGCCCCCTGGCTCCACTCAATAACTGATAAATTCTCCGCTCAGAAATATTACCAAGTTCCGACATGGCGATAGCGAGATTATCCAGTGCAAGTGCAAGAGGCTGACCGTGAAAATTCCCTGCCGAGATTATCATCTCCTCTTCCGGAAAAATGGTTGGATTATCGGTTACCGAATTTATTTCATTCTGAAATACATATGCCACATAATCGATGGAATCCTTTGAGGCTCCGTGAACCTGTGGAATGCACCGGAAGGAATATGGATCCTGAATATGTTCCTTCGGCCTGGAGATAAGTTCACTCCCATTGAGTAACCACCTGATCCTTTCAGCCGTTTTTATTTGTCCCTTATGAGGACGTATTTTTTGTATAAGGTCATGAAATGGCTCGATCCGACCATCAAAAGCATCCAGAGACAGAGCCCCAATCACGTCTGCCAGGCTGGAAAGCCTGAAAACCTGCAGACACATATACACACCGTAAGCGCTCATGAATTGTGTTCCATTTAAAAGGGCCAATCCCTCCTTGGATTTCAACTCAATGGGTTCCCAGCCCAGTTCCTGATACAGTTCCCCGGTTTTCCTCCTTATTCCTTTATAATAAACATCCCCCAATCCAATCAGGGGAAGACTCATATGGGCAAGTGGTGCCAGGTCACCCGATGCCCCCAGGGATCCATATGTATAAACAACCGGAATGATATCATGATTATAAAAATCAATCAATCGCTGAACAGTTACTACCTGGACTCCTGAATTTCCGTATGACAAAGATTGAATCTTCAGCAACAGCATCAATTTAATGACCTCGGGAGGAACCTCATCTCCGATTCCGCATGCATGGGACATTACAAGGTTTTTCTGCAATAATCCAAGGTCCTTTTTCGAAATAATCTTGTTCTGGAGCGACCCGAAACCTGTATTTATTCCATACAGCATCTCCTCCCCTTTATTGAGTCGTTCATCCAGATATTTCCTGCAACGCTGGATCTTTATTGTTGCCTCATCTGAAAGCTGTAAATGCAGTCTGTTTTTTAAAATTGCCTTGATTTTCTTCCAGTCAATAGTCTCCGAAGAGATGAAATGGACCTGCTTCATAATCCGGTATAAAGAATTTATCGTGTCAAACGTTCAGCCAGCTTCGCGAAATTTAATGATTCCTGCTCCCCGGTTTTCATATCTTTCAAGGTTATAAGGCCCTCCTTGATCTCATCTTCTCCGACCATCCCCACATAAGGTATATTTTTGCTATTGGCATAGGAAAGTTGCTTCTTTATTTTAACAGCATCAGGATATAATTCCGAGGATATATTTTGGCTTCGTAACTGATTCAGATATTTAAAAACCGGCGAAAGATAGGTTTCTCCGAAATTTACAAACATGATTTTTGAGGACGCTTCACTTCCCGGTGGAAACAGATTCAATTGAAGCATTATATCGTAAATTCGGTCTGCACCGAAAGAGACACCAACTCCCGATACATCTTCGAGACCAAATATGCCGGTAAGATCGTCATACCGTCCTCCACCACAGATGCTCCCTATATCGATCTTTTTTGATTTAACTTCAAAAATTGCTCCTGTATAATAATTCAGTCCTCTTGCCAGAGTAATGTCAAACTCTATATCCGCAGTGACAGGATCTTTTTCAAGATAGTTAACAAGCTGTTTGATTTCTATAAGTCCCGCCTGTCCGGTTTCCGAAGATTTCAAAAATTCATCCAGATAGTTTAGTTTTCCGGTATTATCTCCTTCAAACTTCAATATTGGTTTTATACGGTCAACTGTATGCTCCTGCAATCCTCTTTCAGACAACTCTTTTAACACCCCTTCATAACCAATTTTTTCGAGCTTGTCAATAGCCGTTGTGATTTCTGTCATTCTCCCGCCTTCACCCAGCGTCTCAATGATACCAAAAAGGATTTTGCGATTATTGAACCTGATTACAGTATCCATCCCGAGCCTGCTGAAAACATTATCAATTATTTTAACCAGTTCATGTTCATTCAGCAATGAATTGCTCCCAATCACATCCACGTCACACTGAAAAAATTCACGATATCGTCCCTTCTGGGGTCGATCCGCTCTCCAGACAGGTTGTATCTGATATCTCTTAAAGGGAAAAGTAATTTCATTCCTGTGCTGCACCACGTACCGGGCAAATGGCACCGTCAGATCGTACCTGAGTCCTTTTTCTGAAATTTTTGAGCCGAGAGCAGGTGAATTGGATTCCAGAAGATCCCGTTCTGAAAGGTTATTCTTAAAATCCCCTGAATTCAGGATCTTAAACAATAATTTATCTCCCTCCTCACCATATTTTCCCAGCAACGTTGCAAGGTTTTCCATCGCCGGTGTTTCAATGGGCAAATAACCAAATGAGTGAAAAACCTCTTTTATCGTATCGAAAATATAATTTCTCCCGGACATTTCTGAAGGAGAAAAATCTCTGGTGCCTTTGGGAATGGATGGTTTTTGCATCGCGGGAGAATTCGTTTATTGTGCTTTCATCAAAGCTTTAAAATCTGTATCAAGGAAAGCATCCGGACTTTTACCGGACAGTTTGTGAAAATCAAAATAGTAAAACTTTGAATCGCCTGCCCCGACCAGAATTTTATATACCCGTGCATCAAGTTTTTTTCCTTCGGGACCAACCTTATGGAGAAAAACAGCATTTTTATCACCACTCATGATAATATCTTTAATCTCCTCCTTCCCGACAATTTTTACATCCCCTGAGTATACCTGTTTAATCTTAAATTCATCAGAAACTTCTCTTTCCAATTCCTCTTCAACAAAGTACAGGGTCTTCCCGCTGAGATTGGCCATATTATCATTATAATGTTTATATATATTCTGGGAAATCATACCGGGGTTCTCCGTAATCAACCTGATATGATCCTGCAGAAAAATAATAAAGGTACCCAGTTTATAGGTGTAGGAATCTTCATCCACTCCGTAATAGCTGAGGGGCAGGTTGGCAATGTCCTTCATTTCGTCAAGAGAAGGGTAATCCCCTCCGAGGGAAAGACACAAAAAATTATACCTTGTATGGGATTTGTCCTTTTCAAAAGTTACCGCTGCAGTATAAAGGAACGAACCATTTTCATCCTTGCTCTTTTCCGGAAAGTCCTTAAATCTCAGGAATTCGTATTCTGTAATATTCCAGTACTTCTTAACCGCATCCTGAATTTCGAAGTTGTATTCCGACAAAGGATTATCGCTGAGTACAATGTAGGTTTTTGTTTTATAAAAATGATCCAGATCGTCTTTTGTCGGAAGATATTCCCGCTGGGCCCATCCATTTATAAATGGTACGGAAAATATAATAACGATAAGCAGTTTTTTCATCTCTTTTCTGGTTTTATGCGGGGGGTTATTAAAGATTTATCTCCAATTCATTCTGAGGGCAGATAGATCGGATGTTTCTCATTGAACTTTCTGATGTACACAAACTTTAACTGATTTTTCTTTTTCCTTCTCAATGATACATATTCGTTATAAAGTTCAGGGTCTTTCATCAACAGAATTTCAACACTCTCTATATCATATTCATAAACTTCCCCCGTTTCAAAATCCATCAGATACTGTTTCAGCTCGGTATTTGAATAACCCGACCTGGGAGTCATATATCTGTTGTAATAATAAGGATTGTAATAGTAAGGGTAATAACCGTAAGGATCATAATAATTAGGATTGTAGGTGGTGATAGAGGCCACGAAATGACTGATATTACCCAGATAACTTATCCTGTGGAATGTTTCCCCTATATTAATGTAAAGGACCCCGTTTCTCCCATATCCCCAAATATTCCTGGTTTTAAGTATTTGTTTCACACCATTGTTATCGTAGTATATTATTTCGTTATTTGAAGTTACCTTCTCATAAAAGTCAGGATCAAACAGATCAACATCGGTTACTATTCGCGCGAAGGGGATGGGGTTATTGGCCTTAACCATATTGAAATTTGCATAGATACCATCATTAAACTCGAAATCAGGATTATATTTCACCATCCGGATACTGTCAGATTGTCCGGAGACATTCAGAATAGCCCAGGTTACAATAATTATAATTCCGAAATACCTCATATAGTTCCGCTTTAAATCCTCCACAATAAAATTACCAACTAAAATGGTCTTATAAAATTAAATCGGTTAAAAACTATTTGTTGTCCATCTTATCGAATAGTACAAAAACAGCGCCAATATTCTTAATGATTCATTACGGCCATTATTCATATGCGATTTGCTGAATTGTCAGATTCAGGATTTTATAAAGAATTTATCTGATTTCCGAAAAATCAGATAAATCAGAAAATAACACAGAGATATTATCTATTTTTTGTTCTTATTGCTTTGTAATGCAATATTTTCCAGCATATCTGTGGTTATCGATTTGGGTCTTTCAATAGGATAACCCAGTGCCCTGTCCCAGATAATATTTGCAGCTACGCCGAGTGCACGACCGATCCCAAACAAAACAGTATAAAAATCATATTCCTTGATGCCGTAATGCCACTGGATTATACCGGACTGAGCATCAACGTTGGGCCAGGGGTTTTTTGCCTTGCCATGTTCTTTAAGGATAGGAGGAACAACCTTAAACAGGAGATCGGTATATTTAAATAGCAGATCATCTTTAAGATGGGTAAGACAGAACTCTCTTTGCAGCATATATCTTGGATCGGTTTTCCTTAATACAGCATGTCCAAAACCGGGAATTACCTGTCCTGCATTCAGTATGTCCCAGACGAATTGTTGCATTTCAGCCTCTGTCGGAATAGCACCTTCCATTTTTTCAACCAGTTCCTGCAGCCATCTGAGAACCTCCTGATTAGCCAGACCATGTAAAGGTCCGGCAAGTCCGTTAATCATTGCAGAAATTGATAAATATATATCTGACAGGGAACTTGCCACGAGATGACCTGCATGTGCACTCACATTACCACTTTCGTGGTCAGCATGCAGGATGAAATTGAGTCGCGAAACGTCGTCATAAGGAGCGGGAATCCCCATCATATGTGCGAAATTTGCCCCGAAGTCCAGATTCGGATTTGAATGAATTCTCTTCCCATCCTTATAGAGCTTCGAATAGATATAGGCTGCCACTTCCGGCAATTTTGCCAGAAGATTCATCGCATCTTCATAGGTAGGCTCCCAATAATCCATCTTATTGATGCCTCCATGATATTTCTTGCTGAAAAACGATTCTCTTTGCATAGTAAGAATGGCCGCAGAGAAAATAGCCATTGGCGGGGAGAGCGATGGAAAAGCATCGATAACCTCATAAACATACCTGGGCAGAATTCTTCTTTTATTAAATTCATCAGCCACATCAGATACCTGGGTATCCGTTGGAATATCACCGGTTAACAGCAGATAATAAAGACCCTCAACATATGGCATTTCTGCTTTGGGAGCTCTGGGCAATTTCTTGAAAAGCTCCTCAAGGGTGTAACCCCTGTAGCGAATCCCCTCCTGCGGGTCCAGATAAGAAATATCTGTTACGAGGCTTTTCAGTCCTCGCATACCGCCAATGACCTGTCCGATCGTTACCTGATCAACGACAACATTCCCATATTTTTTTAACAGCTTCTCAGTTCTTGGTCTCCAGAACTCGATTTTTTCATACAGCTTTTGCTTCAGAATAGACATATTTCAAGTGATTTATTAAGTGTTTAACAATAGAGTTGAAGGACCGAATATAGCCAATATATCGAAGTATATCAATATTCTGCAGTAAGATATTATCATAAAAAAAAGCCCCTGAGCACTCAGGGGCTTGCAAGGAATGAATCCCTGATATTCTTCAATTAATATCCATAGATCGCATTTTTCCCCAGTTCTTCTTCGATCCTTAACAGCTGGTTGTACTTGGCAATCCTGTCGGAACGACTGAGCGAACCGGTTTTAATCTGTCCGGAGTTGGTTGCAACGGCAATATCGGCAATAATCGGATCTTCGGTTTCTCCGGAGCGGTGAGATGTTACGGTTGTAAATCCGGCTCTGTGAGCCATCTCAATGGTATTCAGTGTTTCTGTAAGAGTACCTATCTGATTGACCTTAATAAGGATGGAATTTGCACATCCCAATTCAATTCCTTTCTTGAGATATTCAACATTAGTCACAAAAATGTCATCTCCGACAAGCTGGATTTTATCACCTATCAATTCGGTCTGAATAACCCATCCATCCCAGTCAGCCTCGGCCATGCCATCTTCAATAGAATCGATCAAAGGATATTTTTTGATCAGCTCAGCAAGATATTCAGCCTGTTCCCGGGAGTTTCTCTTCGCGCCCTTCTCTCCCTCAAACAGGGTATAATCATACATTCCATCTTTGAAAAATTCAGAAGCGGCACAATCAAGAGCAATCGTTACATCCTTCCCCGGTTTATATCCGGCCTTTTCTATCGCTTTAATTATACTGTCCAGGGCATCTTCGGTCCCATTCAGTTCCGGGGCAAATCCTCCTTCATCCCCCACTGAGGTCGTCAACCCACGTTCCTTAAAAACTTTCTTAAGGGCGTGAAATACCTCGGCACCCATTCGCAATCCTTCCCTGAATGAAGGGGCCCCAACCGGTCGAATCATGAATTCCTGGAATGCAATAGGAGCATCGGAGTGGGAACCTCCATTAATGATATTCATCATGGGAACGGGAAGGTGTTTGGCATTCGTACCGCCGATATATCTGTAAAGCGGCATATCGCAATACATGGCAGCAGCTTTTGCCACCGCCAGAGAAACTCCCAGAATAGCATTTGCACCCAGTTTGCTCTTAGTACTTGTTCCGTCCAGCTGGATCATCCTGTTATCAATCCCCACCTGATCGAGAGCATCCATGCCAATTAACTCTTTGGCAATAATATTATTCACATTATCAACCGCTTTCAGTACACCTTTCCCAAGGTACCTGTTTTTATCACCATCCCGCAATTCCAGGGCCTCATTTTCACCGGTTGATGCACCCGAGGGTATAGCAGCACGACCTACAAATCCGCTTGCCAGCGTTACTTCGACTTCGATAGTTGGATTACCCCGTGAATCAAGAATTTCACGAGCATGAATATCAATAATCTGTCCCATAGTTTATTAATTTTTAAAGATGAAAAAAGGGATAAAGCATACAAAATTACTTTATCCCTGATAATATAAAAAATCCAGAGGTTATTTTATTCTGAATCTTTTTTCTCCGAATCGTTATTATCGCCTTTTGTTTCCTGTTTTTTCTCCTGCTTTTCATCGTCTTCCGATTCCAGAGCTTCTTCTTTAACAGGTGGTTCTTTCTCAGAGGGCTGTTCTTCATGCAATGCATCCGCAACAGGTTCCTCATCAGATAACCCCTCCGATACAGGTTCTTCCTTCACGGTAGTATCCTCCTCTTTCTGTTGGGTTGGAGGTGGTGTAACTTCTGCACCGGTTTGTTCTTTTTTCCGGGTACCTCTTCTTCTGCGCGTTGTTTTCTTTTCGGCGGCCTTCTCAGCAAGCAGGTTTTCGTTATAATCAACCAGCTCGATGAAACACATTTCGGCACTATCGCCCAAACGGGATCCCAGCTTTATGATCCGTGTGTATCCGCCGGGACGATCTTTAACTTTCACGGCAACCTCCCTAAAAAGCTCCGTAACTGCGTCCTTATCCTGCAGGTAATTGAAGACGACCCTTCTCGAATGTGTGGTGTCATCCTTTGACCTGGTAATAATCGGCTCAAGATACTGCTTTAAAGCTTTCGCTTTTGCAGTGGTTGTTTTTATGCGTTTCTGCATAATGAGAGAAGATGCCATATTTGAAAGCATGGCTTTTCTGTGGGCACTGGTTCTTCCTAAATGATTAAAACTTTTCCTATGTCTCATTTCAATTAATCCTTGTCAAGTTTATACTTACTGGTATCCATCCCAAATGTAAGATTCATATTGGTAAGCAATTCTTCCAATTCTGTAAGCGATTTTTTTCCAAAGTTCCTGAATTTCAGAAGATCATTCTTATTGAATTTGACCAGATCTCCCAATGTTTCAACCTCAGCTGCCTTGAGGCAATTCAGTGCACGAACCGAAAGGTCCAGATCGACCAGTTTCGCCTTCAGCAACTGGCGCATATGCAATACCTCTTCATCAAATTCCTCATTGGCAAATTTCTCATCCGTATCGAGTGTAATTTTCTCATCGGAGAACAGCATGAAATGATAGATAAGAATTTTGGCGGCCTCTTTAAGTGCATCTTTTGGATGAATGGAACCATTTGTATTTACTTCAACTATCAGTTTTTCGTAATCCGTTTTTTGTTCAACACGATAATTCTCAACCTCATATCGAACATTTTTTATCGGAGTGTAAATTGAATCAATGGCTATCAAACCGAATTCTGATTCCTCCGGCTTATTTTCCTCAGCAGGCACATAACCTCTTCCTTTATTTATAGTAATCTCCATCTGAAGCTTTACATCGGGTTCCATATGGCATATGACCAGGTCGGGGTTCAGGACCTTGAATCCGCTCAGGAACCTTTGAAGATCACCAGCCTTAAATTCTTCCTGTCCGGATATTGTCACCATAATTTTTTCATCATCAATATCCTCGATTTGCCTTTTGAATGATATCTGTTTAAGATTCAGTATGATTTCAGTCAAATCCTCGATGACTCCCGTGATGGTGGAAAATTCATGTTCAACGCCATCAATCTTTATGGTTGTAATAGCATATCCCTCCAGTGATGAAAGTAATATGCGACGCAATGCATTTCCTACAGTAATACCATAACCTGGTTCAAGAGGGCGGAATTCGAATTTGCCGTACGTTTCGTCGGCTTCAAGCATTATAACTTTATCCGGTTTTTGAAATGCTAAAATGGCCATAATTGACTTATATTTTTTTATTTAGAATACAATTCGACGATTAGTTGTTCCTTGATGGTCTCCGGTATTTCTTCACGTTCGGGCCTGTTGAGAAATTTGCCGATCATTTGTTGTTCATCCCACTCAAGCCAGGATGACGAACCCGACCTTCTGGCAGAAAGGGAATCTGAAATAACTTCAAGGGACTTCGATTTCTCCCGTATACTTACAATATCACCTGGTTTCAGGGTGTAAGAGGGTATATTGAGAATCTCACCGTTAACGGTGATATGTCTGTGGGTAACCAGCTGGCGGGCAGAAGATCTGGATGGGGCAATACCAAGCCTGTAGACAACATTATCCAATCGTGATTCCAGGAGTTGGAGCAGCACCTCCCCGGTTACGCCTTTACTCCTCATAGCCTTTTCAAACAAATTTCTGAATTGCTTTTCAAGAACACCATATGTATATTTGGCCTTCTGCTTTTCTTTTAACTGTAAGCCATATTCGGAGGATTTACGTCTTCTTTTATTCGCTCCGTGTTGTCCCGGCGGATAATTCTTCTTTTCAAAAGATTTATCCGTTCCAAAAATGGGCTCACCGAATTTTCTAGCAATCTTGGTTTTAGGACCTCTGTATCTTGCCATTATGATTTATTTAAATGTTTGTTTCGTCGTTATACTCTACGTCTCTTTGCAGGGCGGCATCCATTATGGGGAAGCGGAGTCACATCCACAATCTCCGTAACTTCAATTCCGGCTGTATGAATGGTTCTGATCGCGGATTCTCTTCCGGCTCCTGGCCCCTTCACAAATACCTTGACTTTTCTCAATCCCAGGTCATAGGCAGTTTTGGCACATTCCTGCGCAGCCATCTGAGCAGCATAGGGTGTATTCTTTTTAGAACCTTTAAAACCCATTTTTCCTGAAGAGGCCCATGATATTACCTGACCCTGGTTGTTTGTCAGGGAAATAATTATATTGTTGAAAGAGGCATGAACATGCGCCTGCCCCGTCGGTTCAATCTTTACTGAACGCTTTTTTGACGATCCTGTCTTCTTTGCCATAATCTAAATCGACTTATTTAGTTGCTTTCTTTTTGTTTGCTACAGTCTTTTTCCGTCCCTTCCGGGTCCTGGCATTATTTTTTGTACTTTGCCCCCTTACAGGCAGTCCGATTCTGTGGCGAATTCCCCTGTAAGAGCCAATATCCATTAAACGTTTTATGTTTAACTGAACGGACGAACGCAGTTCCCCTTCAACTTTGTAGGATTCATTTACTACTTTACGGATGCTGGAAATTTGATCATCGCTCCAGTCCTTCACTTTGATATTGCGGTCCACACCTGCCTTATCCAGTATTTTCTGAGCAGAACTACGACCAATCCCGTATATATAGGTAAGTCCAATTTCTCCTCTTTTGTTTTTGGGCAGGTCAACACCAACTATTCTTGCCATAGTTATTTCATTGGTTTTTAATGATTAATATTATCCCTGGCGCTGCTTAAATTTGGGATTCTTCTTATTAATAATATACAAGCGACCCTTCCTCCGGACAATTTTGCAATCGGAACTTCGCTTTTTAACAGATGCTCTGACTTTCATTTTCTTATCTCCTATTTATATCTGAATGAAATTCTTCCTTTTGTTAGGTCATAAGGGGACATTTCGACTTTCACCTTGTCACCCGGTAACAACTTAATATAATGCATGCGCATTTTTCCGGAAATATGGGCTGTGATAACGTGTCCATTCTCCAGCTCAACCCGGAACATTGCATTCGACAGTGCTTCAGTAATCACACCATCCTGTTCAATTGACGGTTGTTTTGCCATTTGATACTATGTTAATTTAATACCTCCTCTATAAAGGAAAAAGTTGATAAAATATCCGCCTTCCCTTTATCAATTGCAATTGCCAGCTCAAAATGAGCAGAAGGTTTATTATCAGCAGTGCGTATGGTCCATCCGTCGGGTTCCTGCTGGATCTGTTTTCTCCCCATATTGATCATCGGTTCAATACAGATCACCATTCCCTTACTCAACCTGACCCCTGTCCCGCGTCTTCCATAATTGGGCACCTCAGGTTCCTCATGCATGTTCCGGCCCAAACCATGACCAACCATTTCCCTGACCACAGAAAAACCGTTTTTCTCTGCATGGTTCTGCACTGCATATCCGATATCCCCTGTTCGTTTGCCATCAACAGCCTGCTCTATTCCTTTGAACAGGCTCTCCCGCGTCACCTGCAATAATTTTCGGGTTTCCTCACTGATCTCTCCAACTTCAAAGCTGAAAGCGGAATCTCCGTAAAACCCATCAAGGATCACGCCACAATCAACAGAAATGATATCGCCTTCCCTGAGGATGACCTTAGAAGATGGAATCCCGTGTACAACCTGCGAATTCAGTGAAGTACAGAGTGTCTTCGGAAATCCATGGTATCCTTTGAAACCCGGTATGCCTTTGTGATCCCGTATAAACTCCTCCGCGACCCGGTCGAGCTGTTCGGTAGTCACACCTGGTTTAATATGCTTGGCAACCTCTGCCAGCGTCTTGGATACCAATAAATTGCTTTCCCTTAATCGTTCAATCTCCTCTGCTGTCTTTAAAAATATCATCAAAGAACGTTTCTATTATTCTCTAAATAGCCGCTGCGCTACCCATACGGCCCTTAATCCTGGCTCCCGATTTCATCAATCCGTCATAATGTCGCATCAGAAGGTGACTTTCTATTTGCTGCAGCGTGTCGAGAATTACACCAACCATAATCAGGAGGGATGTTCCCCCATAGAACTGAGCAAAACTGCTGCTAACACCTGCCATCATTGCAAATGCCGGCATAATCGCAACAAAAGCGAGAAATATTGAACCCGGTAATGTTATTCTCGACATAATGGTATCGAGGAAATCTGCCGTCTTCCTGCCAGGCTTAACACCGGGAATGAATCCTCCATTTTTCTTCATATCCTCAGCCATCTGTGTTGGATTAATGGTAATAGCGGTATAGAAATAAGTAAACAAAATAATCAACATTGCATTTACAAAATTGTACCAGAATCCTGTAATGTTTGAAAATGCTGCGGCAAAACCCGAAGCGGCATCCCCTTTGGCAAATCCCGCAACTGTAATCGGGATAAACATCAATGCCTGGGCAAATATAATCGGCATTACACCGGCGGCATTCACCTTAAGGGGTATGTACTGGCGAACCCCTCCATACTGCTTGTTGCCGACAATCCGTTTGGCATACTGTACCGGTATACGTCGCGTCCCCTGAACCAGCAGGATGGTTCCCATAAAAACAATAAAGAGGAACAGAATTTCAACAATGAATGCCACTAGCCCACCGCCCTGCTGCTCCAATCTTGACATAAACTCCAATCCCAGGGACTGCGGCATTCGGGCAATAATACCAATCATGATAATCAGGGAAATACCATTTCCTATTCCTTTATCTGTGATTCTTTCTCCAAGCCACATAATAAACATGGTCCCTGCAGTCAGGATAATCATGGCTGCAATTCTCGAAAAATTTCCAAAAAAAGCATCGGGTGGCAACTGGTATCTCAGACTGGTTACATAACTCAGACCCTGAGGAATCAGAATAGCAACGGTAAGGTATCTGGTGATCTGATTTATTTTCCTTCTTCCGCTTTCACCTTCTCTTTGAAGTCTTTGAAAATAAGGAACGGCTATGCCAAGAAGCTGAACAACAATCGAAGCTGAAATGTAGGGCATAATGCCCAATCCGAATATTGAAGCCCTTGCAAATGCTCCTCCCGTAAAAAGATTAAGCAAATCCAGGATATTTCCTGTGGGCTGCTGCAAATTCGCTAATTTTGTCGGATCAATTCCGGGAAGCACCACATGAGTTCCCAACCTGTAAACCAACAAAATACCGAGCGTGTAAAGAATCCTGGACCTCAGGTCTTCAATTTTCCAGATATTTTTTATGGTTTCTATGAACTTTTTCATGCATCAGATTTTTTCTACAGTTCCTTCCAAAGCTTCAATGGCCTCTACAGCAGACTTGGAGAACGCATGAGCTTTAACATTCAGTTTACTTTTTAATTCACCGTTTCCCAGTATTTTAACCAGTGTGTTCTTTGGAACCAATCCTGCCTCAATCAATGTATCAACAGAAATATCAGTGAGGTTTCTTTTTTCTGCCAGATCCTGTAGTACACTGATATTAATAGCTTTATATTCTTTTCTGTTGATATTTTGGAAACCGTATTTCGGAACCCGTCGCTGTAAAGGCATCTGTCCTCCCTCAAATCCCACCTTACGGGAATATCCTGAACGGGATTTTTGGCCTTTATGCCCTCGGGTTGAGGTTCCTCCGTATCCTGAGCCCTGACCGCGTCCAATTCTTTTTCGTTTATTGGTTGAACCTTTTGCCGGTTTTAAATTGCTTAAATCCATTTTTATTAATTGATTGAATTTTTATTTAACATCCTCCACCCGCACAAGATGGGACACCTTTTTCACCATTCCGAGTATCTGAGGTGTTGCTTCCGCCTCAATACTCTGATTTAATTTTCTCAGGCCTAACGCTTCCAGAGTCCGCTTCTGGTTTAAAGGTCTTTTAATGGCACTTTTTATTTGGGTTACTTTGATTTTTCCCATGATCCGAAGAATTAACCGTTAAATACTTTATCCATTGTCACACCTCTGTGCGAAGCCACGCTGTTTGCATCGCGAAGCTCAAGCAGAGCTTCGAATGTTGCTTTGACAAGGTTATGTGGATTGGATGAACCTTTTGATTTTGCGAGGACATCTTTTATGCCAACACTCTCAAAAACCGCCCTCATGGCTCCTCCTGCCTTTACACCCGTACCACTCGAAGCCGGTTTGATAAAAACAGTAGCTCCTCCATATTTTGCAATTTGCTCATGCGGAATGGTCCCATTCAACACCGGAACCTTTATGAGATTTTTCTTGGCATCTTCTACACCTTTTGCTATTGCAGTAGTTACCTCGTTCGCTTTGCCAAGTCCGTATCCGACAATACCATCTTCATTTCCAACCACCACGATTGCTGAGAAACTGAACGTCCGGCCACCTTTCGTCACCTTCGTAACACGCTGAATACTGACCAAACGGTCTTTTAGCTCCAGATCACTTGTTTTTACCTTTCTGATACTCGTTGTCATGGTCCTTTAAAATTTTAATCCGTTTTCCCTGGCAGCATCGGCTAAACTCTTGACCCTGCCATGATACAAATAACCGTTTCGGTCAAATACCACCTCCTTGATTCCTTTTTCAGAGGCTATCTCTGCGACCTTTTTTCCTACAAGCCTGGCCTGGTCAGTCTTATTGACTTTCTGCCCTGCAATCTCCTTGATTTTTGAAGAGGTAGATAACAGTGTAACACCATTGACATCATCAATCAATTGAACATAGATCTGCTTGTTACTCCTGAAAACAGACATCCTTGGTTTGTCAGAGGTACCGGACAATCTTTTTCTTATCCTGAATTTAATCCTCGTTCTTCTCTCTTTTTTCGTTAAAGCCATTTTCTGCTTACAAATTATTATTAAACACTTGCTGCTTTTCCAGCTTTCCGGCGAACCTCTTCACCGACAAAGCGTATCCCTTTTCCTTTGTAGGGTTCCGGCGGACGTAACGATCTGATCTTGGCCGCTACCGCTCCAAGCAATTGCTTATCGCAACTGGTCAGTGTAATTATTGGATTGCTCCGTCTTTCCGTTTTCGTTTCAACATGAACCTCCGGGGGCAGCTCCATATGTACATCATGAGAAAATCCAAGGCTCATTTCCAGTCTCTGTCCTTTGGCTTCGGCACGATAACCAACCCCTACAAGCTCCTGCTGAATGGTATAACCTCTGGATACACCAACGACCATATTGTTAACCAGGGATCTGTATAATCCGTGTTTGGATTTATGGTCTTTCTCTTCACTCTTCCTGCTTAATTCCAGGGTGTTATTTTCAACCTTCAAAGTTATGCTGCTGTCAACCTTTTGCTGTAATTCTCCCTTAGGTCCTTTAACAGTAACAAGATTATCTTTATCAACTGTTACGGTGACGCCTTCCGGTATTTCAATAGGTAAAATTCCAATTCTTGACATAGTAATTTGGCTTATTAGTAAACATAACACAAAACCTCTCCGCCTATATTCAGCTTTCGGGCTTCCTTGTCCGTCATAACCCCCTGTGAGGTTGAAATAATGGCTACCCCCAGTCCATTCAGAACCCTTGGAATACTATCCTTATCCACATATTTTCTGAGACCTGGTTTACTGATACGCTCGATCGATTTAATAGCAGGCGTTTTCGTTTCACGGTTATATTTCAATGCAATTTTTATATTCCCCTGTGGCCCTGAATCCTCAAATTTGTAATTCAGAATAAAACCTTTTTCAAAAAGAATACGGGTAATATCCTTCTTTATATTTGAAGCCGGAATCTCCACAATTTTGTGATTTGCCATTACAGCATTCCTGACTCGGGTAAGATAATCTGCAATCGGATCTGTCATTTCTCTAAATACTTTATGCTTTAATTACTAAAACTACCAGCTGGCTTTCTTAACACCCGGGATCAATCCTTCAGAAGCCATCTCCCTGAATGTGATCCTGCTGATGCCAAATTGCCTCATATATCCTTTCGGGCGCCCTGTCAATCTGCATCTGTTATGCAGTCTTATAGGGTTGGAATTCCTGGGTAAACGGCTGAGAGCGATATAGTCTCCTTCAGTTTTAAGCTTAGCTCTTTTCTCTGCGTATTTGTCGACCAATTGCTTACGCTTTACCTCACGGGCTTTCATTGATTCTTTGGCCATACTTCTATTTTTTTACGTTTTTGAACGGTAATCCAAATTCCTTCAGGAGGGTAAAACCCTCTTCATCCGTAGGAGCGGAAGTAACAAATGTTATTTCCATTCCCATGATTTTGCTTATTTTGTCGATATCGATCTCGGGAAAGATAATCTGCTCCGTAATCCCCATCGTATAATTCCCTTTTCCGTCGAATTTCGCGGTAACGCCATTAAAGTCACGAATTCTGGGAAGTGCAACATTTATAAGGCGTTCCATGAATTCATACATTCTTTCACGACGCAGGGTAACCTTAACCCCTATAGGCATTCCCCTGCGGAGCTTAAAGTTGGACACATCCTTTTTTGAAATCGTTTGAACAGCTTTTTGTCCTGAAATTAAACTGAGTTCCTCCTGGGCAATATCAATTAATTTCTTATCCGCAATTGCCTGTCCAACACCTTGATTGATAATAATCTTCTGAAGCCTTGGAACCTGCATTACAGATTTATAACCGAATTGTTTGACCAGTGCAGGAACAACCTCTTCGGTGTATCTCTTTTGAAGATTTGGTAAATATTTCATCTTATTTAATCTCCTGTCCGGATTTTTTTGCGTATCGCATTAATTTGTTGTTATCGTTGAGTTTTCTGCCGATTCTCGTCCTCTCTCCTGTTGAAGGATCAATCAGGTTCAGGTTTGAAATATGAACCGGCGCCTCTTTTCTTGTAATTCCGCCCTGAGGATTCTGGGCATTGGGTTTGGTGTGTTTGGATACCATATTAACTCCTTCCACAATTGCCCTCTCTTTCTCACGGTTAACTTCCAGTACCCTGCCCTGCTGACCCCTGTATTCGCCCGTATTGACGATTACAATATCTCCTTTTTTAATATGCAATTTTTTACCCATCTGTTTATACTTTTCTTTGTTACAATACTTCCGGTGCCAGGGAAACAATTTTCATATAGCGGTCCCGCAACTCCCTTGCAACTGGTCCGAAGATACGGGTTCCCCGCATCTCATCCAGATTATTCAGAAGCACAACTGCGTTATCATCAAAACGAATGTATGAACCATCCTGACGCCGGATTTCTTTCCTGGTCCTGACGATAACCGCTTTGGAAACAGAACCTTTCTTTATCTCTCCGGAAGGGATGGCACTTTTCACGGAGACCACAATCTTATCACCAATGGAGGCATATCTTTTACGAGTACCTCCGAGCACCCGGATACAAAGGACTTCCTTTGCTCCGCTGTTATCAGCTACGGCTAATCTACTTTCTTGCTGTATCATGGTTACCTGGCTCTTTCAATAATTTCTACTAATCTCCATCTCTTGTTTTTGCTTAACGGCCTTGTTTCCGAGATCCTGACCGTATCTCCCACATTGCATTCATTCTTCTCATCGTGGACCATAAATTTGGCTGTCCTGTTAACGAATTTGCCGTAAATCGGGTGTTTGATCTTTTGTTTAACAGCAATAACTATGGATTTATTCATACTGTTGCTGACAACTGTCCCGATACGTTCCCTTCTTAAGTCTCTTTTATTTTCCATATCTACTTGTTGCTTTCTGACTGTTCTTTTATTAACCTGGACTGAAGTTCCGTTTTCAGCCTTGCAATGTTTTTACGGGTCTCCGGAATTTTATTGGGATTATCCAGAGGCGATACGGCATGATTCATCTTAAGCCGGACAAGCATATTTTCTTCACTCTCAATTCTTTCTTCAATCTCCTTCAGGCTTAATTCTCTTATTTCAGAACTTTTCATCTCAAAAATTAATTACTGATTATTGTTCAACGTAATCTCTCCGTACTACAAATTTCGTAGTGATGGGGAATTTCTGGGCCCCCAGCCTCAAAGCTTCTTTTGCCACAGCGAAGGGAACGCCTTCAACTTCAAAAATTATCCTCCCCGGTGTAATGGGATAAACAAATCCTTCGGGTGTTCCTTTTCCCTTTCCCATCCGCACCTCAGCTGGTTTCTTGGTTATGGGTTTGTCCGGAAAAATTCGGATCCACATCTGACCTTCCCTTTTCATGTGACGGGTAATAGCCTGCCTTGCCGCTTCAATCTGGCGACCTGTTATCCAGGCGTTTTCCATTGCCTTTATACCAAAAGAGCCGAATGCAAGCTGATTTCCCCTCTGAGCGGTTCCTTTCATCCGCCCCTTCTGCATTCTCCTGTATTTGGTTTTTTTCGGTTGTAACATCCTTTATATATTTTCTTAACGTTCTGATTATTTCCTGTTTCCTTTCTTTCTCATCCCCCCCCCTTTCGGCTTAACGTTCTTCGCACCAATGTTTGGAGATAAATCACGTTTACCGAAAATTTCTCCATTACATATCCAGACTTTCACGCCAATCACACCTACTTTTGTATGGGCCTCAGCGAGTGCATAATCTATATCGGCACGTAATGTATGCAATGGAATTCGCCCATCCTTGTAGGTTTCTGACCGCGCCATCTCTGCACCACCCAATCTGCCGCTTATCAAAACTTTAATACCTTCCGCACCCATCCGTATGGTGGAGGCAATAGCCATTTTTATGGCCCTTCTGTAAGATATTTTACCCTCTATCTGGCGGGCAATATTATTCGCAACAATCGTGGCATCCAGTTCAGGCCTTTTAACCTCGAAAATATTAATCTGGACCTCCTTCTTGGTAATATTCTTAAGCTCTTCCTTCAATTTGTCAACCTCCTGTCCGCCTTTCCCGATAATGATTCCCGGGCGGGCTGTATTAACAGTGACGGTTATCAGCTTAAGCGTACGCTCAATGATTATTTTTGAAATACTGGCTTTTGCCAGACGTGCGTTCAGATATTCCCTGATCTGGTTATCTTCAACCAGTTTTGTGGAATAATCCTTGCCTCCATACCAGTTGGAATCCCAGCCTTTGATGATCCCTAAACGATTGCCTATCGGATTAACTTTTTGTCCCATTTATTCTATTTTTCTTTTTCTTCTTCGATAACTTTCGGACTATCCACCACGATGGTCACATGATTGGATCGTTTTCTGATCCTGTGCGCCCTTCCCTGGGGTGCAGGTTGTATTCTTTTAAGAGTTCTGGATTGATCTACATATGCTTCCTTAACATACAGATTACTCTCTTCAATCCTTGCTCCTTCATTTTTTGTCTGCCAGTTAGCAATGGCTGAAAGGAGAAGTTTTTCAACGCTCCTTGATGCCTCCTTCTGACTGAATCGCAATAAATCCAGCGCCTTGTTCACTTCAATACCCTTAATCATATTCGTAACCAGACGCATTTTTCTCGGCGAGGTAGGACAATTTCTGAGTACTGCATAATATTTATTCTGTCTTTCCTCCTTCAGCTTATTGGCTCTGTTTCTTTTCCTTGCTCCCATTATTATTTAAGGATTAATAGATTATTTCTGTTTTCCACCATGACCCCTGAAAATCCGGGTAGGCGCAAATTCTCCCAGTTTATGACCAACCATATTTTCGGTAATATATACGGGTATGAATTTGTTACCATTATGCACAGCTATTGTATGTCCCACAAAATCGGGAGATATCACCGACCTTCTTGACCAGGTTTTTATAACAGATTTTTTACCTGAATCATTCATTTCCAGAATTCTCTTCTCCAGCTTAAAATCAATAAAAGGACCTTTTTTCAGTGAACGGCTCATGTTCTATTTCTTTTTGGATTTTCTCTTCTCGACAATATACTTATTAGAATGCTTCTTGCGCGGACGGGTTTTATAACCCTTGGCAGGTATCCCAGCTCTTGAACGGGGATGTCCTCCCGATGCCCTTCCTTCACCGCCTCCCATTGGATGGTCAACCGGGTTCATTGCGACGCCACGAGTACGCGGACGCCTTCCCAACCAGCGTAATCTTCCTGCCTTACCTGATTTTTCAAGACCATGATCGGAGTTGGAAACCATACCTATTGTGGCGCGGCAGGTAACCAGCACCATTCTTGATTCTCCACTGGGAAGTTTTATAATGGCGTATTTTCCATCCCTCGATGTAAGCGTTCCATAGGTCCCGGCACTTCGTGCGAGCATTCCGCCCTGACCCGGTTTTAGCTCAATATTGTGTATATCCGTACCAAGCGGAATATTCTGAAGGGGTAATGCATTCCCTATTTCAGGAGCAACCGAATCACCGGATAGAATCCGGGCACCAGCAACCAGTTTGTCCGGTGCTATAATGTATCGTTTCTCACCATCTTCATAAACAACCAGTGCTATCCTGGATGAACGGTTGGGATCGTATTCGATGCTTTTTACCGTTGCCGGAATATTATCCTTGTCACGCTTGAAATCGATTATGCGGTACCTCCTTTTGTGACCGCCGCCCAGATAACGGACTGTCATACGGCCTGAATTATTACGGCCGCCGCTCTTTTTCTTTGTCCTGAGCAGGGTTTTTTCCGGCTTCACATCAGAAACATCCTTAAAATCCGAAATCTCTTTATATCTCTGACCCGGAGTTACCGGTTTATATTTTTTAATAGCCATAATGAATTAAATATTGCTGTAAAAATCAATTACCTCACCTTCTTCAAGCGTAACAATCGCTTTCTTGTAAGAACTTGTTTTGCCTTCAGACACCCCGGATTTTGTAAAACGAGCTTTCCTCTTGCCTCCGTAACGCATGGTGTTAACTTCTGATACCTTGACATCATAAAGCTCCTCAACCGCCTTTTTGATCTCCAGTTTATTGGCATTCTTATCCACAACAAACCCATAACGGTTATGAGCTTCCCCCTGGGCTGTCATTTTTTCGGTTACTATTGGTTTAAGTAAAATATTCATGATTCGTTGCTACAATTTTATTGTGCGTTATTCTGCAAAACATCCAGGGAACTCTCAACAAACAGCAGAGCTGTCGCATTCATTATCTCATAAGTGTTTAGTTCAGAGACGGTTAAAACCTTCGAATTCTGCAAATTTCGCGACGACAAATATAAGTTTTTATTTCTTTCGTTTAAAACTAAAATTGTTTTTTTATCGTCGATTTTCAAATTTCTGCGGATCTCGGCAAAATCCTTAGTTTTCGGGGTCTCGAAAGGAAAATCCTCGACTACCATCAGCTGATTGTTACGGGCTTTATAGGTAAGAGCCGACTTTCTTGCCAATTCTTTCACTTTGCGATTTACCTTTCCGCCATAATTACGGGGGGAAGGGCCAAACACCCGTCCTCCGCCTCTGAATAAGGGATTCTTAATATCCCCGAAACGCGCCGTTCCGGTTCCTTTCTGCCTTTTGATCTTCTTGGTACTGCCGGCAACTTCACCGCGCTCTTTCGTCGAATGGGTACCCTGTCGCCTGTTGGCCATGATCTGTTTTATATCAAGATAAATGGCGTGATCATTCGGTTCAATTCCAAATACATCATCATTTAGCTTCACCTTTTTACCGGTACCTTTCCCTGTAATATTCAATACTTCTAGTTCCATTACTTTTCAATAATTAAAAATGAACCGTTTGATCCTGGTACTGATCCTTTCAAAATAAGCAAATTGTTTTCCGGAATTATTTTCATAACTCTCAGGTTCAGAATCTTTACTTTTTTGTTTCCGGTCTGGCCACCCATTCTCATTCCTTTAAATACCCTTGATGGATATGATGAGGCGCCTACAGAACCCGGTGCCCGGTTCCTGTTATGCTGTCCGTGAGTTGCATCATTGACTCCCCTGAAGCCATGTCTTTTAACGACACCCTGAAAACCTTTGCCCTTGCTTATTCCGGAAACATCAAGCCATGTATCATCATGAAAATAATCTACCGTAATGACATCCCCGGGTTTCCAGTCTTTAACAAATCCTTTCAGTTCAATGACCTTTCTCTTGGGGGTTGTATTTGCCCTCGCAAAATGTCCCTGCATCGGTTTAGGGGTGTTTTTCACCTTTTTATCATCAAAAGCCAGCTGTACGGCCGAGTATCCATCATTTTCAACAGTCTTAATCTGCGTTACAACGCATGGACCCGCCTGGATAACTGTGCAGGGAATATTTTTCCCTTCGTTATCATAAATTGAGGTCATTCCAATCTTCTTACCAATTAATCCTGGCATTTTATTTCTGTTTTTCTTAGTTATACTTTAATTTCAACTTCCACTCCACTGGGCAATTCCAGTTTCATCAGTGCATCAATGGTTTTTGGTGTTGAGCTGTAGATATCCAGCAATCTTTTAAATGAGCTTAGCTGGAATTGCTCCCTCGATTTTTTATTAACAAATGGGGAGCGCAGTACGGTATAAATCCTCTTGTGCGTGGGCAGAGGAACCGGTCCGCTCACAACAGCCCCGGTCGATTTGACAGTCTTCACAATCTTTTCGGCTGATTTGTCAACCAGATTGTGATCGTAGGACTTCAATTTAATTCTAATCTTTTGACTCATTCTGTTTTATTATTATATCAACGATTTTCCTGTAACTTTTTCAAGTATTTCATTGGCGATATTCTCGGGGACTTCCTCGAAATGACTGAATTCCATTGTAGAACTCGCCCGCCCGCTTGTCAGGGTACGAAGCACGGTAACATACCCGAACTGTTCAGCCAGGGGTACCTTTGCCTTGATTATCCGTGCGCCTGCCTTGGAATCCATTCCTTGCACCTGACCGCGACGTTTATTAAGATCGGAAATGACATCCCCCATATATTCCTCCGGGGTAACCACTTCAACTGCCATAATAGGTTCGAGCAAAACAGCTTTCGCTTTTGAACCTGCATGTCTGAATGCCTGCCTTGCAGCAATTTCGAATGATAGCTGATCGGAATCCACACTGTGAAATGATCCATCAATTAGCCGGACCTTTAAATTATCGACCGGAAATCCGGCAAGTGGTCCGTTCAACATGGCAGACTGGAATCCTTTTTCCACCGACGGAATATACTCTTTCGGAATATTCCCCCCCCTGATTTCACTGATGAACTGCAAACCTTTGACATCCCTGTCAGCCGGTCCGATAATAACTTCGATATCGGCAAATTTTCCCCGGCCTCCTGTCTGTTTCTTAAAGACTTCCCGATGGTTTACCTCTGCTGTCAGTGCTTCCTTATAATTTACCTGCGGTGTTCCAACATTACATTCGACCTTGAATTCTCTTTTTAACCGATCGAGTAAGATTTCAAGATGCAGTTCACCCATGCCGCTGATGATGGTCTGGCATGAATCTACATCAACACGAACCTGAAAGGTTGGATCTTCCTCTGCCAGCTTGTTCAGCGCCAGGCCTAACTTATCAATATCAAATTGTGTTTTCGGTTCAATGGCTATTCCGATTACCGGTTCGGGGAATTCAATATTTTCAAGAATAATCGGCTTGCTAACAGCCGAGATGGTATCGCCTGTCCTTAACTCTTTCAGTCCGACAACCGCACAGATATCACCGGCTTCAATTTCCTTCCTGGGATTCTGTTTATTGGCATGCATCTGATAAATCCTGCTGATGCGCTCTTTCTTACCGGTTCTGTTATTCAGAACCATTACCCCTTCCTGGACCTTCCCTGAATAGACTCTCAGGTAAGCCAGTCGCCCGACAAAAGGATCGGTTGCAATTTTGAAAACCAATCCTGCAAGTGGTTCTTCCGGATCGGGTGAACGGGAAATGGTCTTTTCTGATCTTGGATCAATACCATGAACATCTCCAATATCAAGAGGGCTGGGCATTAAAAATGTGATTGCATCCAGCAGTCGCTGAATACCTTTGTTCTTGAAAGCTGAGCCGCATAATACCGGGACTATCTGCATATTGATGGTTGCCCTTCTGGCATAACCCATAAACTCCTCGACAGAGATTGAATCACGGTCTTCAAGAAACCGCTCCAGCAAATTATCATCCGACACACAGACGGCTTCAACCAGTTTCTCACGCCACTCTTCAACTGCATCAATCAAATCTTCAGGGATATCGCAATATTCGTATTTCATTCCCAGTGTTTCGTCCTCTTTCCATACAATAGCTTTCCGTTCAATCAGATCGACAATGCCTTTGAATTCTTCTTCCGCTCCGAACGGAATCTGAAGAGGAACGGGATTTGCCCCCAATTTTTTTCTGATCTCACTTACCACCCCAAAGAAGTCGGCACCAACACGGTCCATTTTGTTAATGAAAGCAATCCGGGGAACCTTGTATTTATCAGCCTGTCTCCAGACTGTTTCCGATTGAGGTTCCACGCCTCCCACCGCACAGAAAATGGCAATAGCGCCATCCAGCACCCTGAGGGACCGTTCC
The DNA here is from genome assembly GCA_016936975.1 of Bacteroidales bacterium. Taxonomy (GTDB): domain Bacteria; phylum Bacteroidota; class Bacteroidia; order Bacteroidales; genus JAFGWU01. Next base: position 27,664 of record JAFGWU010000036.1, on the reverse strand, counting down.
ACCTCAACAGTAAAGTCCACATGACCCGGAGTGTCTATAATATTAATTTTGAATTCCTGATTGTTATATTTCCAGAATGTGGTGGTCGCCGCCGAAGTAATGGTAATTCCACGCTCCTGTTCCTGTACCATCCAGTCCATCTGAGCGGCTCCGTCATGGACCTCACCAATGCGATGGGTTATACCAGTGTAGAACAGGATGCGTTCTGTAGTAGTTGTTTTCCCGGCATCGATGTGTGCCATGATCCCAATATTCCTCGTATTTTTTAGTATAGGGTTCATAAGTGCTACACACTTACCAAAATAATGATATCAATCTTTCAATAAAAATTAGAACCTGAAATGGGCAAATGCTTTATTGGCTTCTGCCATACGGTGGGTCTCCTCCTTCCTCTTGAATGCCCCACCCTCCTGATTATAGGCTGCAACTATTTCCGCTGCCAGTCTTTCACTCATCGATTTTCCCGGACGTTTCCTGGAATAAAGAATAAGATTCTTCATTGCAATAGAGGTCTTTCTTTCCGCACGAACCTCCATAGGAACCTGGAAGGTTGCCCCTCCCACCCTTCTGCTCTTCACTTCAACCTGAGGCGTAATGTTATCGAGTGCCTGCTTCCAGATATCCAGCGCAGGTTTCCCCTCATTCTTCGTCTTTTCGCCTACAATGTCAAGGGCATCGTAAAAAATCTTAAATGCGATGCTTTTTTTGCCATTAAGCATCAAGTTATTGATGAATTTTGTTACATAGGGATCATTGAACTTTGGATCCGGTAAAATAATTCTCTTTTTTGGTTTTGATTTTCTCATATGCGGATAAACCTATAAATTACTACAAGCTATTTTTTAGGCCTCTTTGTCCCATATTTCGACCTTCTCTGAGTTCTTCCCTCAACACCGGATGTATCAAGTGCGCCCCTTATAAGGTGATACCTTACACCGGGAAGATCCTTTACCCTGCCGCCGCGAATCATAACAATTGAGTGCTCCTGCAAATTATGTCCTTCGCCCGGAATGTAAGCATTTACTTCCTTCTGGTTGGTCAATCTTACCCTCGCCACCTTTCGCATGGCTGAATTGGGCTTTTTAGGCGTGGTGGTATAAACCCTGACACAAACACCCCGTCTCTGGGGACAAGAATCTAAAGCCGGTGCTTTACTTTTATCAAGTATCCTTTTTCTACCCTTTCTTACCAGTTGACTTATCGTAGGCATAAAGACTATAAATATTTAATTTGAAACTCGTTATAAAATCGGTTCGCAAAGGTATTCTTTTTTTTGAAAAAACAATAATTTTTTTTTGAATTCTTAATGCTTATAGGATTGATTGACGGATCCATCTGTTGGAAGGACTTTATGAGGCCTTGAGACACATTTGATCCTGAAAAAACAGGTTATTAACATTACGACCTGTTCTCAAATGCTTCCGGAAACAGGAAGAATGATCCGAAATGATGCAATGATACCCTGATTGTTTAGTATCAAAATTTTATTACTTTTGCACTTCCTGAGAAGGATAAAAACAACCAAACACATTAATATTTAACCTAATACCTTTAACAGATACAAATGAAAACCTATTCAACTGACAGGATTAAAAATGTTGCACTCGTCGGAAATGCAGGATCCGGTAAGACCACTCTCGTGGAAGCCATGCTTTACGAAGGAGGCATCATTGACAGAAGGGGTGATATAAGCAGTAAAAACACCGTATCGGATTATAATCCCATTGAGCAGGAAAACGAAACCTCCATGTTCTCCAGTATCATGTACACTGAATATGACGGCACAAAAATCAATATCCTGGATGTTCCGGGAGCCGATGATTTCGTCGGAGGAACCATTTCCAGTCTGCACGTTGCCGATACCGGCATTATGATTGTGAATGCTCAGAACGGAGTGGAAGTTGGTACCGAAATACACAGCAGGTGGTTGAATAAGTTTGACAAACCGGTGATGATTGTCATCAACAAATGTGATCATGACCATGCCAATTTTGAAAAAACATTAGAATCCATTAAGGACAGTTTTGGCGGAAATGCGGTTCTGGCCCAATACCCGGTTAACACAGGCCCGGGATTTGATGCCCTCGTGGATATCATCCAGATGAAATATTACAAATTTCCAACTGATGGAGGCAAACCCGAAATAACTGAAATACCTGCCGAGGAAAAAGCCAGGGCAGAGGAGCTTCGTAATGAATTGATAGAGAAGGCCGCTGAAAACGATGAAGCTCTGATGGAATTGTTTTTCGAAAATGACACCCTTTCAGAGGAAGAGATGCGTAAGGGTATTACCATGGGGGTTATAAACCGCGGAATGTTCCCAATATTCTGCATTTCTGCAAAAAAGAATTATGGAGTAAATCGCCTGATGGAATTTATTGCCAATGTGATCCCCGCACCAAATGAACTAAAGCCGGCACTGACAACCGACGGGAAGGAAATTGTATGCGACAGCAGTAAGAGTACGTCTCTTTTTGTATTTAAAACTTCTGTTGAATCCCATATCGGTGAAATCAACTTTTTTAAGATCATGTCGGGGGAACTCAAAGAGGGAATGGATCTTACAAACACCTCAACGCAGAATAAGGAGCGTTTTTCACAGATATTTGCCCCTCTGGGTAAAAACAGGACAAAAACGCCTTCCATGGCAGCCGGTGATATTGGTTGTACGGTCAAGCTCAAAAATACCCGGACCAATCAGACGCTTTGCTCGCCCGATCTCAATATAAAATTTCCGCCTGTTCCCTTCCCGGAACCCAAATACAGGACCGCAATCAAACCGGAAAGTGAAGGTGATGAGGAGAAACTGGGCGAAGCCCTGGGCCGTCTTCACCTTGAAGATCCCACGATATTGGTAGAATATTCAAAGGAGTTGAGACAGATCATTCTTTCGGGACAGGGAGAGTACCACCTTCAGATTGCCAAATGGCACCTTGATAACGTATTTAAAGTGTCAACATCCTTTATTACACCGAAGATTCCTTACAGAGAGACCATAACCAAAGCTGCTCAAGCAGATTACAGGCACAAGAAGCAATCCGGCGGTGCCGGTCAGTTTGGGGAGGTGCATATGATTATTGAGCCTATTGTGGAAGGCTCCGCCCCGAAAACGATGTTTAAGTTCAACGGTAAGGATTATAAAATCTCCGTACGGGGACAAGAGGAACATAAGCTTCCATGGGGTGGAAAACTTGAGTTCCTGAACTGCATTGTCGGAGGTTCAATTGATGCCCGTTTCTTACCCGCAATTTTAAAAGGGATTATGGAAAAACTGGAGGAGGGACCCCTTACAGGTTCCTATGCCAGGGATATACGGGTTTATGTTTATGACGGCAAGATGCACCCGGTAGACTCCAACGAGATATCTTTTATGCTTGCCGGGCGGAATGCTTTCAGCCAGGCCTTTAAAATAGCGGGACCAAAAATCATGGAGCCGATTTACGACGTTGAAGTACTCGTTCCTTCCGACAGAATGGGGGATGTGATGAGTGACCTGCAGGGAAGAAGGGCCATCGTTCAGGGAATGTCCAGCGAAAAAGGATTTGAAAAAATCCTGGCCAAGGTTCCCCTCGCCGAAATGAACAAGTATTCCACAGCGCTCAGTTCCCTCACAAACGGCCGGGCAATATATTCCATGAAATTTGCCGAGTATACCCAGGTTCCGGGAGAAATCCAGGAAGAGCTTCTGAAGGCTTACGAGGATGAAAATGAGGACAACTAATATCTTCAGGCTGAAGAACGCAGACGTGCCTGTGTCTAAACCATTTTATTCCTGAGATTCCGCTATTCGGGCAGACAGATTTTGCAGCGATTTATCCGCGCAATATTGATGCTCCCAAATTATTCAGGCGCACATCGATATTCTCATAACCCCGATCTATCTGTTCGATATTCTGAATGACACTGGTCCCATCCGCCGACATGGCTGCAATAAGAAGCGCCACTCCGGCTCTTATGTCAGGAGAGGACATAGTGGTCGCCCTGAGGCGTATTTTGTTATCCAGACCGATAACCGTTGCGCGGTGCGGGTCACAGAGTATAATCTGAGCACCCATGTCTATCAGTTTATCCACAAAAAACAGCCGGCTCTCAAACATCTTTTGATGGATCAGGACACTGCCCTTCGCCTGTGTGGCGGTCACAAGAATAACACTCAGCAGATCGGGCGTCAGACCGGGCCACGGAGCATCGGCAATGGTCATAATCGCCCCGTCAATAAAGGTCTCAATCTCATAATGCTCAGCGGGGAGTATTCTTAAATCGTCATTCTCACGCTCCAGGTGAATACCGAGCCGCTGAAAGGAATCCGGAATAATTCCCAATTGATCATAAGCCACATTCTTGACAGTCAATTCCGATTGTGTCATCGCGGCCATACCGATGAAGCTTCCCACCTCAATCATGTCGGGCAGAATGGAATGTGTGGTTCCCGACAAACTTTCCACTCCCTCAATAGTCAATAAATTTGATCCGATCCCTGAGATTCTTGCACCCATTCTGACCAGCATTTTGCAAAGTTGCTGGATATAGGGTTCACAGGCTGCATTATAAATGGTTGTTATGCCGGTGGCCAGGACCGCCGCCATGATAATGTTGGCCGTACCGGTTACAGATGCCTCGTCAAGAAGCATGTAGGCTCCTTTCAACCCGGTGCTTTTCACACAATAATAACCCTGCCTGGCATCATAATCAAACCTGGCTCCGAGTTTTTGAAATCCCAGGAAGTGTGTATCCAGCCTTCTTCTTCCGATTCTGTCTCCCCCCGGTTTGGGGACAACCGCTTTACCGAACCGCCCCAGCAGGGGTCCAACAATCATGACCGAACCCCTGAGGGCTGTCGATTTCTCCCTGAAGTCATCCGATGTAAGATAATCGAGGTTTATATCCGATGCCCGGAATGAATAGGCGTGATCGTCCAACCGGTCAACTCTGACCCCAAGGTCAGAAAGCAGTTCAATCATCTTCAGGGCATCCCGGATACGGGGGATATTATGTAGGACAATCTCTTCAGCCGTCAGGAGTGTTGCACATAATATTTGAAGCACTTCATTTTTTGCCCCCTGCGGATGGATCTCTCCCTGCAGGCTATGTCCCCCCTCTATGATGAACTTCCCCATAAGAAAAGATTACTGTTTCTTTTTTCCGCTGACTTTCTTTTTTCGGTTTTTTGCCAGAATTTCATGGGTCTCGGACAATTTCAAATCATCAGAAATTTCCAGTTTTCCCCGCGAAAGCGTTTTAAGATCGATCAGGATTTCTTCATCACTCACCGCTTCCCTGTTCCATGTCAGGTAAGACTTTTTCATGTGGTTTGCTATCATTTTGACCAAATCTTCCTTCTCTTCGCCTGGCTCCATTTCGATCGCCTTTTCGATCATCATCACTATGGAGTGGCCATAATGTTTATACTTTATGGAATGCTGGTGATAAGGAATAGATTTTGGTTTCTCAACCAGAATTTGTCTCTCCGGGGGAGTATAGGGATAGTCGATATCCATCCTGAAATCTGATATCATGGCCAGGTGATCCCATAACTTATGCTTAAAGTCATTGATGTCCCTGAGATGGGGATTCAGGTTTCCCATTATGGAGATGAGTGTATTCGCGGCACGATTCCGTTCTTCCCTGTCTTCAATGGTAAGAATATGATTCACCATCTTCTGGATATTCCTTCCGTATTCAGGCATGATAAGCCTTTCCCTGCTGGTATTATAATCGTAGGTCATAAAATAATTTTTTACAAATCTAATTCAAATAAAGGAAGGCTGCAAATTACAGTCCGATTCCGGCGGGTTCCTCAAATCCGTGCATCAAAGCCAGCCTGCAAAAAGAGCTTATTAATCTGATCCCTATCGAACGACACGTAGTTTTGCAAATTTCAGCAATAACTGTTTTCTGCCGGCAGGAAAACCAACTGTTGCCTTTGTATTGGGCAGACTGCCCTCGAGTTTCTCGACGATCCCGATTCCGAACCGTGGATGCTCCACCTTCATGCCTTCCCTAATTTCTTCCAGGGAAGATTGCCTGAAACCGGGATCGGATGAAGCCATATTTACAGGTCTCTTCCCGTCCTGCACAGGTTTAGTGACGGATACAGCCGGTTGAACCCTCTTTCTTAAGGAAGTGAATGCATCAATATCTGTATCCCGGTCTCTCCATTTATCCTGAACCGGGTAAAAGTCGGGCGGCAGGATTAGATAACCGGGATCGATCTCGTTAATAAACCGGCTTGGGGAACAACTGGTCTGAAGCCCCCATCTGTAGCGACTGGCTGCGTAGGTAATTAGGGCACTTTTTTCCGCACGGGTGAGGGCCACATAAAAAAGCCTGCGTTCTTCCTCCAGGTCTTTTGGATTATCAATATTCATATTAGATGGGAACAGCTCCTCCTCCATGCCCGCAATGATAACATTTCTGAATTCCAGCCCTTTCGCTGAGTGGACCGTCATGATGCTTACCTTGTTAATGTCATCTTCGGATTCATTATCTGCATCGGTCATCAACGTCACATTCTGCAGGTATTCTGAAAGAGTCATTTCTCCCTCTCCCTCATAATTATCGGTGAAGTCCTTGATCCCGTTCAGAAGCTCTTCAACATTCTCATACCTGCTGATGTTTTCCGGAGTGCCATCCGACCTCAATTCATCAAGGATTCCTGAATCACGCGTAATTTCATAGGCCAGGTCAAAGGCTTCCATATGCATCAGTTTACTCTGAAAATTCAGTAACATCGATGTAAAATCCATCAACTTCCTGACTGTTCCGGCATTAAATCCCGGATTGATCTGTTCAAGATGCAACAGCACATCCCACATGGTTACATTCAGTTTATCAGCCAGCACAGTAATCCTGTCAACCGTGGTCTTTCCGATACCCCGCAAGGGATAGTTTATAATTCGCCGCAAGCTTTCATCATCCCTGGGATTGACTGTCAGCCTGAAGTATGCCAGCAGGTCCTTTATCTCCTTGCGCTGATAAAAGGAGAGCGACCCATAGACTTTATAGGGAATATTCATCCTTCTCATCGATTCCTCGAATATCCTCGACTGGGCATTGGTCCTGTAAAGTACGGCAAAGTTCCTGTATTCCAGCTGATCCCTGAACCGGAGGTCCGCAATATATTTCGCAACCATGAATCCCTCTTCCCTGTCATCCTGTGCCTTCACCACTAAAATTTTCTCACCGGTTTCATTTTTGGAAAATACTGACTTGGAGATTTGTTCCCTGTTTTTCGAGATGACGCTGTTCGCCGCACCGACAATATTTCTGGTGGAACGATAGTTCTGCTCCAGCTTGAAGAGTCTGTAATCAGGATAGTCGTTCTTGAAATTCAGGATATTTTCAATCCGGGCTCCCCTGAAGGAGTAAATACTCTGGGCATCATCCCCGACAACGCATATGTTCTTGTGGAGCTCTGCAAGCTTTTTAACAATCAGGTATTGTGAATAATTGGTATCCTGGTACTCATCCACCAGTATAAAATCAAAGGCATTTCGATACTTTTCAAGTATATCCGGATGGTCCCGGAACAATAAATTTGTATTCAGCAAAAGATCGTCAAAGTCCATTGCCCCGTATTGCTTGCAACGTACGACATACCGCCGGTATATTTCCCCCAGCTGAGGCCTTCTCGAAAATTGATCCTTGGCCTGTATCTCCTGACTGTTTGTATATACATCGGGGGTTATCAGATTATTTTTCGCTGAAGATATCCTGCCGAAAACCTCGGAAGGTTTGTAAATCCTGTCATCCAGGTTTAACTCCCGGATAATTGTTTTAACCAGGCTTTTTGAGTCAATCGTATCGTAAATGGTATAATTGTTCGGAAAGCCCAGGATTCCAGCTTCATTGCGTAAAATCCTCGCAAAGATGGAATGGAAAGTCCCCATCCATAATCGCTTTGCCAGGTTAGGGGAAACAAGCTGTGCAATTCGTCCCTTCATTTCATTGGCCGCCTTATTGGTAAAGGTGAGGGCTATAATTTTCTGAGGAGCAAATCCTTTATGTAACAGATAGGCAATTCTGTAGGTAAGCACCCTGGTCTTCCCGGAACCAGCCCCTGCAATAACAAGGGCCGGACCTGAATAATTCAATACTGCCTCCTGCTGTGCCTTATTCAAATCCTTTTTAATCGCTTCCAAGCTTATCTGTTTTTAGGAGAACCAAAAATACGATTCCGGGCTGGAGTTTCCCTTTAAATCGCTCTCTTTTTTTCAACGGTCAACGATTTCTTCCGCTAATGAAAAAGTCGTATAAGCCATATCCTGTTAATGTGACGGGACACCTGTTTATCGACACATTTAACAGAATAATTGCAGATTAATCCAAAAAATGGCAATTTTGTTGACCCGATTGAACAGAAGTTCGGTACAATAACAACCTTTGCACTATGAAACCTGTTTCGTTTTTTTTATCCGGGAGAAATGAAATGGTTAAGAAATTATTTTAAAATTTGTCGATTCCCGAGGCTAATAATTATTATAGTTCATGCGTTAGTTAAAGATAAGAACATCCCGATTTGAAGATCATATTTCCATATCATCCCCGGCTGTTCCTGGTGGTCGTGGCAGGTTTCCTGCTAACAACTTCATTGTGGTGCCAGATCTCTTCCCCGGAAGCGAATCACATAGAGTCCCTTCAATATCCGGAATTTCCCGGTGAAAGCAATCTTTTTGTTTTTTACCAGGTTAATGGTGAATACCATCCGGGATCCCTGACCGCCGGGCTTCCTTTATCCGGAACCTACAACTTTGAGTGGAGCGTTTATGATCCTTCCACCCATTCATTCGTCCCCTATTTTTCGGAAACCATTACAGAGACCTCTACCCTCGAAGAACTCAGTGAAGGGGGATACCGTGTAAGAATCTGGAACGGAACCGATACCGACACTTCATTCCTGGCATGGGTGATGCTGAACCGTTTCTCGGTTGAGACAGAGAAAACAGATGACAACAAGGTTGAACCCTATAAGTATACCTGTGATTTCCTGGTTCTCACAGGCTTCGTCAATATTGACAGTTTCTACTATTATGATCCGCTTTCCCATGACACGATCCTTCTGGAAAACGACTACCATTTCAGGTGGACCTCCGACAATCCTGATTTATTTATTCCGGGTGATACAATTTTTCTTGATTATAATTATACCGAATCGCCACCCGTTATCGATACATGGTATATCCTTACCGGTTATGACGACCTTGGCATGACCGATGTGGATTCAGTACTGTATGAGTCCATCCACACAAAAGCTGAGTTTACCGTCGAGTATTATGATAAAATAAATGATATTTATGACTCCGGACTCACTGAGAGCTGGAGCCTCGAAACCGGGAGCCTCGATGCACCGCTGACCGTCAGATTCATTAACAAATCCGTAAACGGGGATTATTTTGAATGGGTTTACCTGGATACCCTGGGCGGCATAAAACAGAATGAGTTCACCTATGACCTGGAAACCCAGCCGGAACATACTTACATGGATGCTGACAGGTACTATTATCCCTACCTGGTTTCCATACACAGAAACGAACTGAATTTTGATGAGTGCAGAGATACTTTCCATATTGAGGAGGCCATTCATATTGTCCCTTCCCAGCTCAGTATTCCAAATGTATTCAGTCCGAATAACGATGGGACCAACGATATATTCATATTCAAGCACCAATCCTTAAAGTCGTGTAAACTCACTATTGTAGACCGGTTCGGCAAAGTGGTTTACAGAATGCAAACCGACAATATATATTCCTGGGAGGGCTGGGATGGTTCCATTAAGGGAACCGACAGAAAAGCACCCGAAGGACAGTACTATTTCATCATTGAGGCCCTGGGTTATGACGGAATTGAATACCGTGATCCCAATATCCTGGAGAAAAGAAAGATTAAGACCGATGACGATAACAATCCAGGGGGTTCAAACCAGGGAGAACCCAAAAACAACACCTCGGGGCTCCACACAGGATGGTTATATCTCTTCAGGGGTACGGGAAATTACTGATTGATACATGAAAGCACTCCGTATCATCATCATTGCCTTCATTGTGCTGACAGTATCGGTTTTTATCATACTCACTACCGGGAAAAATCCTGAAATTCTTCTTTTCGAAAAAATAGAAAATTACGGGCAGAACCTGCTGCAACTGGTTCTTCTTCTGCTGGCCCTTAACCTCCTGAGTACACTTGCGGGATTGCCGGTTTTTTATTTTGGAATGGCCTATGGATTTCTGTTGCCGCTCCTTCCGGCCCTCCTGATCTCCTGGTCAGCAAGTCTTTTATCTGTGATGGCAACCTTTTTCATGGTCCGGTTTGCCTTTCATGAATATTTCAGGGAGAAATACGGTTCCAGAAAAATGATCAGGAGGGTCAATCAGCAAATCCGGAACTCCGGCATCTGGCCTGTTGTATTCAGCCGTGCCATTTACATTGTTCCAACCAATATTATCAACTTCAGTTTTCCCGTCAGTAAAATATCCTCCGGCACCTATTTCTTCGGAACAGCACTCGGACTGATACCGGAGGTTTTTATCAATGTCTTTGCAGGCTACCTGATACGGCATGAAATCATTCTTCTGTCATCCCCGGAAAGACAGCTCTGGAAAATTATAGTAATTGCAGGATCTCTCCTCCTCTTCACAGGATTATTCATCTTTTTGAAGAAAAGACAAAAACGTATCAGGGAGTTCAAACGGTTTAAGGATATCCTGCCGGTGGAAGATTGAGGATTGGAATGCCTGATCACAGGCTGATTGTCTGCCATATTGTCGGGATAATGTTCTTGGCAGACTATTTGACAAGGATAAGCAGTTCATTTAAAAGAATTAAACTGGAAAAAAGATGGATAAGAAAAATCAGGAAATTGAAAATCAACAGGATGCCAGAACCGAACCAGGTGAGGCGGAGGCAGTTGAAGAGGTTAAGGATAAGAATAAAAAGGATGGCAGGTCAAAAGGAACCGAATCTAAGGAGGAGAAAAAAGGGAAAAAAGAGGCTGATCAAAAAGAAAAGCTGGCAGAATTGCAGGATAAATATCTGAGGTTGTCAGCTGAATTTGACAATTACCGTAAACGAACCCTTAAAGAGCGAATCGAACTGATAAAAACATCCAACGAAGAACTGCTTTCAAAAATCCTGCCGGTGATGGATGATTTTGAAAGGGCCATTCAGTTGATTGATGAAGCGAAGGATATTGAAGCAGTCAAACAGGGTATTCATCTGATCTACGGTAAATTTACATCCTTTCTCATGCAGGAGGGTGTTAAAGAAATAGACGCACTGCACACGGAATTTGATACAGACATCCATGAGGCTATTACCAAAATTCCTGCTCCCGAGCAAAATCTTAAAGGCAAGGTAGTTGATGTGGTTCAAAAAGGTTACTACCTGAATGATAAGGTTATGAGGTTTCCAAAGGTGGTAGTCGGAGAATAACTGTAAAGGAGTGATATGGCGAAAAAAGATTATTATGAGGTATTGGGTGTTTCCCGCGATGCATCCCAGGAGGAGATAAAGAAAGCTTACCGGAAACAGGCTCTGAAATACCATCCGGATAAAAATCCAGGTGACAAGGAGGCTGAGGAGAACTTTAAGCTGGCTGCCGAAGCCTATGAGGTTCTGTCGAACCCGGATAAACGCAGCAAGTATGATCGTTTTGGTCATTCTGCATTTGATGGTTCTGGCGGATTCAGTGGTGGGGGTATGACCATTGAGGACATTTTCGCACAGTTTGGAGATATTTTCGGCGGTTTTGGAGATTTTGGCGGTTTCGGTGGCTTTGGCGGCTTTGGCGGACGGACCTCCTCGAGGCAAAGGACGGTAAATAAAGGATCCAATCTCAGGGTAAAGGTTAAGCTGAACCTGCAGGAGATCTCCAGCGGGGTGGAAAAAAAGCTGAAGGTCAAGAAATATGTAGCCTGCAGTGTTTGTCACGGAACAGGGGCAAAGGACGGCACCTCAAAAATTACATGTCCAACCTGTCACGGCAGTGGTCACATTACGCATGTCACCAATACATTTCTGGGTCAGATGCAAACCTCCTCGACCTGTCCGGATTGCCGGGGTGAGGGTCAGGTCATCAAGGAGAAATGCAGTGCCTGTTACGGAGAAGGCATCGTTAAACAGGATGAGATTGTCAAAATCAACATTCCCGCAGGGGTGCAGGAAGGCATGCAGATTAAAATGTCGGGCAAGGGGAATGCTGCCCGGCGCGGGGGGATTAACGGCGACCTCCTGGTCATCATTGAGGAGGAGAAACATCCGGAACTGATCCGGGACGGCAACGATTTGATATTTAACCTCTACCTGAGTATTCCGCAGGCCGTCTTGGGGGATACCGTAGAGATCCCAACTGTCGACGGTCAGGCAAAAATAAAAATAGAACCGGGAACCCAGCCCGGTAAGATTCTCAGATTGCGGGGAAAGGGAGTGCCTGATATCAATGGTTACGGCAGAGGGGATCTCCTGGTCAATACGAATGTCTGGATACCAAAAAATCTGAGCAGCGAAGAGCAAAAGACATTTGAAAAGATGTCGCATTCCGATAACTTTACTCCTGCTCCCGGAAAATCTGAGGGAGGATTTTTCAGCCGGATGAAGAACTTTTTTGAACAATAATCCAAACCTTATGAGTTTGCTTAATGCCACAGGTATTGTTAAGGACTTCCAGGGTCACAGGGCCCTGGATCATGTTACCATAGAAGTGCCCCGTGGAAGTATCTACGGACTGCTCGGACCAAACGGTGCAGGTAAAACAACCCTTCTCAGGATTATAAACCAGATTACCGCCCCCGACGAAGGGGCAATCCTGTTTCACGATCACCCCATCACCCCGGAGGATGTGTCGCGAATTGGATATCTCCCTGAAGAGCGGGGACTCTATAAAAAAATGAAAGTTGGGGAACAGGCGCTCTACCTGGCACAACTGAAAGGCCTCTCCAGGGGAGAAGCGATGACCCGATTGAAAGAGTGGTTTCATAAATTTGAACTCTACGGTTGGTGGAACAAAAAAGTCGAGGAGCTTTCAAAAGGGATGCAGCAAAAGGTTCAGTTTATCACCACGGTGATCCATGAGCCGGAATTGCTGATTTTTGATGAACCCTTCAGCGGATTTGATCCCATCAATGTCAACCTTCTGAAAGAGGAGATTCTGGCCTTCAAGGAGAAAGGATCCACCATCATCTTTTCCACCCATAACATGGCCTCCGTGGAAGAACTCTGCGACCATATCACCCTCATCAATAAAGCCGAGTCGATTTTACATGGTGAAATAAACAGCATCAAGGAACGGTATAAATCGAATCAGTACCAGATTCTGTTTGAAGGGAACCCAAAAAAAATTGAGGAGCAGCTGAGCAGCCGTTTTAAAATCCTTGAGATCTCCGAAAACGGTAACGGAAAACAGGTTATCCTCCAGATTCCGGAGGGTGATAATTCAAACAGGCTGATCGGGGAACTTCTTCCCCTGGTCACCATCAAATCCTTCCAGGAAATACTGCCCAGCATGAATGATATCTTCATCAAGGTGGTAAATGATGCCTCATAAAAGAACTAATCCCATTGCCATGAATAAAGTACCATTGATTATTCAGCGTGAATATCTGACCAGGGTTCGCAAGAAATCATTCATCATCATGTCGATCCTGGGGCCTTTTATCTTCGCCGCCTATGTTCTGATTCCAATGGCCCTGGCTACCATGGAGGACAAAGAGATACGGACCGTTGCCGTAATCGACGATTCCAGGATGTTCACATCCTACACGGCGGAAGGACCTGCTTCGGTGATTCCTGACCGGGAATATATAAAATTTAAAATCCTTCAGGATATGAAGGTGGAAGATCTGCAGGACCATTTCGAGGAAACCGGCTATTATGCCCTGCTTTTCATCCCCGAGAATATTTTTGCATCGGAAACATCCATCATCTATTCGACCAAGCAGACCAGCATTGATGTTACGGAATATATTGAACGGGCGATCGAGAAAGAGATGGAAAACCTCAAGCTGGCCAAACACGAAATAGAAAATATCGATCAGATACTGCAGGAAGTAAAAACGGATGTCAGGGTAAGAAATATCAAGTGGACAAAGGAGGGCGAAAGTCAGGAAACCAACACCGGAGTGGTAATGGGAGTCGGATATTTAGCCGGACTGATGATCTTCTTTTTCATTTTCTTCTTTGGTTCACAGGTTATGAGAGGCGTCATTGAAGAAAAAATAAGCAGGATTATCGAGATCATTGTGAGTTCTGTAAAACCGTTCCAGCTGATGATGGGCAAGATCATCGGTGTGGGACTCACAGGACTCACACAATTCATCATATGGATCGTCTTTTCCCTGATCCTGATCGTCGGGATAAAAACTGTAGCTTTCCCTGAGCTCAATCAAACGCCGACCGAAAAGGCCGTTGCATCCGAACTGTTCGAGGAAGGTGGAAACATTGCGGAAAACGCCGGTCAGATCACACAGGAAGCAGCTTTTGCAGAGGATATTTTTAATTCACTCGGAAATATCGACCTGGCTGTGATGATCGGTTCGTTCCTGTTTTTCTTCCTTTTCGGATACCTGCTCTACGCCGCCATGTTTGCCGTCATAGGCTCCGCGGTGGATAATGAAACCGATACGCAGCAATTCATGTGGCCCGTTATGCTGCCGTTAATCCTTGCCATCTATGTGATGATCTCAGCCATGCAAAATCCGGACGGCCCATTGCCATTCTGGTTCAGCATGATCCCGTTTACCTCCCCCGTTGTAATGATGGTCCGGATCCCGTTTGGTGTTCCCTGGTGGGAGGTTATTGTTTCCGGAGTCCTGCTGATCATTACTTTTATTGGAATGACCTGGGTGGCCGGTAAGATATACCGGACCGGCATCCTGATGTATGGCAAGAAAACAACCTACAGGGAACTTTGGAAATGGTTGAGGTATTAAAGGTTCAGGGTGCAGGATTCAGGGTGCAGGGTGCAGGGTGCAGGGTGCAGGGTTAAAAAAATGGGAAACGGGGAATATTGAAAATGAGAACAGCAGTACTCGATTTCGGAACCAATACATTTAATCTTCTGATTGCTGAGAAGCGGGCGCACGGATTCGAAATTCTGTACGCCGGGAAAGAGGGGGTCAAGCTTGGGCGCGGCGGGATACATAAACGGTTCATTACCCCGGAAGCCATGGAAAGGGGCCTTTCAGCCATTGAAAAACACTATGAAATCATCCGGCACTATAAAGCCCGTGAGGTTTATGCCTTCGCTACCTCCGCCATCCGAAGTGCCGTCAACGGATCCGAGTTTGTCCTTCAGGCAGAAAAGAGATTTGGCATGACCATTCAGGTCATCAATGGCGACCGGGAAGCGGAACTGATATACAGAGGTGTCAGGGAGGCTGTTTCATTTCCTGTCCGGAAGGTGATGATCCTGGATATCGGGGGCGGAAGCAATGAGTTTATTATCTGTAACAGGGATCAGCTGTTCTGGAAACAGAGCTTCGATATCGGAATGGCAAGGGTTCTGGAACAATTCGACCTGTCGGATCCCATTACACCTGAAGAGATTGGTTTGCTCGAACGCTTTTACGAAAGCGAACTGCATCCGTTATTCGAAGCAGTGAAGCAGTTTCAGCCTGAATGGCTGGTTGGTGCCTCGGGCACATTTGATACGTTCCGGTCACTGATCAAACACAAAAAAGGGATCCGGGACGACGGCAGGGCCGGCATGGAAATCACCACGCAGGATTATGAAATGATTCACCGGGAACTGCTTCTTTCCACGCTCAGGGAGAGAAAATGTATGCCGGGCATGGAACCGGTCAGGGTGGAAATGATTGTTCCGGCCACGATTTTTGTTAATTTTATCCTTCGGTCCTGCCGAATAAAGAAGATGGTCCATTCAGCCTACGCCCTCAAGGAGGGGGCCATGGCCGAATTGACTGATCGTTAAAATCAGATTCTATGGCACACATACTGGTGATTGATGATGAAAAAAGCATCCGGAATACCCTGAAGGAAATCCTCGAGTATGAAAAATTCTCTGTTGACCTGGCGGAAAACGGCAAGGAAGGAATTGAGTTATTTGAGAAAAGCGATTACGATGTGGTCCTGTCAGATATAAAGATGCCTGAAATGGACGGCATGGAGGTCCTCGAGAAGATCCTGGATTCCGGGAAAGATGTACAGGTTATTATGATCTCGGGACATGGCAATATTGAGACGGCCGTCGAAGCCATCAAAAAAGGGGCCTATGATTACATTGAAAAACCCCTTGACCTGAACCGGATGCTCATCACCATCCGGAATGCCCTCGACAAATCAAACCTCATCTCCGAAACAAGGGTTTTAAAAAAGAAGGTCAGCAAGGCTTACGAGATGGTGGGAGAATCGGAATCCATCAAAAAGGTTAAGGGGATGATTGACAGGGTGGCCCCGACCGAGGCACGTGTACTGATAACCGGTGCCAACGGGACCGGAAAGGAACTGGTGGCCCATGCCATTCACGAGAAAAGCAACCGGTCTGCCGCACCTTTTGTGGAGGTAAACTGTGCGGCCATCCCTTCCGAACTTATAGAGAGTGAACTGTTCGGCCACGAGAAAGGGTCTTTCACCTCTGCCATCAAACAGCGAAAAGGAAAATTCGAACAGGCAGACGGTGGCACCATTTTCCTGGATGAGATCGGGGACATGAGTCTGCCGGCCCAGTCGAAGGTTTTGCGCGCCCTCCAGGAGAATAAGATCAGCCGGGTGGGGAGTGATAAAGATATCTTTGTAAACGTCAGGGTGATTGCCGCCACTAATAAGAACCTGAAAGAGGAGATTGAAATGAACCGGTTCCGGGAAGACCTTTACCACCGGCTGAGTGTCATCCTCATCCATGTTCCCACCCTGAATGAGCGAATCGAGGATATTCCCCTGCTTGCAGATCACTTTAACAGGCTGATCTGCGAAGAATACGGAACAACTCCCAGGATCATTACCGATGATGCCATCAGGGAACTCCAACAGATCCAGTGGACCGGAAATATCAGGGAGTTCAGGAACGTCTTTGAAAGGCTGATCATCCTCTGCGAAAAGGAGATTACCGGGCAGGATGTGAAGGCCTATGCAATGCCGATTTCAAAATGACGGATCGATCAGGTTTTCATAAATCCGTTCCGTAACTTCCTGCATGGCCTCCTCATTGGATTTTCCGGTCCGTCCGGCGTAGTTTTTTACCTCTTTATGAAGCTTGCGATTTTCCATTATCATGGAACGTACCTCCCTCAATCCCTCCTCCTTCCCCATTGCCTTCAGGGCCGAATTATCATACCCCGTGTCATAGAAAAAGTACATCGATCGCCTGGCCAGGTAGTAATCCGGGATGGTGAGGGACTGCCAGTACCCTTTCGGCTGTTTGAATCTGAAAAAGGATTTCCAGTACACCTCTTTGTTCATCCCGACATAATGGATGATATTCTTCCTGTACTGGTAATTATTCAGTAAATGGAACAGGATCATTGCCACAATCAATGCCGGATAGGCTATCCTGACCCATTTTATTTTTCGCTCAGCAACATATTCGATGGTCGTGGCCAGCGGGATCGCCATGACCCCGTAGATATCAATGTAGGCCCTCAATCCGAAACAGCCGCCGAACCACCACGACCACCAGGAGCTGAACACATAAACCATCGGAACGAGCATGGTCAGGACAGGCCAGAAAAATGCAGGCTTCCTGTTCCTGAGAGACGCGATACCCACCACCGCCAGGAACATAATGGGAACATATACAAACCATCCCTTCTTATAACTGAAAAGATTCTCAATAATATGCGGATTCCCCCAGTAGAACGCTCCGTCGACAGTACTGTAGGTGTAATATAAATAATGACCGGTTATCGCTTTCCAGTAAAGGAACTGGGGAATCCATATGATGATGAAGGCGGCGAACATCAGGAGGACCAGGTGGAACTTCCGGATAAAAAACAGGATCCGATCCTTCAATTCCCTCCAGCTCTTCACATCCCACAGGAGAAGCAATAACAGAACCAGGATATTGGTCGGACGGATCAGGGTGATCAGTCCGAAAAGCGCCCCGGTGAGGATCGTCCGGAGAACGGTTGGCCTGTCATGCCAGTCGATGGTCATCTTCAGGAACAGCACAATCAGCACAAAACTGTAGGCATGGGACATGGCCGCATCGGTGGTGGAAAAATGGTAGAGGTTGGTACCGAGTGCAATTCCCAGGAGGGTCAGCGCGGTAATCCAGGGTTTAAAATATCGCAGGAGGAGATTCTTCAGAACGATGAAGCCGATGATCACATAAACCAGCGTGCCCATGACCAGGAAGAACTGGTAGATGGCCCCGAATCCGTCGCGGGCCTCCCCGAACAATGGCGCGAGCGCATGAGCCATGAAGAAGAACGGCGCATACATGAACGACAGACCCATGGAAGTAAGGATGAGATAATTGCCGTTCTCGAGCCTGGAGGGCCAGAACTTTTTATCATTGACAAATCCTTCGGGGGGATCCTTCAGAAACTCAAGGGTTACATCCCTGTATATAAACGTTGCCGGCAGGTAAGCATAATAGGATATGACATCCCAGTGAATGACCCCCCTCTCCTTTTCAGGATCTGTTTTCAGATAGTTGTGCTGGGAGGTATCCGTAAAAAAATAAAAAACAGCAATAAAAAGTATGACAATACTGGTAACGGGATTTTTCCGGAAAGGACACCGCTCCTTGAAAAAACGCATCGACTAATGTTTTTCTGTTAATAAACGATTATTCACCCAGGTTCCTTTTTCATCGGCAACAGTAACCACCTTCCCCTTCTCCCATATCAGGACCTTATCAATAAGGATATCCCCTTTAATAATTAATTTGTTGTACACGGTCAGATCGATTCTTGTGGAGGGCTCCTGAACATCCACCTGGAATTCCACGAGACCCCATGAACCGTCCCTGAGGACCATTTTCCGGAACAGGTCCGTCATCATGTGATGGTATTTCTCTCCATTTGGCCGGTACAGGTCGGCAAAAAGGTTCGTCCGTGGCCACAGATCACGGCCCACTCCTTCATACCAGAATGATACGGTGTATGTTCCTGTATCGGGTATCACCCCTGTGAAAAAGGTCACCGGTTTTTTAAACGAACCTGAAAAGATGCCTTCAGGTTCTGAAAGGAAATCCTCGAAAGACATGAATCCATCCTTTAAGGAATCCTGCAAAGCAAGGTTTTTCAATGCCTGCTGCCGCTCATTAATCAGGCTCCTGATACTGTCGATCTCCAGCCGGTATGCTGCCAGCTTATCGCCTGAGTAAACCGGTTCCGCCTCCCCGACAAGCCTTTCCTGATCTGCAGGTAGCACTGCCCCGGGAATGGTGAGTAACAGAAAGGGTTTTTCGGATGGCAGCAAATCCAGGATTTCATATTGATGATAGGGTTCACTGACCAGGTCGAGGTTTAAAAGGCACTGCGAAATGGAACTGCGGCTGAGCATCACAGCATTTAAAGGCAATCCGGTTTTTATACTTGTGAAATAGGCCGGTTCAATCACGGGAGAGCCATCCCCAATCCAGTAATTCTCCGTGCCGATATGAAAATAGGGTAACGGGATAATGGCCTGGAATTCCGACCAGTCGTGCTCGTTGATCCAACGGTTCTGTTCCAGTTCATTCTCCCAGTCGTTCAGCTGTTCAAAGGTGTGACGGTATTGCCGCGGACGGGCCCTGATATGCATGATGCTTTCAAATGCCGTAAAAAGCAGGGCAAGCACCAAAACCAAAACCTTCCCCTTAAATGCAGTGCGTTTGAACCAGAACCAGAACAGGTAGAATGCGGTGACAGTCATGACGTAATAGAAAGGGATGACGAATCTTCCGGGAACCCTGAACTGCCTGAGCGGTCCGGTATAGTTCAGAAGTTTTTCATAGGATGGGGAAAAGGGCAGTCCAAATGAAAGCAAAAGGCAAATTACGGAACCCCAGAAGATCCACGAGAAGCTTTTTGATTCTCCGATTAAAAAGGCTTCTTGAAATTTCCGTTTGAACAACAGGATAAAAAATCTGATGGCAATCACCATAAATATGACAGTGCCCAGGAGACTCACATAAGCTGTACTTTTTGAATGGTGGGAAAACTCCAGGAAGCTCCCGTGCGGCAGTCCGATAGGAAGAAAGACCGCCTCCAGTTTCATCCTGCTGAAATAAAAGCCCCACGGATAGGCCGTCCGGTCGGTCGCACTGTCGTGCATTCCCGAGAAAATCAGAAAAACCAGCAGTGGAATGATGACCTGAATGCCCAGGTGAAGAAGCGCATGGGGCCATTTCCCTCTTCCGTTCAACCCGGAAACCAGCATATGGATCCAGAAAGGAGTGATCAGGGCAATGATAATCAATGCAAAATAAAGATGTTTGGCCGTAATGAGGAGCATATACAGGCCGAAAAGGATCGACGTGATAAGTGACGGTCTTTTATAAAATCGCATCAATATGTAAATCGGAACGGGAAAGGCGAAGGCCACCGCAAGGTTATAATGTCCCGATAACCGCTCCCATTGCGTGGAAAGCAGTGCGATCAAAATCCCTCCCAGGACAGCATACCACCAGGGAAGCTTCAGTTCAATTAAAATCAGGTAAATGAAGAGGGCACACAGTACGAAGGAAAACAGAATCCAGAGGTTGGAAAGCCCCATTGCCTTTTCAGACAGTTCAATGCCGGTGATATTCTGCGAAGCTTTTAAAATGTTTGTAAAGACAACCTGGTTCCCGGTAAAAAATACCGATTCCCCAAAGGGGTAATTCATTGCATCTGTTTGCCAGAAGGCGGTGTCGTGCCTGAGATGGTAAATGGTCCCGAATGTGCTCTTCAATCCGTCTCCCCCGCCTGCAAATGAAATTTTACCCGCATTAAAAACGGTTTTATGAAAAAGGGCGACCAGTATGACACTCATCGCCAGCACAACAATATAAGCCCCCTTTTTATTCATAACCTGTTATGTTAACACCGCTCCTCAATAAAAAAATGTGGCCTTTTCTTGGTTTCCCTGTAAATTCTCGCGATATATTCCCCGATAATGCCCAGACTGAACAGCTGTACACCTCCTATCAGCAATATGGAGATCAGCAACGAGGTCCATCCCGGATTGGCCCTTCCGATGAAGAACATCACAATGGCATATATGGAATAAATGATCCCAAAGAAAATGATTATGAATCCCAGTGTTGTGCTTAATCTCAACGGTTTGGCCGAGAATGAGGTGAGTCCGTCCATGGCAAATTTTCTCATCTTGCGGAGGGAGTACCCCGATGCTCCGAATTTTCGTTCATCGGCACTATATGCAATGGATGTCTGCTTAAATCCCATCCAGCTGATGAGCCCTCGAACAAACTGATCCTGCTCATCGATCTGAAGGTAGGCATCCAGGGCTTTTCGCGTCATAATTCTGAAGTCGGCCGCGGATGGCTCAATATGAACCTCTGAGAGAAGATTAAAGAAGAAATAAAACAGTTTGGACGATAACTTCTTAAAGAATCCCACACGCTTCGTGTCCATCCTGATTGTATTTACAATATCATACCCTTCCCGGATCTTACCGACCAGCCCGGGGATCAAATTAACCGGATGCTGACCGTCGCAATCCATCATCAGGATGAGATCGCCCTTCGCCTCCTTCAATCCTGCCAGCAAAGCAGTCTGGTGACCAAAATTTCTCGAAAACCGGATGCCCGATACCCGCTCATCATCCTTTGAAATCTCCTTTATCTTCCCGAAAGTCCCGTCCCTGCTCCCGTCGTCAACGAAAATAATCTCAAGCATGTATTCACCCGCCAGTTTCAGGGCTTCAAGTTCATGGTATAATAATGCGATATTCTTCTCTTCATTAAAGGCCGGAATGACAATGGACAGTTTCATGATGCATGTAAAATAGTAAACGAAACTAATAAATTAACCTGAATATTTCCGTATTGCCGGTCTGACCGATCTTCTCCCCCAGAATCTCATCCAGGTTTTCCACATCCCTGTAATACTCACGGGAACCCAGGATCACATATTCTGTCTGGAGTGTCTTCATATAGGATATCCGTTTTTCCAGCGGCCATCTGCCGATGCTGTCGAAATCGGTATTTCCTTTCTGATCACAAAAATAGAGCGAAATATTGACACTCCGGTCGGGCGTACAGAATACCCGGTCGGTTCGTTCGATTCCCAGGCTTCTCAGGTAAGGCTCGACATCAAACATCTCGATGAGGCCGGAGGAGTGAACCATGTAGGGATTTTCCCCATCATAACTCCTGATCATATAGTTACGGGCATTTAAGACCATGAAAATCATGGCTGCCAGCAGGGACAGTTTTAAAAAGAGCGAGCGGTACAATTTCAGATCGGTATCCCGGATCACCGCAAACAGGAGCAGGTAGAGGATGACCGGGAAAATCAGGTTATTGATCTGATAATAATCATGGTTCCGCATCGAACGGAAGAACAGCAAGGTGAAGGCAAATCCTCCGAGAAACAGGAGGGTGCTCAGTGTGTAAAGCATCCTGTTGACTTTTCTTCCGGTCAGCAAAACAACGACAAAAACGGGCAGGGAGAAGATCAGAAAGATCCTGGAGTGATAATGTCCGTTTTTGAACCATATTTTCATATGCTGGATCACCATTTCGACACTCTCCCCGGACAGGACCCATATGGGCCGGATCTCCACCTCGGAAACACTGCGCGGATGCAGATTGCTGTATATTCTTGCATAGCCGTACCAGAGCACGATCAGCAACAGCACCGACAGGTAGCTCACAACGTATTTCCATTCAAGCCGGAACAACCGGTCATCTCTCTTCCGGAAAACGCCGTGAATCAATTCAATCACTGCCAGTGCACCAATGCCGAAATAAAGCATCAACGCAGAGGTCTTGATCAGACCCGCCAGCAGGAAAAATCCCATGGAGAGGAGCCACATCCTGAAACGCCTTTCTTCTGTATAGCGGGTGAAACAATAAAAGCCGATGAACGATACCGATAGCGCCACCGAGTCGGGTATAAAATTGTTCAGGTAGAAAATATAGATCGGGGAGGTGAACACAATCAACGGGATAAATGCCGCATAGAACCAATCTTTCGTATAATAACAGGCCGCTTTGAAAAGACAGAGGAGCCCTATAAAACCGAGGATCACCTGGGTAATGCGGAACCAGAACTCATTAAATCCGAATATTCTGTAAAGGATCGACACAAAATAGTAGATCACCGGGAACTCAACGATAGAGATATCGGAAGTCTTATCATCGGCCAGCAGGGCATTGGTCTGCGATTTAAAAAAATCTGCCCCGTGGCAATAGTTCAGGGCAATGGCCGCGCTCACACTGCTCCGCCACTGGTGGATGCCGACGGGCCTGTAGAAAATAATCCGGTGATAATTATAAAGGAATCCGCAAACCAGCAGCAGGATGAGAAACAGAAATTGTGGCTTTTTAAGGAAATTCCACAGCCGTTTTATGAATTTTGTCGGGAAATGCATCTCCTGGTGAAAATTTGCAGGTATTGTTCCTTATCCGGATGAACAGGTACAAACCTACTTAAAATTTTTTATGTAGGTTTGTTAAACGGAATTTTTGAGACGAACTTTACGAATTTCAGCATGAGCACTTTTTCAACCTCCATCATCATTCCTGCATACAATGAAGAGGAAGCCATCGGGTCCACCCTCCGGAAGATGACGGACCTGGGACTCGACCGGAAGTATGAGATCATTGTTGTGGATGACGGTTCCAATGACGGCACCGGAAGCGTTGCGGCAGAATTTCCCGTAAGGCTTATCAGGCACCATGTGAATAAAGGGTATGGCGCCGCACTCAAAACGGGCATCCGGAATGCACAGGGGGATTTCATCATATTCATGGACAGTGACGGCCAGCACACTCCCGACTCTATTGAAACGATTGAAAAAATGCTGCAGGATCATGACCTGGTCATCGGTGTACGCACCGGCAGGTCCCACCAGGTGCAGAACCGCCGTCTGGGAAAGTGGCTGATCAGGAAAGTGGGGGAATATCTTGTGGAGCAGAAACTTCCCGATTACAATTCGGGTTACCGGGGGTTTCGCAAAGAGCTGATATCCTCGATGCTTCACATGATGCCCAACGGGTTTTCCTTCTCCACCACTTCCACCCTTGCATTTATCAAAGAGGGATACAATATTGCCACCTTTCCGGTTACGGTGACGGAAAGGGTCGGAAGAAAAAGCAACGTCCGTTTCTTCAGGGACGGCTCCAAAACCCTTCTCCTCCTCTTCAGGATCATTATGCTGTTCAACCCCCTGAAAGTATT
Source organism: Bacteroidales bacterium (assembly GCA_016936975.1). Classification (GTDB taxonomy): domain Bacteria; phylum Bacteroidota; class Bacteroidia; order Bacteroidales; genus JAFGWU01. Next base: position 3,380 of record JAFGWU010000036.1, on the reverse strand, counting down.
CTTCCCGGCCAGTCTTACCACCTTTATCGCGGGGCTGGCATTTGGCATTTACGGATTTATCCGGTTCGGCCGGTTTGCGAACGGGGCCGTGGTTCTGATTACCCTGGGGATGTTCCTTTTCTTCATCGGGCTGCTGGCAGACCAGATTTCAGTTATGAACCGAAGAAACAATTAATGAATGGGTAAAAAAGGGTGGACCGACAGGGAGGTGGAGGCACACTGGGATCGGGTGGCCGATATTTACGTCAGGGAAAACGACCGCGTAAAGGCAACCCACGATCAGCGGTTCAGGGAAGCCGTCGGCTATCTTGAACTGTCGGGACCTTTAAAGGTCCTTAATATCACCAGCAGGGATTGTGAGGCCAATGATTATATCCGGTCCGCCTGTTCATCGTGCGATGTTCTGAACGCGGAGATCTCCTCCGGGCTGATGCGAACCGCCGAACGTATCAGGCCTTACGTCAGGCAAATCAAACTGGAGAGCTATTCCGACCTTCCTTTTGACGACAGAGTCTTCGACCGGGTCATCTCCCTGGAAACGATCGAGCATGCCGCCGAACCTGTCCAATTTCTGAAGGAGCTGAACAGGGTTTCCAGGACCGGAGCCGTCATGGTGCTCAGCTGTCCCCCGGCAACCAGTGAGGTCCCCTACAGGATCTATTCATGCCTGTTTGGCGGGCACGGGGAGGGCCCCCACCGGTTCCCGTCATCCGGAACGGTTAAAAAATGGCTTGCGCGGACGGGCTGGACACTGCTGAATCATAAGGGGACCATCCTGATACCGGTCGGTCCGCAGTGGCTGCAGCAGTGGGGAGAAAAAATCATCGAGAAATTTCAGAAAACCTTTATTTCGGAGCTGGGAATCCGCCAATTCTATGTCTGCAGAAAACAGTGAGCAATATATCAGGAGGGTCATGCGGTCGCACCTCTGTAACCGTTGCGGAAGCTGTGTGGGGCTGTCCGGAGGGAAAATCGTGTTTAAAGACCGTGAGGGAACATACCGGCCGGAAATTACCGGGGAGCTTTCAAAGGAGACTTACGACCGCATCCGGAACGCCTGCAGCGGGAAGGAGTTTAATTTCCCGCTGTACAGGCAGCATTTTTTTGCTGACGCACCCTCATTCCATTCCTTCCTGGGACCCTACCATAAGTTATATATCGGCAATACCACCGATGAATCCGTCAGGCTGAATGCTGCCAGCGGCGGGATCATTTCATCGGTTCTTATTTTTCTTCTTGAAAAAAAGAGAATCGACGGAGCGGTTGTCACCCGGATGTCCCGTACCACGCCGTGGCTGACCGAACCGTTCATTGCAACCTCATGGGATGAAATCCTTGAGGCTGCCCAGAGCAAGTATATCATCTCTTCGGTCAATGAGATCCTGGAGCAAATTTCGAAATTCAACGGAAGGCTCGCCTACGTGGGTCTTCCCGGTCAGGTCCAGTCCGTCAGGAAAATGCAGATGGCCGGTGATCCTGCCGTAGGGAATATCGATTTCATCTTCGGCCCGTTTTATGGTAATACCCTCCATTTTTCATCGGTAAAAAGCTTCCTCCGGTCTTACGGGGAGAAAGAATACCGACTTATTGAAAAGCTCTATTTCCGTTACGGTGAGTGGCCCGGGAGCATGCGGGTGGAGATGAAATCCGGAAGGGTGCTGGAGCTTAAGAAGTTCCATGCCAACTACCTGATTCCTTTCCACATTCTGAAGAACAGTCTTCTGTGTACCGACCTGAGTAATGAATTCACCGACCTTTCCGGCGGGGACGCCTGGGCTCCGAGCTACGAGGAAAGGGGTAAAGGTTTTTCGATGGTGATCGCCCGGAGCAGGAAAGGAAAGGAACTTCTGGAGGAGATGGAGCGGGAAGGCCGGCTGGAGCTGAACCCCATCACGGAAAAGGATTGTATTGAAATGCACTCCCACGGATACGACCTGAAGAAGCGGGGCGCCTTTATCCGCATCGCGTTCCGGAAATGGTTTTTCAGGCCGGTCCCCGACTACGGCTACACCCTCTCCGGTTTTCCCCTGAAAAGATGGCTGATGGAGACGGCGATCAGCCTTCTGTTCCTCATCCTGGGAACCGGACCGGCCAGGTGGGTTATCGAACGCTTTTCCCCGCTCTTCATCGGCAGGCTGTTTGAGAAAGCACGAACAACCTGGAAGAGGGCCACCCACGATATCAAACGGAACCAACTCTCCTGAACATCATGAAACGAAACCTGAAAAACATCCTGTTCACCCTGCTGCACCTGATCGGTTTCGTGATTCTCTTCTTCATCATCAGGAACCTGGACTGGGACGCTTTTCTCAGGGCGTTTAAAACCTTTCCGGCCTGGAAATATGGCGTGGGACTGCTTATACTGCTCCTGGTCTATCTGTCTAAATCGTACCGGTGGCATATACTGAACCGGGCGTTTATGATCCACACCACCTGGAAGGATGCCTTTATCTTCTACCTCTCTGCAGGTTTTTTGAGCGTGATCACCCCGGGCAGACTGGGTGAATTTGCCAAGATCTATTTCCTGAGGAAAAAATATGACACTGATATGGCTTCGTCCACATCGTCGGTGATTCTCGACCGGATTTGGGATGTGCTGGTCCTGAGCTCCATTGCGGGAATATCATTAATTGTCCTCCTTTTTTCGCAGATGAACCTGCCGGCTGTCGTTCTGATTGGACTGCTCTTCATCCTTTCGCTTTCCGTTATACTTTTTCCCGGGATCCTGTTCGTTCCACTGTTGTTTTTCGTGAAGAAACGGTTTTCCTTTCACGAAAGCCTGGAAAGGATTTTCCTGCTCTGGAAGCAGAACCGGTTCAAAAACTTCTTTGCCGCTTTCACCATTTCATTGCTGGCATTCCTCAGCCTGGCCTTTATTCCTTTCCTTTTCTCCCTGGGAAACGGTTACCCCATCACCTATCCTGCCGGCATTGCCTCCATATCCATCTCCAATATCCTTTCTTTCATCCCTATAACCATTGCAGGATTCGGCACAAGGGAGCTGGTGTTCACGGAGGTCTGGGCCCGGTTCGGGTATCCGGGAGAAATTGCTCTCTCCGTTTCCATAGCCTATTTTATGGTCACCTACCTGGGGTCGCTCCTGATCGGGGGAATCGTTTACGCCACACAGCTTCGGAAGTTTTACAGGATCAGGGAGATTGGACGAGTGCGTGCTCCGTAGCTTTAGCGAAGGAGTATTGGGCGAATGAACCCGGCTAAATATCGAACACCGATCAACGATTTAAGAATTAAGAATTATTTCGGAATGCGATGCAGGCGCAACTTGCCTGGCGGGGAAAGGCAATTTCGAAAACCCCGAGTAGCGTTTCCAGAACCCCAAGTAGCGTTTCCAGAACCCCAAGTAGCGTTTCCAGAACCCC
>JAFGWU010000035.1 GCA_016936975.1 Bacteroidales bacterium | reverse complement strand
TATTCGTTGAGCCTGTAATTTTCCTGCTGCTGAGAAACTACGAGGTGAAATGGGCCCTGCCGTTCCGCACCATCACCAGGCTGACCCCTGTTCCCGATCTCATCCGGATATTCGAGGAAAGGATGGACACCGGGGAGCCGGTCAACCAGGATTCGATTGAGATTCTTCCTGAAGGATTGCCTCTGAGCCTGAATATTCTGCTGGTGGTGGTCTATGTCGCGCTGATGATTTTTTTCAGCTACAGGTTGATTCAGCGCCGGAGGTTAACCTAAACCGATTTGCTGTCGAGGGCATCCCTCAGTCCGTTTCCGACCAGGGTGAATGCCAGCACCATCATCATGATTGCAAACCCCGGGATAAAAGCCATATAACCTTTATTCACAATGATGAATCCGTAATGGTCCTTAATCATGGCTCCCCATGACGGAACAGGCGGCTGAACACCGATCCCGAGAAAGCTCAATCCCGCTTCCATCAGGATGGCCGTAGCAAAATTGGCAGCTGAAATAATAATCACCGGTGCAATGATGTTTGGAAGGATGTGTCTGAAGATGATGGCCATGGGTCTTACTCCAATTGCCCTCGCCGCCTCGATATAATCGGCTTCTCTTGCACTGATGACCTGCCCCCGCACAACCCTTGCCACCTCAACCCACATGGTCAGACCTACCGCCACAAAAACCTGCCAGTATCCTTTCCCGAGAACCAGGGTAATGGCAATAACCATCAGCAGGGTGGGAATAGACCACACCACATTGACCAGCCACATGATGATCTTATCCGTCACCCCCCTGAAATATCCGGCAATACCACCCAGGATAATCCCCACCAGCAGGGAGATGAATACCGCAATGAATCCGACGGAGAAACTCACCCGGGTCCCGATGATGATCCGGCTCAGCATGTCCCTGCCAAAACGGTCGGTGCCCAGCAGAAATGTCTTCGTGATAAGATGCTCCTCCCTGATCTTTCGGTTCAGTTCCGGAATGGTCTCTTCCCTTTCACTCCCATCCGGCATGGTAATGTTCCACCGATCCCCTTCAAGGAAGGTCTCCCCGTTACGAACCGGGTACACCACATCGGGAAGTTGAAACTCCCTGTAAAATTCATCTTCCTTGAATTTGCTGTATTCCTTCACGATGATGTTCCCGGATTCAAACCAGAACGAATCGACCGGGACCAACTGAAAAGGGTAGTCAATGCCTGTGAACCACGATTTAACCTTCCCTTTCTCCTGCAAGGGCCTGTTCTGGCGCACCTTCAGAAATGTAACCCTGAAACCGGGTTTCTCGGTGGCAATCTCGAGAACCTGCGTATTGCTGTTGACAGATTTATCGGGTGCAATAACATAACCCAGCAGGGAAACAAAAAATGCAAAGAGAATGAATCCCATCCCTGCCAGGGACAGCGGATTCCTTATAAATCGTGACCATACAATTTTTCCCGGTGATAACCCTTTTTTTCTCAATGTTCCGGCTTTAAATATTCCCGCTCTTTCCAGTGCAATCTTCCTGCAACCGAGGTAAAAACGATGTAAACAAAATAAAAATAATAGAGAACGGCAACAGGCAGGTAAAATCTCATCAGCGGCCTCTGCCCGGTAAACCCTGACACCGTAAGGAGCAACAGGAAATCCGTGATCGTTTTCAGGGCGAACCCGGCGATAACCGGCTTCCAGGCACCAGGCCAAACAGCCATCATCACCGGTGCAAAAAGCAGAAGGATATTCGTCAGGCTGACCAGCAAAGCAATCCCCATGATCTCCCTGTCGGCATAATATTTCGTTTTTGAACCCCACCGGGCTCTTTGCCTCATAAATGATTTAATACTGACTGAGGGACTCGTCCATACCATGGCTTTCCGGGATTTGAGGAAAACCATCTGTTTCTTAAGTTTTTTTGCTGCAATAAGCAGGAACATATCATCACCCGAAGGGGTTTTTTGAACGGGATCAAATTTCCTGGATTCATGAAACAGTGTTTTGCTGAAGGAGAGATTCGCCCCGCTGCACATGATGGGCCGGTTATAATAGAAGGAACCGGCTCCGGCACCGGTAAGGCTCAGCATATCGAGTGTCTCCAGGGCCTGAAGGAATGATGTTGCCTTGCTGTCGATGGTAACCGGCCCGGAAATGAGGTCCGCTCCCGTTCTCATTATGGCATGGGCATATTCCTCAATGAAAAAAGCACCCATTCTGCAGTCTGCATCCGTCTGAAGGATATATGCTCCTCTTGCCTTTCCGATCCCGGTGTTCAGAGCCGCTTTTTTTCCTGCTTCGGTTTCGTTAATCCCCAGTACGATCAGGTTTTTAAGCTTTTCGGCGGCCTTTTCTGCAACGGCACGGGACCCGTCGGTTGAATGGTCGTCGACCAGCAGGATCTCGAAAAGATGGGGCGGATAGGTTTGATGCTCCAGGGCTTCGATAAGTTCCGGCAGGTGATGTTCCTCGTTCCTGAAAGGCACCACCAGGGAAATATAGGGAGGTGATAATGATTTCTTTTCGGAAAACCGGATGGTCAACCTGGTAAAGCCTACCCATAAAAACAGGATCAGCAAGGCATAGCTTACCGTAAAGAACAGAATCAGTGAAGAGAAGGCTATCATCCCGTCTTATCCACTTCCATCCAGGATGGATTCAATGAGTTTATAAAGCTTGTCAAAATCAATCGGTTTGGTAATATATTCCCTGCACCCAGCCTCCATGCAGGCATCGCGATCCTCCGGCAGGGTGAAAGCGGTGGTTGCTATTATGGGAAGGTCGGGACGGAAGCGTGATATTTCCCTGGTTGCCTCGATACCGCTCATAACGGGTAACTGAACATCCATCAGCACCATGACAATATCGGGGCGTTCCTGGCAATACCGGATCGCCGAAGTCCCGTCCGAAGCATGTATCAGGTCCAGGTTCACCCGGGAAAGCATGGCATTGATCAACTTGTACGATATCGGGTTGTCCTCTACAACCAGGACAAGCTGACCGTTGAAATGATATTTTTGCTTTTCATTCATATCAGGCTAACAACACCCCAACAATCGTTGCCGACAGGAGAGAGGCGAGGGTACCGGCCAGGAGCGCCCTCATCCCGAACTTTGCCAGCAGTACCCGCTGTCCGGGTGCCAGCGAACCAATTCCCCCAATCTGGATGCCAATGGAAGCGAAATTAGCAAATCCACACAGCATATAAACCGACATGATTACCGATTTCGGATCGGCAAATGCGCCGAGGCCTTTCATTTCGGAGAGACTGATATATCCCACAAATTCAGTCAGGATCAACTTTTTTCCAAGCAACGACCCGACAAGTGTAATGTCCTCTGTTGATACCCCTATGAGCCACATCAGGGGAGACAGGCCATAGCCCAGAATAAATTCCAGGCTCAGCTCATTGTATTTTCCATTGGTTATGGCAACTATCCTGTCATTCAGCGTGGTCCAGTCCCCGACCTTTACAAAGATGAAATTGATGAACGCTATGAAAGCCAGGAAGACAAGGAGCATGGCGGCAACATTGGCAGCCAGCCGAAGTCCTTCCCCTGTTCCGTTTGATATGGCATCCAATGCATTCTTACCGATATTCTCCTGGGAAACACTGATGGTTTTATCGACCTTTTCTGTCTGGGGAACCAGGATTTTGGAAATGACCACCACTCCGGGAGCGGCCATCACAGAGGCGGTCAGGAGATGTTTGGCAAAAATAATCTGCTGGGTGGGATCACCCCCGCCCAGAAAACCTATATAGGCTGCCAGAACGCCTCCTGCCAGGGTGGCCATCCCTCCCGACATCACCAGGAGGATTTCCGAGCGGTTCATCTTTTCGAGGTACGCCTTGATCATCAGGGGTGATTCCGTTTGGCCGAGAAAAATGTTTCCGGCCACTGAAAGACTTTCGGCACCGGATAATCCAAAGGCCCTTGACAGGGCCCAACCCAGTATTCTGACAATGAACTGGATGACGCCGAGATAAAACAGCAGGCTCGTAAACGCTGAGAAGAAAATGATGGTCGGCAGGATGGTAAAGGCAAAGTTCTGGAGCGGAGGCTCCACTTTGCCGGTGACATTGCTCCTCAGTAAAAAATTGACCCCTTCATTTGTAAAGGCAAGGATCTTGACAAATCCTTTGCCGACGATTTCAAAAATAAACTGAATTGCAGGAACGTACAGGATGCCAATTGCCAGTATGACCTGGATGATCAGTCCTGTTCCGACCAGCTTCCATGAAATGGCCCTGCGGTTCGAGCTGAAAAGCCACGATATCCCGATTAAAGCCAGCATCCCCAGCAGTCCCCTGAGAATTCCAACCAGACTGAAGGTAAAACCTCCTACATCCGGAACTATATTTTCCATATAAAAAATTTCAAATGATTGCTATTTAGACCGGCGTTTTATCTCATCCCTGATCTCGGATGCTTTTTCATAATCCTCCATTGCTATGGCATCGGAAAGCATCTTCTTCAGTTCGTCGGTTGTGTGTTCGGAAAGGTACCGGGTTCCGCCCGGCGATTTTTTTCTGGAAGGACCCGAAGAACTCCTGGTCTTTCTGGACCCCGGATCGGGGTCGGCGGCTGAGCCCTTTTCGAAATCCAACACAATACCGGCTTTCTCCACAATTTCTTCGGTGGTATATATCGGACACTTGAAGCGGAGCGCCAGGGCGATGGCATCCGAGGTCCTTGCATCCAGTGTGATGCGGCTGTCGCCGTTATCGCAAAGTATATTTGCGAAAAAAACGCCATCTTCCAGTTTATGAATATTTACCTCGATAATCCTTATTCCGTATGAATGGGCAAAAGCCTTGAACAGATCGTGGGTTAAGGGCCGGGGGGGAGCCAGCCCTTCCAGCTCAATGGCAATAGCCTGTGCTTCAAATCCTCCGACGATAATGGGAATACGCCGGTCCCCATCCTCCTCTGACAATACCAGTGCATAGGCTCCTGACTGTGTCTGGCTGTATGATATGCCGAGAACATTGAGTTTAATTTTCCCCATTCCAGCTTCCGGTTCTTAAATCACAAATATAGAAATATCTATTACAATATCCGAACAGATTTATTCCATGAATCAACAGCAGGAACAGGCTGTCCGGGAAATCTAAAATTATTGCGGCAAATCTTTGTCAATCCTCCAAACTTTTCTATCTTTGCGAACCCAAATCAGGTTCTCCCTGCCCGATGGCGGAAGATGGCGGATCTGTCAAGGGATACGCTGAAGCAAACGATTACAAATATTTCTAGAATGTACGCAATTGTTGACATCGCAGGACAGCAGTTCAAAGTGACAAAGGATCAGAAACTCTTTGTACACCGGCTCGAGGGTAAGGAAGGAAGTAAGGTAACCTTCGAAAAAGTGTACCTGATCGATAATGATAAAAACGTGACCGTTGGAGAACCTGTTATAAAAGGCGCTTCTGTATCTGCAACAATACTGAATCATGCCAAGGGTGACAAGGTTTTGGTTTTCAAGAAAAAGCGAAGAAAAGGTTACCAGAAACTCACGGGTCACAGGCAATATCTTACGCATATTCAGATTGATAATATCGCAGAGAAATCCGTTAAGCCGGCTGCCGAATCAAAGGCTGAAGTCAGGTCAGAAGAACCTGTGAAGAAGGCTGGGAGCGTGAAGGAAACGAAGCCCGAAACCACAAAGGGCCCTGCCGAAAAGAAGAGCAGTCCGGCCAAAAAAAGCGCCGCACCCAAAACAACACCAAAGAAACCGGCTGCAACAGAAAAGAAAGCAACAGCCGCAACCAAGAAAGGTGCTGGAAAGGCAGAACCCAAAACCGTTAAGAAGGGAGAAAAACCCAAAAAATCCCCTGAAAAGGAGTAGAAAAGAATACATAAATCTTTAAGATATGGCACACAAGAAAGGAGCCGGTAGTTCGAGAAACGGCCGCGATTCTGAAAGCAAGCGACTGGGAGTGAAACTCTTCGGTGGCCAGCTGGTTAAGGCAGGTAACATCCTCGTACGCCAGAGAGGAACCGTGCACCATCCCGGTTCCAACGTTGGTATCGGTAAGGATCATACACTGTTTGCCCTTATCGATGGTACGGTCAAATTCAAAAGAAGGAAAGACAACAAATCCTATGTTTCCATTGAACCAATGGAAAACCAGTAGGAATTCCCTCAAAAATTTTAATCTTTAACCTGTAATACGCTACCTTTGGGGCAGTATTACAGGTTTTTTGTTTTCATTGCTATGCTGACCATCCAATTCATCAGAGAAAACCGGGAGAAGGTCCTGGAACTTTTAAAAATAAAGAATTTCCAAACCCCCGCCATCATTGATAATATCATTGATCTGGATAATGATCGAAGGAACCTGCAGGTGAAGGCCAATGATATTCAGTCTGAGATTAATAACACCAATAAGGAGATCGGAATCCTGTTCAGGAAGGGGGATACGGAAGGAGCTGACCGGATAAAGGAGCAGAACAGCCTCCGGAAAGAACGGGTTCTGGATCTTGAAGAATCCCTGCGGAAAACCGGGGATGAATTGAGAGCATTGTTGCTTCAGGTGCCCAACCTGCCCCACCCTTCGGTACCTCCCGGTAATGGTGCCGCGGATAACAAAATCGTCCGTGAGGGAGGCTCCATCCCGGTTCCGGGCAAAGGGGCCCTTCCCCACTGGGACCTTGCGAAGATATACGGGATAATTGATTTTGATCTCGGCGTTAAACTAACCGGCGGCGGGTTTCCGGTCTTCAAAAAAAAGGGGGCCGCCCTGCAAAGAGCTCTGATCCATTTTTTTCTCGATGAAAATGTGGCTGCTGGCTATGACGAGATCCTCCCTCCCCTCCTGGTCAATGAGGAGTCGGGCTTCGGGACCGGTCAGTTGCCCGACAAGGAAGGACAGATGTACTATATTCCATCCGACAACTTCTACCTGATTCCCACTGCAGAGGTTCCCGTCACCAATATTTACAGGGATGTGATCCTGGATGCCGACGATTTGCCCATCAGGAACACGGCTTACACTGCCTGTTTCAGAAGGGAGGCAGGTTCCTACGGGAAAGATGTGCGGGGGCTGAACCGGGTGCACCAGTTCGACAAGGTTGAGATCGTCCGGATCGAACATCCGGATGTCTCCTACCGGGCACTGGAAGAGATGGTCAGCCATGTGGAGATGCTGGTCCGCAAGCTGGAACTGCCCTACCGGATTGTTCAGCTCTGCGGCGGAGATATGAGCTTTACCTCCGCCCTCACCTACGACTTCGAGGTTTATGCGGCGGCCCAGGGGCGATGGCTTGAGGTGAGTTCAGTTTCCAACTTCGAATCGTTCCAGGCCAACCGGCTGAAGTTACGGTTCCGGGAAAAGGGAGATAAGAAGCCCCGCCTCGCTCATACGCTGAATGGCAGTGCACTGGCTCTGCCGCGTATCGTTGCTGCCATCATGGAGAACAACCAGACCCCGCGGGGGATTGTCGTTCCTGAAATATTGCGGTCTTATACCGGATTCGATATCATACTAAAGGATTAACCGTTTGAAGGAGTCATCAAACCAGGGTAAAGCCTTTCTTTTTACCATTGCGGCCGTCCTTCTCTGGTCGACCGTACCCACTGCCTTTAAACTCGGTCTGCGGCACCAGAGCAACTACCAGTTGTTAACCGGATCCTCCCTGGTATCGTTGGTTATCCTGTTGCTCATAATGATGCTGAGCGGGAGAGTGCGTATCCTTAAATCGCTCACCATCCGTGACCTGGGATTCTCCGCCATTATGGGCATACTCAACCCGCTGATCTACTACCTGATTCTCTTTAAGGCATACGAGATCCTTCCCGCGCAGGTGGCACAGCCCCTGAATATGATCTGGCCGATTGTGCTGGTCCTGATTTCCATCCCCATCCTGAAACAGAAGATCCGACTGAAAAACATAGCGGCCATGCTGATCAGTTTCTCAGGAGTGGCTGTTATCTCCTGGCAGGCAGGTACGGCCCGCCATAATCCCGGCAACACCGCTGGAATTATCCTGGCACTTTCAACATCCGTCATCTGGGCATCTTACTGGATCTTCAATGTAAAGGATCAAAAAGACAAAGTGGTCAGGTTATTTCTGAATTTTTTGTTTGCCAGCCTCTACCTCCTGCTCGGGGGCCTGGTTGAAAAGCCATTCCTTCCCGACTCACCTGAAGCGTGGTATGCAGCCGTTTATATAGGTCTGTTTGAAATGGGAATCACTTTTGTATTGTGGCTGAAGGCTCTTGAATACTCCACCTCAACCGATCGCGTCAGCAACCTGATATATATCGCACCTTTTATTAACTTAGTATTCGTAAACCTGATCCTTAAAGAGGATATTTTTTATACCACCGTTTTCGGGATCCTCCTTCTCGTATCAGGTATTCTTCTTCAAAATGTTAAAAGAGCCCATGCAAAAACAGCCTGAGAGGATCATCCTGGGAATCGATCCCGGAACCATCATCATGGGATACGGGATTATACGTTCTGAAGGAAGCCAGCCGGCCCTGATGGATATGGGCGTACTGAGTTTGCACAGGGAGACCGACCCGTTCAGCAAGCTACAGAAAATCTTTAACTGCACGGTTGAATTAATCGACCGTTATCTTCCCGATGAACTGGCCATAGAAGCTCCTTTCTACGGCAAGAATGTGCAGTCGATGCTCAAGCTCGGACGGGCACAGGGCGTTGCCATTGCGGCAGCCTTATCCAGATCGGTTCCCGTGTTTGAATATGCCCCCCGCAAGATCAAGCTTGCCATAACGGGGGTGGGTAATGCATCGAAGGAGCAGGTGGCCAGCATGCTCTGTCATCTTTTTTCCATGAAGGAACTACCTAAAAATCTTGATGCAACCGACGGACTGGCTGCGGCGGTATGTCACTTCTATCAGCAGAACCTCTCCTCCGACAAACCGTCGGCCAGAAGCTGGAAAGAATATATTCGTAAAAATCCGGGTAAACTAAGATGAATCAGTCCTCGAGGGCACTGACGATTTTTTCAGCAATCGCTTCAAACTCCTCTTTCGATAACCTGAGCTTCGGTCTGCTGAATTCGATATCGTGAAGATTATTGATGGGAACCAGGTGAATATGGGCATGGGGAACTTCCAGTCCGAGAACTGCCACCCCAACCCTTTTGCAATCCATTGTCCGGTCGATTGCCCTGGCTATTTTCTTTGCCACGACCATCATCTCGGCTATTAAATCATCTTCCAGGTCAAACAGGTAATCGATCTCAGCTTTTGGAATCACCAGTGTATGACCCTTTGCCAGGGGATTGATATCCAGGAAAGCGTAAAACCGGTCGTCCTCATAAATCCTGTAGGAGGGGATTTCCCCGTTGATAATCCGTGTGAATATGGATGCCATGACGATAGATTTAAAGTGAGATATCCATTATTTCAAAAGACATCTGTCCCGAGGGGACCTGGATGTTTACCACATCCCCCACCTTTTTTCCAAGCAGTCCCTTTGCAATGGGCGTATCAACCGATATCCTCCCGCGCTTCACGTCAGCTTCACTCGAAGAAACAATGGTGTATTCCATGGTCTGGTTATTATTCTGGTTCTTGATCCTGACCTTGTTCATGATCTGTACCTTGCTGGTATCGATTCTGGATTCGTCCAGGATCCGGGAATTGGCAATTACGTCTTCCAGTTTGGCAATCTTCATTTCAAGAAATGCCTGGGCATCCTTGGCCGCTTCGTATTCTGCATTTTCAGAAAGATCACCTTTATCCCTGGCCTCTGCAATCTGCTGGGATATGGCCGGTCTTTCAACAAAAATCAATTGCTCCAGTTCCTTTTTCAGTTTGGACAATCCCTCTTCCGTTATGTAAGATGGCTTGGACATAATTAAAACCTCCTGATAATATTCCTGAATAAATAAAAAAGAGCCCGCTACCCGGAACTCTTTCATACACAAAATTAATAAAATTTTTCTAAAAATCAATCTTATTTATTATAGCTGAATATATTACAGCTGTAGCAGCATCGAAATCACGGATAATTTCAAAATAATCGCGGCCCCCGTAAGGCTCTTCGAGCTCAATGACCTGCAGCGGATTTGCCGAACCGGTTCCTTCCGTTTCTGGCAGATCCAAATAATCTTCGGTTTCCCGGATCATCATCCTCTCATAACCCCGGGAGGATGATATTGTTCCGACCGGTTCCTCCTCTTCGGCATACCCATTCTGCACCGGCTCTTCCATTAAGGTGTCACCAGCAACAGGCTTCAAATCGTTGCTCTGGCGGGTCTCCAGATAACCTTCCAGCTCCTTCCCCAAGATATCAAAAAAGTTGCCTTTCTTCTCACTTTCCGGCTCCGGAGTTGGGGCACTTACTACCGGCTTTTTCTTTTTCCCGAGAAGACCCACGAGCACTGCCACCAGTGTTGCAATGATATAAAACAGCGTGCTGAAATCAAAACCTCTGGAATCTTCCATATTCCTGTTGATATTTATTACTTATCCCTGCGCAAACAGGGGGAAACCCAACCTGCTAACCCTCCGCCCGGGCGGAAATGTTTTCGCTCAGTTCAATCACCTAAAATTACAAAAATTTATTGAGAGCTATAATTTAATCGTATTTTTGCGATAATCTTCCTATGAAAAAGATTTTTTCAATATTGCTATGCAGCGTTATTTCCGTCATGCTTTATAACGGCTGTGAGACGAACAGGGGCGAAATTATCCCCTATGTCAGGGTGGATATTTACAAGAATATCTATGCAGATCTCGGAACGCTCGGTCCCATGCAGTCCATGTTAATTCAGGGAGGGTACAACGGCATTGTTCTGTTCAGGGATGATATGGACAATTTTTACGCCTATGACCGCACCTGTACCTTATGGCCGGAGCACAATGCAGCGGTGGTATCCGACACGGTGTTTGAAGGGGTATTTGTTTGTCCCGAATGCCATTCAAAATATCTGCTGAGCAATGACGGGCAGGTTATCAGCGGGCCCGCAAATTATCCCCTTGTCCGATACCGCACCTCCGTCTCCTATGATGTCCTGCACATCTATAATTAGTACCGGTAGTGATTCGGTTTATAGGGGCCATCCGGTGAAACTCCTAGATAACGGGCCTGCTCATCCGTGAGCCTGGTAAGTTTGACTCCCAGTTGTCCGAGGTGCAGCCTGGCAACCTCCTCATCAAGCTGTTTGGGTAAGATATAGACGCCGAGTTCATGATCCTTCTTCCAGAGTTCCATCTGGGCAAGCACCTGATTGGAGAATGAATTGCTCATCACAAATGATGGATGTCCCGTGGCACAGCCGAGGTTGACGAGCCGGCCTTCGGCAAGCAGGAAAATGGCGTGTCCGTCGTCAAAAATGTATTTATCCACCTGCGGTTTGATGTTCACCTTTCTGATGCCTTCCAATTCTTCAAGTCTTTCAACCTGTATCTCGTGGTCAAAATGCCCGATATTGCAAACAATCGACTGGTCCTTCATGCGGGTCATATGTTCAGCGGTAACAACATCCTTGTTTCCGGTAGCGGTGACAAAGATATTTCCTTCCGACAGGGCTTCCTCCATGGTTGTCACCTCAAAACCTTCCATCGCTGCCTGAAGGGCACAGATGGGATCAATCTCCGTCACGATGACCCTTGCTCCGTATGCTCTCATAGACTGGGCACATCCCTTGCCGACATCTCCGTAACCGCATACCACAACGACCTTTCCGGCCACCATGACATCGGTGGCTCTTTTAATGCCGTCGGCAAGCGATTCCCTGCACCCATACAGGTTATCAAACTTCGACTTGGTAACAGAATCATTTACATTGATGGCAGGGAACAACAGTTCGCTGCGCTCCAGCATCTGGTACAAACGGTTGACCCCGGTGGTGGTTTCCTCTGATACTCCTTTGATATCCGGGGCGATCCGGTGCCATCTCCCCGGATCCTCCTTAAGGATGTTCTTCAATGTGGAAAGAACGATTCGTTCCTCCTTGCTGCCGGCAGGCTCATCGAGAAGAGCCGGATTGTTTTCGGCCGCATATCCTTTATGCACCAGAAGCGTAGCGTCTCCCCCATCATCCACAATCAGGTTCGGACCTTTGCCATCGGGAAAGTTCAAGGCCTGGGCGGTGCACCACCAATACTCCTCAAGCGTCTCCCCTTTCCAGGCAAAAACCGGGATGCCTGATGCTGCGATCGCTGCCGCCGCATGATCCTGGGTTGAGAATATGTTACAGCTCGACCATCGGATATCGGCTCCCAACTCAGCCAGTGTCTCAATCAGAACAGCGGTCTGAATGGTCATATGGAGTGAGCCGGTGATCCTTGCTCCCTTCAATGGTTTTTCATCTGCATATTTTTTCCGGATAGCCATTAAACCGGGCATCTCCTTCTCTGCAATCTCAATCTCTTTTCTGCCGAACTCCGCCAGACTGATATCCGCTACCTTAAAGGGTAATGTTTTTGCAAAAGTCATTGTTTCCATAAATAATTTTTAAACTTTAAATTTAGTGAATTCTGTCCACCCGCCGGATAATACATTAACAATTCTTACAGCTTATTGTTGTCAGCATGATCCAGCAGGTCTATAATCATTCCTTTATCAGCCTGAAGCTGCTTTTTCAGATCCCCGAGGGTGCTGAACCTCATCTCATCCCTGATTCTTCCGATGAAACAGATTGTCAGGGTTTTATCATAGAGATTCCCTTCAAAATCGAGGATGTGAACCTCAATGGTTTGCACCGGGAAGGCACTGTCGATCGTGGGGCGAATCCCGATATTCAGCATTCCCCGGTAGCGTTTTCCGCCGACCTTCACAAACACGGCATAGACCCCGTCGCGGGGGATCAGCTTATAGGGGTCGGTCGGATGGATGTTTGCAGTCGGAAACCCGATATCCCTTCCAAGACGTTTTCCGGCAACGACAGTTCCGGTAAGATAGTAGTCATAGCCCAGCATCTCTCTTGCAAGCGGAAGGTTGCCTTCCTGAAGGTGCTTCCTGATAACGGTGGAATTGATCCGTCCCAGCTCCGGCTGGTATTCCGGTAGTTTCTCGATATGAAACCGCTGTGTCGCCTTACAGTCTGTCAGGCTATCGGGGTGTCCCTGCCTGTCCTTTCCAAAACGGTTATCGTATCCGAGAAGCAGGGTATGCAGTCTCAGGCGGTCGACAAGATATTCCTTCAGGAAACGGCAAGCCGGAAGGGAGGAGAGATCAGTATTAAACGGTACCTTTATAAGGTGGTCGATCCCGAGGTTTGAAAGCTGTTCGATTTTTTCTTCGAATGTGTGCAGGAGCTTGAAATTCCATACATCCCTTTCCAGGACAATCCTGGGGTGGGGCCAGAGGGTCACCACCACCGATTCTCCCTTCAGTTCACCGGCTCTTTTTACAAGATGGTCCAGAATAAACCTGTGCCCCAGGTGCACCCCGTCGAAAATGCCAATGGTCACTACCGGCTTTTTCAAGGACCCAACATCATTTATTAACGAAACATTCATGGCACACTTAATAAAAGAGTCAACAAATTTAATAATTTTAGACGGCGAAAGGCATTTCATTTAATTTCCTCACAATATGAAGGATCTGGACCTTGTAAAAAATGATCCCTGGCTTAAACCTTATTCGGAGGTCATCTTCAGGAGGTACAACAAAACGGTCACGAAGCTGAATGAGCTTACCGGGAATGACCGCGATCTCTACCGGTTCGCATCCGGTCACCTCTATTTCGGGATGCACCGTGAAGAGAAGGACTGGATTGTCAGGGAATGGGCCCCTAATGCCACGGCCATTTATCTGACAGGCGCCTTCAGCCACTGGAAAGAATCCGAAAATTATGCCTTCAGGAAACTGAAGCACGGGAACTGGGAGCTCCGGCTTGCTCCGGATAAACTGGCCCATAAAGATCATTACAAGCTGATCATCCACTGGGAAGGCGGAAAAGGGGAACGGATCCCGGCGTGGTGCAACAGGGTTATCCAGGATCCCGATTCCAAAATCTTCGATGCACAGGTCTGGGTGCCTGAAGAGCCCTACCGCTGGAAGCATCCTGTTCCGGATCTGAGAAATTTTCATCCCATTATTTACGAGGCCCATGTGGGCATGGGTACAGAAGCTTATAACGTAGGCACTTACAGGGAGTTCAGGGAACAGGTACTGCCACGGGTCATCAGGGGGGGCTACAACACCCTTCAGCTCATGGCAATCCAGGAACACCCCTATTACGGTTCATTCGGATACCATGTTTCTAACTTTTTCGCTGCCAGCTCCCGTTTTGGAACCCCTGAAGAACTGAAAGAGCTGATCGATGAAGCCCACGGCCACGGACTGGCAGTCATCATGGACCTTGTTCATTCACATGCCGTGAAAAATGAGATTGAAGGTCTGGGGCGGTTTGCAGGGGATCCATACCAGTTCTTCAATAAAGGGGATCGCAGGGAGCATGTTGCATGGGATTCATTATGCTTCGATTATGGAAAGAACGAGGTGCTCCACTTCCTTCTCTCAAATCTGAAATACTGGCTCACCGAATACAACTTCGACGGATTCCGTTTTGACGGGGTCACCAGCATGCTCTATTATGATCACGGGCTCGGTAGAGATTTTACGAGTTACGATTTCTACTTTGACACCGGTCAGGATGAAGACGCCATAACCTATCTCTCACTTGCAAACACACTGGTTCAACAGACAAAACCCGGAGCCATCACCATTGCGGAGGATATGAGCGGCTATCCCGGTCTTGCAGCGCCGCTCGGCTCGGGAGGTGTCGGTTTTCACTACCGGCTTTCAATGGGTACTCCCGATTACTGGATTAAAACCATTAAGGAGAAGTCGGATGAAGCGTGGAACATGGGACAGGTCTATCATGAACTCTCTGCAAAGCGTGCCGACGAGAAGACCATCGGGTACGCGGAGTCGCATGACCAGGCGCTGGTTGGTGACAAAACCATCATTTTCAGGCTTATTGACAAGGAGATGTACTGGTTTATGAATAAGGAGTCCCAGAACCTGATCGTCGACCGGGGCATTGCCCTTCACAAGATGATCCGCTTAATTACCATCGGCCTTGCAGGTAACGGATATCTTAACTTCATGGGCAATGAATTCGGACACCCGGAGTGGATCGACTTTCCCCGTGAAGGCAATAACTGGTCCTTCCATTATGCCCGCCGGCAGTGGAGCCTGGTAGATGATCATAACCTGAAATACCATTATCTCGGGGACTTCGACCGGGACATGATTCACCTGGTGAAGGAAGCCGGCCTGTTTGGCTCCTTTCCCAATTATATTAAGACTGATGAAGTTGACAAGGTGATTGCTTTTGAAAGGGCGGGGCTCGTGTTCGTATTCAACTTTCATCCCACAAATTCATACACCGACTATGGTATCGCGGTGGATGCGGGAAGATATAAAATCCTCCTCTGCAGCGATGAACCCAAATACGGCGGCTTTGGACGAAACGACTGTTCCATGGTTCACCGGACAAAAGTCGTTCGTTCCTTCGGACTGAAACAGAGCCTGAACCTCTATCTTCCTTCACGAAGTGCCCAGGTCCTGAAATTCGACCCCATCCCGAAGGTTCGATAGTTCAGCGGCACCCGCGACAGAATCTTAAATCCACCTGACAAGCGGAAAATCCATCCTGTGCGGTATATGGTCGTTCTTCGGATAAATCCTGAATCCGATATCAAACTGACCCGTCACCCCGACCTGCTGAATGAATGTGTATTCCGCAACGGAACCTTTGGAGCTTGTACAGACAAAATCCAGCGTACCGAGTAATTTGGAATGAGCCATGTCCGAACCGGTATCCGCCATCACCATTTCCACCCCAATCTCATCCGGGGATAGTCCGTTGACGTCAAGAATAACTTTTCCTGTGTAGGTTTGTCCGACCACGAATTGCTCCTTGGACACATTCGGAAGATCATAATCCAGAACTTTAATATTCTTCCAGCTGGACAGTATCCTGTTTTTCCAGTGAGACAACTCCTTGGGAAGCATGTAATCATTCTGCTTCAGCAGATTGCTGCGATGATACAGCTTCGAGTAAAATTTCTTGTCATAATCCCTCAGCATCCTGTTCATTGTAAACTCGGGTGCAATGTGTGCAATGGAGTTCTTGATCATATTGACCCATTCTTCGGGAACCCCTTTCTGGTTGCGCCTGTAGAATCTGGGGATCACCTCATTCTCAAATAAGGAATAGATTCTCTCGGCATCCAGTTCATCCTGAAGATCCTGGTTTTTAAAGGAACGTTCGAGCGGAAGGGCCCAGCCTCCTCCTTCCCGGTATCCTTCAGCCCACCATCCATCCAGCACACTGAAATGCATGGTTCCGTTCATGACGGCTTTTTCTCCGCTGGTTCCCGATGCTTCGAGGGGCCGGGTGGGCGTGTTCAGCCAGATATCCACTCCCCGCACGAGCCGCTTGGCCAGCAAAATATCGTAATTCTCAAGGAAAATGATCTTGCCCAGGAATTCGGAACGCTTGCTGATCCCGACGATCATTTTGATCAGGTCCTGACCGGGAATATCGTTGGGGTGGGCCTTTCCTGCAAAAACAAATTGAACGGGCATTTTTGGATTATTCACGATCCGGGCCAGCCGCTCAATATCCCTGAACAACAGATGCGCTCTCTTATAGGTTGCAAACCTCCGGGCAAAACCTATGGTCAGGGCGCTTTTCTCAAGTGCTCCGGAAATCTCGATAATCTGCTTCGGGTTGTCATGCATCCCAATAGAAGCCTTCGATAGTCTCCTTTGAATATAGTTGACGAGCTTTTCCCTTTCCCTGCATTTAATCTTCCAGATATCTTCACCGGGGACCTCCAGGATCTTATCCCACATCATCCTGTTTTCCTGTTTTTCAAGAAAATCTTCCCCGAAGGTCCTGGCATAAAGATCCTTCCATGAGCGGGAAAGCCAGGTGGGCAGATGCACCCCGTTGGTGACATGCCCGATGTGCAATTCGCTGGTCATATAACCCTTCCAGAGGTTGGTAAACATCTCCCTGCTCACCTGCCCGTGAAGTTTGCTCACCCCGTTAATCTCCTGGGAGAGGTTAACCGCCAGAACGCTCATCGAAAACTTCTCATGCATGTTATTGGGATTAATCCGTCCCAGGTTCATCAGCTGGTTCCAGCCAATTTTTAATCGTTCGGGGTAATGGGCAATATAAGTTCGCATCAGGTCCTCTTCAAAATAATCATGACCCGCAGGAACAGGCGTATGGGTGGTGAACAGGCTTGAAGCCCTTACAATTTCCAGTGCCTCGGGAAAGGTCATATTCTTCTCCTGTATAAATTCTCTCAGTCGCTCAAGGCCTGTAAAGGCCGCATGGCCCTCGTTACAGTGGTATACATCCACATTCACTCCAATCGCCCTGAGAGCCCGGATACCCCCGATCCCCAGAAGCAGCTCCTGTTTAAAGCGGTTTTCATTATCCCCGCCGTACAGGTTATCGGTAAGCGTCCGGTCGATTTCGCTGTTTGCTTCATAATCCGTGTCGAGCAGGTAGAGAGGAACCCGGCCCACCTGCACTTTCCAGATCCTGGCATGTACCGAACGGCCCGGAAACATTAACTGAATGGACTTCCAGTTCCCGTCTTCCCCCCTGACAGGCATTACCGGAAGTTTCGAGAAATCCTGGGCATCGCACTGGGCAACCTGTTCGCCTCCGGCAGTGATTATCTGCCTGAAGTATCCAAACCGGTAAAGCAGTCCGACTCCTACCATATTATAATTATAATCACTGGCCTCCTTGAGGTAATCGCCGGCAAGCAGACCCAGTCCTCCGGAATATATTTTCAGCGAATTATGCAGTCCGAACTCCATGCTGAAATAACCCACCACGGGGTAATCTTCACGTGGCCCGGTATCCAAATATTTTCTGAATTTGGCATAAACGGATGACAGCCGTGAAAGAAATTCTTTATCCTTCCCCAGTTTACGGATGGTATCATACGGAAGCATGTCAATCAGGACGATCGGATTTTCCCCTACATCTTTCCAGAGATCGATATCAATCGATTCGAACAATTCAACCGCCTCCCGGTTCCAGGACCACCAGAGATTCTTTGACAGCTCCTCAAGGGGTTTTAATGCATCGGGAATGCTCTGCAGCACCAGAACCCTTCGCCAGACAGGCTGGATGTCAATCAAGACCTGCTCGGTCTCCGGTAACTTTTCGATACGCTCCTTCTCCGGATACTGCACCTCTTTGGCGGAAGCTTTTTCAAGTGCAAAATCGTAAGCTTTCCAGTAATGGCTGATAAGATTGTCCCAGAGTATGGTCCTGGAAATCTCAAAAGCTGTTTCCCTGGCCTTTTTCCGCTCCTCATCGGACAATGCACAAAATGATTCCAGGGCATCTCCTATTTTTTGCGTCACTTCCTTCTCATTAAAATCATCCCGGCTGATGATGTAGATTCCATGGTCGGGGTCCTGGAATTCCCTTTGCACCCATAGTCCAAAACCGGTTAAGGTGGTAGTCAGCGTGGGAATACTGAAAGCCAGGCTTTCCATCGGTGTATAACCCCAGGGCTCGTAATAGGAGGGGAAGAGGGTCATGTCAAATCCTATAAGAAGATCATAATAGGGCATATTGAAAATGCCATCGTTCCCATTGAGGTAAGAGGGGACAAAAATCATATGCACATTGTCTTCCTTACTGTTCTGGAAATTATTCTGCCGGATCCTCGAAAGGATGAGATCATGCTCTGCATAGTGCAGGTAATGGGTGAGGAACTTCTCTCCATTCAGTTCAGCCCCGGGGTTTGCAAGTCGTTCGGCCAGATCCTTGCGCGGACCGTAATGGTTTGCCGGAATCAAAATGAAAGTCACCGCTTTGGTCTTACAGCTTTTCCGGCTGTTCAATCCGCCGAGTGCATCGATCATCAGGTCTATCCCTTTATTGCGGAATTCATATCTTCCGCTGGTTGCTATAAGGATGGTATCTTCGGGCAGTTCGTCACCGGTTATGGCTGATGCCACCTGGAGCAGTTTTTCTCTTGCTTCCTTCCTTTTGGTTTTAAAAACGCTTTTTTCGGGTATGATACTTCCTTCAAAGCCGTTGGGGGTGAGTACATCGACATCTTTCCCGTGAAACTGGCCGCACTCTTTTGCCGTAAGTTCACTCACCGTGGTAAAGGCGTCGGCATTAATGGCCGTTATTTTTTCAAGGGAGTGTTTGGATACCACATTAAACTCCCTGGCTTTGGCATCACCGTTATAGCTCTCCATTTTGCTGTAGAGGGGCTGATTATTCCCGGCAATAGCCCTTCCCACGACGGTCGCATGGGTGGTAAAAACGGTTCCGACCTGAGGCTGATTCTGTTCGAGGTAAAGCAGTCCTGCCCCGGTCTGCCATTCGTGAAAATGGGCGGCCACCTTCTTGCTGATGAGATCATAGTACTGAATGAAGCTTTCAATGGTTTTGCCTGCCGCATACCCGAAAAGGGTGGGTTCAATATAATCCCATTGTCCGCTGATCGAATCAAGCTTGTAGGTCTCCCACATATTTTTGAAAACATCATCCTTTTTGTTGAAGAATGATGTAAAGTCGAGCAGGATCACCAAAGGCTCTCCCTTTATCTTCCATTTACCGGTCCTCACCCGTATCCCCTGATTCGCGATCTGCTCCTTCCAGGCAGCAAACAGATTGGGAATTTCGTCAAACTCCGGATGGGCATCACTCTCTCTCCAGACATCAGGACCTATTGTGATATAGTGATCCTTTAACTCGTTAACTACAGACAGGGCTTTTGTGGATATAACGGTATGAATTCCTCCTATCTTATTGCATACCTCCCAGCTAATCTCGAATAAGTAATCGGGTTTAATCATGAAGCTTTAATTAACAAATTATTCAGCTATTTTTTTCTCGTTGTAGTTTTTGTTTTCTTCCTGCTTTCTGCTGATGTTTTTTTTAAAGAGGAAGGTTTATCTTCGGACTCCTTTTTTGAGGAAGATGCCTTTTTTGCCGGGCTCTTTTTTGCCGGGCTCTTTTTTGCCGCATCCTTTTCCGTAACCGGTGAGAGAATTTCCGTTTCCTTTGAAATGACCTTCCTGAGGTCAGTTTTTGACGGAGCTTTCATGCGCTCCAGCCGCTCCTGGTATTTTTGTATCTCCTTATCCTTTTCCTGAATAATTTTGCTGAGACGTACCAGATCATCATCAACCCTTACAGAAACGGCTGCATTTACGCGAATTTCAAAATCACTCAGAATATTCATGAAGTTAATGAACGCCTCGTAGGGTGTGTTATAGGGATTGAAATAAGAGTGGACTGCGCCGTCGGAGAAAAATTTAGTGGACATATAGTAGAAATGGTCACTGACCTGGAGGTACATAAAATCCTGGATCAGGCTTTTCTCATCGCTTTGATAAACCTTATCCTGCAGACTGTAGAGCTTGTTGAAGGCTTCATGCTGCATTTCGTTGCCCAGCCAGGCAGTCAGGTCACGCTCTTCATCAGCCCAGGATATTGGATAAGGAACGTTCGCTGCCGCAATAACCTGTAAACGGGATACAAGTTCCGAGGGTGTATTGAAGGTAAACTTGGAATGCTTAAAAACCTGTTCCGGAAACGCTTTGAGAAACTCAAAGATACCGGTCTCCTTCCACTGGTGTTCACCGAATGTCTCATAATCCATAAACAGGTTAACCGTATCCTCATTGGCCGGAATCTGATTCAGCCAGCTGACAAATTTTTCAGCTGTAAGGGGATATTCGACCCATCCTTTATTGGAGAATCTGAAGGCAATATCGTCACTCAGCTTAAAATTCTTCAACAACAGCTTCAGTTTTGGATTGAGGGCATTACAATACAAATAGTTGGGACTTTTCCAGCCGAGCACATGCTTGGCCCCTTCCGTAAGCATTCCTTTATATCCAAGCCTGGAAACGGTCTGACCGATTTCATCCGAGTAAATAAGCTCTGTATTCCTGAATATGACCGGCTCCTGCCCGAACTCTTTCCGGATCAGATCCCGGTGCAATTCTATCTGCCGAAGAAACTCTTCCTCATTTTTCATGGATGCCAGGGAATGGGCATAGGTCTCGGAAAGAAATTCCACACAGCCCGTATCGGCAAGTTCCCTGAAACTCTCGAGGACCTCCGGAGCGTAGAGTTTAAACTGTTCAACTGCAATTCCGGAAATCGACAGGGAGAATTTAAATTTACCCTTATACTTTTTGATCAGCTCAAGCATTAGTTTGTTCGTTGGAAGGTACGACTTGTCTGCGACCTTTCTGAGAATGCTTTCATTCAAATAATCATCGTAGTAATAGTGGTCGTTCCCGATATCAAAAAATCGGTACCTTCTGAACCGGAATGGCTGATGAACCTGGAAATACAAGCAAATTGTTCTCATGTTAGCTGAGTGGTTATTTAAATTATACAAATTCCTTATAAATTTTATAGACTTTCCTGGCTGAATTCTCCCACTTCATATTATGGACCTCCTCATAACCCAGTTTTCGGAACATCTTCGAAAGCGCAGGATAATTCAACACTCCGTATATGGCGTCTGCCATTGCATCCACATCCCAGAAGTCCACCTTTATGGCATATTTCAATATCTCGGCAACCCCCGATTGATGGGAAATGATAACCGGCACATTCGACTGCATGGCTTCAAGGGGCGAAATACCAAAAGGTTCGGAAACCGAAGGCATTACATAGAGATCGCTGATGGAAAACATCCGGTAAACATCATCCCCTTTGAGAAATCCCGTGAAATGAAAACGGTCGGTAATCCCCAGCGCTGCGGTCCAGCAGATCATTTGCTCCAGCAGTTCTCCACTGCCGGCCATTACAAATCTTACATTATCCATCTTGTGCAGTACCTTATTGGCTGCCTGAATGAAATATTCGGGTCCCTTCTGAAGGGTGATCCTGCCCAGGAAGGTGACCACCTTATCTGATATCCCTCTTTTCAGCTGTATTTTTTCGTAGTTCCCCAGAGGATCAACCGCATTGTATACCGTTACCACTTTATTCGGATCGACTCCGTATCTTTCAATGATGGTGTTCCGGGTCAGGTTGCTGACCGCAATAATTTTATCGGCCAGATGCATGCCTGTCCGCTCAATCTCATAAACTCCGGGATTCACATTTCCCCCGCTTCGGTCAAAATCGGTTGCATGCACATGAATAACCAGTTTTTTTCCGCTCGCACGCTTGGCTGCAATCCCTGCAGGATAGGTGAGCCAATCGTGGGCATGGATAATGTCGAAATCAACCTTTTGGGCGATTTCAGTGGCCACAATCGCATAGTTGCCAATCTCTTCGAACAGGTTTTTCCCATATTTCCCTGTAAACACCAGTTTTCCACCGATACTGGTATGGACCAGCTTTTTTCCCTCACTCTCGGATTTTTGGACCAGTGTTTCATACTCTTCGGGCGTGGTGTAGGGAACAAGCTTCGAATCGACCTCTATTATGGATAGATCCCTGACGTATTCGCGGTACTCCAGGTTCCGGATATCAAGGGAAATATCACCGGCACCGAGCACCTTGATCCTGCTTTGATCCTCATCACCGTAGGCTTTGGGGACCACGAAAAGAATATCCAGTCCCGGAATGGTTGACATCCCCCTGGTCAGGCCGTAACATGCCGTGCCAAGACCCCCTGAAATATGAGGCGGGAACTCCCACCCAAACATTAATACTCTCATATGCCTGAGTTAATTTGATTTGCTTTGAAGTTCTCAATCATCTCGGATATTCTTAACAGCGATGCTACACTCCATCCCTGCGATATGGCTCCCCTGGGAAGATGCGGGGGATTCCCGTCGTAAATCTCGGAAATGGTCCCTATTCCATGAGACATCAACTCATCCTCAAATCCTTCATATATTTTCTTAACTGTATTTAATCCCGAATTTTTATGAATATCCAGGTACCCCTTTACAAAGAATTGCAGTAACCACGGCCATGCTGTTCCCTGGTGGTAGGCCCTGTTCCGCGAATCCTGGTTCCCTGAATAGGTCCCCCGGTAGAGCTCGTTTTTCGGGGATAAGCTCCTTAATCCGCGCGGAGTTAGCAATTCACTCTCAACCACATCGAGTATGGATTTTTTCATTTCGCTGGTCAGAGGTGAGAAATCAAGTGCAACCGGTATAATC
The DNA here is from genome assembly GCA_016936975.1 of Bacteroidales bacterium. Taxonomy (GTDB): domain Bacteria; phylum Bacteroidota; class Bacteroidia; order Bacteroidales; genus JAFGWU01. Next base: position 66,923 of record JAFGWU010000035.1, on the reverse strand, counting down.
TGGTTGGGTCTTACAGAAAAATCCTTAAAATCATTGCAAACATAGTCCGCAAGATAACCCCTTCCTTCATCCCAGAACACATGGATAAAGGAGGCTTTTATCATTTCCGGGAGATCCCTCCACTCCTTCTGAAATTTGTTATCCCGGCGATGGCTCCACTTAAGCGCCTGGCAAACTGCGTTATACCAGAGTGCATTCACCTCAACAGGATGTCCCGCCCGCTGGTTGACCGGTTGTCCGCCAACCGATGCATCCATCCAGGTCAGGGCGACCCCTTCCTCTCCGGCATAGATCAATCCGTTCTCCACCATGTGGATATTGTAGGAGGTTCCCCTGCGAAAAGCATTAAGAATCTCTTTGATGACCGAACCATATTTCTTCCAGATATCCAATCCCGGATCAACCTTCTCATATTGCTGAAGGGTCCAGAAAAACCAGAGAGGAGCATCCACCGAATTAAAAATCGGAGTATGGTAACTGCCCGTGTTGGGAAACAGTCCGTTATGTATTCTTCTGACAATGGTATCTATCACATCCATGGCAGTTTTAAGATCTCCTATGGACAGGGTCAGACCCGGTAAGGCAACAAAGGTATCCCTTCCCCATGTGCCGAACCACGGAAAGCCTGCAACCACTTCCGTACGGTCATCCTTTCTGACAATAAATTGCTGTGCTGAATTCAGAAGACAATTTTTAAAACTGTTTTTGGGAATGCGCTTATTGTATTCCGATACAAATTTCCTTTTCAGACCTTCGGGCTTCACCTCCTCGGTGGAGGCAGAGAAGACGATGGTCTCCCCTTTCCTGATCGGCATCTCAAAGTATCCGGGTACGAAGAGATCCTCCTTATAATCATAACCCCTTTTCTGCTCCTCCATGTATTCAATGTTAAAGTACCAATCGGGGAATGAGACGAATTCGACCTTTTTGGAGAATTGCATGTAAAGCCCCGGATAGGGTTCATATAACCTGGACATAATACCATTCTTAACCGTTGTATACCGGGTATTAGCATCCAGGTTGGCCTTGCTTAAAGTGTGGTAATTCCTGAAAGCCAGGAAAGGCTTGAACCGCAGAAGCGTTTCGGAATGGGCATCTTCAAGCGTGAATTTTATGAGGACCTGCTGTTCTTTTTCAACAAGGATAATCTCTCTCGACAGGACCACCCCTCCCACGCGAAAGATAATGAAGGAACCCCTCAGGGCATCAAAATCCCGCACGTACTTGTGACCCCTCGGGACATAATTATCACCCTGGTATTTATGAATCCCGAGGTTGAACTCCTTGTCATGCTGGATAACCGTTACATCCAGTGTGGATAACAGAACATGCTTGTCGTTATCAATATGCTCAAACGGGCATACCAGCAATCCATGGTACTTTCTCGTATTGCAGCCAATGATGGTGGTGGACGCATACGAACCGGCACGATTCGATCTGATAACCTCTCTCACCAGAGAATATTCAAGGTTAACAAGTTCCGATTTATCAAATTTCAGGTAACTCATCGTTTTTGTGAAATTTCTTTGAATTAAAATGAGTGCAAAATTAATATAAATAATGAATCGCGGGGTAAAACGAATGTTAATTGTTATCCATAACCAAAGATAAAGAAACCGATCAAAAAATCAACAATTTACGACCTTTTCCACCTGCAAATCATCCCTTCCGGTGAACCTGTCAGTGGATAGATTGAACTTTCTTATTATTTTTGTCGGCAAACAGGAGTGGTATGTGTTTTTTTTTCAAACGTTTTTACCTCCCGGTTATAATTTTTATGATGACAGGATGCCGTTTCAGTCACAAAGAACCATCCCCGAATCATGAAGCCCGACAGGAGACGGTTGTTATCCAGGGCAATGTAAAGAACGGAGCCGGTGAACCCGTCTATCTTGACGAAATAGCGCCCAGGGAGTTTATCCCGGTTGACACGGTGTATTGTAACGAGGAGGGTGAATTTTCCATTCGGTTTGCCACGAACCGGACCGCCTTTTATGCGTTGCGGAGCACACTGAAGGGATATGTTACCCTGCTTCTCGAGCCCGGGGAAAAGGTCCGTTTCAGCGGTAATCTCGAGGCCGTTCATCCTTATAGTATAAAAGGCTCGGAGGGATCTGAACTGATCCGGGAACTTTCGGCAGAGCATAAGAGGGTAATTGACGCAATGGCGGAAATTTCAAGAAAAAACCGTGCCTCCCTGCATCATCCGGATTACCAGTCCATAAAACTTCAACTCGACAGAACGTTTGATTCCCTTGCCTCTGCATTTTATGATTACTCCCTCCGATTCATACATGATCATGCCCCTTCACCGGCCATCCTGATCGCACTCTATAACCAGTACGGTTATGGCCTTCCAGTTTTCAGCATGGAGTCGGACATGGATGTATACCGGTTCGTGGATTCGTCACTTTCGGCACTCTATCCCGACAATGAATCCGTACGAATGCTCCATGCACAGATCAAATCGGCAGAACAGCAAATGAAAGCCGTTCCTGCAAAAGGGGGACTGATGCCCGGAGATTCGGCTCCCGATTTTGTAATCAGGGATCCCGACGGAAACACTGTGGCCCTGAGTGATCTGAGAGGGAAACATGTTCTCCTGGCATTCTGGGCAACATGGAGCAAGCCCGGCATGGATGAGAATCATTTTTTGAGAAAGGCACATCGCATGTTCGGTGAGAAAGGACTGGCAATATTCCAGATCTCACTGGATGAAAATCCGGCAGTGTGGAAAGAGGTGATAAAATCTGATTCCCTTACCTGGTACCATGGAAGTGACCTGATGAGGTGGGATTCCAGGATTAATGACCTCTATTTTATCGAAAAAATCCCGTCCAACTTCCTGATTACACCGGATGGAAAAATTGATTCAATCGACCTGTTCGGACAGAATTTAATCGAAGAACTGGAAAAGATTTTTTAAAACAACCATTAAATGAAGCGAATACTTATTTTTCTTTTCATCCTTTTACTGGGATGCAACCATCGCGAACGAATTCACGTTTCGGGCATCATAAATAACGGGGAAGGAAAAGGACTGAAAATTCAGCAACTGGAGTCAGACCGGCTTTCAGACCTCGATTCTTTGGTAATCCATAAGAACCGTTCCTTCAAATTCTCGGTGAAGCTCCACTCCCCGGAGCTGTTAATCCTGAGAAATGATGAAGGGGCCATTATCAATCTTCTTGCAACTCCCGGAGAGAGCATCAGGATTCATTCGGATTATGAGAATTTTGGAAGGGATTACGAGGTTACCGGTTCACCCGGTTCGGAAAAAATCAGGGAACTGGTGATCCGTCTTGGGGAAACCCGTCATGCACTTGATTCGCTGTTTGAGATAATTACCGGCCCTGAAATCCGGGAAGAGGAACAGATGAGGCTGATGCAAAGGGAATACCAGCAAACCCTGATTGATCAGAAACGATACACCATAAGGTTCCTCATTGAAAACAGCCGCTCCCTGTCCAGTGTATATGCCCTGTATCAGAAGCTATACGATAACCTGTCTGTGATGGATATGGAGAATGACCTTCAATACTTCAAGTTCATTGCCGACTCTATGAAAACCTACCATCCAAACTCCTCCCTGACCCTGTCGCTATTGGAAGATATCGCAATCCGTGAAAGAGCGTTTGAGGGACAGGCTGTTCTGGATGAGCTTCTTTCCCGTGCCGAAGAGCAGGGAATACTGGACATCTCCCTTCCGGATCCGAAAGGAGATACCATCAGGCTGTCAGAATTGCAGGGAAAGGTAGTCATGCTGGCATTCTGGTCCTCCGGGAACGAACAGAGCGTCAAAGCGCTGGTCAGCCTTCAGGGCACTTATAAAAAATATCACAATAAAGGATTCGAGGTGTATGCCATCTCCCTGGATGACAACAGGGAGCGATGGACTTCCACCATCCGGTTCAATGAATTCAACTGGATTAATGTTTCCGAACTCGCGTTCCCCGATTCCAGGACCGACAAATTATATAACATCTCCAGGTTACCCACTGTCTTTCTGATAAACAGGGAAGGAAACCTGGTTACCAGGGACCTGTACGGCAGGAATCTCGAAATCTGGCTTGATAATCTTCTTTAGGTTCAGTCCATGCCTGAAAGAAACCATATATATTTCGTCTCCGATCTTCATCTGGGCATGGAGACCGGTCCTGAGGAAAGGGAGCGGGAAAAAATATTTGTCGAGTGGCTTAACACGGTCTTGTGCGATGCCCGGGCCATCTGGTTCCTGGGTGATGTTTTTGATTACTGGTTTGAATACAGGCATGTGGTTCCCCGTGGGTTCACCCGTTTCCTGGGCAAGCTGGCAGAAATGGCTGATGACGGTATCGAGATACATTTTTTCACGGGGAATCACGATATATGGATTTTCGATTATCTGCCTGAAGAGATAGGCTTAACGGTTCACCGGGAACCGATCGTCACCGAATTCAGCGGGAAGCGATTTTTTCTCGGGCATGGTGATGGATACTCACCGAAGGATCTTGGCTATCTTCTTATCAAATGGCTGTTCAGGAGCAGGTTCCTTCAGTGGCTCTATGCCAGGATCCATCCCAATGCCGCAACGGCATTTGCACGCTGGAGCTCCAGGAAGAGCCGCAACAGCCGGGTCATGCCCTCTTATCTAGGAACCGAAAAAGAGGATATTATCCGCTTTGCAAAGGACCATGCTAAAACGAATCCTGAAATTTCATATTATATTTTCGGTCACAGACACCTTGCCTTCGATGTGGCAATCAATGACAGGTCCAGGGTCCTTTGCCTTGGTGACTGGATTGTAAACTTCACCTATGCCCGGTTCGACGGGAAGAAACTTGAGCTTAAAAAATTCTTCAGGGACCGGGGAGAAATCATATCCGACCGGGTATAAAAACACCATACCCTGCAACTGACAACCCTGATAAACGGCGTCTCCTGCTGATCCCCCTGATACGGCGCCCGAATTTGTTTTCGCACCTGAAACAGACCGGCTCAGGCATGCGTGAAAATGAACATTACCCGTCGCAGATTGTTGATACAACTGATAACTTTTATTCCCAGAATATTAAATCGTTAACCAAAAAATTAGACTGATGTACAAACTTGAGAACAAAATCGCCATCGTGACCGGAGGCGCGTCCGGGATCGGATTGGAGACCGTAAAAGCGTTCCTTGAAAAAGGAGCAAAAGTTGTTATAGCAGATTATAATGAAGAATCCGGAGAATCGGCAGAAAGGGAGCTCTCAGGCAGGGGCGCGGATGTAATTTTCATGCAGGTTGATGTATCCGGCGAAGAGGCCGTCAAAAAGATGGTTCAGGAAACCGTTAAGAAATACGGGCGGTTGGATATCATTGTCAACAATGCCGGGATCGGTGCATTGGCCAACACGCATGAACTGACTTACGAAGAGTATCATAAGGTGATCGCCATCAACCAGGACGGGGTGTTTTTCGGGGCCAAGTATGCCATCCAGGAAATGCTGAAGTCGGGCGGGGGATGCATCATCAATACCTCATCCATCCTGGGATTTGTCGGACAGGCAGGGGCATTTGCCTATAATGCAAGCAAGGGTGCCGTAAACACGTTAACCAAATCCCTGGCCCTCGAATATGCCGACAAAAACATCCGTGTCAATTCGGTGAATCCCGGGTATGTGGAATCGGGTATGGTGAACAGGGAAGTGCTCGGTGATTTTTATGACACCCTGGTGGCAAAACACCCTGTGGGCCGGATCGGCAAACCGGAAGAGATCGCCCATGCCATGGTCTTCCTGGCAGAAAATGAATTTGTTACCGGTATCAATCTGCTGGTGGACGGAGGATATACCTCCCATTAATGAAGGTAAACTTCGAAAGGCAGTCCACAGCAGGCAAACTCCTGAAAAATCCATGAGGTTATCATCCAGACAGCCTCATGGATTTTTTTAAGTTAATATCCCGATGGTGACGGTCAGTCCGGCCATAACCACAGAAACCATGGTCATTAGTTTAATCAGGATGTTCAGCGACGGACCGGAGGTATCCTTAAACGGATCGCCAACCGTATCTCCCACCACACTGGCTTTATGGGCCGGACTTCCCTTACCTCCTAAATTTCCTTTTTCTATATATTTTTTAGCATTATCCCACGCTCCCCCGGCATTGTTCAGCATGACAGCCAGTGTAAAACCGGCTGTCAGTCCACCGGCCAGCAATCCGACCACTCCTGCAACCCCTAAAAGAACTCCGATGAACACCGGAACAATAATAGCCAACAGGGCAGGCACAATCATCTCTCTCTGGGCTCCCTTCGTGGAGATGGCCACGCACTTGGCATACTCCGGTGTGGCCTTTCCCTCCATAATTCCCGGTATATCCCGGAACTGCCTCCTCACTTCATCCACCATCGAACCGGCAGCCCTTCCCACGGCCTTCATGGTCATAGCACAGAATACAAATGCCATCATGGCTCCCAGGAAGACACCTCCAAGCAGCATGGGATTAAACAATGAGAGATCATAGGCGGCTACAAAATCCATTATGGATGCCCCGGTAACCTGCACGGCTATCTGGCCGTCACCAACAACCGGGACCCTGTCGCTGTAAAAAAGGATATCACCAACCTGCTTGAAGCCTTCTGCGGATTCGTTGGCCAATCTGCCGATCCACAGTCTGACCTCCTCCATATAAGCTGCCAGCAGAGCCATGGCAGTGAGCGCGGCAGACCCGATTGCAAAACCTTTTCCTGTGGCTGCCGTGGTGTTTCCAAGCATATCGAGCGCATCGGTCCTTTCCCGTACTTCCGGCGGCAGTTCCGACATTTCCGCGTTCCCCCCGGCATTATCGGCAATGGGTCCGAATGCGTCCGTTGCCAGGGTTATGCCCAGTGTTGAGAGCATTCCCACCGCTGCAAACCCGATCCCGTATACCCCCCTGGCAAAATCCTGGAATCCTCCGGCAAATCCAAAGGCTGCAATGATGCCGATCACAATGGTAACGACCGGAATCCAGGTTGAGAACATACCGACTGCAATCCCGTCTATAATAGTAGTTGCAGGTCCCTGCTGTGTCTGGCGGGCAATGCCTCTTGTAGGTTTATATTCATCCGAAGTAAAATATTCTGTCGCCTGTCCGATGATGACTCCGGCCAGCAGTCCGGCTACTACGGAGCCAAATATTCCCCATGTGATCCAGCCAAGCATGACCATCACGGCCAGAGCAACCAGGATCAGGACCGAACTGCCGCCTGTGCCTAGCAGAAGGGCATGCAGCAGGTTTTTCTGGGTGGCCGATTCCTTTGCACGGACCATGAAAATCCCGGCAATGGACAGAAGAATTCCGATTCCTGCAACAATCATCGGTGCAACGACAGCCATGCCCTGTTCAATACCTGTCAGTCCGGGCAGCGCAGCTCCAAGGGCAGCAGTAGCCAGAATCGAACCGCAATAGGATTCATACAGGTCGGCCCCCATACCGGCTACATCTCCAACATTATCTCCCACATTATCAGCTATTGTTGCCGGATTCCGTGGATCATCCTCAGGAATTCCCGCCTCAACTTTCCCGACCAGGTCGGCCCCCACATCAGCGGCTTTCGTGTAAATCCCCCCTCCCACACGTGCAAAAAGGGCCTGGGTGGATGCACCCATTCCGAAAGTAAGCATGGTGGCTGTGATTTCGACCAGTTTCTGATGCTCGGAGGTGCCTGCATGAACGAAGGTTAACCCGGCCCAGCTCAGTCCGTTTTGCATATGCTCCGGGGTGAAGACAAACTTATTGAGTACCCAGAACCATGCTGTGATATCCAGAAGTCCGAATCCAACCACAATAAGTCCCATTACCGCCCCGCTCCTGAAAGCGACCTGCAAAGCCTTGTTCAACGATTCCGACGCCCCCTGGGCAGTTCTGGCCGAAGCATAGGTGGCGGTACGCATACCGAGGTATCCACATAAACCCGAAAAAAATCCTCCTGTCAGAAAAGCCACAGGTACAAAGGGATTCTGTACGCCAAGAAAAGCCAGGATGGCCAGGAGGATCACCAAAACTACAAAGACCAGGGTAACCACCCTGTACTGTCTTTTAATATAAGCCATGGCACCTTCCCGCACATAAGCGGCAATCTCCTTCATCCTGTCGTTTCCTTCAGATTTCTTCATCATACCTTTGAAGAAGATCCAGCCAAACAGAAGAGATATACCGGCAATAACCGGCAGCAACCAGAAAAGTCCAAATATATTACCCATAATGCCTGTATTTATTGGTTAGTTTTGAAAGAAAGGGTTAAAGATATAGAAAATATTTATATTACCTTTGGCTCCAAATTATATTGTCAGATGAGCCTTAGAATCGGAATCATCGGAGTTGGCCACTTCGGCAAGTTCCACGTCAAAAGTAACCTGGAAGGCAAATTCGACCTTGCTGGTATTTATGACATTCGTTCCGGAACCTCGGAGCGAATCAGCAGGGAATATGGTGTCAGAGTCTTTGAATCCTATGAAGATCTTCTGAAAGAGGTGGATGCTGTTGATGTGGTTGTTCCGACGATCTCCCATTTTGATGTTGCTGCAAAAGCCATTGAAGCGGGGAAACATGTTTTCATAGAAAAACCGGTGACCACAACCCTTGAGGAAGCTGCTCAGCTGAAGAACCTGGCTGAAAAGCATGGGGTTAAAATCCAGGTAGGTCATATCGAGCGGTTTAATCCCGCATTTACCGCCGTGAAGGATTTAATTCACAATCCAAAATTCATAGAGCTTCACCGGCTGGGCCCTTATCACCCGAGAAACAAGGACGTACCGGTGGTGCTCGACCTGCTCATCCACGATATCGATATTGTCCTGAGCCTGGTCGGGTCGGATGTGTCCCTGATCCGGTCAAACGGCGTATCCATTATCAGCGATTCTCCCGATATCGCCAATGCAAGGGTCGAATTCAGCGACAGGTGCATTGTAAACATGACGGCCAGCCGCATCAGCCTTAAAAAAATGAGAAAGGTCAGGCTCTTCCAGAACGACGCCTATATCTCTATCGATCTTCTTGAAAAAAAGGCCGAGATAGTAAGGATCAATGAGGTCGAAGGGGAAGTTTTCAACCCCTTCTCCCTTGTTCTCGATCCCGGCAACGGGAAACCAAAGAAACAGATCCTCTTTAATTCACCGGATATCAAAAAGACCAATGCCATGGTCGAAGAACTGAACAGTTTTTACGACGCCATTCTGCAGGACAGAATCCCGGAAGTAACCATCGACGACGGCTACAACGCACTCAGGCTGGCCCAGGAGATCATGAACCAGATGAACATTCCTGTTAAATAATTGACCGCCTTTCATTGACATCACCGGATCGTTGACGTATCTTTGTAAGGAATCCAAATTTTTGCCATGAAAAAAATATTAGTGTCTTCCGGAGCAGTATTTGCTTTTCTGCTGGTTTCGTTCAGTCTTTCCGGCCAGTGTGTCCCGGATCCGACCTGCGTTGATATAAACGAACCGGGTGAATTTTGTCCGACCAGCCTGCCGGGATGTGAGGTGGGAACGCCTTATGCAGAGGCCATCACCATCATCCCGCCTGCAGTCGCAATCGTCGGGCAGGCACAGATTGACATCGCCTTTATCGTGATTGATTCCGTGAAGAATTTCCCCCCCGGAATTGGCTATACGGGATATAACAATAAATATTATCCTGATACAGCATATTGTATTGATGTTGCAGGAACCCCGACTGCAGAAGGCGAATATACACTGGCTATCTATGTAACCCCTTTCATCTATTTCAATGAGGTCCCTATTGCCGCCACCCAGGTGGTTAATGATACCTCCGTGGTAATGACCGTAACCAGCGGCACCGGGATCATCCCATATGATTACAGTGCTTTCCAGGTCATCCGGGCGGTTCCGAATCCATTTACCGGTCAGACTAAAATCGGAGTTTACCTGCCCCTGGACGAGGCGTTAGAGCTCAAAGTCTTCAACATTCTCGGGGAAGAGATATACAATGAAACGATGATGGGCATCCATGGCGAGAATTATTTTAGTTTTACCGGTGCCGGTCTTCTTAAAGGGGCCTACTTTTATGGTATCACCTATCAGTCGGGATGGTACACGGGGAAAATAATCAAGACGGATTGAATTTGAACAGGCTCCCTCCCGGAACCATTCATCGGCCAGGATTTACTTCACACCGGATTTTTTTTGCGGGGCTCATTGAGCCTGACCCTCAGCTGCAGGGTAATATTCCGGGGGGGGCCGAGATCTCCCGGCCGTCCGATGTACTCTTTATTAAACAGGTTGCGGGCAATCACGTTTATCCTGAAAATATTATTGACTTTCCAGGCGATGCGCAGGTTGGTCAGAAAATGGGATGATGGATTGTTCTCGCGGTAATCCGGGTAACCCGGCAGGAAAAGATTGCCGAAAAGGGGATGGATGAACACCTCATCCACATTCACCATCCTTCCCGAATATGAAAGGTTTGTACCGATCAGGATCCGCCGGGTTTCGATCTCCGCATCCACTTTAAGGGCGTGTTTATGCCGGTATTTCAGGATATAGTCATCCGGTTCCAGTCCCTCCTCCTCCAGCCTGTCGAGGTCAACGGGCTGCATAAAGGTATATCCCCCCATCAACCTCAGGGAAGCTATCCGGTAAACCGCCTCTCCCGTAAAGGTCAGTTCCGCCCCGGTAATCCGGGCATTCCCGATGTTAAGCGCTTTAAATCCCAGATGCTCAATAGTTGGGGTAACCACACTGTCGGGAGGGTGCAATCCGAATGAATATTCAATCATCTTATTATAACGGGTCCAGAAAAGGGCCAGATCCCCGAATCCTTTCCAGTTCCCGAAGGCGATCCCCTGCCTTGCGCCGATCTCCGCACTCCAGCCTTTCTCCGGTTCCAGAACAGGATTCCTGAAGATCTTTAGTCCCCCGACCTCGGCGGTGGCATATTTCTCGGCCAGGGAAGGAAACCGGTATCCCTGTCCGAATGAACCTCTTAAAAAAGTCGCCTTTCCCGCCTGGTAATTGACACCGCTTCTCAGAACCGGCAGGGAGTGATAATAGGCTCCGTCAAGCATGTTCATTTCCCACCGGATGCCGCCGGAGAGCTTCAGCCTGTCGGCCAGACGGGCATCAAGCTGTGAATAGACTGCATAATTGGCCGAGGAGTGGTTTTCAAAAAAGTTGGCAATAATCCTTGAGGAGGTGACAGAAGCCCCGCTGGACCAGACCATCCCGTTCCGGAAATTCTTCTGATAACGGTAATCGCCGTAAAGTGTGCGGGAGTAACTGCTTTTCGAGGTGTCGGCATTCACGTTTCCCACTGTAAATATCCGCGACTTAAGTGTGTGTTTCCCTCCTTTTCGGCTGCTCCACTCCAGGTAGGGATCGACATGATACCTTAAGCCGGTGTAAGGTACATAAGTCATGGGATTCTGGCGGTATGCCCCTGAGTCGGCATCCTGCCAGAGCAGAAAATCGGAAGCATTCACACTCATGATACTGGATGAGAAACCGGCAAACAATCCCTGGATCCTGCTGAAACGGTACCTCATGTTAAGGTTCACCCGGCCACGCTTCTCATCCTCCAGCTCCCGGTAACCGTTATCCCGGAAGTAATTTCCGCTGACCATCAAATCCAGCCCTCCAATTTTTCTCAGGTGTGAAAAGGTTCCGCCACCGAACCATCTCGGTTCCTCCCACCATACCAGCTCCCTGCGTTCCGGTTTCATGTAGAGCCCGCTGAAGAGGGTGATCTCCGTTTCGGGATCGTTCCCCGGGAACCGGTTGCGCAGATGGATCACTCCATTGAGGGCCGATGAACCGTACAGCACCGATGAAGCGCCTTTAATGACTTCAACCTGGTTGACATTCTCAACCGGCAGAAAACTCCATTTTATGTCACCGGCATCCCCGGCGATCATGGGCATATCATCAACAAGCATCAATACACGGCTCCCCGCACCGTAACTGTAACCGCTTCCTCCCCTGATACTGGGTTGCCCGTCGAGAATATTGATGCCTGAAGTTTTCTCCAGGATCATATCCAGGGAGGTAATGTTGCGGTTTGATATCTGGTAGGTTTTTAATACTTCCATGGAAACCGTCACTTCCGAAAGCTTCTCTTCATAACGTGCGGCACTGATCACAACCTCATCCAGCAGACGGGAAATTTCATGCATCCCTATATCGAGCCTGACCGTTTTACCGCTTTGAACATGAATTGTCCTGGTATCTGTTTCGTATCCTATAAAATAGAAGGAAACCGTATGATGCCCCGGAGAAAGAGACAGCAAATAGTGGCCCGCCGTGTCTGTAATGGTTCCCGTGTGCGTACCGGCACTGACACTGACCGATACCATGGGATCGCCGTTCCGGCCATCGGTCACCTTACCCTTCAGAAAGCCTTTATCCTGCCCCGCAAGGGAAAAGTGGAGAAGATAAAGTGCAAGAAATATAACTGGCCGGAACATGGTATTGACTCGCATCTGATCCATTTTCTGCTCCAAATTTAAAATAACTATCCCAACCTGAAGGTAACTAATATGGGTAAAATTTCTTTAAATCGATTTAAATAAAGGTGCTGCCATTAAAGATTTATATATATTTACTCGACCAACTGACACATTATTAATATAAAACAGATCAAATGCTGCTTCATCAACAGTTTGTAATGAATGCCAAAAGACTTGGCAAGAAACTTGCTTTTATTGACAAATCACGTAAAAGCGATGTGACCTTTTCACGGGCCCTGATTGCGGCTCTGATTCTTTCCAAAAAATTCGGGCGATATGATCAGGGGTATCTTGGCATCATGATCCCTACCTCCGCAGGATGTGCCCTTACCTCCCTGGGGACACTGATGAGCGGCCGGATTCCTGTGATGATCAACTACTCTACCGGTGCTGAGGCAAACGCCAGATATGCCCAGCAAAAATGCAACTTTAAAACCATCATTGCGTCCAGGGCCCTGCTGGAAAAGATCAACTGCCCGCTGATCGACGGGATGGTACTTATCGAAGATATCATGGAAGAGATCTCCACTGCCGATAAACTTCGCGCGGCCTTGCTGAGTAAACTTCCGGCAGGGATGATTCTCAATGCAATTCATAAGGGCGACGAGAACGACACCGCGGCGATCCTCTTTACCAGCGGAAGTGAAAAAGATCCCAAGGCGGTTCAGCTCACCCACAGGAATATCGGCTCCAATATCATCAATTTCGGAAACTATGTGAATATTACGGAAAAGGATGTCATGCTCTCCAATCTTGTCTTTTTTCACGTATTCGGATTGACGGTGAACCTCTGGACCCCGCTTGTATACGGTATGACCAATATTACCTATGCCAATCCGACGGATTATCAGACCATCAGCACCATTGCCAGGGAAGAACGTCCCACCGTCATGGTCGGGACCCCCAGCTTCTTCTGGGGTTACCTGCAGAAATTAGAGCCGGGGGACTTTTCCTCTCTTCGTCTGATGGTGGCCGGAGCCGATAAATGTCCGGATGTCCTGAGGGAGGGTTATCTGAAAAAGCACGGCACCACGCTTCTGGAAGGTTACGGAACTACGGAAACCTCCCCGGTTGTCTCCACCAACTCCCTGGAATTCAACCGGCCGGGAAGCATCGGCAAACCGCTTCCGAACGTGAGCGTAAGAATCGAAAATCCCGAAACCGGGGAAGCCTGCCAGACCGGTGAAGTTGGAATCATCAAGGTCAAAGGCGACCTGGTCATGAAAGGGTACCTTGGGGAACCCGGGCAAACTGCTGAAGTCATTGTCGATGGCTGGTACAATACCGGGGATATGGGATACCTTGATGAAGACGGGTATCTGTGGCACTCCGGCAGGTACAAACGCTTTGTAAAGGTCGGCGGGGAGATGGTCTCCCTGGTGAAGGTGGAAAACGTACTGGAGAAATTTCTTCCTGAAAATGTCAAATGCTGTGTGGTTGATATCCCGGATGAAGTCAAGGGTTCCTATATAGTCGCAGCAGTGACGGAGGAAATCAATAAAACCGCCGCCCTGAGAAAAATGACCCGGGAACTTCCCAACATTGCCCTGCCGCGACAGTTCGTGGTAATACCGGACCTCCCCATAATGGGCACCGGGAAGATTAATTTCAGGCAGGTAACCGAAATCGTCAGGGAAATATTTAACAGTCAGGATAACACAGACTGAAGGAACGGGAACCCTCTTCACCCCGCCCACCCCTCACGGTCCAGGTTCCTGTAGTTGACCGCCTCGGCCACATGAGAAGAGAGAATGTCTTCGCTGCCATCGAGGTCGGCAATGGTCCTGGAAACTTTTAGAATCCTGTCGTATGCCCTGGCAGATAAGCCGAGGCGCTCCATGGCTGTCTTGAGAATGGCCTGACCGGCCCGGTCTAGCAGGCAATATTTCCGGATCAGCCGGGAGTGCATCTGGGCGTTGGAATATATGCCAGGGTGACCGGAAAAGCGCTCTTCCTGAATTTTCCTCGCCCCGATAACCTTTTGCCTCAGGACGGCACTCCTTTCCGCATCCCTCAATTCTGACAGCTGTTTAAAAGGAACCGGGATCACCTCGATATGAATATCGATTCGGTCCAGCAGGGGCCCGGACACTTTGTTCAGGTACTTCTTGATCACGCCGGCCCCGCAGGTACAGCTCTTCTCGGGGTGATTGTAATAGCCGCATGGACAGGGATTCATAGAAGCAACCAGCATGAAATTTGACGGATAATCCACGGAGAACCTCGCCCTGCTCACCGTAATCACCCGGTCTTCCAGCGGTTGCCGCATCACTTCCAGCACATTGCGCTTGAACTCGGGAAGTTCGTCCAGAAACAGCACCCCGTTATGGGCCAGGGAGATCTCTCCCGGCTGGGGGTACGATCCCCCGCCGACCAGGGCCACGTCAGATATGGTATGGTGAGGCGACCGGAAGGGCCTCAGGGTTACCAGGCTCCCGTTCTTGCCCATCCTCCCCGCCACAGAGTGAATCTTGGTGGTTTCCAGTGCCTCTTCCAGTGACATCGGCGGAATGATCGTTGACAGGCGCTTTGCCAGCATCGTCTTTCCTGCTCCGGGCGGCCCTATCATCAGGATGTTATGGCCCCCGGCCGCTGCAACAAGCAAAGCCCGCTTCACCGGTTCCTGTCCCTTCACATCGGAAAAATCGGTGTCGTACCGGCACATGCCCTTAATAAACTCCTCCTTCAGATCCACACGGTGCGGCTCAATCATAAGGGTTCCGTTCAGAAAGGCAATAATCTGCTTCAGGTCCTTTGCGGGAATCACATCAATCCCGCCCACCACTGCGGCCTCTCCCGCATTGTCGGCCGGCACAATCAATCCTCCGAAACCCTCCTTCATGGCCTGCATAGCCATCGGAAGCACACCCCTCACCGGCAAAACCGTTCCGTCGAGCGACAGCTCTCCCATGACCAGGTAGCGCTCGAGCAGGCTTCCGGACATCTGTCCCGAGGCCGCCAGGATTCCCAGTGCGAGCGGCAGGTCATAGGCGGTTCCCTCCTTCCGGATATCCGCCGGCGCCATGTTGATTACCACCCGGTAGCCGGGCCAGCTGAATCCGTTGTTGGTGATGGCGGAGTGTATCCGCTGCTGGCTCTCCTTCACCGCATTATCTGCAAGGCCAACAATAATGAACCGGATGCCCTGGGATACATTGACCTCAATAGTAATCGTGATGGCATTGATTCCGCGAACGGAACTGGCGTAGGTTCTAATTAACATGCCGGTGCGTTTTGCATTTTTATTTAAACCGTACCAATCCCGGTACGGTATAGGATTAATGTGATGAGGGATGTAAAAATCGCCTGCGCAAAGGATTTTTTTGCCGGTAAAAAAAAATAATTACTTTTAGTCGAAATTTCCCGTTAGGATTTTCTCCGTACCGGCTTTTTCAGAACCTATTTGATCGGAACCTATGTCAATATTGAGCAGGATCCTTTTTTCCCAATTCCTGGTACTCCTTGCCTGCAGCTCTGTCTCGGGTCAGACGATCCGGGCAGCTTCCGGAGGGGACTTCGATGAAATAGCCCGATTCGTCAAAGAGAAACAGGAAAGCAATAACCTCCTGTTGAATGGCATCTATTTCGATAATCCCTATTATAACACCAGCGGGCATCCGTTCCTTGGGGAAGACCGATTCCTGGAGGGATCCGTCGTCTACTGGAACCGCCGTTTCGACAATCTCCTTCTGAAATACGATCTGTTCGCCCAACAGCTGTTACTGCATCATGAACAGCAAAATCCCCTGGTCATCGTACTGCCAAATGATTTTATCACTGAATTCCGGATGAATGGGATGACCTTCCGGAAGGTTGCTGTCGGTGAGGAGGGCCCGTGCTTCTGCCAGGTTGTTGCCGAGGAGGCGCATGCCGGTTGTTATTACTACCGTTATAAGGTTCGCCATAAATCCAATTACAGCCAGAATCTCATGGCCTATATTTTCAGTGATGAGAGGCAAAACCGCTACATCCGGATTGAAGATTCATCCCGGCGTTACAGGAATAACCGGACCTTTGTGAAAGCCTTTCCTGAAAGCATGAGAGGCGAGCTCCGTAATTATCTCCGCTCGGAAAAAACAAGGGTGAAGGAGGCTGACGATGGTGCCATGGCCGGGATGATAAAATTTTGCAATGAGATCCTGGAACAGAAAATAAATTAAACCTTTCACGACCCGGCCATGAAGCACTTTCTCCCTATCCTCCTTGGTTGCCTGTTGTCAGGGCCGTTGTTCGGGCAGGAGGCACCGGTGCTCCATAGATCCTTTCAATCCGTTTCGTTCCCCGAATTTGCCAGGGAGATGGAAGATCATTCGGATCTTCGTTTTTTCTACAGAGGTACGTGGATTGAGGATCTTTATATCCGGGACCTCAGGGAAGGGACCCCCATTGGGACGGCTCTGAACCACATTTTGAAGCCGAAAGGGCTATCATTCTACAGGGAAGGGAACGACCTGTATATTTTTCCCGGGAGTCCGATTGTTACTGAATTACCGGCCTTCAGGGAGATCCGCCAGGTGCCGGCTTTTTCGCCGTATTACCCGGCTGAGGATACCACAGGCGAAACAAAATTCCTGCAGACCAAAAGTATCTCCGAGGAGGGATTCATCACCATCGGAAACAGCCGGCGGTCTGTCCCCGGCAAAGCCTGTACTGTGAAAGTACGAATTACCAACAAGCTCACCGGGGAAGCCCTGATTGGGGCAACCATCTTTCTCCGGGATTCCGGTTCCGGAATGATTTCGGATGCCGACGGCGCTTTTCAGCTCCGGCTTGTTCCCGGGGAATACATCATTGTGGTGAACCACATGGCCATGAAGGAGCGGCAGTACGGTCTCAGGGTGCTTTCCGACGGCGACTTCACCATCGAACTCGAGAACGAGCTCATTGAGCTGGAGGAGGTCACTGTGACAGATACGCGGCACAGCAATGTCCAGGGAATGCTTATGGGATACGAACGGATCACCACGAAAGCTATGAAGGAGATCCCGTTGGTGATGGGGGAAAAGGATGTAATAAAGGTGGCCCAGATGCTTCCGGGGGTTCAGAGTGTGGGCGAGGGTTCCTCAGGGATAAATGTAAGGGGGGGATCGGCCGACCAGAACATGTTTTACATCAACAGCATCTCCATTTACAACACCGCACATCTGTTCGGGTTCTTCAATGCCTTCAGCCCGGACATCATCAGCGATTTCTCCCTTTATAAAAACAATATCCCCGCCAGGTACGGCGGCCGGATCGCTTCCATTTTTGAAATTAATACCCGCCAGGGGAACAAGAACAACCTGTTCGCCCAGGGCGGTATCAGTCCGATCACAGGGCATATGTCCGTTGAGGTTCCCCTGGTAAAAAATAAGGTTTCCTTTACGGCCAGTGCGAGAAGCACTTACTCCGACTGGCTGCTGAAACGGATAAAGAACCAGGATATCAGTAACAGCTACGCATCATTTTATGACGGCACGGCAGCCCTGGATGCGGAACTGAACGCCAGAAACCGGCTCGAACTTTTTTTCTACTCAAGTTCCGACCGGTTCCTGCTCGCCGAAAAGAATGAATACAGCTACTCCAACCTCGGTGCATCCATTCACTGGAAACACCGTTTCAGCGATGCCTTTTCATCGGACCTGGTACTCTCAAACAGCGATTACCGGTTCAGCAACATCGACAAAAACAATGTCACCGAAGCTTTCCGGCAGAAATATGCCATCAGGCACACGGAGGGCCGGGCTGATTTTGTCCTTACCCCGGGGACCAGGCAGAGAATAGAGTTCGGCGTGAATGCAATCCTTTACGGGCTCGACCGGGGGAACGTCCTTCCCTACGGTGAGGAGTCGAGACGGATCCCCATCCATCTGGGCAGGGAACAGGGCCTTGAAGGCGCCCTTTACCTTTCCGATGAGATCCGTCTTCTGAAATGGCTCTCGGTGATGGGGGGGATCCGATACAGCCGCTACACACAGGTGGGCCCCGCCACAGTCAATAAATACACCGGGGGGATTCCCCTGAGCAGGCTGAATATTGAAGAAACCACTTCCTATGGATCCTGGGAACCGGTTCAAACCTATTCGGGTTTCGAACCCCGTACCATGCTGAATTTCGGACTTGGGCCAAACAGCTCGATAAAAGCATCCTATAACCGCTTGCAGCAATATATTTTCCTGCTAAGCAACACGATCGCAATAGCACCCAATGACCAGTGGAAGCTTACCGACACCCACATCAGGCCGCCCGTTTCCGACCAGGTTTCCCTCGGATACTACCAGGACCTTAAGGATGACTGCATCAACCTCTCCTTTGAGATCTACCGGAAATGGATCGATAACGTGGTCGAGTACAGGGACGGCGCAGACTTCATCTCCAGCGAGCCATTGGAGACGATGGTCCTTCAGGGCTCGCAGGACGCCTATGGCTTTGAAACCATGCTCCGGAAAAATACGGGCAAATTAACCGGATGGCTTTCTTATACCTACTCGCGTTCCATTGTCACCGTCGACGGACCGACCGACCGCGAACGGATAAACAAAGGGAAGGCCTATCCCTCGAACTACGACCGGCCCCACAGCATCAACCTCGTATCGAACTTCCGCGTCAGCCGCCGTATAAGCTTTTCATCCAACCTGGTATACACCACCGGCCGCCCGGTGACCCTTCCGATCGCCATATACTATTCCGAGAACCAGCAATACCTGTTGTTTTCCGACCGGAATGCATACCGGATTCCCGACTATTTCAGGGTCGACTTTTCCATCAACCTGGAAGGGAACCTGAAATTCAAAAAGATTGCCCACAGTTTCTGGATGCTGAACGTGTATAACCTCACCGGCAGGGATAATGCCTATTCGGTATTTTACAATATCCAGGATGAAAGGATCCGGGGTTACAAGCTATCCGTGTTTGCACAGCCCATCATAACCCTTTCGTGGAACTTCAAATTTGGTAATTACAACAGCAATTAATCCCGGCAAATGAATAAGCGAAGGACCCATAATGTTATTTCCAACAGATTCAGCTTGCCGCTTCAGCGGCTGAAACATCTCCTGCCGGCGGTCCTGATGTTCCTGCTAAGCGGGTGCATCGAACCGTACGATTCCGGGATCGATGAAACCATCAAGGTGATCAGTGTCGATGGCAGCCTTGTCAAAGGAGCGCCGCTTCAGCAGATCACCCTTTCCCGGTCCACCACCATGACAAAACCTGAGTTCAACCCTTTAAGGGGCTGCCTGGTCACGGTGACCGATGAGCTGGGCAATGAATTCCCGTTCGAGGAGAGTGCCGCCGGAACCTATTCACGGGTAATGAACAACAACCACCTAGTCTACGGCAGACAGTACAGGTTAATTTTTGTCACACCCGAGGGGGAACGGTACGAGTCGGATTACGAAACACTGAACCCGTGCGCGGAAGTGGATTCGGTCTACCATGAACTGCAGGACGGATACGATGCATTCACCGGCATAGCGTTGAAGGGATATCAGTTCTATGTGGATATCCAGGCACCGGATACCATCTCCAGGTATTACCGCTGGATCCTCGACGAAACCTGGGAATATACTGTTACATGGCCCGTTACCTATCTGATTCCCAAACTCCGTGCCGGCCTCGAGCAGTCGACAGCTCCATATGCATTATATCGTTGCTGGATCACCCTGGATGTACCGTCAATCTATGTTTCCAGCACGGTGAACCTGACCCTGAACGAAAAGAAGAAGATCCCGCTGAACTATGTGACCAACCAGACCGAACGCCTGAGCATCAAATACAGCCTCCTGGTAAGGCAGTATGCCCTGGATGAAGGAGCCTACAAATTCTTCCTTCAGAACAGGATCACCATCCAGGAGCCGGGAGGTCTCTATACGCAGCAGCCTGCACAGCCGGTATCGAATATCTGCAATGTGAATGATCCCGACGAAAAAGTGCTCGGCTATTTCTGGGTCGCCTCCTGCTCCGAAAAACGCATTTTCGTTACCACCCCGCGGGATATGTCTATAGAAACCTCCCACTGTTACCTGGAGGAGTACGACGGGATCATGCACGGGAGAGGACCCTTCCCGGTATACATCCAGATCGATGAAAAAACCGGAACCTGGTACACCGCCCGGCAGGCCTGTTTTGACTGTACCCTGAAGGGAGGAAATACCATAAAACCCGATTTCTGGAAATAGAAGCTGAAACAGATGTTTATAAAGAGATTCATATCAACCTGTTTAACCATCATCCTGGCGACTTCGGCCATTGCTCCCCTATCCGCCCAGATATCCCGTCTCCCCAAACCAGCAGGATCGGGTGAGTCGGTTTATCTCTGGTCCGACCGAACGCTTTACTGCGTTTCAGAAAGTATCCTCTTCAACGCACTCTGCCTGACACCCGAACAGATCAGGGATTCGGAATGGAGCACGGTTCTGTATGTCGAGCTCCTTAAGTGGGACGGAACCCGGCTGGACCAGTTGAAGGTCCCGGTTATCAATGGCCATGCAGACGGACACCTTGAGGTGCCGGGAAACATCCATTCCGGCACCTATTACCTCAGGGCCTATACGAAATGGATGCGAAACTATTCGCCATACGAGTATGCCTACCTGCCCGTAAAGATTATCAATCCCGCTTCTCCTTTGTTTGATAAAGGGCCTGAAAAGGATGAATCCGGCACACTCAGGATGATCAGGCCGCTCGTGAAACCGGCCGGGGATATTGTGCTTTCCGAACTGAAGGAATCCTACGGAAAAAGAGAACCGGTCGATGTCGAAATCAGCCTTTCGGATAAACGGGTATCGGGTAACTATTGCCTGAGCGTAACCTTGGATGACGGCTCCGGCGCCCCCGGAAATTCCTTTATTTTTGCTTCCCCAAGACGATACATGGATGCCGGACTCCTCCAGTTTCTGCCGGAGACCGACGGCCTGACCCTTACCGGAAGGGTGATCGACGACCATACCGGCAGGGCCGTCGAAAATCTTAAAGTCCACCTCTCCTCTGTTTCCGGACCATTCTACTTTTTCACGGCAACCTCGGATACTGAAGGGACCTTTCTTTTCATGCTTCCCATGCTGGCGGGGGATCACGAATTTCATCTGACAACCGAACCGGGGCGTGCCGGGGATAATGAGATCCTCATCGACAATGATTTCTGCAACAAGCCCCTGATCCTGCCATACCAGCCCTTTTACCTAACTGAAGCGGAAGAATCGTCAGCCAGGGAGATCTCCATCAATGCCCAGCTGAACCTGAAATTTTCAGCCGGGGATTCCTCCCTGCAAAAAAAGACTGCCCGGTACAGCGCATTTTACGGAAAACCTGACCGGGTAATCTACGAAAAGGATTTTATAGAATTGATCGATCTGAGGGAGTTCTTTTTTGAACTCGTGCCCGAAGTCACGGTAAATGTTTCAGACCGTAAGCCGTACCTGTCGATAAACGGGAAAACGAGCCTGGAGTTCTATCCTCCGCTGATCCTCATGGATAATATCCCGGTGAATAATGATGAAACACTCCTGGGGATATCCTGCCGCAATATTGAACGCGTCGAGGTCATCAACAGGGGGTATGTCTTGGGAGAATACAAATACAGTGGGATCATCAGCATCCATTCCCTTAAGATGGACCTCGCGGGAATGAAACTGCCTGTAAAAAGCCATTTCTTCAGCTTCAGGCTTTTCCACGAGCCATACATTTCTTTTACCGGTTACCCGGAAGGAACAGGATCACCAAGGATAGCGGATCGCCGGAACCTGCTTGCCTGGCAGCCCGACCTCCGCCTTTCAGGGGAGCAGCCTCTCCCCGTAAGCTTTTATACCTCCGACGCCCCGGGCCGGTATATGGTCACCGTCACCGGATTCGACCGGGAGAGCAATACGGTGATTTACCTCCGTAAATCCTTTACAGTGCAGTAAACGCCACCGTTTTAAAAAACAGGGCAACCCGGCCCTTACTGCAGAATAGATTTTTTTGTTGTATGATACAAACCATAACAAAGACACGCTATAAATCCATGCATCCGGTTTTACATTTTGTGTTGCACATGACCCGGCAGATTGCCTGTTTAACATTGCTGTTGCTCCTGTCAGCCTGCACAGGAAACCCGGGCAGAGATTATGAAATCATATCCGAAAAAAACCTGCCGGTCCTGTATCTCAGTGAAAGGGCCGACGAACTTATCGAATGGGCGGTACGCGACTTCGCCGACGACCTTGAGGCCATCACGGGACGGGAGATCCCCGTTATTAAATCCAATCTTCCCGACAGCACAATCCCTCAGAACGCGATCTTTTTCGGCCGGTTCGATGACCCCTTAATAAGCAGTGCCGGAGCCACCGAAGCGGAATCACTGGCCGGGAAATGGGAAACCTTCACCATCCGGGAGAGCCGGGGCAACCTCCTGGTCGCCGGCAGTGATATCCGCGGAACCGTTTACGGTATTTTCGAGCTGGCAGAGCGACTCGGCATCTCCCCCTGGAAATGGTGGGCGGATGTGATCCCTGCAAAATGGGAAAAGCTGATACTCAGATTGCCGCCGGGGGGGATCACCGCATCACCGTCGGTACGCTACAGGGGTATCTTCCTGAACGACGAGGATTGGGGCCTCCAGCCATGGGCCGCCAGAACTTTTGAGCCGGAAACCGGCGACATCGGTCCGAAAACCTATGAAAAGATCTTCCATCTGCTCCTGAGGCTGAAGGGGAACACCATCTGGCCCGCCATGCATCCCTGTACGAAAGCCTTTTTCACCATCCCTGGAAACAAAGAGATGGCAGAGCGGTACCATATCATCATCGGCACATCCCACGCCGAACCGATGCTTCGGAACAATGTGGATGAATGGGATGCGGACGTGCGGGGGCCCTTCAATTATTTTATCAATGCCGATGCGGTGAACCATTACTGGCAGGAACGGCTCGATGAGATCACCCTGACCGGGAATGAAGTGATCGTCACGGTTGGGATGCGCGGCATCCACGACAGCGGGATGGAGGGGAACGCATCCATGAGCGAAAGAAGCAATATGCTGGAAACCATCATCCACAATCAGCGGGAGATGCTGGAACGATCTTTCGGTAAGCCGGCCGGATCCATTCCCCAGGTATTCATCCCCTACAAGGAGGTGCTGGATCTTTACGACACAGGAGTGGAGCTTCCCGGTGACATCACCCTGATGTGGACCGACGACAATTACGGCTATATCCGGCGGCTGAGCAATGAAAAAGAACAGGCACGCGATGGGGGAAGCGGCGTATACTACCACCTGAGCTACTGGGGCCGCCCGCACGATTACCTGTGGCTCTGCACCACCCAGCCCGGACTGATCTGGTACGAAATGTCCAGGGCCTGGCAGAACGGTGCCCGCACTGCCTGGATCGTTAATGTGGGCGACATCAAGCCGGCGGAGTACACGATGGAATTCTTCCTCGACCTGGCCTGGGATACCGGAATGGTGAACGGACAAAACATCGGCAGGCATCTTTCTGACTGGGCCGGAAGGGAGTTCGGAAACGCCAATACCCGGGAAATCGTTGGCATTATGGAGGAGTACTACCGCCTGGCCATGCTCCGGAAACCGGAGTATATGGGGTGGAGCCGGACCGAACCCACCACCGGCACGGAGCCGACCGCTTTCAGTATCCGGGCGAACGACAACGAATTGCAGCGGCGCATCGATTATTACAAAACGCTGGAAAAGAGAACGGAAAAGGTAAAATCCCGCATCCCCGCAGGAAGGATGGATGCCTTCTTCCAGCTGGTGGAATACCCCGTGCGCTGTGCGGCGCTTATGAATTACAAGTTCCTCCGCGCCCAGCAATCCTTCCTCGCTGAAACGAGCCGGGAGAAGGAATTTTATGCGAAGCTGTCGGAAAAAGCCTTCCATGAGATCGAAACACTCACCCGTCATTATAATCTGAATCTTTCCGGCGGAAAGTGGAACCACATGATGAGCATGAGCCCGCGCGACCTGCCGGCCTTCAGCATGCCCTTCTACCACCTCGGAGATCCCGGCGGGAAACATCCCGCAGAACCATTGCCCGGAACGTCAGGGCCCATTTCCATCAGGGCATCGGACTATACCCGCGCCAAACCGGCCGGGGGTTACCGGTGGACCGTTGTAAACGGACTGGGATACAGCAATGCGGCAGTAACACTCTTCCCGCTTAAAAATGCCCGGTTTGAGGACCGCAGGCCCTCCCTGGAATTCAGCTTCAGGATTCCCGAATCCGGGAATTATATGGTTGAGGTACGCTGTCTGCCGACCCATGCCAACAATTTTGATCACAGCCTGGGAATCCGTGTAGATGATCACGAATTAAAAACATTCCCCCTGAATACCAAAGGAAGGAGCGAGGCATGGAAGGATAATGTCCTCAGGAATTATACACCGGCTATCTACCCTGTGACCCTTAACAGGGCGGGGTCCCATTCCCTGTTCATCAATGTCAACCAGACCGGTATCGTGATTGACCAGATCGTCATTTACCCGGAGGGAACCGAACCATTTTATGAAATCAGAAAATAGAATCATTCAAACCAAACTGCAGCCGGAAAATGTCACTGAGGAACGGCGGAAGACAAACTGAGGGCGAGGAAGGGACATCCAGATTCAGACACCCTTTTCAATCAGTCCGATCAGGATATGAATCACCTTGATATGGATCTCCTGGATACGGTCGGAGTAGTTTCCGCCCTGAACCCTGATTTCCACATCGGCCCTTTCACTCAGCATTCCGCCGGTTTTACCCGTGAGGGCCACCACCTTCATCCCTTTTTCCCGTGCTGTTCCCGCCGCATGAACCACATTCATGGAGTTACCGCTGGTGCTGATGGCCAGCAGGACATCCCCCTGCGATCCCACTCCTTCAACAAACCTGGAGAAGATCCGTTCAAACCCATAATCGTTGGCGGTACAGGTGATGTGGGATGGATCGGAGATGCTGATGGCGGGAAGGGCCCTGCGGTCTTCCCTGTACCGGCCGCTCAGCTCCTCCGCAAAATGCATTGCATCGCTCATCGACCCCCCGTTACCGCAGGAGATGATTTTGTTACCCGTCCTGATGGCGGTAATCATCAGGTCGGCGGCATCAGCAATGGCTTTTACGGAAACGGGATCCTCCAGGAAACGGTCGAGAACCTCTCTGGCTTCCTGAAGGTTATCTCTAATGAATCGCTGCATGTTCTGTTTTTTCAAAAGTAATAAAAATTGTTGAACAGGGAGCGGGAAAAGGGAAGACCCGCGGAGGGTCCTTTCATGATGCGGCGATTAAAAACAATTAACTACCTTTGCACCATAAAAGAAACGAGATGGGTGTACCCAGATTTTTCAAGCTTCCGAATCCGAAACGGTTCAGTTATACACCGAGATACTGGGATCCCGAAAAGGAGGAACGTGAAGACCGGGTCAGGAGGATCAAGCAGGAGCTGGGAATAAGCACAGGCAGTGATTCCGGTAAGACGACTATGGTGCGCGGTTCATTCCGTCAGTACAGGAAAAAAACCAGGGTCCGGGCAAGCCGAAGCTCCAACATCCGCCTGGTCATTATCCTGGCCGTTCTTCTCCTTTTATCCTATCTAATTTTTTTCAGATAAATGCCCGATATTATTCATCTCTTATCCGATTCGGTAGCCAATCAGATCGCCGCAGGAGAAGTGATCCAGCGGCCGGCCTCTATTGTGAAGGAGCTGATGGAGAACAGCGTGGATGCAGGGGCATCCTCCATTACCGTGCATGTGAAGGATGCGGGTAAAACGATGGTCCAGGTGATCGATGACGGCTCCGGCATGTCTGAGAACGATGCGCGGATGAGTTTTGAAAGACATGCCACCAGTAAAATATCCGAGGCCGGGGATCTCTTTGCTATCCGGACAATGGGCTTCAGAGGGGAAGCCCTGGCATCCATCGCCGCTGTGTCGGAAGTGACCCTCAGAACGCGACGGGCAGAAGAAGAGCTGGGCACCGAGATTCGTATCGGCGGATCCCGGCTGCGGGAACAGATCCCTGTCAGCTGTCCGGCCGGATCGAACTTCCAGGTCAGGAACCTTTTCTTCAACGTTCCGGCCCGGCGGAAGTTCCTGAAAAGCGACCAGACCGAGCTTCGCCATATCATCACAGAGTTCACCCATGTGGCACTGACCCACACCGCCATCGAGTTCATCCTGATCCATAACAACACGGAAATATACCGTCTCCCCGCATCAAACTTACGCCAGCGGATCGTCGGGCTCTTCGGGAAATCGTCCAGCCAGTATATCCTTCCCCTGTCCCTGGAGACCTCCCTGGTGAAGATAACCGGGTTTATCGGAAAGCCGGAATACGCCAAAAAGACTTTCGGCGAACAGTTCTTTTTCGTGAATAACCGGTTCATGAGGCATCCCTATTTCCACAGGGCGGTCATTAAAGCCTATGAGAACATCCTTGCCCCGGACCATATCCCCGCTTATTTTATTTATTTCGGGACCGATCCCGGCCGGATCGATATCAACATCCATCCCACAAAAACGGAGATCAAGTTTGAGGATGAGCAGGCCGTGTGGCAGATCCTTCTGGCTGGGGTAAAAGAGGCCATCGGAAAACACAACCTCTCCCCGTCGCTCGACTTCAGCAGGGAGGGGGTTATTGATATCCCGGTCCTGACACGGGATTCTGAAATAAAAAATCCCGAGATAGATATCAATCACGATTTCAATCCGTTTGCAGGAGAGGTTACCTATAACCGTAACCGGACCGAAGGATGGGAGAAACTGTTCCGGGCCCGTTCAGGAGAGAAAGAGCATTCCGCCCCGGATTTTGAAACAGGAGAAACAGCTGCGGAACCGGCGGGAACAAAATATATTCAGATACTGAACCGCTATATACTGGCCCCGGTGAAATCGGGATTCATGATCATCGACCAGCACAGGGCCAGCGAACGGATCCTCTATGAAACCATAATCCGGTCGTTACGGAAAAATGCACAGATCATCCAGCAGACACTCTTTCCCGTTACCATTGAACTGTCTCCGGCCGATTACCAGGTTTTCGAGGAGATATCTCCCTCGATAGAAAAACTGGGATTCGATATACGCGCTTTCGGGCATAACAGCATCATCATTCACGGAACCCCCGGATTCCTCCTGCCGGGCAATCTGAAAGACACCATTGAAACCCTTCTGGAGCAGTATAAAAATCTTCAGGATGAAATAGAGATCGACGAACTGAACCGGCTGGCCCGGTCAGCAGCCTCCGCATCCGCCATTCCATACGGACAAAAATTATTTGAACAAGAGATGCGTGAAATGGTTGATCAGTTATTCGGATGTGAACATCCGGACTATTCTCCCTCCGGTGAGGTCGTTGCAAAGATCATTTCCCGGGAGGACATTGAGAACCTGTTAAAAGAAGTTTAATTATGAATTTATATTTCGGAAGAACGAGCAGTACACCGCCGGTTGTCAGAAACCTGATCATTATCAACGTGGTAATGCTGGTTGCAAACTATGCGTTCCAGTATCTGGCAAGGGGGGTAAACCTCAACTTCTACCTGGGGATGTTCTATTTCCAGTCGCCTCTTTTCAAACCGTGGCAGATCGTGACCCATATGTTCATGCACGGCAGTTTCTTTCACCTGTTTTTCAATATGTGGGCGCTCTGGATTTTTGGTAAAACCCTGGAGAGTGTGTGGGGGAGCAAGCGGTTCCTCATTTACTTTTTTGTCACCGGGCTGGGTGCGATGTTCTTCCACATGATGGTCAACACCATCCAGCTGGCACCCGAGATTGCAGCCGTCAAGGAATTTTACAGTGTCGACCGGATCAATCTGACCCTGCTGAATGAGCTCCTTCAGCCGGGGAACCAGTTCAACGCGGTGGGCAATGCCCTGCGGATCCCCACGGTAGGAGCCTCGGGAGCTGTTTTCGGGGTTCTGCTTGCGTTCGGAATGCTTTTTCCGAACACACCCCTGTTCATTATTCCCTTTCCATTCCCCATCAAGGCCAAATGGCTGGTGATCGGATACGGTGCCCTGGAAATTTACCTGGGTTTCTCACAGCCAGGAAGCAACATAGCGCACTTCGCCCATGTGGGTGGTATGGTTTTTGGTTTCATATTGATTAAATACTGGAACAAATTCACCAGGAATTTTTATTAAACAGGGGAACGGATGAACATTTTCGAGGATATCAGGCAATCATTCCGTCAGGGAAATTCCCTGCACAGGCTCATCTACATCAATGTGGGGCTTTTTCTGGCCGTTCAGATTGTCAGGATCGTTTACTTCCTGCTGAATGCCGCTGATCAGTTTCCCGGGTTCATCAGCTGGCTGGCCATTCCCTCCAATCTGCAGACGCTGGCATCCCGTCCATGGACCCTGATAACTTATATGTTCCTGCATGTCGATTTTATACACATCCTTTTCAACATGCTGTGGCTCTACTGGTTCGGCAGAATTTTCGTGGAAGATCTCGGACTGAAGAAGCTGGTAAGCATCTACATCCTGGGGGGGCTGGCCGGGGGCGTTCTCTATGTGGCTTTTTACAATCTTTTCCCGGTATTTGAGCCTGTGGTTTCAGAGAGCATCGCACTCGGGGCATCGGCATCGGTAATGGCCATCGTCATTGCCGCCGCATTCTACCGCCCTGAAAGAAGACTTCATCTGATTTTCATCGGTCCCGTGCAGATCATCATCGTTGCCATCGTGATGTTCATTCTCACATCGCTGGTGGATTTCACCACCAATACGGGAGGTAAGATCGCCCATATCGGAGGGGCCCTTACCGGGTTCATCTTTACCTATTACTACCGCAGGGGAAAAGATATCACCAGAGGCTTCGACCGCCTGATGGACCGGATCGCCTTATTTTTCAAACCGGGCAGACCGAAAAAGATGAAAGTGACACACCGGCGCCCGGCCGACGATCACCAGTATAACAGTCAGAAAGCAGAGGAACAGAAAGAGATTGATGCCATCCTCGACAAGATATCCAAAGGGGGTTATGACAGCCTGACGGCGCAGGAGAAGGAGCGGCTGTTTAAAATGGGAAACCGGAATTAGCATGAAAAAATTACTCCGCATCCTGCTCTTCGGTCTCAATATCCTGGCTGCGGCCAGCCTGCTGGTATCCTACCTGGCACCTTTCATCAATCCTTCCAGATGCATTCTGCCGGCCCTGTTCGGACTGGCTTATCCATATATTCTGCTGATAAACCTCATCTTTGTCTTCTATTACCTGGTCAGGCTGAACAAAGCCCTGCTCCTCTCCCTGGCGGTCATCCTGATCGGGTGGAACCACCTGAACAATTTCCTCCCGATAAGACTGAAGAGTCCGGATACCGTTGTCAATCCCGGCGGGGCCAACACCCTGAGGATCCTCTCTTACAACGTACGTGCATTCAACATGTATAACTGGTCGAAGGAGGAGAATGCCAGGACAGAGATGCTCCGTTACATCTCCTCACAGAATGCAGATGTAGCCTGTCTGCAGGAGTACTATACATCCGAAAGCACCGGGAACAGGGAGCAGGATATCGACCGGGCTTTAAGGACGATGCCGCATAAATCGGTCTATTACAGCATTCAGGGAAACCAGGGCTCGGCATGGGGCATTGCCACCTACAGCAAACATCCGGTCATCAGGAAAAGCCGGATTCCCTTTGCCAACACCCATAACGCCGCCATGTATACCGACATCCTGTTCAATGACGATACCCTGCGCATTTTCAACATCCACCTGCAGTCACTGCGGTTCAGGGAGCGGAATTATGATTTTCTCAATAATATCAGGATAAGATACAGCGAAGAGCAGGTCGACGGGTTCAGGGAGATCGGCTCACATCTCAAGCGGGCATTCATCCAGAGGGCTGAGCAGGCAGAGGTAATATCGAACTATATCGGCCAGTCGCCCCATCCGGTTATCCTGGCAGGCGACTTCAACGACACGCCCCTCTCCTATGCCTACCGCCAGATAAGGAAGGGAATGCAGGATGCCTTCCGCAAATCGGGAAGAGGATTCGGGAACACCTACGCAGGGAACCTCCCCTACCTGCGAATCGATTATATTCTTTACGACCCGTCGTTTGTCCCGGATGAATTCCGGCGCACCAAAATCAGGTATTCCGACCACTACCCTGTGCAGGCGCTGCTCCGATTCAGGCCGGGAGAAACCGTCAATTAACTTTTGAACCATACAATAGTTAAAAAGAAAGCACCGGGAATTCAGCCCCGAAATGGTACCTGAGAATGTAATGCGGGACGTCGATCACCTTTCCCTCGTAGCTGTCGATAATCGCTGAATCGGAAGTGCATATCGCCGTACTCCTTTCATTCTTCAACTGAAAATCTGCCGAATGAACCGTTAGGGCATCTCCTTCGATCTCCTCTTCAGCCATGGTTTTGGATAACTTGATGGCAAAACGCCCACTGTAGGGGACCGGTTCATCGAGGAACAGGCGGAACACCACTCCTTTCCAGTTTTTAAAGGTGTCAATCATCAGCTTCTCGGAGCGGGAGAACATCTCCTTGTTTTTGATCCGGCCGCGCATCTCCCCTATATCCCTCAGAAAACCATCGTTCCCGATGAAGAGCTGTTTGCCCAGGAAATAGTTGCAGATGGTAAACAATACATTATAGGTATCCACCAGCACCAGGTCCCCCTCCCCGGGCAAACCGATCCTGACCCTGCGCCGGGCGGCAACAGCGGTCGGACAGATGCCCCTGAAAAGGACCTGGCGCTGATCCCGTCTCAGCCGGTACCGGTCTCCCACGATCCTGATAATGGACTGTTGCGGATATCCCTTATCCAGAAAGAGCAGGTAGTCTTCCGCTGCCGCCTGAAAATGTTCCGAATGAAATAGGTTGTTCATATTCATTAAACGAAAAGCGGTTCCGGATTGTTAATAATTATAGCCCCTCCTTAAACAAATTTACGATAATTGTTCTTAATTTACTGAAGTTCAATAATGTGTTTATTAACCGGCCGGGGTTCATAAACCCTTGTGATGGAAGATTATTATTTGATATATTTGATAAAACGTGTATAAAAAATTAATAAACAGACAGATTATGAGAAATTTAGCATTCATTCTTGTTCTTGCTCTCATTACCTCTTCCTGCAATCTTTTCAAGAAATCTGCGATGACCCAGGAGGAGATTAATGCCCTGGTAGCAAAAAATCAGTCCCTGGAGCAGCAGGTCAATGCACAGCAGGACCTGCAGGGACAGCTCTCTGCAGCGAATGCACAGATCCAGTCTTTAAAAACCGAGCTGGCCGAATTGCAGGAAGCCTGCAAGGGGAGGTTCATGGTCATAGTCGGGGCATTCAAGGTCCCGTCGAATGCCACGGATTATTCCCAAACCATTAAGAATGCCGGATATGAGGGTAAGATTGTACCCGGGCCCTTCGGCTTCGACCTGGTAACCTACAGCACGCATGAATCCCTTCCGGAGGCCCTGAGAGCCCTGTCGGACGCACAGGTGAAGGTTATTGACACTGCCTGGATCTATATAAAGAATTAGAGGGGGCGGATCCTAATAGTTCCCGCTCATGATAAACAGGGGCTGGAATTCAAAGCTTTTGAAGAAAGGCCGCAGCCGCTCGGTATTATAATGCCGCTTCACATCCACCAGCTTTTTGGTGCTGGTAACCACATCGAGCGGTGCATTGTCGTAGCGGCCGTTCCGCAGAACCACCAACCTTCCGTGGATTCCCTTCAGGATGAGGTCCAGCGCCAGGTTCCCGTAGGCCATGGGCACTATGGAATCGATCGAATCGGGGTCGCCGCCCCGCACCAGGTAGCCCAGGTGCTGGTTGATCACATTAACCGTCCTGCCTTTGTTAAACTGCGGGGAGTGCTCCTTGATCATGTTGGAAACAGCCACCCCTATTCCACCCAGTTTGGAGTGGCCAAAGGCATCCTTCTCGGTACTTTTGTACAACATATCCTTCATTCCCTTGAAAGTGGCTCCCTCCGACACAAGAACCACCGAATACCTGCTGGGATTCTGCATCCGGTCCTCCACCAGCAGCTGGGTCAGGTGTTCCACGTCGAATTTATACTCCGGTATGACACACCTGTTTGCAGCTCCTGCCATGGTAGGCAGCATGGCGGTAAACCCGGCATATCGACCGAATACCTCGATGACCAGGATGCGCTCATGGGAACCGGCCGAGGTCCTCAGGGTATTGATCATATTTATGGTCCTGGTGATACAGGTACTGAATCCGATGCAGTAATCGGTCCCCGGAACATCGTTATCCATGGTTTTGGGAATGGCAATAACCTTGAATCCCTCCTTGAACAGCCTTACCGCATAGCTCAGCGTATCGTCACCCCCGATTGGTATCAGGTAATCGATCCCGAGAAACTCCAGGTTCTGCAGAACCTCCGGGGTGAGATCGTTCACCGGCTGGCTGTAGGTGTCGCGGTAATGCAATGGCACATCCTCCTTCTTCACCTTGCTCGGATTGGTCCGCGAGGTATGAATGAAGGTCCCACCCGTGCGGCCCGCCTTGTTGACGATCTGCTCTGTAAGGACCATGTAAGACTCACTGTTATCGTAATTCTTTTCGCGTTTGATCTCCATGATTCCCTCCCAGCCCTTTCGCAGGCCGATCACCTGGTAATCTTCGCGCAGAGCCCTGATCGTTACCGCCCTGATTGCCGGATTCAATCCTGGTACATCACCGCCGCCGGTGAGAATTCCGATAATTCCCTTTTTCCTTAAAACCTGTGCCATCTTTTTTTCTTTAAAATTAAAAGAAAACGGATAAAGATGCAATGAAGATCAACTAAACTTCATTCGGAATCCAGTTGAGGATATTAAAGAAGTCATAATCCTCCGGATTTTTCACATATTTTTTCGCGGCCCGGTAGTCGGCTTTTGTAATGTAGTGCAGATTGTTCCTGAATATGAGCTGTGCCTTGTCGGATTCAATATTTACCAGGCGCGGTTTAATCTTCCCGTCCTCATCCTCAACATCCTTCAGAAACAGCGGGGTGATCTCCCCGTCGCGCCCCACGGTTGTCATACAACCGGTCAGCCCCGCTTTGTACAATTTGTAAACGCCCAGTCCGAGACGGGTGGCATAGGAGAGATCATAGGCAATCGGCCTGCAGCAGCGAAGTTCGTACCCCATCTCCTCGGGCCTGCTTTTCACCTTTATCCGAAGATTCTTCAGATGCTGCTGCGTCAGCATGTTAAAAATATGCGATTTGCTGACATTGCCCAGCTCAGGGTGACCGTGATCGTCATACGTGAAGTTGATGCCCGTATCGATGATCTCCTCGTCACTCATGAAGTGAAAGACCCCTTCGCTGATAATGGCCACCCCATAATCGATCCCCAGGATACGCCGCTTGACCATCGAAGAGATGACCAGTCGGGTTATCTTGTCGAAAGTCAGCTTGGTCATGTTGAACATCTCAGGAATAATAATCATCGGGTAATGACAGGCTGTCCCGATCCCGAACGCCAGGTGTCCTGCCTCACGGCCCATGGCAGAAACCACGAACCAGTTCCCGCTGGTCCGCGCATCCTCATAAATGGTGGTTGCCAGCCGCACCCCCTCCTCCTTGGCGGAGTGGTAACCGAAAGTAGGGGTCCCTTCGGGAAGAGGCAGATCATTATCAATGGTCTTCGGGACATGGATGCTCCTGACATCCAGTTTCTCCCTGGCCAGGTATTTTGTCAGCCTGTTGGCTGTTGATGCAGTGTCGTCGCCGCCAATGGTCACCAACAGCTTAACATTGTACTTCCTGAAAAAATCAACCTTGAACTCCTCATCCTTCGGCTTGTACCGGCTCATTTTCAAAGCCGAACCACCACGGCTGTAAATCTGGTCGGCATACTCAAAATCGAGGTATTCAAACGTCGGCTCATCCGAAAAAAGACTCCTGTAGCCCCCGTTTATTCCCAGGACATTGAAGCCGTTATTGATAAAAATCTTCGTTACGGAACTGATTACGGTATTGATTCCGGGAGCAGGACCGCCCGCACACAGAATTGCCACTGCATCTTTCATAAATGTTTAAATTTTCCAGGATTTGTATTAAAGCTGTTACAGATCAAAAAAAGAAGCTCCAAAATTAGCAAAAACATTAAAAATTCACTTTAGAAAAGCTCTAAATTAATGGCGATTTATTGTTAGTTTTGTATCCGATTCTGAGGATATGATCAAGGATGAAAATAAAAGAGAAGGATCCGGAAACTTTTTGCTCTTCAGCTGGATAAACAGGTTCCTGGTGTTCATTCTGATCATTCCGGTAAAAATCTACCAGTGGTTGATCTCCCCCCTGCTTCCCCGAAGCTGCAGGTACGTCCCGACCTGTTCGGAGTATGCCATTGAGGCCCTGAAGGTTCATGGCCCGCTGAAGGGACTCTTTCTGGGGACCAAAAGAATCCTGAGCTGTCATCCCTGGGGAGGACATGGTTACGATCCCGTGCCTCCGAGGGGAACGCCGCTGTTTAAATTCAAAAAATGGAAGGTAAAATGAAAAAATGGCCTTTGCTGATCCTGTTGCTCTCCCTGATGGCATGCAACAGCAAAAAGACAGAACACGATACAATGCCCGTTGTGACGGTTTCCATCCTGCCTGAAACCTATTTTGTGGAAAAGATAGCAGGCAACCTGGTCAGGGTAAGTGTCCTGATCCCCCCGGGAGCCAGTCCTGCCACCTATGAACCGACTGCCAGCCAGTTAAAGGACCTGGGCCGTTCGGACTGCTACATCAAGATAGGGCACCTTGGCTTTGAACTATCCTGGATGGACCGGATCAGGTCGGTGAATCCGGAAATGTCGGTGGTGGACCTTTCGGAAGGGATCGAGCTGATCGTGGGGAAAGGGGGACTCCACGCCGGTGTGGATCCCCACATCTGGCTTTCCGCCCGGAATGCGAAAATCATGGCGGAGAACATCCTCCGGGCCATGCAGGTTCTCTTACCCGGACAAACTGATATTCTGGCCCGGAACTACCATGACTTCCTCACAGAAATAGAGCATCTGAACGATACCATTACCACGATCCTTGAGGGGTTGGAAAACAGAAGCTTCATGACCTATCATCCCTCCCTCTCCTATTACGCAAGGGATTATGATCTGCGGCAGTATCCGCTCGAGATCGACGGCAAGTCGCCCTCGTCGGCCTACCTGAAAGACCTTGCCGATATCGGGGAGAATGAGGGGATTGAGATCCTGTTCCTGCAAATGCAGCTCGATCAGCACAATGCAGAGGTCCTGGCAAAAGAGATAGGCGCAGAGATTATTCAGATCAATCCGCTGGATCCCGACTGGTATCACCAGATGATTTATATCACGAATGCCCTAAAAGCAGGAGCCGATGAATAACCTCCAGATTGAACTGAAACAGGTCACTGCAGGTTACCAGGGGCATACCGTCCTGGAGGATGTTTCCCTTTCCATCCGTCATCAGGATTTTATAGGGGTAATCGGACCCAACGGCGGCGGGAAGACTACCCTGCTGAGGGTTCTTCTCGGACTGATTAAACCTTTCAGCGGCACGGTTCACTACCACATTTCCCGGAAAGAGATCGGATACCTTCCCCAGATCAGCCAGTTCGACGACCAGTTTCCGATAACGGTGCATGAGGTGGTCCATTCCGGTCTTCTGACGGGGATCCGCTCCGGTGTACTGAAACACCGTTCATGTAATGCGCGGATCGAGGAGATCCTCGACTCGGTCGGCATCCGGGCCCTGCAGAACCGTTCCATCGGTGAGCTCTCCGGGGGAGAACTTCAGCGGACCATGCTCGCAAGGGCCATCATCTCCTCACCCCGACTGCTGGTTCTCGACGAACCCAATACCTATGTGGACAACAAATTTGAAATCGAACTCTATGCCATCCTCAAGGAACTGAACAAAACCCTTTCCATCCTCCTGGTATCGCACGACATCGGCACCATTTCCCCCTACATTAAGTCCATAGCCTGCGTCAACAGGAGGCTCCATTACCACCCCTCCAACGAAATCAGCGAAGAACAGTTGAAAGTCTATAACTGCCCGATTGAGATCATCAGTCACGGGCAGATCCCTCACAGAATCATTAAAGAACACCAGCAATAAACGTATGGAATTCTTCGGATTATTTGAATATGGCTTTTTCCGGAATGCATTTTCCGCGGCCTTTCTCATGTCGGTTACCTGTGGCATCATCGGAACCTATATCGTGGCGCGGCGCATGGTATTCATCAGCGGAGGGATTACCCATGCCTCATTCGGAGGCGTCGGCATAGGCTACTTCCTTGGTGTGCCCCCGATCGCGGGAGCCGCCGTGTTTGCCGTCATCGCCGCTCTTACCACCGAAAACCTGACCAGAAGAAAGGTGCTCCGCAACGACTCCATTATCGCCATCACCTGGTCGCTCGGGATGGCCATAGGGATCATCTTCGTCTACCTGACACCGGGCTACGCCCCGAACCTGATGAGCTTTCTCTTCGGATCGATCATTACCGTCACATTAGCCGACCTCATTTTCATGATCGCACTCACGGCAACGGTATCCCTCTTCTTCATGGCCTTCTACCGTACCATTCTTTACCTCTCCTTCGATGAACAATTCGCAAAGACAAGGGGTATCCCCGTTATGCTGATGAACTACCTGCTGATCGTGCTGGTTGCCCTCACCATTGTTTTGAGCATCCGGATCGCCGGCATCATCCTGGTGCTTTCCCTGCTGACCATCCCGCAGAACACGGCAAACCTGTTCACAAACCGTTTCGGCGGAATCATCATCGGGTCGATCATTATCGGTTTCCTCTCCTCTGTGATCGGGCTGTACGTTTCCTATGTCCTGAATATTCCATCCGGTGCAACCATTATATTTACCCTGGTTGTTATGTATTTATCGGGCAGACTCATTAAATTTGTCGCCTAAATCCTGATCACATGGAAAACAAACAGGTCATTGAAGAAGCTTGGGAGAACCGCGAACTTCTGAAGGATCCTTCCGTTCAGCGGCAGATCAGCAGCGTCATTGATCAGCTCGACCGTGGCGCTCTGAGGGTCGCACAGAAAATCGACGGAACATGGAAGGTAAACGACTGGATCAAGAAGGCGGTCATTCTCTATTTTCCCATCAGGCAGATGGAAACCATCGAACTGCCGCCCCTTGAGTTTCACGACAAAATCCCGCTGAAATCGGGATACAGTGAGAAGGGGATCCGGGTGGTCCCCCATGCCATTGCCCGATACGGAGCCTATCTGGCCAGGGGGGTGATCATGATGCCATCCTATGTAAACATCGGAGCCTATGTCGATAGCGGGACGATGGTTGATACCTGGGCCACCGTTGGGTCGTGCGCACAGATCGGGAAAAATGTTCACCTGAGCGGCGGGGTAGGTATCGGCGGCGTCCTTGAACCGGTGCAGGCCGCACCGGTTATTATTGAGGATGATTGCTTCATCGGCTCCCGCAGTATTGTTGTGGAGGGGGTCAGGGTTGAGTCCGAAGCCGTGCTCGGGGCCAATGTGGTGGTAACCCGTTCCACCCGGATTATTGATGTCACCGGGGATCAGCCTTTGGAACTGCACGGGGTGATCCCGGCACGCTCGGTGGTGATCCCGGGTTCCTATACACGGTCGTTCCCTGCGGGCGATTTCCAGGTGGCCTGTGCCCTCATCATCGGCAGACGGAAACCTTCAACAGATCTGAAAACCTCCCTTAATGACGCATTAAGGGAATATAATGTGGCGGTTTGATGCGGATAGGATATGATGCCAAACGGGCCTTCAGTAATTACAGCGGGCTTGGCAATTACAGCCGGTTCGTCATATCCAACATGTGTAAATTCTATCCCGGTGAGGAATATTATCTCTATACCCCCGGAATCTCTGACTGCAGAATTTTCACCCCTCCCGAAAATGCCCGGGTAATCAGGCCGGCTTCCATAGCCGGAAAGTTGTACAGAAGCTACTGGAGGACCTACCGGATCAGCCACTGGCTCAGCAACGACGGCGTCACTATCTATCATGGGCTCAGCAACGAAATCCCCAACGGGATTCACCGCAACGGTGTCCGGTCGGTCATTACCATTCACGACCTCATCTTCCTGAAGCTGCCCCGCCTCTATCCGGCGGTTGACCGGTTTTCCTATCTTCAGAAAGTCCGTTACGGCGCCAGGTATGCCGATAAAATCGTTGCCGTGAGCCGGCAGACCAAAGAGGATATCGTGGAACTTCTTGGTATCAGGGAGGATAAGATTCATGTCATTTACCAGGGATGCAGTCAGGACTATTACCATACCATTTCGGGAGATACTGCAGCAAAGATCCGGACGAAATATGACCTGCCGGCCGCGTACCTGTTGTATGTCGGCACCATTGAGGAGCGGAAGAACCTGCTCCGGATCATTGAAGCGATCCACCACGGCAAAATCGATATCCCCCTGATCGTGGTCGGCAAAAAGACCGGCTATTTTAAAAGGGTACTTCAATACATCAAAAAATATAACCTCAAGAGGATACGCTTCCTGGAAAATGTTCCCTCCGCTGACCTTCCTGCCATCTACCAATTGTCGATGGGTTTGATTTATCCCTCAACCTACGAAGGATTCGGGATCCCGGTCATAGAAGCCCTGAATTCAGGGATACCGGTTGTCACCACACGGGGCGGGTGCCTGGAGGAAACGGCCGGCGGAGGCGGCCTGCTGGTCGATCCCGATAATAAGGATGAGATGATCCATGCCATAAGGCAGATCACAGAAGATGAACCGTTACGCAACCGGCTGATCAGCCGGGGACTGGAACATGTATTGCAATTCAGGGAGGAGCAAACCATTCCTGCCCTCCATAATCTCTACCTGGAGTGTCTCCGATGAACCATGAAATAGAGAGGGCCCTGGAAATCCTGCAGGACGGGGGGACGATTCTTTATCCCACCGATACCATATGGGGACTGGGATGCGATGCTTCAGATCCTGAAGCTGTCGGGAAAATCATCCGCATTAAAAAGCGGGACGACCGGAAAAGCATGCTGGTCCTGATTGATGATGCCGCACGGTTATCCTCCTATGTGGAAGAGATCCCTGGTATGGCCTTTACATTGATTCAAATTACGGATAAGCCCCTGACCATCATTTATCCCGGAGCAAAAAACCTGGCGGCGAACCTGATTGCGGAAGACGGCTCCGCCGGCATCAGGATCACACCTGATCCGTTCTGCAGAACATTGATTAAAAAGCTCGGACGGCCGCTGGTATCCACCTCTGCCAACCTGTCGGGGGAACCTGCCCCGTCAGCGTTCAGCGAAATCTCCGGGCAAATCCGGCAGCAGGTCGATTATGTGGTCGACTGGCGCAGGGACGAATCTTTCAGGACAGCCCCCTCCTCGATCATCAAATTTGACCGGAAGGGCGTGATCACCATCATCCGCCGGTAGGAGAAAAATTACTCATTGAGTGAAAGGAGGTCCCCGGGAATATTGAGAAAGATCATTTTTTCGGAATGGTCGACCGCCAGCAGGTATTCACCGGCAATGGGAATCATGATCTCCCTGCCCTTCCAGTCCAGTACCAGGATCCTATGCTGTTGTTGTTCCATCAGACCGGTCACCACAGCCCGGAGCTGTTTTTGCTCATCAACCGCCGTATAACCCACCAGCATTTCGTATTCGTCCTGCCGCACCTCATCCGCTGTTTTTGATTCGATAAAGACCCTGCAGCCCGAATAGCTCCTGGCTTCCTCCACCGAATCAATAAATTCAAGCTTTACGATCATGTGATCGGTCCCGGCGGATAGCAGTTCCTCGATATAAAAAGGAATCCGCTGCCCATCTATTTCAATGAACAGCGGATCATTTCCGGTTATTTTTTTTATTCTGCCGGGAAAAAGCTGCATGATCAGGGATCCGTTCACCCCATGGGGTTTGGAAATAACACCCACCTGCAGACTCCCTGCATCAATCATTCAATAGGAATTAGGATTTCCCGGATTCAGTATCAGTTTCTTCTCCGGATTCAGTATCAGTTTCTTCTCCGGATTCAGTATCAGTTTCTTCTCCGGATTCAGTATCAGTTTCTTCTCCGGATTCCGGTTCAGTTTCCTCCCCGGATTCAGTTTCGGCTTCCGCCGGGGCTGCCTCCTCCGCTTCTGCCTTTTCGGCTTCGGCGGCAGTCTCC
Source organism: Bacteroidales bacterium (assembly GCA_016936975.1). GTDB lineage: Bacteria > Bacteroidota > Bacteroidia > Bacteroidales > JAFGWU01. The sequence goes on along the minus strand of JAFGWU010000035.1, from coordinate 26,371 downwards.
CCTTCAGCTTCTGCAGTTTCGGGTTTCGGTTCAGCCGCGGTTTCCGCTGGTCCGGCAACCTCAGGTTCTGCCTGCCCGGCGGGCTGGTCAGCATGAACCTCTTCGGTCACCTCTTCAGGAACGGCTTTCCTCTGTTCGGCAGCTTCCGCTTCGGCAAGTTCCGAACGCTTTTTGGCCAGCTCCTTCTCTTTCTCCTCACGGATCTTTGACTCCTGTTCCAGCCGCTCTTTGCTGATGAGCTCCTTGCTCTTCTTAATCCTGTCGCGCTTGGCCTGGATCTTCTGTTCCTTCTCAATCATCCAGGACTGGAAACGCTTTTCAGCCTCTTCTTCATCAAAAGCGCCTTTTCTGACGCCCTCCAGCAGGTGCTTTTTGTATAATACTCCTTTGTAGGATAGGATAGCCCTACAGGTATCCGTAGGTTGAGCGCCTTTCCGGAGCCATTCAATGGCTCTGTCGAAATCCAGGTCAATGGAAGCAGGATTTGTATTGGGATCATATTTACCCAGTGTCTCAATATACTTACCATCCCGTGGCGCCCTGCTATCAGCAACTACAATAGAGTAGACCGCATTGAACTTGCGACCCTGTCTTTGTAATCTGATTTTTACAGGCATACTCAAAAAAATTAAATTAAACCTTCATTTTTAGCGCCTGCAAAGGTAGTACTAAAAGCCAATTATCCAAAGATTTTGAAGTAATTATTTGTCCCTCCTGCCCTGACCCTTCGTGATAGAAATCTTGTTATTAACTTTTCAACAATCCCGGATCGAAGGGGATTTTCTTCTAACTTTACCCGTACATCGAATCATCCGGATAGAATCTATTACTGCCTGTTTTTACAGCTAATTACAGTTTTTATTAAGCCTGTTCTCAGACACGGAAAGGTTATCCGGAATCAGGGAACAATGCAGGGATATGTATTTAATTTTTGATACCGAAACCACCGGTTTGCCAAAAAGGGAAAACGCCCCGCCCGAGGAGCTGGAGAACTGGCCCAGGGTGGTGCAGATTGCATGGCAGCTGCATGATGGCGAGGGTACGCTGTTGGAGGAGCAAAACCTGATCATCAGGCCGGAAGGTTACGAGATCCCTTATTCTGCGGAGAAAGTGCATGGGATCTCCACAGAAATGGCGCAAAAAAAGGGAATTCCCGTTGCAGAGGCCCTTGAACGGTTCAACAGGGCCCTGGAAAGGGCTCAGTTCATCATCGGCCATAATATCAGCTTCGACAGGAATATCGTGGCCGCAGAATATCTGCGCAACAAGGTCGATACTCCCTTCATGGGCCTGAAGACCATCTGCACCATGTGGTCGTCCACCGATTATATGCAGATCCCCGGCGGACGGGGAGGCCGTTTCAAGCCGCCCAGGCTGATGGAATTGTACGAACGATTGTTCGAAGAAAAATTTGAGGAGGCGCATAATGCCGCAGGAGACGTCAACGCCACGGCACGTTGCTTTTTTGAGTTGCTGAGGCTGAAAATCATTCCCTATGAGACACTGGGAATCGGGGAACAGAGTTATCTCCGTTTCATCTCAAAAAATCCCGGCCGGATAGAAAAAATCGCTCTGAAAAGCGGTACGGCCGCACTGAATAAGGAAACCCTCACAGAGTCCGCCCCCCCTGCAGAGAGTACCCCGACAGGCCCGGGGGAGGAGGTTCCGTTCTGCCACCTGCACGTCCATACACAGTATTCTATTCTCGACGGCGCCGCAAGCATCCCCGAACTCCTGAAGAAAGCCATTGATGACGGCATGGGGGCCGTGGCCATAACCGATCACGGCAATATGTTCGGCGTAAAGGAGTTTCATTCCGAAGCCATGAAACGCGGAATCAAACCCATCCTGGGTTGCGAGGCTTATATTGCCTACCGCTCACGGTCCGACAAGGAGGATAAGAACCTCGACGGGAATTACCACGTGATCCTGCTGGCCAAAAATAAAACAGGATACCTGAACCTGATCAAGATGATCTCCCTTGGATGGACCGAGGGCTTTTATTATAAACCGCGGATAGACCGGGACCTGCTCAAAAAATACCACGAGGGGATTATCCTTACTTCCGCATGTCTCGGCGGCGAGATTCCGCAGGCTATCATGAATTCAACCGTGGATGAAGCGGAAAAAATAGTCCTCTGGTACAGGGAGCTGTTCGGAGAGGACTTCTACCTGGAGATCATGCGGCATGAATCGCCCGACCCTGACATAAACCGGAAGGTATTCGATGACCAGGTGTATGTGAACAGGGTTTTGCTTGAGCTCGGAAAAAAACACAATATCAAGTGTATTGCTACCAATGACGTCCATTTCATCAACCAGGAAGATGCCGAAGCACACGACCACCTGATCTGCCTGAACACCGGGAAGGACCTGGATGATCCGACCCGCATGCGCTACACCCGGCAGGAGTGGTTCAAGACTCAGGCTGAAATGCGGGAGGTTTTCGCGGATCAGCCGAACCTGCTCAGCAATACCCTGGAGATCGCGGACAAAGTGGAGGTGTATGAACTGAATTCGAAACCGGTCATGCCCTACTTCCCGCTTCCTGAGGGATTCAGGGATGAGGATGAATATCTCCGTCATATCTCTTTCGAGGGCGCCCGGAAACGTTACAGGGAAATCAATGCCGATTTGCAGGAGCGCCTGGATTTCGAATTGAATACGATCCGGAGGATGGGTTTCCCGGGATATTTCCTCATCGTACAGGATTTCATCAATGCGGCAAAAGAGATGGGTGTTTCCGTCGGCCCGGGCAGGGGCTCAGCCGCCGGTTCAGCCATCGCATACTGTCTCGGCATCACGGATATCGATCCGATAAAATATGACCTGCTGTTTGAAAGGTTTCTCAATCCCGACCGGATATCCATGCCCGACATCGATATCGACTTCGATGAGGACGGCAGGGATGAGGTGCTGAAATGGGTCGTCAACAAATACGGTCATAACCATGTCGCCCACATCATCACCTTCGGGACGATGGCCGCCAAGATGGCCATAAGAGATGTGGCCAGAATTCAGAAGCTGTCGCTCCCCGAAGCGGATAAGCTGGCAAAGCTGGTCCCCGAGCGGCCGGGTGTGACCCTCAAACAGGCTTACCAGGAGGTGAATGAACTGCGATCCCAGCGAAATTCACCAAATCCGTTGATATCAAACACCCTGCGGGTTGCAGAGACCCTGGAGGGCTCTATCCGTCAGACCGGTCTGCACGCATGCGGCATCATTATCAGTAAAAACGAACTGACCGATTACATCCCCGTATGTACCTCAAAAGATTCGGAATTTCTCGTTACACAATACGATGGCCACCATGTGGGGGACGTGGGGATGCTGAAAATGGACTTCCTGGGATTGAAAACCCTCTCCATTATCAAGGATGCATTGAAAAATGTCAGGGAATCGAGGGGGATCAATATCGATATCGACCACCTTCCCCTGGACGACCAGAAAACATTTGAACTCTATTCCCGCGGAGATACAACCGGACTGTTCCAGTTCGAATCTTCGGGAATGAAGAAATACCTCCGTGACCTGAAGCCCAACCGCTTCGAGGACCTGATTGCCATGAACGCCCTCTACCGCCCGGGCCCCATGAAGTACATCCCAAGCTACATCAAAAGAAAGCACGGTAAAGAGGCGATAAAGTACGACCTGGGGGAAATGGAGGAGATCCTGAAGGATACCTACGGCATTACCGTCTACCAGGAGCAGGTGATGCTGCTGAGCAGAAAACTGGCCGGCTTCTCAAGGGGTGAAGCCGACTCGCTGAGGAAAGCCATGGGCAGGAAGATCAAGAAGATGATGGACGAACTGAAGGTAAAGTTCCTTGAAGGATGCAAACAGAACGGATTCCACACGAAGGTCGTTGAAAAAATCTGGAACGACTGGGAAACATTCGCTGAGTACGCGTTCAACAAATCGCATTCCACCTGCTACGCTTATGTCTCCTACCAGACAGCCTACCTGAAGGCAAATTATCCTGCCGAGTTCATGGCAGCCGTTCTGAGCAGGAACTTCACGGATATAAAAAAGATCGGCGTATTTATGGATGAATGCCGCAGGATGAATATCTCCGTGCTCGGACCCGATGTCAACGAAAGCAATGTCAAGTTCAAAGTGGACGACAAAGGAAATATCCGGTTCGGGCTGGAGGCCATAAAAGGGGTTGGCTCATCCGCCGTGGAAACCATCATAAATGAACGTAAAAAAAGAGGCCCCTTCAGGGATATTTACGACTTCGTGGAACGGAACGACCTGCATGCCGTGAACCGGAAAAACTTTGAAGGTCTGGCCCTTTCCGGTGCTTTTGACTGCTTCAGCGGCATCTTCCGCAATCAGTATGTGGATGTGGTGGAGAACGAACCCTCCTTCATTGAACAATTGATAAAATACGGAACCAGGATCCAATTCGAAAAGAACACCCCCCAGCAAAACCTGTTCGGGGAATCCAGTATGATCACCGTTCAGAAACCGGTCCCGCCTGAAGTGGACGAATGGCACATTCTCGACAAAATAAACATGGAGAAGGAGCTTATCGGGATCTATTTAACAGCACATCCCCTCGACCGGTTCCGCCTGGAGGTCGAGTCCTTCTGCACCCATACACTGGCGGACCTGGCAGACCTTGAATCCCTGAACGGGAAAGATCTCGTGTTCTGCGGTATGGTCAAAACCATAAGGGATACCGTCGATCCCTGGAGAAACAAACCCTACCTGCTTGCGGTTATGGAAGATTACACCGACACCTACACCCTGCGGCTGAGAAATGACGATTACGTTAATTTCAAACAATATTTCAGTCCCGGCGTGGCTGTAATGATCAGGGCTTCCGTGAACGAATGGCGGCCCAGGGAGGAACCCAACAAGGTCATATACTCGCTGAAGATAAAGGTGGTGCATCTTCTTGCCGATGTGCTTGATAAGCTGGTCCGGTCGGTGGACCTGTATGTTGATGTCGACCGGCTGAACGAATCGCTCATACAAAGCCTGGAAGAACATACCGTCAGCGGGAAAGGAAAAACCCTGAAATTTTTTATCCGGGATCCCGAAACAAACATACAGGTCAGGTTGTTTTCACGGAACAGGCATGTGCTCATGGAGGAGCCGTTCCTCGAGTACCTGCAGAGTGCAACGGATTTTGAATTCAAGCTATCGTAACCAAAATTTTTTTATTTTTGCCGCAATCATAAACCATAAACAAAACATTCAATATGGCATTAGAAGCAACTGACAGCAATTTCAATGATATGGTCCTGAATTCGGACAAACCGGTTATCGTGGATTTCTGGGCGGAATGGTGTGGTCCGTGCCGTATGGTCGGTCCAATAGTTGAAGAAGTTGGCCGCGATTATGACGGCAAGGTGGTGGTGGCAAAACTGGATGTCGATTCCAACCCGGGAGTAACCAGCCGTTACGGCATCAGAAATATTCCAACCATCCTGTTCTTTAAGAACGGAGCGGTGGTTGACAAACAAATAGGGGCGGTCCCCAAAAGTGTCATCGTCAATAAACTGGAACCGCTTCTGTAGATTATAGAGATTAGAACCGGGCAGCCCGGCCCTCCGGGCGCCCTTTATCAATTGAACCGCCGCCCGATCACGAGCATATCATCCACCTGGGCAATATCGCCCCGCCACGCTTCAATGGTACTGTTCAAAATCGCTTTTTGCTCATCCATCTCTTTATGATGGATCCTGAGAAATAGCTCCTTCATATTCCCATACTTGAATTTTTTCATCTTCTCCCCCCCGAACTGGTCGGCATAACCATCCGAGAAGATATATATGACGTCCCCCTGCTGAATGGGAATGGAATGATTGGTGAAGGATATCTGGGTGTCCACGGAAGATCTTCCAATGGAGACCTTTTCAGCCACTATCTCCTTTAACGATCCGCTTCTGATGAGGTAGAGCGGATTGAACGCCCCGGCATAATCCAGTACCCTGGTTTTCGGGTCATAACATACGAGTGCCAGGTCCATCCCGTCGTACACATCACCGGCATCCGTTCTTTGATGCAGGGTGGCAATAACCTCCCTGTGCAACCGGGTCAGGATCTGCCCCGGTTCAACAATACCGTATTCGCGTACAATCTTATTCAGTGAGTTGTGCCCGATAATCGACATGAAGGCACCGGGCACGCCATGCCCGGTGCAATCGACGGCTGATATGAACTCCTTCCCCTCAAACTCGGTCAGCCAGTAAAAATCACCGCTGACGATATCCTTGGGCTTAAAAAGAATAAACGTCTCCTCAAAGGGCAGTTCGGGAGGAAGTATGGCCAGCTGTATCCTCTTGGCATAGCGGATGCTGTCGGTGATATCCTTGTTCTTCTGGGACAGCTCCTCCTTCTGGGCCACCACCACGGCGGTCCTGTCCCTGACCTTTTCCTCCAGGATCCTGTTCTCCCTTACCAGGGCACGCTCTCTCAGCTTAACATAGGTGAATACCAGCAGTCCTAGCACCAGGATGCAGGAGATGATGAACCAGTATCTCAGGTAGAAGGGCGGATTAATAACAAAGCTATAGGCAACCGGCTCCGAATTCCATATCCCTTCACTGTTTCTTGCCTTTACCATGAAGGTGTATTTCCCAGGCCTCAGGGCGGGGTAGTTCACACTGGTCTGATAATCGGGCGGCCGCCAGTCCGGATCAACCCCTTCCATTTTTATCTGGTAAACCACTTCCCCGGGATTAAAGGTGATGCACCGGTAATCGAAAATCAGCGAGTTCTGTTTATAGGTCAGGTTATTCCCTTCCCCGAGAGGGAACGGTTCATAATTGACACTCAACCCGGTTATATGGGTAACGGGCTCCCCTGTCTTCCGGTTATCCCGCTCCGGAAAATAGATGGTTATGCCCGATACGGTTCCAAACCATATATTCCCCCTGCTATCCACAAGGGAGGCATTGGGTTTGGTTTCAATCCCCCGGAAGCCGCTTCTGCGGGTGTAGGAGTAGATCCTGTTTTCCGACGGCACATATTTATTGAGTCCCTTGTTGGTCCCGACATAAAGATGATTGTGATCGTCGCAGTCAATCGTGTTGATGAGGTTTGCCAGCAATCCATCCCTGACCGATAAGGTATTTATGAGCGCTCCCTTTTCAGGATCAATTAACAGCACGCCCCGTCCTTCCGTTCCGACCCAGATCTTCTGTTGCCGATCCTCTTCAAAACAGGTCGGGGAGAAATCAAAATCCAGCTCCACCCTTCTGAATTCGGATCCGGTTATCACAGTAACCCCTTTCCGGTCCGATCCGACCCATATCCTGTTCCCTGAATCGGCAAAAACCGAGGAGATCTCATTTCCGGCCAGTCCCTGGGTCTGCGTCAGCCTGCTTACCGCACGGTTCTCTATTTCATAATAAATCAGTCCGTCCAGCGTCCCTATCCATAAATTGTTCTCCCCGTCGATATCCATGGCTGTGACCATGCCATTAATAATATACCTGTTGATCACAGGATTATATTCGAACCGCCCGTCAGGTTCCACGGTAAACACACCCTGCCTTTCCGTACCAATCCAGACCCGGCCCTTCCGGTCCTCCCGCAGAAACCGGATCCGCTCGCCCCTGAGCCTGCTGTAGTTTGAGAACCCGGCCCGGCCATGCTCCAGGATATAAATTCCCTCATTCGTCCCGATCCAGTAGTCTCCCTTCCGGCTTTCAAGAATCGACCATACCTGCATGTTTAAAAGACCCTCCGCTTCACCATACGACATGAAATGATCCCCCTTGAATACACAGAGACCATGCTCGTTCGTGCCCAGAAGGATGTTCCCTTCACGGTCCTGGAAGATGCGCCAGATCTTCGTTCCCGGCAGTCCGTTGGTATCGTCAAAGGTTGTAATGTTTCCCGAAGAGTCCAGGCGGGCTGCCCCGCCGCCCCAGGTCCCGGCCCAGATGTTCCCTGAACAGTCTTCATAGAGGGTGCTGACCCAGTTTGAGGAGAGTCCCGATTTGATCAGATCAATCATGATGGTGGTATCCTTACCGGGAATGTAATGGTAGATCCCCCCGTTGTGCTTTCCGATCCAGGTATGGCCTTTGCGGTCAACCAGCATGCAGGTGGTCATGTAGTATCGCGGAACCCCGTTCAGGGTTAGATTCCTGAACCGTAGACTGTCAGGATCATAAATTTTTTCGTTGGGGTCGGCAACAAAATAGAGCTTCCCCCCGGGGTCCACATAACCCGAGAACACCCTGTCGGACAATTCATTTCCGGAATAGTGCCGGACAATCAGTTCATCGGCCGGAGCCCCGGGATTTTCAATCATCAGCGCCCCGCTGGCAATGGAGGTTATCCAGATACGCTGCAGGGAATCCATGATGATCGATGTGATATCCGAGGTAAGGTAAGGTGCTGTTCCCGGAATGACGGTAAAGCTGATGCCGTTGTAACGCGTGACTCCTCCGCCATCATGACCGAACCACAGGTGACCGGAGGCATCCTCACACATGCCGCGCACCCCGTTTTCAGCAAGGCCGTCGTCAGCTGAAAAATTCAGGAAGGTACTGCCGTCATAACGGGTGACGCCCGCCTGCGTACCCATCCATACAATGTCGTTTTCATCCTGCAGGATACAATAGACGGTAGACTGTGCAAGGCCCTCGGAAACCGAGAACCGGTCGAAAAAATAGTGCTGGGTATACCCTGCTGAACCGGCAAGAACCAGCAAAAGGATGAGCCCTCCGCGGACAGGAACCCTGCGAAACCGGTCAACCCTCAGAACCATTCCCATCTTAATAATCTTTCGGGATGAAGAAGAAAGTGCCATTCTCATCCTCCAGTCCGGATATCTTCCCGAACTGCGGCTCCTGCTGGTTATTGTTTACCACTGCCGAGGTTACCTTCATCACAATTTTTTCGATCGGCAGACAGGCATCCGGATTACTGGCCAGGGTGTTTGCAAAAGTGCGGGTAAACTGACTGTCATCCACGGCAAGTTCATAACCCGCACTGGAGAAAACCTGCGACGACTTGAACCGGGTAGCTTCCCAGTCATTACAGCTTCTGATTTTCAGCTCATCCCGCATAGCCTGGTAAAAGGATGGACCGGATTCACAGGCATCGGTAATCACCAGGGTGTGGATCACAAAATTGGGATAAGACTGCATGGAGGCCTTCAGTGCATTCACGCTGAAATAGGTAAACTCATCATCCCGGCTGGCATCAACAGGAATCCAGTAGCCGGTATCATTGATGTACTTACCGTGCCCGGCAAACCAGACCAGCAGGGAATTAACACGGTTGCTCCTGATGAGGTCACGGAGCTCGATGGCAAAAAATTTCTCCAGATCCTGCTTCGTCATGTCCTTTTTATGAATGAAATTGTGAATCTGGTAACGGGCCAGCGCCGACTTCATGAGGGTAACATCCTTGGTCGGTCCTTCAAGGCTGGCAAATGATTCATAATTGGAATTCTCAATGAAGATGGCCCAGGTCTTACCCATGGGATTATCGCTGAATGAGGCCGCTTCGCGGTTCAGCGTAAACTCGGTTTGAGAGGCATTGCCAAAAATATCTTCGGCAACCACAACAAATCTGCTCCTGTTTTCTATCCGGACCGTTGCAGAAAAGGAGGGATTGAGGTCGCTGGGTATGTAACTTGCCGCCACACTGTCGATATAAATGGACCTTATCCGGCTTTCATCCCCAATCTTTCCCTCAACGTAAATAACGGATTCATTGGAATCGAGGTAGAGGATATTGTTTTCGGATGCATAGGGCGCGATGATACTGACCAGGGGAGGATCAATTTCGGTTCTCCTGATGCTGAAAACCGTGGTTTCCGCATTATCATACACATCGGCCACCTCAACAATGATATTATCCGCAACCTTCAGATCGATCATGGCTTTGAATTCAAATCCCTCCCCGGTGTCGTTGACCGGTACCGTAAAATCGTTCACCTTTAATGACTTTATGGGACTCTGGTCGTTTATCAATCCCGTCACGGCAATTCTTTCCGTCCCCCGGGCGATTTGGATAGTGTTATCTGCATTGGAGGCCGGATCCGTCAGCCTGACCAACGGTTTGTCGGTTTCGCGGTTCAGTTCGAACAGGCGCTCTTCAGCCCGGGCATGCAGTCTCTGTGCATTCCCGTCATACTCCGACATTTTGAGAAGGATTTCATAATCGGCCATGGATTTTTTAAAGTCACGCAGTGCCTCATAAGCGTTTGCCCGCTTGTAGTAAAGGTCGGCTGAGTCGGGATCAATCTCTATGGCCCTGGTATATTCATGAATCGCAAACTGTGCCTGGTTAAGAGCCATGTAGTAATCCCCCCGCAACATGAAAATATCTTTGTCTTCCCGGTGCTCGATGGAGGCGATCGAAAGGATCTCAATGGCCCTGGGATAGTTCATCTGTTTTGCGTAGATCTGTGCCTGCAAAATCACACCGTCCCTGTTTTTCGGATCAATCCGAAGGAGGTTGTTCACGGAAGCCATCGCTGCAGAATAATTTTCTTTCCCATAAAGGAGCCTGGTCAGGCCAAGATGGGTAGCCGTTAAATGTGAATTGTGCTTCAGGGAATTGCGATAGGCCATCTCGGCCTCATCCAACATACCCAGCTTTTCGTAAACCAGGGCCAGATTGAAGTAATTCTGTTCATCCTCCTTCAATCGCAGGGCTTTTTTACAATCGTCAAGGGCCTCCTCGTACCGTTCGAGTTTCAGATAGGTCTTCGACCGTACCTGGTAAGCTTCGAAATACTTGCCTTTTCTTTGAATGGCATCATTCAGCTTCGGAAGCGCCGACAAGTAATTTCCCGATTTATAATAAGCGTAACCGGCACGGTAATGGATCTCCTCTTTCTTATCCTGGAAGACCAGTGCCCGCTCATAGTCCGCAGCCGCTTCCCCATAGCGGCTCAGTTTCTCGTATGCGGAAGCCCTGGAGATATAAGCCCTGTAATAGTCAGGATCCATCTCTACCGCCCGGGTGAACTGGTTGATCGCGTCCTCATACTTGGTTGTTTTCATGAACTCCTCACCGGCTTTGAAAAATTGCCTGGCACTCTGTGCGTTTGTTTCTAAAGCTGCAAGGATTGCAATCAGAAACAGAATGAGATGTATCCGTTTCATAATCAACTTTTTTTATTTATTTTTTTACGCTTCACCTTTAAAAGTGTTACGCCAAGTTACACCTTTTAGACAAAAATAGGGAATCTGTAAATGAATTGACGAATCAGTGCTGTAAATCGTTCATTTTATTGCGGTAGTATTCCAGCCTGTTGTCATGGAAATTTATGGATTCAACCGGTTTGGACTCAAGCAGCGGCGCCCTGACGCCGGAACTGAAAACCACGCGGCCCGTAAATACCCGGGCCTCATCCCATAATCCCTCCTTAATGAACGAATCGAGCAATCTCCGTCCCCCTTCCACGATAACAGAAATGATCTGCATATTGAATAATTCGCCCAGAAGTTCATTCAGTGTAAAATCATGATCAATGATGATACTCCTTATTTTTCCGGAATATCTTACCGGGGCACAATTAAAAACCACCGTTTGGGTCGAGCCGTCCAGCAAATGCAGTCCGTCGGGGAGCCTGCCCTTCCGGTCGATGGTAATCCTGACGGGATTACTTCCTGTCCATTGCCGCACATTCAGCCGTGGATTATCCCGGATAACCGTATCGGTCCCTATTAATATCCCTGCCTCCTCTGTACGCCATTTGTGAACCAGGGTCCGGCTGACCTCATCGGTTATCCAGTTCGGCCCGATGGGATCCCCGGGATTGCGGTTCAAATCGATAAATCCATCGGCAGTCTGGGCCCATTTCAGGATGATATAGGGCCGCTTCAGACGGTGATAGGAAAAAAACCGCCTGTTCACTTCATAACCTTCCTCCCGGAGCAGACCCACCTCAACCTCCGCGCCACTCTCCCGGAGCATCCTGATACCGGCCCCGTTCACCTCATAAAAAGGATCTTCATTGGACACCACCACTTTCCGGATTCCTTTCTGCTGGATCAACAGGGAGCAGGGCGGCGTCTTGCCGAAATGCGAACAGGGTTCGAGGTTAACATACAGCACCGATTCGGGAAGCAGGGATGGATCCTGCACCGACCGGATGGCCAGCACCTCTGCATGGGGTCCGCCGAACCGGTGGTGATACCCCTCCCCGATGATGCGGTTCCCGTGAGCGATCACACACCCGACCAGGGGGTTGGTCCTGGTAAATCCCAATCCCTTTCTGGCCAGCTCGAAACACCGGCGCATGTATATTTCATCCTGTTTGCTCAACAGTTGAGTCGTTTATTGCTAAATTTGAATTATGCTTTCACAAACATGCAATCTGAATCAGCTGCACCGCTTCATGAAGGAGCAGATCGGGCCGGTCTGCGATCCCCGCGAAACGGACTCGTTAATCCGGATGGTGTTTGACCATGTGGGACTCAATTACCTGGATGCTTTCAGGTACCCGGATAAACCGTGCCAGCCGGAAATTATTCCGCAAATTAATGAAATTGTAACTGAAATTACCAATAACAAGCCGATTCAGTACATCCTGGGTTATACAATTTTTTACGGACTGAAGATCCATGTCAGCAAGCATGTACTGATCCCGCGTCCTGAAACGGAACTGATGGTGGACATGGTCATCAGGAACATGAACCGTCTGCATCCGGCCATCCTCGACATCGGGACGGGAAGCGGGTGCATCGCCATTGCACTGAAGAAACATCTTCCCGGCGCCAGGATAACCGCCATCGACCGCTATGCGGATGCGCTTTCCGTTGCGGAGCGCAATGCGGGATTGCATCATGCGGACATCCGATTCGTGGAGCTGGATTTCCTCAGGAACCCGGAGGCAGAATTAACCGGCCGTTTTGATCTCATCATCAGCAATCCGCCCTATGTCACCCATTACGAGAAAAAGTTCATGCAAGGCAATGTGCTGGATCACGAACCCCCGGCAGCGCTGTTTGTTGAGGATACCGACCCGCTGATCTTTTACAGGGCCATTGCCGGCTATGCCCGGGAACATTTGAAAAAAGCCGGTGACCTGTGGCTGGAAATCAATGAAAAATTCGGACCGGAAATGCTGGACCTTTTTACTGGATTCGGATTCAGCGATTGCCGCATCCTTAAGGACCTGCAGGAAAAGGACCGGTTCATTCATGCAAAAAAATGAGAACCCATGGAAATGGATGACGCTAAGGAAAGGGCCGCCCGGCTGTGCAGTCAGAGTGAACAGTGCAGTGCCGGTATCAGGAACAAACTGCGGCAATGGCAGGTCCCGGAAAAGGATGTCGAACCCATCCTGACCTACCTCAAACAGGAGCAGTTTCTGGATGACCGGCGCTATTGCCGTTTTTTCGTTAAGGATAAATTCAGGCTGAACCGGTGGGGTAAGATTAAAATCAGGCATATGCTCATCGTGAAGGGGATTCCGGAAGAGCTGATCGAAGAGGCCTTCGAGGAGATCCCGGAGGAAGCATACATGGATACCTGCCTGAATCTGCTGAAAACCAGGTCACGCTCCCTGAAGGAAACAAATCCGCTTTCCAGGAAAGCAAAGCTGATCCGTTTCACCGCTCAGAGAGGGTTTGAGACAGAGGTTATTTATAAGGCGATGGAGCGAATGGGCGATTGAGCGACTGTGTAATCCGAAGCCTTGGCGAAGGATTAATGGGCGAGCAGGCGATGGAGCCTGCCCCCTGTCGCCTTTTTATTATCTTTACACAAAATTTAATCTTATGATCACATCAGAACAGGTCAAAGACCTGAACAGGCGCCGGGATGCGCTGAGGAGGCATCTTTGACGTCGATGCGAAACTGAAACAGATCCGGGAGGAGGAGGAACTTACACATGCTCCCGGCTTTTGGGATGATCCGAAAGCCGCTGAAGAGAAGCTCAGGAGCATTGCCCGGCTGAAAGGGTGGACCGGTTCCTACGAAAGGGTCTCCTCCGCTGTGGATGATCTGAACGTGCTGTATGAATTTTATGATGCGGGAGAAGCCTCCGGGGAGGAGGTTACCGCGCAGTATGAAACCGCCCTCAGCCAGGTGGAAGAGCTCGAATCCCGCAATATGCTCCGCAACGAGGAGGACCAGCTCAGCGCCATCCTCAAAATCAATCCGGGCGCCGGCGGAACGGAGAGCCAGGACTGGGCAGAGATGCTGATGAGGATGTATTTGCGTTACGGCGAGAGACACGATTTTTCGGTGAGAACCCTTCACCTGCTGCCGGGGGACGAGGCCGGCATCAAATCGGTCACCATGGAGTTCACCGGAGATTATGCCTACGGTTTCCTGAAAGGGGAAACAGGAGTTCACCGCCTGGTGCGGTTGTCCCCTTTTGATGCCAACAACAGGAGACATACCTCCTTCGCCTCGGTTTTCGTCACACCGGTGGTGGACGATACCATCGATATTGTGGTCAATCCTGCAGATATTGAATGGGATACCTACCGTTCGGGAGGGGCAGGCGGACAGAATGTCAACAAGGTGGAGACCGGCGTAAGATTGCGGCATCTGCCGACCGGGATTACCGTTGAAAATACAGAAACACGGTCACAGCTCAAGAACCGGGAAAATGCCATGCGTATCCTCAAATCCCATCTTTATGAGCTCGAACTGCAAAAAAGACGTCAGAAACAGGCGGAAATAGAGGGTTCAAAGATGAAGATTGAATGGGGCTCACAGATCAGGAATTATGTGATGCATCCCTATAAACTGGTTAAGGATCTGCGTACGAACCTTGAAACCGGCAATGTCCAGGCTGTGATGGACGGTGGGCTGGATGATTTTATCAAATCCTACCTGATGGAGTTCGGCGGCCGTTAGAACACCGTGCTCATTGCTCCTTCCCTTCTGCTGTTCCCCCGGCAGTGCCGGTTTCAACGGGAGGCTCCGGCTCGGTGACCTGCTCAGCAGACTCTTCTGCAGACGGCTTGCTGTAGAAAAATACAAACAGGTAGAAAAAGGCCACAACCGACGGGATGATCATGGAAAACCAGTAGTACCACATCTGGAACGGTTCCTGCCTGTGCACAATGATGCTGGTGAAAATTGTGAACAGAAGGGCAATGAGGGTAATGATCAGGATAAACCGCCTCTTAAAGGGCTTGAACATGGCCTCCAGCAAAAGAATGACCCACCCGAAACCCAATGCAGCCCCGTAAACCAGGAACTTTTTGAGCGATACCTGGACATCGGGATCAAACAGCATCAGAATCATCATTGCAAAACTCAGGGCAGCCAGAAACATCCCTATCGAGTAAGCGACATAAAGCAATATTTTTTTCGACTTCATAATATGACAGTTCTCTGGAACATCCAAATATTGCCTTAATTTACGAATTATTCAGTTATTTCCAACAAACAGGCACTCTGAAAATACCCGGAAGATTCCTGCAGGAGCCCTGTTTACTCCAACCAGGGGAACCCGGACCCCTGTGACGGTTTCTTACTGCCTGGCGCGCCGGATGACAAAACCGGTGATCACAAAAAGGATAAAAACCAGGGTGACGGCCCAGGCCCAGTAATTATTCACCCTCGATTCAACCCACATCTCAAAAGGCTGGTTCAGGAAATAATCTCCCTTAACCGTCCAGAGAATCCCCCCGCACTCCAGGGAATCGGATTGGGTATCCGCATACCCGTTGGAGGCAACAATCCTTCCGGGCATTCTGATCTCCATCCCGTAGTCGTCCGCTGACAGGCAGGGATCAATCCTTTCCTCCAAAAGTTTCGTTGCACTGTCGATCTCTGTTTCCAGAAGATTGAACTGCGCTTCTCCAAACAGCAGGATAAACCATTTATCTTCACCCCCGTATTGGCCGGAATCCCTTATGGCCAGTTCAACCGCCTCCTTTTCCCTCGATAACATCTCCTGCCTGGTGACAGCCAGTCCGGGATGATTTCCGAATCGTTCATAGAATAGTCCGGTCCACTCCCTGAAAAGCACGGTCCACAGCCACTGATCGCTCTTCCGGTCGACCGCATCCGACAGCTCCCTGATGCGGAGACTGTCGCTGCCATTTCTCTGCATGGTTTTCAACTCATCGGGGAGGTAAAAGAAACTGAGCTCCTCGTCGCTCAGGAAATCGGAAACAGGGCATTCGATGGTAAGGACCCCTTCCACCCGCTCGCTGAATCTGTATTTCGTGGTAAACCACATGAATTCTTTGGAAAATGCGGCACTTCTCCGAAGATCCCGGTTACTCCCCCGGTCATTCCTGTAAGCCTCGTTTATCTCTTCCACACCGGCAAACTTCCTGGTGGCCGTCAGGACCCAGGTGACCGTGTCGCCGTCCTTATCCGGTCCTCCCGTCTCCCATGTGGTGTCTGTTGCCCAGGTGCTGTCAAAGGGTACCGGGATCAGTTCGGGGGGAAACTCATTCTCATCATTTCTGATGATCAGGCTTCGGCTTATACTGCCATCCTTATGAACGGTATTGATCACGTGCGTTTCGATACAGGATGGAAACATCACGATCAATACCAGCAAAATCATCCGTTTCGTTTTTGAGATCATTTTAATTGAAATTTTTTAATGAATTGTTTTGTTCATCCGGTTCCTCCAGCCTGCTCCTTATCAAATTCCTGATATGGTCTTTGTAGGCAGGATCCCCGAGAAGATGTTCATCGATATTTTCAGCCTTCATCCAGGCTTTCATGAGTGTTTCAAGATCGTCCCTGGACACCGTGATGCTGTCCCCCGGACTATTTCTGTAAAGTACGGATTCAATCAGCAGCTTTTGTTGGATCCCCATTTCCTGACCCCTGTTCAGGGTATTTACCGTATTAACCAGCTGTTCCTCCAGGAGGCGTATCCTGTGATTGAACAGAACCTGCTGGTAAATGAACAGCCCGATAAATATGGTTGCTGCAGCAGCCATGGCCGACCTGAGCCAGCCGATGCCGACCCAGCTGAAGGCGTAATCATTGAAGGAGCGTTGCGGAAAATTTCCGGCAGACTTCCCGATCTGCTGCATGATCCGATCGGTCAGCGCTTCCCTGTCATCCAGCTCCGGCCTGTTCTCCGCAAGCCGGCGGATGATCTTATCGTATCTGTCGTCAGGCTTCATGTTCAGAGGTATTTTTCAAGGCATGCCCTTATCTTTTTTATTGCATGATTCAGGTTGCTTTTGACGGAGCTTTTTGCCATCCCGGTAATTTCCGAGATATCATCGTGCGACAGCCCTTCCAGCGCACTTAAGATAAACACCGCCTTCTGTTTGGGACTCAGCTTTCCCGTCATCAGCCGGATAATCCTTCCAATCTCTTTATTTTCCAGCTTTTTACCCGGATCGCTGTCACTGATGATCCTGCTTATTCCCGGATGCTCTGCTTCCGTCCTGTTAATGCCCTTCAGCCTCCCTCTCCTCAGCGAATCGAAACATTTATTGACAATGATCCGGTAGAGCCAGTTGCTGAAGTTCCTGCCCGAATCGAAACGTTCCATACTGTTCCAGGCCGCAATGAATGATTCCTGGACAATATCCTTCGCTTCCTCTTCATCATTAACCACCCTATAAGCGACCGAAAACGCATACCCTGCATAGCGGTCCACCAGGATCCTGAAAGCAGACTCATCCTTTTTGATACAGGACTCTATCAGATTCTTCGTTTCCAATCCGGTTCTCTTCAGTTAATGATAATACGCAGAAATATGTCCAAGGTAAAAAAGTTTATGAATTTTTTCTTGACAATGGATTACTTTTGTTATATATTTATACGAAATAAGTTTTGTCTTACTATTTTCGTATAATCATGCATGGAAAGTATTTCTGATATAAAGCTGAGACAGATTACCCTCGCCGCCAGGGATCTGTTCTGGAAGTACGGATACAGGAAAGTGACCATAGAGGAGGTTTGCCGGAAGGCCGGGGTGAGCAAGATGACCTTTTACAAGCACTTTGCCAACAAAACCGGACTGGTTAAGTTTCTCCTCTCCTTCGTGATTGAGGAAGGCATTAAAAAATTCAAGGCCATCATGGAAAGCGACATCCCTTTTACGGAAAAGGTCCTGAAGCAAATCGAAATGAAAAAGGAGGGCATCCATGGAATGAGTGACCTGTTTCTTGAAGACTGGCTCAGCTCGGATGATCCGGAGCTGGTCGCCTACAGGACCGAATTAACCGGGAGCACCACCAAACAGATTATGTCTTTCTATAAGGATGCCCAGAAGAAAGGGGAGATCAGGAAAGATATCAAGCCCGAATTCATCCTCTATTTTATCAACCATATGTCGGTCATCCTTGAAGACAGGAGCCTGCAGGGACTATACAATACCATGGAGGATCTGGTCATTGAACTTATGAACTTTTTTTTCTACGGCATATCGGAGCGTAAATGAAAAGAGAGATACTGCTCACCGGATTGTTGTTCCTGGGCATGCCGGGAATGCTCCGAGCCCAGTCGTTCGGGTTCAGCGGGCAGGCTGTCTCATGGACCACGGTCAATCCGGGCGATCCAACCCGGATTCAGGCCGGACTGAGATACATTCCCGCGCTCTCCTTCACCGCGCCGGTTGGCTCCCTGTCGCTGGAAGGTGAATTTTCTGCAAACATCCGCGGGGCCCTTGATCTATGGTCCGACGACAGTATCACCGATAATGCCGGATTATCGCCGTACCGGCTCTGGGTCAAATTATCCGGACAGCAGTTTGAGGTAAGGGCGGGCCTTCAGAAAATCAACTTCGGTTCGGCAACCATGCTTCGGCCGCTCATGTGGTTCGACCGGATCGATCCGCGGGATCCCCTCCAGCTCACAGACGGTGTATACGGGGTTCTTGGCCGTTATTACTTCCTGAACAACGCCAACATCTGGCTCTGGGGATTATACGGCAACAACAAAACAAAAGGGTGGGAAATTTTTCCTTCCCGAAAGAACAGCTTCGAATACGGGGGCCGGGTTCAGCTTCCGTTCCTGACCGGTGAGACCGGTTTCAGCTACCACCACCGTAAAGCATTTCCCGATGCCATTTTGCCCGATTCGCTCCATACAGGGCTTTCAGTCCCCGAAAACCGCCTTGCCCTCGACACCAGGTTCGACTGGGTGGTCGGACTCTGGTTTGAAGGGTCCCTCATCCATCAGGATATTGATTTTACGCCCCTGAAATATAAAACCATGCTGACCGGGGGAATGGATTATACCTTTAACACGGGAAACGGATTGAGGCTGACCGTGGAATCGCTAAGTTTCCTCTATGGGTCAAAGGCTTTTAAGGGCGATGAACAGGTTTATTTCGGTGGAATTTCGGCTTCCTATCCCGTCAACCTGTTTCATGAGCTGAGCCTGATCCTCTTTTACGATTTCACTAACCGGGAAATCTACCGGTTCCTGAACTGGTCGGTTACCTATGATAAATGGAATTTTTACCTCATGGGGTTCTGGAACCCCGAGTCATTTAATCTCTACAATTTCGATAATCAGACAAATATATTCGGCGGCTGGGGCTTCCAGCTCATGGCGGTATTCAATCATTAAAAATCAAACAATGGAAAACAACACCATCATCAAAATTGAAAACCTCGTCAAACAGTTTCCTGTCGGAGGAGGCACTTTCACTGCTCTGAACGGCATCAGCCTCTCTTTCGGCAAGGGTGAATTTTCCGGTATTGTCGGTCCCAGCGGTTCAGGCAAGACCACCCTGCTGAACATTATCGGCTCACTGGATTCTCCTACGAAAGGTGAGGTGACCGTAATGGGTACAGGTTCCGGGGGCATGAATGCAAAAACGGCCTCACAGCTTAGGAAGAATCATATCGGGTTCATTTTTCAGACCTATAACCTGATGTCGGTATACACGGTGTATGAAAATGTTGAGTTCCCCCTGCTCCTGCTCAAAATGCCTGCATCCGAGCGCAGGAAAGCCGTTCTGGATGCCATTGAATGGGTCGGACTGACGGATAAAATCAAATCCAGACCGCCCCAGCTCTCCGGCGGGGAGAGCCAGCGCGTGGCCATTGCCCGGGCAATGGTGAAAAGGCCCGGCCTGGTGCTGGCAGACGAACCTACGGCAAACCTCGATGCCGCAAATTCCCACCATATTCTGCAGACCATGGAAACCCTGAATAAGGAGCTGAAAACCACCTTCCTCTTTGCCACGCACGATGATAAGGTCATCCGTTATCTGAAGCGGATCGTAACCCTTGCCGACGGCAAAGTTGTTTCAGACGAATCTGTTAAATAACAAACCCTGAATCATGATCGCATTTAAACTTGCATACAGAAATCTTATGGGAGCCGGACTGCGGACCTTTCTAATCGTTTTTATCCTGTCTGTCTCCTATGTATTGATCATTTTCATGAACGGCCTTTACCAGGGCTGGAACCATCACGCCCGTGCGGACATGATTGACTGGGAGGTCGGACAGGGACAGTTCTGGCAGGAGCAGTACGATCCGTACGACCCCTTCACCTATGCGGATGCTCATGCCCCTGTCCCCCCGGAGATTAAAACAGCGGCGGAACAGGGACGGGTGGCCCCGATTCTGCTTTCCCAGGCAACCATTTATCCCGAGGGAAGGATCCAGAGCATTAAGCTCAAAGGCATCGCTGTTCAGCAGGATGTTCTCTCCGTTCCAACCGATAAACTGGTCGCGGAGGATCACATAATACCGGCGCTGGCAGGCACCCGTATGGCAAAAAGTGCACGGCTGGAGGAAGGGGATTATCTGCTGGTGCGATGGCGGGATGTCAACGGAACCTTCGACGCTGCAGAGGTTAAAATAACGGGGATCTTCTCCTCCCCTGTTCCGGCAGTGGATGCCGGGCAAATCTGGATCCCCCTGGATCAGATGCAGGAAATGCTGCAGATGCCCGGTGAAGCAACTCTGATCGTCTCAGGAAAGGGTGTCGAACTTCCCGGAAAGATACCCGGATGGGAATTCAGGGACCACGATTTCCTGTTTGCCGAGCTGGAGGCGATGATCAAGACCAAATCGACCGGTGGTTCCATCCTTTACCTGATCCTGCTGGCCCTGGCACTGCTCGCAGTTTTCGACACACAGGTGCTCTCCATCTTCAGGAGACAGCGTGAAATCGGAACCTATATCTCCATGGGCATGACCCGCCGCCAGGTGGTGGGACTGTTCACCGTGGAAGGGACCATGCATGCCATTCTCGCCCTGGCCCTGGCCGCTGTGTATGGCATCCCCCTCCTGCTGTGGTTTGCAAAGACCGGCCTCGGAATGCCGGAAGGAACCGACTCGTTCGGACTGGCCAGCGCGGAGCGGATCCTTCCCTACTACAGTGCGGCTGTCATCACAGGAACCATACTCCTGATTATGATAACCACAACGATCGTGAGCTATATGCCGGCAAGGAAAATTTCCAAAATGAATCCCACGGAAGCCATTCGCGGGAAAATTCAGTAACAACTTAAAACCTTTGTTATGCTGTCATTCTATTTAAAAGGTCTTTTGCGCGACCGGTCAAGAAGCCTGATGCCCATCATCGTTGTAGCCATAGGGGTCGCCCTGGTGGTCCTTATTCAATGCTGGATAACCGGCGTGCTGGGGGACATGATCGATTTCAATGCAAATTTTTCCACCGGCCATGTAAAAATCATGAGCCGCACCTATTATGAAAATATAGACCAGCTGCCGAATGACCTGGCACTGCTGGAAAGCGACGAACTGCTCGGGAAGATTAAGGATCAATACCCCGGTATGATGTGGGTGGAACGGATCCAGTTCGGCGGTCTGGTGGATGCGCCGGATGAAAACGGGGAGACGAAGGAGCAGGGACCCGGAGGAGGAATGGCCGTGGATCTTCTTTCCGGAAAAAGCGGGGAAGCAGAGCGGTTGAACCTGGAAAGGTCACTGGTCAGGGGCGCGCTCCCTGCCGGCTCTTTTGAAATCCTGTTGAGTGACGATTTTGCCCGGAAACTGGATGTTCAGGTTGGCGATCCTGTCACGCTGATCGGATCAACCATGTTCGGGGCCATGTCCATTACCAACTTCACGGTTTGCGGGACAGTGCGTTTTGGTTCGGCCGTGCTGGACCGCGGCGGGATCATCGCCGACATCAGCGGGATACGGAGCGCCTTCGATATGACCGGTGCAACCGGTGAGATCCTGGGTTTTTTCCCGGATGGTTATTATGATGACGAGGCGGCCGGCAAACTTTCGTCTGAATTTAATGAAACCTATTCCGATCCGCAGGATGAATATGCCCCGGTTATGGTTCCCCTGAGGGAACAGAATAACCTTACCGGTTATCTTGACCTGGTGGGGTATATGAAATCGTTTATCATCATCATTTTTGTAATCGCCATGTCGATTGTGCTCTGGAACTCCGGCCTGCTGGGAGGATTGAGACGGTACGGCGAGATGGGCCTCCGGCTGGCCATCGGGGAAGAGAAACCGCATATTTACAGGAGCCTCATCACAGAAGCCGTTTTCATCGGGCTGGCAGGTTCGGTTGCCGGAACAGCCATCGGCCTCCTCTTTTCGTACTGGATGACGAAAGGGATTGATATCAGCGGCATGCTGTCGAACTCCACCATGATGATGCAGGGAGTCATGAAAGCAGAAATTGTACCTGCGGCCTATTATATCGGCTTTATCCCCGGTGTGCTGGCCACGGTGCTCGGCACGGCCCTTGCAGGAATTGGGATATACAAACGGCAGACGGCACAGCTGTTCAAGGAGCTGCAGGTGTGATGAGTGAATGGGCGACTGTGTAATCCGGAGCCCTGGCGAAGGATTATTGGGCGACTGTGTCACCGCACCCTATGAGCTGTCAGCTATGACCTGGCTTTTGAAGTGATGAACAGAATTCAATTTAGTTAATACAAAACAGAATGAAAAAAACAGGGATTGCATTATCAATAATATGCGCAACGGCCCTCCAGGGGATTGTGCTTGCACAGCCTTCGGGGAAAGAGATACTGGACCGGATCGACCGGAACATGTCCTCCGAAACACGGTATTTCAAATCGACCATGATCATCCACGGTGCGCGCTACTCCAGAACCATTGAATCGCAGTCATGGGCTGAAGGGGACCAAAAAGCTTACACAGAGTACCTCTCTCCCGCCAGGGAGGCAGGAACGAAAATGCTCAAGCTGGAGGACCAGCTCTGGATCTACTCCCCGGGAACGGACCGGACCATCCAGATCTCCGGCCATATGCTGAGGCAGTCAGTGATGGGATCCGACCTTTCCTATGAAGATATGATGGATGATCCGAACCTGGCAGGCAAATATGATGCCGTGGTGACCGGTTCGGAAAGCATCGGCGACAGGGACACCTGGATTGTGGAGATGCATGCCCGGGTTGAGGATGTGGCATACCAGACCCGCAAACTGTGGGTCGATAAATCCCGTTATGTTCCCCTCCGGGAAGAACTCTATGCCAGAAGCGGAACCCTGCTTAAGAAAACAGAGCTGAGCGAGATCCGACAGATTGAAAACCGCTGGTATCCCGGCAGGATCGTGTTCAAGGACATGCTCAAAAAAGGGGAAGGAACAGAATTCATTATCGAAGAGATCCAATTCAACGTGGATATCCCGGAGCACCTGCTGACCAAGGCGGGGTTGAGATGATGAAACAGGCAACTGCCTGCTGCCAACTGCTTACTGCTTACTGAAATCACAGGGCCCCGATGACCCTCTGAACCTCGACCGTTTCATCCCTGAGGCGATCAAGGGTGCTGGACAGACGGTCTACTTCGGACTGAACGGCAGGGATCAGGTAAGTGACGTTTTCAATATCCGTCTCAAGGACCGATACCGTTCCTTCAAGCTGTTCCGTCTTTATCTCATCCGTTTCAGCATGTATCCTTTCCCTGTTTTTTCTAACCTTTCTCTCCATTCGTTTCAGATCTCTTTCATGCCCCTTCAAATCCTTTTCAAGATCCTGTAAGGTTTTCTCCACCATGGCAATGCTGTCGGCATAGAAATTATTGTACAGGAACGACATGAACTCCCTGGTATAATTCCTCAGGTTCACCATTTCAGTGCCCCACTCCGTGCTGTTTAAAGAAATATCATACCCGAGCCTGAAGATCACCGCCATGTCATTATGCATGGAGGAGGGGATCCCGTATGCGATCATGTCTCCTCTTTTTGAAGATATGCTGGGTATGAATACCTTCTCGGCCATATAAAAACGGTCCTCTTCCTTTTTGATCCTGATATCGCTTCGTTCCCTGCCAAAATCCCGGAAATCTTTGAACGAGGACTCCAGACTGCCAGGAACAGGGAAAACCCATCCTGTAAAAACGCCATCTTCCAGGGTGACACTCTGTTCTTCAATAAAAAGATGCATCTGGGCTTTAAGAGGCATAAGCGCTGTGGCTGTGAAAATCAGAATTAAAATAATCTTCCTCATAATAAATAGGATAAATTGAACGACCTGTTGAATAATCAATCAAATTACTAAAAAATCCAATCAAACCCAATTACTGAATACGGAATTCATTTCGGATTTCTTCCAAAAAATGTACCTTTATCCATCATCAATCCCGCCACAGAAATGAAAAAACAGCTGGTAATTCTCACACCACTTCTTATTTTTTCCCAGATCAGCGCCCAGGTCAAGCCGCCGGTCCTTACCGGTGCAGAAAAACTCCGGATGTATGAACAGCATGAGAGCATGCGGGCTGCATCGGATTTCCGGGACCTCCACTGGCAATACCTGGGGCCCACGAACATCAGCGGCCGCTGTACCGACGTGGAGGCGGTGATGCCGAAGGGGAAAAGCTATACCATCTGGGTGGGCAGTGCGTCGGGAGGGGTCTGGAAAAGCGTGAACGAAGGCGTGACCTTTGAGCCGGTGTTTGAACACCAGGGCACCACCACCATCGGGGATATTGCCATTACCCAGTCCCGCCCCGACACCGTATGGGTGGGAACGGGCGAAGCCAATATCTTTCGCTCCTCCAATCCGGGCTGCGGAATCTGGAAAACCACCGACGGCGGGGAGACCTGGTCCCACATGGGACTGGAGGAGACCTTCACCATCTCGCGGATCCTGGTCCATCCTGCGGATCCGGATATCGTATATGTGGCGGCTTCGGGCCATGAATGGACAAGGAACAAGGAACGCGGTCTCTATAAAACCATCGACGGGGGACGAACCTGGGAAAAGATCCTCTATAAAGGTGATGAAGCCGGGGTCAATGACATTGTAATGGATCCCCGTGATCCCGATATCCTGTATGCCACCACCTGGCAGAGGACCCGCCTGAAATGGAACGATCCGAGAACCTGTCCCGAACATAAAAACAACGGCATCTGGAAAACCACCGACGGCGGAAAAAGCTGGACGCACCTGACGAACGGACTTCCCGAATCGAAGTACATGGGGCGGACAGGCATCGATCTGGCCCGTTCCGGTCCCGATGTGGTTTATGCTTTCGTGGACGACTACGAGGTGGCCTTCAGAGCCGAAGAGGGGGATCTGGATTCCTACGGAAGGCCGAAAAAAGACATTATCAAGGGTGCCACCCTCTACCGCTCCGACGACGCCGGGGCCTCCTGGAGGCAGGTCAGCGGGCTCACGGAAGAGACCCGGCGCTATATGTCGGGACACTCCGGCACCTATGGCTGGGTATTCGGACAGATGCGGGTCGATCCCAATGATGAAGACCGGGTTTATACCCTCGGCCTCTATGTAAACGTATCCACGGACGGCGGAAAAACATTCGAACCCATCCGCAGGAAATTCCATGTCGACCAGCACGGGATGTGGATCGATCCCGGCAACTCAAACTACATACTGGTTGCCCACGACGGGGGGATCAGCGTATCTTACGACAAGGGAGAAAACTGGAGAAGCCTGATCGAAGCGTTGCCGCTGGCACAGTTCTACAATATCGCCTTCGACAACCATGAGCCCATGAGGATATACGGCTCCATACAGGATCACCACAGCTTCTGCACCGAGGTCGACCTTTCTGGGGGTAAAAACCGTCTGCGCCCGTCCGAATGGAACTATACCCTGGGGGCGGAAGGCAGTACCCACGCGATTGATCCGAGGGACAACAACACCATTTACGCATCCCTCTTCTATGGCAAACTGGCAAAGGCAACGGTGGAAGGCTACCCGGACGACATGGAGTGGCTGCTCCCGGAAACCTACCCCGAAGAAGCCGATCTGAGAGGACAATGGATGGCTCCGACGGTTATTTCGCCTCATAACCCGGATATCATTTACCACGGGGTCCAGTTTGTGATGAAGTCGACAGACAGAGGCGGCACCTGGGAAATAATCAGTCCCGACCTGACTTACAACGACCCTGAAAAACAGGGGGACATCAGTTACCAGACCATCACCTGCATTGATGAATCGCCCTTCAGGGACGGACTGCTTTATGCCGGTACGGACGACGGACGGTTGTGGCGCACGAAAGACGGCGGCAAAACCTGGGACGACATCCGGAAACCACCCCTGCCGGT
>JAFGWU010000034.1 GCA_016936975.1 Bacteroidales bacterium | reverse complement strand
AGTCACGGGCCTGGCATTCATTATTGTATTTCATACATGGCTCGCCTTTGTACTCATTGCTATCGGTGTAAATGGATTATTGGAGAATAAATGGCCCGGGAACAGAAGATACCTGGTTAATTACATAAATATAGCGCTCACCCTGGTGGTGGTTTTGTACTTTCTTACGGAGGAATGGATGCCGCTGGGTGCACAGAGAAGTCTTTTTCTGAACCTTCTTTTTATTGCAGGTCTTGTAGTTATTGTCCTGGGAATACTGATGAGTATTGTCAGGTATTACAAAAAAATCTTAAGATGGTGCCTGGATAACAAATGGAAATTCTTGAGCATTCCTGTATTAATCCTCCTGCTTGGTTTGATAATTTGGCAGGGTGCAGATAAAATATTCGGATTCCTTCCACAGGGAATAAAACAGAGTATAGCATGGCATTTTGCAGAAAACACCTTCCCGGGAATAGGTAAGGAATTCATGCCGACGCTGGATGAGGGATCGTTTCTGTTAATGCCCACCACCATGCCTCATTCCGGAATTCAGGAAAACCTGGAAGTGATTGCCATGCTGGATAAAAAAGTGAACGCCATACCAGAGGTAGAAAATGTGGTTGGGAAATGGGGCCGTGTAAATTCGGCACTGGATCCTGCGCCTACCTCCATGTATGAAAATGTGATAAACTACAGGCCGGAATTCATTCTTGATGAAAACGGACACAGGATGCGGTTCAGGACAGACAAAGATGGAGCCTTTGAACTCAGGGGTGGCAGCAAATATAATCCGGGTAAAGAAGAATTCAGGCTGGTTTCCCTGGAAGAATTAATACCGGATAAAAAAGGTAAATACTTCAGGCAGTGGAGGGATCATATCCATTCCACAGATGATATCTGGCAGGAAATTGTCGCGTCTTCCATGATCCCGGGACTCACGTCGGCTCCCAAATTGCAGCCTATTCAAACCAGGTTGGTTATGCTTCAGACCGGGATGCGTGCTCCGATGGGTATCAAAGTATTTGGCCCGGATCTGCAATCCATAGAAAAGACCGGATTTGAACTGGAAAAATATCTCAGAGATGTACCCGGGGTTGAACCTGCTTCAGTTTTTGCTGACCGGGTGGTAGGGAAGCCTTACCTCGAGATCGACATCAACAGAAAAGCCATTTCGAGGTACGGTCTTACCATCCGGGACATGCAGAAGCATCTCAGCAGTGCTGTGGGAGGAATGCAGCTGACCACAACGGTTGAAGGAAGGGAACGTTTCCCTGTAAGGGTCAGGTATGCACGCGAATTCAGGGATAATCCTGAGGATCTTAAAAAGGTTTTAATCCCTACACCATCTGGTGTTCAGGTCCCGCTGGGTGAACTTGCAGAGATCTCTTATTTAAGAGGTCCCCAACTGATTAAAAGCGAAAACACTTTCCTGGCAGGGTATGTGATTTTTGACAGGAAACCGGCTTTCGCTGAAGTGGATGTGGTGGAGAATGCACAGGACTATTTGAATAGTAAACTTGATTCCGGGGAATTTCAATTGCCTGCAGGTGTCAGCTACAAATTCACGGGAAATTACGAAAATCAGATCAGGGCAACAAAAAGACTCATGATAGTAGTTCCGGTATCATTGATCATCATCTTTTTGATCCTGTTCTTTCAATTCAGGTCGGTTATTACTTCTTCCATGATCTTTTCGGGCATTTTCGTTGCCTTTTCGGGAGGCTTCCTGATGTTGTGGCTTTACGGTCAGCCATGGTTCATGAATTTTGATATTGGCGGCATGAACATGAGGGACCTGTTCCAGATGGGAACCATCAATCTGAGTGTTGCCGTGTGGGTGGGATTTATTGCCTTATTCGGAGTTGCAACGGATGATGGTGTTATTATGGGAACCTACCTGATGCAGGTATTTGACAGAAACAAACCGGATACCATATCGGAAGTGCGGTCATCAGTGATTGATGCCGGAAGCAAAAGGGTACGACCAGCCATGATGACTGCAGCAACGACAATCATAGCCTTAATACCGGTCCTTACATCCACAGGAAAAGGGTCAGATATTATGGTACCCATGGCCATACCATTATTTGGAGGCATGGTGATACAGGTAATGACCATGTTCGTGGTCCCGATCCTTTACAGCATGTGGCAGGAAAGGTTGGTCCTAAGAAAAATTAAAAATAATACACAGCATGAAAATCAATAAATTATACAGTATCGTACTGGTATTAAGTATTATCCTGGGGAGTCAAACTGTCCGTGCGCAGGATATCCTGGATGAATATCTTACGATGGCTGCTGAAAACAGTCCTTTGCTGAAGGCGAGATTTAATGATTACCTGGCAGCACTTGAGACAGTTCCACAGGTTGGGGCACTCCCTGATCCACAGCTGGCATTCGGTTATTTTATTCAACCCATTCAGACAGGGGTAGGACCCCAGGAATTCAGGATATCAGCCACACAGATGTTCCCATGGTTTGGAACTTTGAATGCCAGGGAAAATGTGGCCATCCAGAGTGCCAAAGCAAAATATGAACTCTTTGAGGAGTCAAAAGCCAAACTGTTCGATAAAGTACGAGGGACCTATTACAGTCTTTACTTCAATCAGAAGGCAGTTTCGATTTTGATAGAGAATATAGAAATCCTGCAGAGATTTCAAAAACTTGCACTTATAAAGGTCGAAACCGGAAAGGTATCGGCGGTCGATGAATTCAGGATCGAGATGGAAATGGGTGACCTGGAAAACCAGCTTGCCCTGCTCAGGGATAACCGGCAATATCTATTGGTTGCTTTCAATAACCTGCTAAATACTGAACTGGCAGGGGTTTCGTTTCCGGACACCCTTTGGGACACTGCATCTGACCTCAGCAGGCAGGCCATTCTTGACAGTATCAGAATGGGTAACCACCAGTTGCTTGGACTGGAGTTGCAGAGAGAAGCACTCAATTACAAACAGGAGGTGGCTAAGAAATCGGGTAAACCTGACTTTTCGCTTGGTTTGGATTATATCGTCGTCGGCAGGGGAGAGAATAACCTCAGTGGTCAGGATGCATTCATGTTTCCCAGGATCGGGATCACCATTCCGCTTTACCGGAACAAGTACAGGTCTATGATTAAGGAAGCTGCATATAAAGAGACAGCAAAAGCCTTTGAGAAGAAGAATAAAATGAATATGCTGGAAACGTTGTTTGAAAAAAGCTGGAATGAACTTCAGGACGCCGAGAGAAGGATTGTGCTTTATCACCAGCAACAGGATCTTGCCAACCGGTCTATCAACCTGTTGGAAGTCGAGTACGCAACAGCTGATAAGAATTTTGAAGAAGTATTAAGAATGGAAAGGAAGCAGCTTTTCTATTCCCTGGAATTGGAGAGGGCAAGAGTGGATAAACAGGCTGCTGTTTCTTTCCTGAATTATTTAATGGGCAAATAAAAACATAACGAAATAATAAGTAAGTCATGAAAAAGTGGATTAAAAATAACTGGAAAAATTACAGGTATCATATCCTGGTACTTGGTGCAGGAGTGTTTCTTGGATGGTTGTTCTTTCATTCACCGGATGATAAAACGAAAAAAGAAACTGTAAATCCTGCGGGTAATGAAGTTCATGATCATAACGGGGAGGCAGAAACGATCTGGACCTGCTCCATGCACCCCCAGATCAGGCAGGACAAACCTGGTAAATGCCCGATCTGTGCCATGGACCTTGTCCCTGTAGCCAGCCTGGAATCTGAAGATACAGGGACCCATCCTGATGAGATCCAATTAACTGAATCTGCCGCCAGGCTTGCCGATATCCAGACGGTTGTTGTAAAGAAGGGAACTCCCGAAAAGCTGATATACCTGCAGGGCAAAGTCCGGGCAGATGAACGAAGGATTTCCAACCTGACAGCCCGGTTTGGAGGAAGGATTGAAAAACTGTTTGTGAATTTTACGGGTGAAAATGTTACAAAGGGTCAGATAATGGCAACCATATATTCTCCTGAACTGGTAACCGCACAAAAAGAATTGCTGGAAGCGGTTTCATATAAAGATTCAAGGCCTTCAATTTATAATGCTGCAAGAGCAAAACTCAGGTTATGGGATCTCACTGAAGAACAGATTGACGGGATTGAGAATAACGGTGAACCAAAGTCATATTTTGATATTTTATCACCGATAGCAGGAACCGTTACAAAGCGAAATATTGCTCTGGGGGACTATGTCAGGGAGGGATCGGCGCTTTTTGAAGTAACTGACCTCACTCATGTTTGGATCATGTTTGATGCATACGAGAGCGACCTGCCCTGGATTAAGAATGGAGACCAGGTAAGCTATATGGTTCAATCCTTTCCCGGTAAAAAATTCCGGGGGAAGATTGACTTTATAGATCCTTTCATTGATCCTTCCACACGGATAGCCAGGGTAAGGATTGAGCAGAGTAATCCATCTCTCTCTCTTAAACCCGGGATGTTTGTAAACGGGATGGTTGAGTCAACTTTAGCAGGAAAATCGAATGACATTTTAATTCCCAAATCTTCCATACTATGGACAGGGAAACGTTCGGTTGTGTATGTTAAAGTTCCGGACCGGGAATCACCCTCATTCTTATACAGGGAAATTACGCTTGGTCCGGAAGCCGGAAGCTTCTATTTAGTGGCCGAAGGATTGGAAGAAGGTGAAGAGATTGCGGTTAATGGTGTGTTTAAAATCGATGCAGCGGCACAACTGGAAGGGAAACCCAGTATGATGAACCCGGAGGGTACAGTTTCCTACCAGTATTGACCCATGGCTGACAGTGATCAGGGAGCATTCTGGTTAAGTGAGATAAAAGAGATAAGAAAGCCCTGTTTCGGGGACAAAATGCTGGGCTGTGGAGAAACCAGGGTAACGTTTGATTTCAATCTCCGGAGTGCAAAATAAGACCTTTCATCAAAAAAAATCGTTAAACTTGTAGTGCTGATAGGAGGAAGCAGACATTTTGGTCCTGGCTGACATTCTTTTGGTTCAGAAAGGAATTTGCAGTAAATGCAGAACATATCATTCTCCATGATTACGATGCAAAAACATAAATGGATATATCCGGGAATTCTGGCTACTTTTTTTGTACTGAATTCCTGTTCCGGACCACTGGAATGGCCGGAATCTCCCCTGTATGATTTCGGACATAAGGGATCAGATACAACCCAACCGGCGGACCTGGAAAGCGCCCGGAGAGCGATTGTGGGTCACTATGCCCATTACGATGTGGTGGCGTACGAAGATACAACCACCAGGACCACGATGCGCTCCTTCATCATTTCATACGGGTTTACTGATTTTTACCTGGAGGATGGCAGGCTCATGCAGTCCGACCGCTTTGTGCATGCCGAACAAAAGCTGAGCAGAAAGAATGCGCAATCAGTATTCAGTGACGAGGCCGTCCAGGCTATTAAACCAAGGGTTCAGGAAGTTGAATTATTCCGGAAAAACGGGACCTGGCATATCTATCGGCGCGAATCCCCAAGCCTGCTGGGAATAAAAGGAGACCCTTCCAAACCCCTGCCGGCCGATCCTGATGATCCCAATTTAACAGATCCGGATCAGGACGGTCATCCCGGAGTCACCGTGCAAATCAGTGTGGGAAAATTTTTCAGGGGTGAGATCTATATCACACGCAGGGAAATATTCAGCAATTACCTGACCCTGAACGGCGACGGAACCTTGAGCGGATACGTTGCGGATCAATCGGAGCAATTCGTGGTTGGCGCTTCAAAGAAAATACTGAACCAGGAATCCAATTCAATCCAGCATCCCGATAAGGGACTGAGTCCGGTTCTACTGGTTCCGGTCGACCCAAACATAGATACCCTTGAGGAACTGATGCGGATAAGAGATGAGATCTTTCCTCCGGAACCTGAATTTTACTCAAAGAAATAAAAAGAAGTTGTAGGCGAACCCCGCAGGATCTGTCGTCGCAGACTATTGCTTTTTATAGGAGATGATATTGAATCAAATAATCCCATTAAATCATGCATGAAAAGCCAGTAAATCAGGAAAAGGAATCCGGCAGGAAGGTTTTGGACGCTGAAAGTATAAAGGAGTTGTGGTCGAAAACCTATAACACGGAAGGGAAGCCGGACTGGTCACACATACTTCCCTATTACGATGATGATATTTATTTTAGGGATTCCATTCAGGAACTTCGCGGAATGGAAGATTTTAAGGCGATGACAGAGCGATTAACTGCCCGTTCAAACGATTTGAAAATGCATATTGTCAGAACCGCACGGCAGGAGAGGGATATCTTTATTGAATGGGAGATGACCATTAAATTTAAAAGGAACCCGAGTTCGGTATTATATGGTTCCAGCCGTATCACCCTGAATGAAGAAGGAAAGATTGCAGAACAGAGGGACTATTACGATCTCTGGGGAGATATCTTCGACAATATTCCACGGTTTGGAAAGGCTTACAGACGGTTTATGAAACGGAAATTTGGCTGAGACAATATGAAGCATAGGATGCTGCCCAAATACTTCAAAGATTATAAGTGGTCGAACATCGCCGCCATGATCAAAAACAACCGGCGGGACCCCGGGATCTGTAAAGATGTATTCAGGGACCGGCTGGTGGTGATCAGCGGGGCCACATCGGGGATCGGGTACCACACGGCCCGGAAATTCGCCTCGCACGGAGCAAGATTGCTCTGCATCAACCGGAACGAAGAAAAAAGTGCGGCCCTCAGGGAAGAAATTGAAAGGGAATTCGGCGTCCGCTGCGGGTATATCATTGCTGATCTGAGTGTTTTGAAAGATGTCAGGCGTGCGGCAGAGGAACTTCGCAGTATGGATACCCCGATTGACGTGCTGGTCCATAATGCAGGCATCTATCTGACCAGGAGGGAACTGACCGATGAAGGATTTGACAGGATGTTTGTGGTCCATCACCTTGCCCCGTTTATGATCAATATCCTGCTGAGCGGGAAGTTATCGTCGCAGGGAAGAGCGAGGATCATCCTGGTCAATTCAGAAGGCCATCGTTTTGCTGCCTGGGGATTGCGGCTGGATGATCTGAACTGGGAGAAACGCCGCTATTCCGGATTGAAAAGCTATGGTTCGGCCAAGCTTGCGCAACTGCAAACCATGCTTCTGTTTGATGAGTACTTCCGGCCTGCCGGTGTGACCATCAATGCCATGCATCCCGGAGCCGTCAAATCGGAGACCGGGCAGGAAAACAGTGCTTTTTACCGCTGGGTGAAAAGGCATTTTTTCGATAAAGTTTTGAGGCCTACGGAAATTGCATCAGAATCGATCTACTATCTTGCGGTTTCCAGGGACCTGGAGGGGGTAAGCGGAAAATTCTTTAACCTGACCAAAGAGGAAGAACCCGCACCTCCCGCCCTCGACAAAAATGCTGCATTTGAAATTTGGGCAAGAAGTATAGAAATGACCGGGGTGCCCGGAATAATCCCGAAAAGATGAATCTTTATGGCTGAGAAGAAGTATCATTCGGTGGTAATCGGAGGAGGAATGGCCGGACTGACCTGTGCCGCCTATCTCGCCAGGGAGGGGAAAAGCGTTCTGCTGATAGAGAAGAACCGGGAATGCGGAGGGCTGGTGAATACGTTTTCGCGTGACGGGTTTCAATTTGAAGCCGGTATCAGGGCACTTGAAAATGCGGGGATCATTTTCCCGATGTTAAAGGAGCTGGGCATTGAGCTCGATGTCGTTAAAAGTCCTGTATCTGTTGGTGTGGAGAACGAGATCCTGCATATCAAAGACATCGGCAGCTTAAAGGAATACAGGAACCTGCTGAAGAAAATCTACCCGGAAAGTGAAGCTGAAATCGATCACCTCATGAAGATCATCCGGAAGGTCATGAAACAGATGGATGTGCTCTACGGGTTAGAGAACCCTAATTTCAAGGATCTGAGGAGCGACAGGAATTATCTGTTTAAAGAACTTCTTCCCTGGTTGCCAAAATTCCTGCTTACCATCGGGAAGATCAACCGGATGAACATGCCGGTAGAACCTTACCTGGGGAAGATTGTAACAAACCCTTCCCTCAGGGACATTATTTCCCAGCACTTCTTTAAGAATACCCCCGCGTTTTTTGCACTGAGCTACTTCTCCCTCTACCTGGATTATTTCTATCCCCGGGGCGGAGTGGGCAAGCTGGCTGCTGCCGTTGAAAAAAGGTTCCTTGAATGGGGAGGAGAGATTAAGAGAGAAACGGTCATTGAAAGGGTATTGGCCTGCGAACACAGGGTTACCGACCAGAATGATGTGAGTTATATTTATGAAAATCTGGTCTGGGCAGCTGACCTGAAAACGTTTTACAGGATCACGGATGTTGCGGGTTGCTCCCCAGGGGTCCAATCAAAATTCGGAGAAACGAAAAGCCGCCTTTCAGAAAAACGGGGAGGGGATTCGGTTTTTACACTCTTTGTTGAAGTGGATGACCCCCCGGAAAGCTTCCGTAAAATCGCGAACGGACACTTCTTTTATTCTCCCTCGAAACAGGGATTGGGAGAGACGCACTGGAGCGAACTCGACAGTATTCTTAAAGCCTCTGGTAAAGTGGAAAAGTCCCGTATGCTGAACTGGCTCGACAAATTTCTTACCCTGAATACCTATGAGATATCCATTCCGGCCCTTAAAGATCCTGATCTGGCACCGGAAGGCAAAACCGGACTGATCATCAGCATTCTTGCTGAATATGATCTGTTTAAAATGATTGATGAGGCGGGCTGGTACAGGGAGTTTATTACTGAAATGGAAGAGCGCATCATCAGGGTACTTGCCGGTTCGGTATATCCCATGCTGGAGGATAAGGTGATGGCCCGGTTTTCATTTTCACCTCTGAGCTATGAAAACAGGGTCGGAACTTCGGAGGGGGCGATTACCGGCTGGTCGTTCCGGGAACCCGTTCCGGCAATCAATAAAATCTTGTCTTCAAATCGTGCAGTTGTCACGCCCATACCTTCCGTCTTTCAGGCCGGACAGTGGACCTACAGTCCGGCCGGAGTACCCATGGCCATTCTTACCGGCAAGCTGGCTGCACGAAGGATTTTAAACAGGTGACTGTTGCATTCCTTTACGGAAGGGCAAATGGTTTCGGGTTTTCCTTTCAGTTCATACTGCAGGCCAATTCTGAGAGAATGGAGGTCCTACAAAAGTAGAACGAGAAATATAGCAATGATGATGGAAACAGCAATTCCGATAAGGAGCTGTTTTACAATGGTTCTGGCGGAGAAAGTCTTATGGTTTTTGGCGTTTGCCAATACATTGTACTTACTGATCAGATCCTCACGGTCCTTAACAGAAGTATAGCAACCGGGGCTGTCGGCAATATAGTGCTGGGCGAAAGGAAAACAGATTGCCCTGCTGATTTCCGGCTCAGCCAGGCCCGGGAAAAGTGAGTTTTCAATGATGCGGATATCTTCTGCCGGTATATCCAGTCCTTCGTAAACCTCAGCCGGATCAAATATTACGGCAAAAGGATGATCATCACTATTTGCAAGATTCTTACAATAACCGATTGAAGTGTTCCCCATGAGCCAGAGCCGTTGATCCAGTCTGCGCATCTTTCCCCTTTTTATACTGCCGTTTAATACAAACTTTCTGCCGGTCTGGTTTTCCCGGATATCCAGAAAGACTTCTCCCTTTGAATTCGTTGTAAACATGGCCTTTTTGCAGTTTGGGTCGGCAATACCCTTTGAAGGCCGGGCGATAATGGTATTGCT
>JAFGWU010000033.1 GCA_016936975.1 Bacteroidales bacterium | reverse complement strand
GGCGGGTTCAATATTGCCTGTCACGGCGACAGCACGGGAGCTGTTGACCTTGTTCCGCAGGGAGGCTGGTACGTGGGTCAACCGGAACCCTATTCCTACAGCTGGTCCACTGCCGATGGATATGGATTGCTGCCCGGGGAAGAGGACCAGTCCGGATTGACCATCGGAACTTACAACGTCAGTGTGGTTGACAGCATCGGGTGCCGGCACGATTCGGTCGTCACGCTTATCCAGCCGGAAAGACTGAGAATATACAACGATTCACTTTTCATTGAAGCCCCCGATTCTACCTGGCCCACAAGCTGTGAGGGCGGAGAGCCGGTCGGAGGCATATTCATCACACCCGACGGCGGAACCGGTTTTAACATCAACCCGTCCTATCACTATACCTATAAATGGAACCATGATCCTTATTTCTTCATTGAAAAGAATACACAGGACTTAACAGAAGGGCGGTTTGGCAACTGGATTTTCAGTTTAAGAGATATGAACGGATGTATTTTTATCGATACCTTCCATATCGATGCACTGGAACAAATCTCCATTACCTCTGACCCGGCCGTTGTGGGACCGGGGCCTTACCATATTACCTGCTCCGGGGATACGGATGGAGAGGTCCTTGTGAGTGTCGCCAATGGCACGAAACCGTTCACTTTTACCCTGATGGACGAATTCATGAATCCGATTGACGAAGAACCAGGTTTGATCATCCCGGAAAAGACCTATTCGGGGCTTCCGGCAGGCAGGTACTTTTTCAATGTGACCGATGTTAACGGGTGCCGCTCACCCTATCCCGAAGAGATCATCCTTATAGAACCCGACCCGGTCTCCATTGAACGCATTTATCATGACCCGCGCCTGATTTATGAAGATACGGTCGATATCAGCTGCTACGGCGCCCACGACGGATACCTCAGGGTGGAGGTGAACGGGGGACATACCAGCGAGGATTACAGCTCGAATACCTACGAATGGACCGGTCCCGGCAGCTATGTGGTGACCAACCTTCATGGCGATTCCATCGATGAGATCACAATGCTCGGTCCGGGTGACTATGGACTGGTTATTACCGATACGTTCGGTTGTACAAATGCGGCGGCTTATAACCTGGATGAACCTGCCAGGATTGTGATGACCATTGATTCCATCTCCGACTATAACGGATGGCAGATTCAATGTAACGGGGAGGCAAACGGTTACCTGGAGATGATGACGGCAGGAGGCATCGGGCAGTTCATCTACGCGTGGGAGAAAAACGACACGCCGTTCGGATCGGCCGGTCCGGTATTGAACGGCATCTCTGCAGGATCCTACCGTGTTACCATCAGGGATTCAATAGGATGTTCAAGGGATTCAGTGATAGAGATCCTCGAACCGCCACTTCTCGCACTCGACCCGGATACATCGGACTATTATGGCTGGGGTATCCGTTGCTATGGAGAAGATGACGGTTATATTATCCTGAATCCTTCAGGGGGCGCTACGGCAAATCAGCCTGAACTGAATACCTACAGCTGGACCACGGAAGGGGGATCCCTTTCCGATCCGGCATCCATGGACCAGCATTCCCTCACTGCCGGCCTGTACAGAAGCACGGTGACGGATATCAACGGATGTGAGGTGACGCGGGTGTTTAACATGGAAGAGCCCGGCGAACTAATCTATTCGGATTTTACCATTAACGATGCACTCTGCTACGGTTCAAATTCGGGCTCCATTGAAATTTCAATCCTGGGGGGCACCCCCGACACGATCGGGGAAAACCTGGTTTATACCTATGTCTGGACCACCCTTACCGATACGATCAGCATTACGCCCGGATTCACCACAGACACCCTGGCAGACCTCTACAGTGGAGACTATTACGTGAATATTACCGACCTGAATAATTGCCGTCTGGATATGGGTCCGTTTGAGGTGGGTGAAGCGGACAATATTATTTCAATCCTCGAATCGGTATCCGGATTCATTGAAACGGACATCCGCTGTTACGGGGAGTCTAACGGGAAGATCAGGGCGAGTGTGGAGGGGGGAACCCTGCCGTATATATATTACTGGAACGGCTCGACGGTTCCCGGACCGGATACGTTGGTCAATCTTCCTGCTGGCACATACGGGGTGCGGATCGTCGATGGGAACGGTTGTATCGATACGACCTCGATCACGCTCAATGAACCCTATCCGTTCCGCTACGACCTCTCCGTATCAGATCCGCTCTGTTACGGCGATTCAACAGGATCTATATTTATAGCCGTTCAGGGCGGCACACCGGCTTATTCCTACCTCTGGAACAGCGGTCACACCTCCAATGTGGCAGATCATCTTCCGGCCGGGGAGTGGAAGGTTACGGTCATGGACCGGAACCGGTGCGATACCACGGCGGAAGCAACGCTTTACTATCCTGAGCCGTTAAGCATTTCTTTTGATACGGAACCGGCCTACTGTCCGGATACGGAAGACGGATGGATCAGTGTGATGACCAGCGGAGGGGTTGAACCGCATACCATTGTATGGAACCAGGTTCTTGAAAATGATGCCCGACAGAGTTCGGTGCCGGCAGGAACCTATGTGGCCACCCTCACCGATTTCAATGGCTGTATCCTGGTGGATACGGTGATTGTCGATTCGGAATATGCTTCCTGCCTGATCATTCCGAATGCTTTCACGCCCAATGGTGACGGGATAAACGATACCTGGATAATCGAGAACCTGTACCTTTATGAAGGGGTTACATTGCGCATATTCGATCGTTGGGGAACCCTGGTCTTCATATCCGACAATGCGGAAAACGAACACTGGAACGGCACCATTCAAAACAGGCCGTTACCCATTGACTCATATCATTATATCCTGGAACTGCCGAATGATGATCCGCCGATTACGGGGAATGTAACAATTATCAGATGATTACGTATCAAGAGGAACCGAAAGCGAAATTATCATTGAGACCGGCATACTTTCATATCATCCCGCTCCTTTTACTGATCCTGGCCCCTGCTGGTTTAAGCGCCCAGCAGATGCCGCTGTACAGTCAGTATATCCAGAACGGCTTCCTGGTCAATCCCTCCATGGCGGGGGAAGACGGGTACACTTCGTTTAATACGACGGTTCGTCAGCAGTGGCTCGGTTTTACGGATGCTCCCCAGACCTATTCCGCTTCCTGGCAGACCCGGCTTCTCCGCCGCTCCTACAGGATTGTCAATCACCCTGTGCGGAGAAGCAATATGCTGATGCCGAGCACGAAAGGACGGGTCGGACTGGGTGCCTACATCATTAATGATGTCAACGGCAATGTTGCGCGAACGGGTATATCCTTTACCTATGCCTACCACATCATCATGAATAACCGCCAGCTTTCATTCGGACTGGCGCCCAAGTTTTTTCAATACCGTCTGTATGATCAGAACCTGAGCCTGGGAGATGCCAGGGACCCGGTATTCTCCGGTAATTTTCACAGCGTCGCCTATTGTCCGGATGCCGATTTCGGCGTTCATTTCAGGGGATATGACTATTTTGTGGGATTTGCCGTCAGCAATCTTCTGCAGACGGCGGTGGTTCTCGGCAGCGGGGACCAGCCCGACTTCAAATCATTCAGGCACTACTGGTTAATGGGCGGGTATAAATTTGCGCTCACCAATGAGTTTTTTATGGAACCCGGGCTCCTGCTCAAAACATCCGAAAACTGGAATCCCCAGGGGGATCTCTCCCTGAAGTTCTATTATGAGGATCAGTTCTGGGCGGGTCTTTCCTACCGTACCAACGGGAGCCTTATCGCCATGTTCGGGGTCCGGATCGAAGGACTCTACCTGGGTTATTCCTTCGACTACACCCTTTCAAAAATCGGCAGTTACAGCTTCGGTTCCCACGAGATCACCATGTCGGTGAAGCTGGGAAGCAATGCCCGCCGCTATAAATGGCTCAACCGATATTAGTGAGACTAACCTTTCACAACTCCGCCGTTATCTTCCTGCCCCATATCAAATCCCCGAACCTTGATTTACCAGGGAACTTTACCTGATAAAACACTGCACCGGCCAGGAGCAGAAGGAGGATCACGGAGCTGACCAGGGATATGGTATTCCCGGTGAAGTATGTTTTCGGGCGGAACTCGAACACAATTTCATGCGACCCTTCCGGGATGACCATTCCCCTCAGTACATAGTTCACCCTGAAATGCTCATGTGGTTTCCCGTCAATGAAGGCGTTCCATCCTTTCTCGTAGAATACCTCGGAAAAGACGGCCAATTGTTGCTGTGATGAACGGGATTGATAAACCAGCCGATTGGGTTTGTAACCGGTTAGCGAAATGGTGGCACTGGTATCCTCGGGGAACCCTTTCCCCTCCATAAATCCGATATACCGT
Source organism: Bacteroidales bacterium (assembly GCA_016936975.1). Taxonomy (GTDB): domain Bacteria; phylum Bacteroidota; class Bacteroidia; order Bacteroidales; genus JAFGWU01. Next base: position 25,013 of record JAFGWU010000033.1, on the reverse strand, counting down.
TCATGGATGATTGCGCTGTGCCGAAGGTCCGCATGGCCCAGTGCGGCCATCTCCTCATCGGCATTCCGGGCGGGCACCACCCTGTTGACAAACCACGCATTGCCCATTGCCGAGGGGTTACGGAGCGGCTGTCCCTGCGGATTGATGATAATGTATTTCGTATTAAGCATATTGAGGGCATTGGCCGACCGGAAGGCCAAATAAATACTGTCCATCTTCTGCGACTGCAGGGCGGTGATGAGCTGGTTTATTTCAATATCGAACCGGTTATCGATCAGGTCCTGGTACCGCCGCATTTTGGCTCCGTGATACCCGCCGACGGAGTTATGAAAGTAGGAGGTGCCTGCATCCTGGAAGACACTCTGCGTCAGGTTCAGTACGCGGAATCCCGGTTCCGGGTCGTTCAGGATGAACTGGTCCGCCTGGGTGGGTTTGAAGGGTTGCTGTGCTTCCCTTTTGTTTACGAAATCCTCTTTCCCGAGGTATCTTTTATTAACCGGCCACATATCCACCAGGAACAGGATTCCGACCAGGGCGATGGCCAGGTTTGTCTTCAGCTTTTTCATCCCGTATAGCAGGATCACACCGGCAGAGAGGGCAATAAATATAAATGACCGCAGGGCATCCATTCTCAGCAGGGTGCGGCGGTCATCCCGGAAGGCATCGGCCACGACATCCTGGTACCTCGCATCCAGTGACGATGAAAAGCTGCCGGCAATATCGGGAAACAATACAAAAATCAGGGTTAATCCGCCGGCAATGCCAGTGGACCATTTTAAAGCACGGTTGAGTTGCCCGGCGGGCAGTTCTTCAAACAATACCCTCTTCAGGGTCAGGACAGCGAGGAGGGGGATGGTCAGTTCCGCGATTACCAGCGTCATGCTCACCGTCCGGAACTTATTATAACCGGGAATATGGTTCAGAAAGAACTCGGTGAGGAACATGAAATTCTTTCCCCAGGCGAGCAGGATACTCAGGATGGTTGCCGCAAATATCCACCATTTTATCCTTTTATCGACTATAAACATCCCCAGGATAAAAAGGAATATGACCACGGCCCCGACATATACCGGTCCCAGGGTGCTGGGTTGTTCGCCCCAGTAAAGAGGAAGGTGTTTGATGATCTCCCTGGCCTGTGCCGGGTCGTTCCGGGCAAACAGGTTATAGGTTTCGGAATTCTCCTTCAGGGAACCGTCCACCGAACCACCCCTGAAATTGGGAATAAGCAGGGTGAAGGTCTCTCCGACGCCATAGCTCCACTGCGTGGCATAACTTTTAGTCAGTCCGGAGGTTTGATCCTGCTCCTGCCCGGAGAGTTCGGAGGGAGTGCGCATGGAGTATTTTCCGTACTCCATGGTTGTCAGCAATTTCCCGGCATTGGTGGCCACGCCCAGCGCAACGGCAACGATCAGAATGCCCGTTATTATGGTGAGTTCCTTCAGATACTTTTCTCTGAAAGCCAGCCAGAGCTGGGAGATGCCAAAGATGACCACGATGATCAGGGTATAATAGGTGATCTGCGGATGGCCGGCGAGTAACTGGAGTGACATGAACAGGGCGGTGATCACCGCACCCGCGATAAGCTTTCCGCGGAAGGTAAGGATGATGCCTGCCAGCAGGGGGGCCATATAGCCGATGGCAATGGCCTTTGAATTATGTCCGGCCGCTATGATGATGAAATTATAAGATGAAAAGGCAAAGGCAATGGCCCCTGCGATGCTGAGCCAGGGATTAACCCTGAAGGAGATAAGCAGGATGTAGAAGCCGATAAGGTAGAGGAACACAAAGCTTACCGGCCTGGGACCGGCCTGCATCAGGTGATCGATGTGAACCAGGAGGTTCCCCGGGAAACGGGTGCTGATCAGGTAAGCCGGCATGCCCCCGAACATCCGGTTGGTCCAGAGCGGTTCCTCCCCGGTCCCTTCACGGTAATCTACGATCTCTTTGGACATTCCGGCCCAGGTGGCATTATCGTGCCCGATGAGTTTCTTGCCGTCGAGCACTTCCGGGAAATAGGCCAGGGCGATCAGAAAAAAGAGGGCGATGGCAACCAGGTGGGGGATCATTTTTGGGAAATCAAACTGAATGCGCATGATGGAGTCGAATTAGAACCGTTGTGATGAGGCAAAAATAGTTTTTATTTCTTATCCGGGAGCCTGAAAGAAGTAATAAATCGCCTTCTACTTTCTCAGGAAGAAGCGTTTCAGATTGCTTTGCAGCCTGGAAATACTTTTCCAGTTCCGGAATATTTTCCGGATGGTTTCCAATTCGACGCGGTCATAAAATCGCAGGGGAATGAGAATAAACGGGAATGAAAACAACAGGAGGCTTTTGATGACCAGCCGTATGCCGAGATTCATAGGGTTTACAAAGAAACCGGCGACAATGAGGGCCGTCCCCGCGAGCACTACCTGGATCAGTTTACGCATTTCGTAGGGGATGGGATAGAGCCTCTGGGAACTCCGGTAAACCATTATGAAAAACAGGATCTGGGAAATGAGCGTGGCAACGGATGCGCCATATATGCTGAACCTGGGGATGAGCAATACGTTCAGTCCAAGATTTATCAGGCTGGCAAGGACAATGAGTGAGCCGGTTATTTTTGTCTTTTTAACCACGTGCAAACCGATAATGGCATTTTCCTTCATCATCCCGAAAAAGAATGAAAATGAGAGGATCGCCACCAGGTTTGCCGATTCCCAGTAGATTTGGTCTTTTGCGGCGACCTTGATCGCTTCAAGGCTGAACAGGGATAATCCGATCACGCAGAACATCAGAACGAAACCGGTATAGGTCATAACTTTTGAATAAAACCTGCGGTTATCGGGATCATTGATCTTTTTCATCAGGATCGGCGAGAGGGCAAGCTGTACCGATGCAACCACAATGATCTTCAGGGCAGAAGCAATCTTGTAACCCAGGTTATACACGCCCACCTTATCCAGTCCTTCTATGTAATTCAGGGCATACCGGTCGATTACGGTAAAAAGAACCCCGGAAATCGAAGCAAGCATCAGGGGATAGCTGAATTTCAGCATTTCGAGCAGGATTCTTGTTTCAAACCGGGCGACGCAATTCCTGATCGTAAAGGGTATCAGCACCAGGAGGGTTATCACCGAACCGATCAGCTGTGCTTCATAGATCCCATCCAGTTTCTTTCCCCTGTAAACGATAAAATAGATGGTAAGCAGGAGGGAGATGGTCAGCTTGACAATGTTCACCAGCGAATACATGAGGGCTTTCGACTGCAGTTTCTGGAGGGTCTGGATCTGGAGGATGAGGATCTGGATCACACTGGTTATCAGAACCAGGACAATCACATAGGCGTAAGATGTTTCCCCGAAAATCAGCCGGGAGATCCCTTCTGAAACGGGAATGGTGGCCGACAGTGCAAGCAGGGATACGCCGGTGAGCACGACCAGGGTGGTGAAGAAAATGCTCTTCTGCTTTTTTATATAGTCGGCATCCCAGAACCAGCGTGTAAAACTTGAAGCGATTGCCAGGCTGAGGACCGCAATGATCACCTGGGAAGTGATTTCCAGGATGCCCAGGGCCCCGTAATCGGCAACCGTGAGATATTTCTGGTTGGTGTACAGGGGTATCAGGATGAGCCCGATAAGCTTGGTGCTCATGTTCCCGAGGCTGTATACCGCCGATTTTCTTATCGCATGTTTTATATCTTCAAACATATTGCTGTTTCTATATTTTCAGATGAACCCATCCGGGGCTTCATCCTCTCTTTCAGGCCGGCAAAAGGAGCACCTCATTCATCCTGCTTCTTCCGTTCGAACTCAAACTGATCTCTGAAGTATAAATAATTTGAAATAGATTTTAACATCCATGCCTGGCCCCATCGAATATAGGGTATTTTCGATTTAAAGGGCAGACCGGTAAACCTGCTCTTCAATATTCCATAATAAAAATAACCCTCTTTTGATTGCAGGTTATCAATGGTCCAGCATAACACCTTTTCCGCAAGGGCCATTGAATCGTGAAAGGTAGTTGATAACTCGCTCAGGCAGTTAATACTCTCCGCCGAAGAGTGAATATCTATCCGGTATTTCCTGTGGGGCATCAGCTTCGGGATCCTCTCCTTCTCGAAAAAATGATTCCGGTAATGGTGATAAGATTTCTGCAGGGCATCAAAAATATCCTGCCTGCCTGTGAGCTTCCAGGTCGAATGCAGCATTCTCAGAACAAATCCTGTGTGATAATGGTCGATGTATTTCTGCGGTTTTTCAGGAGGGCCGTTGTAATCAAATGATCCATCGGCATTCTGATTCAGAATGGTGTAATTTACGGCCCTGTTCCCTCTTTCGATCCACTCTTTATTGCCCGTTTCCAGCCCGATTTTAATTAAAAACTCTGCCACAAAGAGGTTTAAATTATGAACGTGATTAATATATAAAGGTGTGTAGGAAAAACAGATGTTGCCTTTAACCGTGTCGACGGGTAATGCATTCAGGAATCCTGCAATCTGTTTACAGTATTCTAAATATTTTTGATCATCGGTGTACCTGTAAAATTCCCAGAAGGCCGCCCCTGCTGCAGTCGATACGATCCCGTTCGGGGTAAAGGCCGGTATCTGCCGGGCCGATTGCCAGTGGAAGGGATATCCCCACCCGATTCCGTCGCTTGTTTCAACTTTATTCTGAATGAGCCATTCCAGGCACTCCTCGGCTTTCGCCAGGTATTTTTCCCGGTGATACAGTTGATAGAGTTTCAGATAGGCGGATGCAAACAGGCCCATTGCTTTTGCATTGATTTCAGGTTTAATATGCAAAAGTCGCCTGGAACACACCGGGAATGAGTAGAATATCTCGAACGCCAGCTCCCTTATTACCACAAGGATCTTTGAATGGCTGGACTTTTCCGACAGGGACAGGACCATCCTGTGCGATTTGATGTCATAGGGGTCAAAGCCCGAAAAGCCATTTTTTTCCAGCCAGGCCATCAGCTTATTTAAGGCGTCAGATATGTTATGATTGGAAGTCATGATGTTTGCAATCCGCAAAGTCTACACGTCTGCATAGTTTATGATTTTGGCCAGGCCGGTTTCAATATCTGTTGCAGGGCTCCAGCCAAGCAGTTCCATGGCTTTTTGAACATCTGCCCGGACATCGGGTATTTCATTTTTCCGGTCAATGTGTTCCTCCAGGACGGTTTTATTTGTTCCGGCAATATTCTGGCATCGGTCTATAATGTCCCTCACACTGTATGAAGTGCCCGAGCCGATATTGATCACCTGGTACCGGGTATTAATGTTCACACTCTTTACCAGTGCGTCGATCAGATCGTCGATATAGATATAATCTCTTTTCGGACCCAGGGAGAAAACACGTATGACATCACTATCCGAACAAACCTGGTTGATAATTTTGGGAATCAGGAAATGTTCATTTTGTCCGGGACCATATATATTGAAAGGACGAATAACAGTAACAGGAATTTCGAAGTTTTCAGAGTAAAAGCGGCAGGCCGACTCGGCTTCTATTTTGCTGTGCATGTAAGGATTCGCGGCTTTCAGGGGATGCTTTTCATCAACAGGCAGATAATCGGGTACACCGTATACATAGGCGCTGATATAGGTCAGGGAGGCATGATGCCGGCGACAGAGGTTGAGAATATTGACGGTTCCGAGAAAATTGGTTCTGTAAAAAGCGTAAGGGTCGGTCCAGCTATCGGGAACATAGGTCTTTCCGGCGAGGTGAATGACATGGTCGATCCGGTCGGTTTCGAACCGGTGGGTCGCCACATCTCCATCCGTAAGGTCAAATTCAAGGATTTGATATGTTTTTGAATCCTGCAGGGAGCGGATCAGGTGACGGCCTATAAAGCCCGCGGAACCCGTAATCAGGAGCGTTTTTTTACCCATCTGGCAGAAGTTTGCTTTTCATATGATCGAAATCCTCAATGGCCTTAATATAATCATCGGGTCTTCCGATGTCCATCCAGTAATCCTGATGGATATCAATTTTCGGATAGATTCCCTCACTGAGGAGCCTGTGCATCAAATCGTCAAATCCGAACCTGGTCCTTTCGGGGATGTATTGCAGTACACGTTTGTTCACCATATAAATACCCATGCTGACCAGGAACCCGATTTCGGGTTTTTCCTCAAAACCAATAAGTTCATTGTTTTTATTGACTTTCAATACCCCGTATTCCATTACATGAGAACGATGATAGGATTTGATGGTAAATAGATTGTTCGACTGCACATGGTCTTCATAGAAACGCCCAAAATCAAGATCGGTAAGGATATCGCCGTTCATTAAAAGAAAATTGTCGGGCAGATCCCCGATTAACCGCAGGGGTGCCATTGTGCTTAAAGGCATCTTTTCAAGCGAATAATCAATGCGCACATTCCATTTATCGCCATCCCCGAAAAACGCTTTGATTATGTCCGCCTGGTGGTTTACAGCCAGGGTAATATGTGAAAAATTATAGTGGACCAGTTGCCGGATGATGACCTCCAGGATCGGATAATCCGAAACTGGCATCAAGGGTTTGGGCAGGGTAACGGTATAGGGTCTCAGCCTGGTTCCCTTACCTCCTGCCAGAATGATAGCCCGTTTAGACATTGTATATGTGTGTTTTGAATTTATCTAAATTTTCGGACTGCATATACCACTGAATGGTTTCCTTCAGTCCCTGTTCCAGGGAGTACCGGGGGGAATAACCTGAAAGGTTTTTCAATTTCGAGTTATCACAGCATAATCTGAAGACCTCCGAATTTTCCGGTCGAATGCGCTCTTCCCTGACAACCATTTCCGATAAACTGTTTGTCAGTTTTTTTATCAGCATGAACAGATCTGATATTGAAATCTCGGAGCCCGATCCGATGTTTATGATCTCTCCTTCGATGTCTTCTGCTTCCCCCAGGCTTATCAGACCTTTGCAGGTATCTTTGACATAATTAAAATCTCTTGTCGGGCTTACATTTCCAAGGTGGCTCTCTTTTTCTCCCTTAAGCATCTGGGTGATTATACTGGGAATAACGGCCCTCAGCGATTGCCGGGGTCCATAGGTGTTAAACGGCCGGGCCAATACCAAAGGGAGTCCGAAGGAGTGGAAATAACTCATGGCAATACTGTCTCCGCCTATCTTACTTGCGCTGTATGGACTTTGTGGCTGCAGGGGATGTTTTTCATCGATCGGCACATAGTTGGCGGTTCCGTAAACCTCGCTGGTGGATGTGCAGATAATTCTCCCGCATTTATTGTGCAATGCGGCATGGCACATATTCAGGGTGCCGGTGACATTGGTTTCAATATAACTTTTCGGCGCTTCATAGGAATAGGGGATGGAGATGAGAGCGGCCAGGTGAAAGATAATATCAGTGTCCCTGGTGATTGAGTTACAAATAAAGGGATCGCGAATATCTCCGTTTATGACCTCAATATCATCCAGGATGGTCAGTCCCTCCAGCCAGCCCCAGTAATTAAAGGAATTGTAATAAGTAAGGGCTTTGACTTTGGCTCCTGTAGCATGGAGCATTTCAACCAGGTGGGATCCGATAAAACCGTCGGCACCGGTAACCAGTACCTTTTTATTTTTCCAGTCCATAAATTTTTAACAATTTAGGTTGATAGGTTTTGTGATTTTGTGCACGTTCAATCCTCTCTTTCAGGGCCAACTTTACCGGCGTACGGATCAATCCTTCAATTTTATCCGATAAATCTTCGTGATTTCTGTTTTCAAATAAAACCACACCCGGTGGCCTTACAACAGCATCGCTGGCAATTACCCTGCAATCGAACCATAAGGCTTCCTTTATTGAAACAGCATTGCCGTCGGTATTCGTGGGCCTCACGAAAATGTCCGAATGCAAAAATAGGGGATATATCTCTTCCAGGTCCCCCGAAATCAGGATAAAATCGTCAATAAGGTTCAGTTCTTCCCTTCTTTTCAGAAAGTGGTCATAACATTCCCTGTCCTTAATTCCGTTTACACTGGCAATGGTCCTGACATGATAATGCTTTTCAACTTTCAGGGTCCGTAAAGCATTTAACATTAAATCAAATCCGTACAGATCCTGGTTATTGTAATATGCAAACCAGCCGATCATGAGGATCAGGACATCAGCCCGGGGCAGTGTCAGATGACCAATGATCCTGTCATATTGCTCGCGGTCAAATTTTGGCGGGATGAATGCATCGATATATGCAATACTTCCGGGTCCGTAGCCGCTTATTTCATTATAAATGGTTTCATTAGAGGCCAGTATGTTTACGTATTTCAGCAACCTCTTCAGACTGTATGCATACAGGGATTTTTCATGGATGGTGTCGGAAAAGCTTGCACCATGCAGATGCAGGTAAATTCCTTTTTTAAAAATTGCGATGAGGGACAGCAGGAGGCGTATTCTTTTGCTGGTGGAGTGGTAGTGAATAATAGTATAGGATCTGAAAAGGAAAGCGAAGATATAGAAATACTTCCTGAATCCCCTGAATTTTTTGCCTCTGCCGGAGGTTCCGGAAACATTGTATAGGTCATATACCTGTTCGGGCAGATAGGTAAGAATGCGCTGAATATGAACCGAAATACCTCCAAAGGGTGGAGGATAGGGTCCAATGATGGCAATTCTTTTATGTTTAGCGTTCATCTCCTGTAAATTTTCCGGTATCCAGCTTCTGAACCAGGTACATCATCTTACCGCTGGATGTTCGTTCTATTTCGTCAACCTCCTGGAAATTGATATGAAAAAATTCACCGATCTTTTCCTTCAGTGATTTCTGAATGAAACCGGTATCGACCTTCACCACCCCTGGTTTTTTCACATATCTGAAAGTAATCTCACCCATGGTCTCCTGGTAAAACCTGAATTGTTGTACTTCTTTAAAACTGCCGCACACAATGCTCACACCGGTCAAGGCAATCAGTTTTCCCTTTTTATCCACAATGAACTCATGCTCCCTTCCCTTTATTTCATCAATTAACTGATAATGCCTTCTGCATTCCGGACAATAGGGATCTCCCTGTACTGCATAATCCCTGGTCCGGTAACGGATAAAGGGCGTCGCATAATTCCAGAAGGAGGTCCCGACCAGTTCCCCGGTCTCACCGCTCTTCGCCCTGCTGTCGTTCCGTGTGATTATTTCAGTTATTCCGTATTGCGGGAAGGCATGATAGCGGGTATTGTGATTGCAGTAACCTGCCAGGATTGTTTTTTCTCCCTGGCCATACCAGTTTACCAGCGGGGCGTCAAACACTTTACGTATCTGGCTGACCTGAAAATCATAGAGGATCTCTGAACCCAGCATGATGGCCTGAAACCGGTGATTTATCTTCAGGTTCAGCTGTTCAACCAGTTTTGTGAACAGGTGCAGTGACGACGGGTACGCATGAAGAAGGGGAGTTTTATAATATTCAATGGCTTCGACATACCGTCCGATGGTCTCCCCGGTCAGATCAAAGGATGATAAGATCAATCCATGCAGCGGATCATATCCGACAGGACCATTCAACTTTTTACCTCTCAGGATGGTGCGCTTTGTTTTCAGATCGATCGGAGGATAGAACTGAGCCCATATCTCGTGAATAAAGGCGAGTTCGATCAGCTCATTCCGTCTTTGCTGGTAAAAGCTTAACGGGATGCCTGTGGACCCCCCTGTTGATACCTTTCGCAGTCTTCTGAGTGACGTGCATGAAAAATCATCCAGGCGGTCTCTGATCATCTCTTTGGTGGTGAACGGGATTTTCTCAATATCGGATACCGTAATTAATTGATCGGGAGAGAAATTGTTTTCCTCCCAGTGTTCACGATATCCCCTGATGTTCTCCCAGCAATGCGCAACGATTCTTTTTAATTGCCCTGACTGATAGGACGCCAATTCATCAGCCGACAAAAAACCGGTTTTTTTAATCAGCTTCCGGAATGAGTAATAAACGGAAGCTCCCAGCCTGATCCTGGAGGGCAGACGGGCATAGATGGTTGAGACGGCTTTATGCTTTTTTATGGACTGAAGCATTAAATGCTGAATGTAATGAACACATTTTGAAAAAGCGAATCCAAATCAACGGGAAATCCTTTCGATTGTCCTGTCAAATGGTTATAGAGTTCGATGAGTTCATCCAGATGACCTTTATCACTGACTGTCTGATTATATTGCTTCATTTTCAGGCCATACGGTTTTAGTTTTTTATAATCGTCCATCACGATGCTCTTATTTTCAAAATGGACCTCCATAAACTCCTTGGAGAGGTTGTTGTTACCGCAGGAAAAGTAATCAATGACAGCCAGGGAGCCATCTTCAAACTTCAGGGTAAAGGATTTGTTATCCTCCGGGCTGTAATATTCGGTAGCAGGGGTCAGTTCCGAAGAGGAAATTTCAATGACGGGATACCCGACCAGATACTGCATCAAATCAATAATATGACATGCTTCACCGATGATCCGCCCCCCCTCGCTAAAAATCCAGTGGTCGGGCTTCAGATACCCTGCATTCATCCGGTACCTGATGAATAAGGGATTGATCCTCCCGCTGACGGCCTTTTTAATCTCCCTGCTGAATTTACTGTACCGGCGGTTGTATCCTACCATCAGCAATGGCGGATTTTCCATCTTTTTAAAAAACTCCTCAATGGCATCGATTTCATCCCGGTTAACGGCCAGGGGTTTTTCAACGAACACATGTTTACCAGCTTCTAAGGCCTGTAAAGTCATGGAACCGTGACTGGCATGGCGGGTGCAGATAAAAACCAGGTCCACCTCCGGGTCGGATAATATTTGTTGATAGTCGGTCGTGGAGTAACTTGCCCCGTTCTGATCGGCAATGAGCTTCGCATCGTAACCCTTTCGGCTCATTACTGCGTAAATTTTGAACTTATCCTTTAAAGACTGAAGGTTAGGTAAATGCACATTTTTAAAGAAACTTCCAGTTCCGACCACGGCAACATTAAGAGTATCTTTATTAACTATCTTATGGGAATCATGTTTTGTTACGGGGACCGTCTTTTCAGCTACACCATTCTCCTGCGGATACTCTATGAGAACAACCAGGGGCTTGCTCGCATCTGAGGAGAGGAATTCAAATGCTTCAGCCGATTTTTCAATTGAAAAGGTCCTGTCGATAATCGCCTGCACATCCACCAGTTTTTTGGAGACCAGGGAGAGGAACTCCCCGATATTCCTCTGTTCGGTCCATCGCACATAGGGATAGGGATAATCGTGTCCTCCCTCTTCATAGTTCTTATCGTACCGTCCCGGGCCGTAGGAAGTGGAAATCAGGAAATCAATCTCATTCGGATAGATGTCCTCTCTTTTAATTTCAATGGGGACGGAGCCAACCAGGACCACCCTTCCCTTGCGGCGGCACATCCTGAATGCCTCTGCCAGCGGTTCAGGGCTCTTAACGGCGGCGGTGAACAGAACGGCATCGGCCCCCATCCCTTCGCTCCATTGCTTCACTTTTTCCGCCGCATCTTCATGAGAAGGATTAATGGTTAAATCGGCGCCCAGTTTATGGGCCATCTCCAGTCTCCTTTCGTTGATCTCCACTGCGGCGACCTTCACCCCCGCCGCTTTCAGAATCTGTATGGTGAACAGCCCGATGATTCCGCATCCCACCACCACCCCGAATTCACCGATGGACAGGGAGGCCCTCCGGGCGCCATGCAGTGCAATGGCCCCGATGGTGGCGGCCGAAGCTTCCTGCAGGGTTACACGGTCGGGGATTTTAACCACCAGGTTTTTTGGGACCAGGACATATTCTGCATGGATGGCATAGCCGCCGCCGGCAGCAGCCACCCTGTCGCCGGGTTTCAGATTTTTTACATCCGGAGCCAGTTCAACAACAGTTCCGCTGACCGAATACCCTGAGGGACGCCCCGTGTCATCAAGGTCCTTTACCTGCCGGAGCGTACTTTTTATCCCCCGCTGGCTGAGCATGTTCAGAACCTGCCTGACCTTCTCCGGTTTCTCCATGGCCTTGGTGAGAATGCTTTTATTCGTGTCGCGGATTCCGGAAATCTCCGTTCCTGCGGATATGCAGCTGAAGGCAACCCTGATGAGGACATATCCCGTTTCGACTGCCGGAACAGGTACCTCTTCATTGATGACCGTCCCTTTTTTTACTATGACCTGTTTCATGAGCTGTATACTTTTAGGAGCGTTTCACTTTCATGATCCCAATTATACTTCTCTTCCACCCACTTTCTCCCATTCTGAGGGATCTTTTCAAGAAATGCCCGATCCCGATGCAAGTTAATAATAACTGACGCAATACTGTCAGGATTTCTGTCCTCGAAACAAACACCGGTTCCTGTTTCCCCGAGGATCCGTTTAAGCGGCAGGCAATCCGAGGAGACGATCGGGATCCCGGCATACATGTACTGGAAGATCTTGTGCGGGATGGTTGCATCGGTGTGGGGGGAACGAATATGGGGGATCACCGCATAATCGCCGCGGCTGATGATCTCCAGGAGCTCCTTCTGGCTTTTCCATCCCCAGAAGGTGATAAGGGACTGTACATCCAGTTCTTCAGCAAGCTTTTTTAAATGTTCCAGGTAATTACCACTCCCGACGATCCAGAAACGGATGACGGGAATCTGTTTTTTTAAAGCGGGCAGGGCGCGGATCACATATTGCAGGCCGCGGTGATAATTCACCCCGCCACCGTAAACAAGGGTCACATGGGAGGGGTCTTTTTCCTGACCGGGGAAGGAAAAAAGGCGGGTATTGAGCGTATTGGACACCACTTCAATTTTTTCCCGCGGTATGCCCTTCGCAACCAGGCGATCCCGGGCTTCATCAACAACCACAATGACCCGGTCGGCTCTCTGTGAATACTTCAGCTCATAGCGCTCCCATTGCGGGACCGAACAGAGTATCCTTCCCATGAGCGTCCGGGTATGCGTGGATATGGACAGGAGTGCCGGCCAGTTTTCATGCAGGTCCAGAACAAACTTCACCCCATGTTTTTTATGGATTTCATAACCCACTTTTGCAAGGGGAAGGTCATGAATATGAATGGCATCGAAAGACTGGGATGCAAGAATATTTCCGAGAAACTTACTCCAGAACCTGAAATAATAATCCAGTTTAAGGGCTCCCACACTGGATTTATAGCGCAGCCGTGTGATATATTTTTTATGAATTTTATAATGCAGGCCTGCTGGAATATCAAAATGTTTATCATGACTGTAACAGGCTACATGCACCTCATGACCGGCTTCTGACAATGCCTCTATTTCATTCTCAACCCGGATATCGGGAGGGAAATCAGATTCCAGTGCCATAAGGATTTTCATGATTCCCCGATCAATTGATTCAACAATTCCGCCATTTTTCCGGTCAGGTTTCTCCTTGAATAGTGATCAATATTTACAGGACTGATACTCAAATTCTGATTGTCCCATTGAATGAAATATTCATGAATAGCCTGTTTTAAACGTTCTGCGTCTGCAAAAGGGATCATCTGACCCGCCCTGCATTCCCGGATGATTTGTGCTGCGTCTCCCTCTTCCGGTCCGATACCCAGGATGGGTTTTTCCGATGCCAGGTATTCGAAGAGCTTTCCCGTCTGGATGGAGCGGGCATTCGGTGTATTATTTACGGGCAGGTACAGAAGCGATGCGATACGCATATAGCCGGCAACCCTGTTGTGTGGAATGTAAGCCTTTTTTATAACAACCTGATCCAGCTGATATCTTTCTATACTCTTCAGAACGGAGACATCGAGCTTGCCGATCAGTACGACGGAAAGGTTTGATCTGAATCGGGCATTCTCCCGGATGAGTTCGGAGAGGGCTTTCCAGAAAATATCATGGTTCCTGTCGCGGTTGATGGCTCCCAGATGCAGGATGCTGAAACGTTCTTTAAATTGAAGCAGTTCCGGATCCAGGTCAGCTTCTTTTTCCTTTTCCGGTCTGTTATCATGTTCTGTCTTCCGGTTAAAATCATCCGGGTCAAATCCGTTCGGGATCACGTGAGGCCGTTTGCCCATCAGCTTTGCAAACTCCTCAGCCATGGATGGACCAATCACAACCACGGCGTCAGCCTTACTCAATACCGCCTTTTCAAGTTCCCTGTGTTTCCGGTCGGCCCGGCGCGATAATTTCAGCTGATCATAAAAATCGATATCGGTCCAGGGATCCCGGAAGTCTGCCATCCATGGGATACCTGTCTGCTTTTTCAGTCCGAGCCCGACCAGGTGCATGCTGTGAGGGGGACCGCTGGTAATGACCGCCTGGACGGGATGGCGGGCCAGGTATTTTTTCAGGAACCGGATGGAAGGCCTGATCCAGTATTTCCTGGCGTCGGGAATGAACAGGTTTCCCCTGACCCAGACGGAGAGGTTCTCCTTTAATCCCTGTTTCTCCTTTTCCCTCAGGAATCCGGCATTGATCCGATCGCCGGGCTTCATCCCCAGGAACCGTTTGTACATCCGGTAAGGTTCGCAGATTCTCCTTTTCAGGACGGTGGTTCCGGGGAGTATATCCCTGAGCAGGGAGGGATCATCGGCGGGCACCTCCGGGTTCATGGGTGTATAGACTACCGGTGACCAGCCGTATTCGGGAAGATATTTCACAAATTTCAGCCATCTCTGAACACCTGCCCCTCCGGAGGGGGGCCAGTAATATGTGATGACCAGAACGGTTTTCATTAAAACAAATGTTGTTATAATTTCTTTAACAACATGCTGAGATCCACCTTTTCTTTAATAATATCGCGCAGATGGGGTATGGACACCCGGTCCTGCTTCATGGTATCGCGGTACCGTATCGTGACGGTGTCGTCTGACATGGTCTGGTGGTCCACGGTGATGCAGTAGGGCGTACCGATGGCATCCTGGCGGCGGTAACGTCTTCCGATGGAATCCTTCTCTTCATACTGGCAGTTGAAGTCGTACTTGAGTTCATCGATAATGGCACGTGCCTTTTCGGACAGACCGTCTTTCCTGACCAGCGGGAACACTGCCAGCTTAACAGGGGCAAGCGCAGCAGGGAGCCTGAGGACCACCCGCTCATCCTCTTCACCGTTCGCGTTGGTAATTTTCTCCTCGTCATACGCTGACGACAGAACATGAAGAAACATGCGATCGAGTCCGATGGATGTCTCCACTACATAGGGTATAAAGGTTTGATTCGTATCCGGATCAAAATACTGGATTTTTTTGCCTGAGAACTTCTGATGGCTGGCCAGGTCAAAATCGGTCCTTGAATGGATCCCTTCAACCTCCTTGAACCCGAAAGGGAATTTGTACTCAATGTCGGTCGCTGCATTGGCATAATGTGCGAGCTTTTCGTGGTCGTGAAAGCGGTAGTTTTCTTCCGGAAAGCCCAGGGCCCTGAACCATTTCATGCGTACCGTTTTCCAGTGGTCAAACCATTCCAGTTCGGTTCCGGGAGTGACAAAATACTGCATTTCCATCTGTTCAAACTCCCGCATCCTGAACAGGAACTGGCGGGCCACGATCTCATTTCGGAAGGCTTTTCCCACCTGGGCGATCCCGAAGGGGATCTTCATCCTTCCCGATTTCTGCACATTAAGATAGTTGACAAATATACCCTGGGCCGTTTCGGGACGCAGGTAAATTTTGGATGCGCTCTCAGCCGTCGATCCCATGTCGGTGGAGAACATCAGGTTGAACTGCCGCACGTCTGTCCAGTTACGGGATCCTGAGATCGGGCACACAATCTCCTCATCGAGGATAATCTGCCGGATGGCAGGCAGGTCCATATCGTTCATCGCCTTTACGAAACGATGATGGAGGTTTTCAAGTTTTTCAGCAACAGCAAGCACCCGCGGATTGGTAGTCCTGAATTGTTCTTCATTGAACTGTGATCCAAAGCGGGCACGGCCTTTCTCAACCTCTTTCTCAATCTTTGCCTCATATTTTGCCATCTGGTCCTCGATCAGCATGTCGGCACGGTATCGCTTTTTGGAATCTTTGTTGTCGATTAACGGATCATTGAACGCATCAACATGCCCTGATGCCTTCCAAATGATAGGATGCATGAAAATGGCGGAATCCAGTCCGACGATATTCTCATTCAGCAGAACCATGGAGTCCCACCAGTACTTCCTAATATTATTTTTTAATTCAACGCCGTATTGTCCGTAATCATAAACCGCTCCCAGGCCGTCGTAAATTTCACTCGACGGAAAAATAAAACCATACTCTTTGCAGTGGGCCGTCAGCTTTTTAAAAACATCTTCCTGAGCCATAAAGATTGTGTGTGATTGATAAAACGTTCATAAAAGTAATTGAAAATAATCAATTACCCCCACCGGACGGTTGTTATGATATCCAATATCTCCCGGGCTGCATCCCCGTTGCCGTAAACAGGGGGGAAATCCGCCGGGGGATTGTTGAGGAAATATTCAGCGGATTGAACGATCTTTTCAGTGGAGGCATCGGCCAGTATGCCGTTTCCGTGTTCGGTAATCTCGACCCATTCGGTTTCGGCACGCAGGATGACGACGGGTTTCTTAAGGAACCAGGCCTCTTTCTGTACGCCTCCGGAATCGGTCATAATCAGTCGGGCATGACTTTCAAGGCGTATCATGTCGAGGAAGGAAACCGGGGGGATAAGATGGATGCCGTTCAGAGGATCCAGGGATCCGATCAGGGATTGGTCCGGGAATGCCCTGAGCTTCTGAGCGGTTCTCGGGTGAAGGGGCAGTATGATTTCCGTATTCAGACTTTTGCTGATGACCAGGAGGGCGTTCAGGATCTGGCCCAGCCGTTCTGTTGAATCGGTATTGGAGGGCCGGTGAATCGTGGCAAGAAGATAGTTTTTCCTGTCAGCCTTCAGGTTTTCGAAAACCTCCGAAAACGCTTCAGATTGTTTTTTGAAAAAGAGGGTATTATCATACATAATGTCGCCGCAATGAAAGATCCCGGGATGATCGATGTGATAAGGGGCCGAATCTCCGTGCACCAGACCTTCCCTTTCCAGGTTGCGGATGCCGGTGACGGTGGGAGAAAACATCATGGTGGACACGTGGTCGGTAACAATCCGGTTAATCTCTTCCGGCATGGATTTGTTGAAGGAGCGCAGACCTGCCTCGATATGGATAACCGGAATAAATAGTTTTGAAGCGGCCAGTGCACCGGCAAGTGTTGAGTTGGTATCCCCGTAGACAATCACGCCTGCGGGCTTTTCCCTGAGCATGAGTTCCTCCAGGGCCCTCATCATCTCCCCGGTCTGAAAGCCATGGTTCGCGGACCCGATTCCCAAATTAAAGGCTGGTTCGGGAATGCCCATCTCCCTGAAGAACACCTCCGACATATATTGATCATAATGCTGGCCCGTGTGCACCAGGATTTCGTTCACATCCCTGTCAAAACTGCTCTGAATTTTGCGGGTTATGGCGGCAGCCTTGATGAACTGGGGACGAGCGCCTACGATGGTCAGAATCTTTATCATAGGGCCTAAAAATAATGGATTTGAATATATTCTGCGCCCTATTTTCTATATTTGTTTTGACTATCTTCATCAACTTTTTAACACGATAACCATCAGTCATGGAAAAGCGTTTCGACTTTCTTGTAATAGGATCAGGGCTCGGCGGCCTCAGCTTTGCACTTAAAGTTGCCGACAGGGGGACGGTCTGCATGATTACCAAATCGGAGATGGAGGAGACAAACACCCATTATGCCCAGGGCGGGATTGCGGCGGTGACCTATGAACCGGACTCTTACGAGAGGCATGTGTCCGATACGCTGATTGCCGGAGATGGTTTGTGTGATGAAGAGGTGGTCAGGATGGTCGTCAGGGAAGGCCCTGCCCAGATACAGGAGCTGATTGAATGGGGCACAAGGTTCGACAGGAAGTCAGATGGCCAATATGATCTGGCAAAGGAAGGGGGCCATTCGCAGTTTCGTATCCTTCACCATAAGGATAACACGGGCGAGGAGATTCAACGCGCGCTTTCGGAAAGAGTCAGAAATCATCCGAATATCACGGTACTTGAAGAACATTTTGCGGTTGAATTAATCACCCAGCATCATTTCGGGAAGCTGGTGAAAAGGTACATGAAGGATATCGAATGCTTCGGTGCCTATGTTATGGACCTTTCAAACAATAAGGTTATCAAAATTATCTCCAGGATAACCCTGATAGCCGCCGGAGGAACCGGACAGCTCTATACGACGACCACCAATCCTCCCATTGCAACGGGGGATGGTATTGCAATGGTTTACAGGGCCAGGGGAATAGTGGACCATATGGAATTTGTACAATTTCATCCCACCTCGCTTTATAACCCGGGGGAGTCTCCCAGTTTCCTGATCTCCGAGGCAGTCAGGGGTTTTGGAGGCATTCTGAAGAATCAGAGGGGTGAGGCATTCATGAAAAAATATGACGAAAGGGAGAGCCTGGCCCCAAGGGATATAGTTTCCCGGGCGATAGACAATGAAATGAAAATATATGGTGAGGATTTTGTCTACCTCGACTGCACCCATCTCGAGGAGAAAAAGCTCAAGGCACATTTTCCGCATATCAGTGAAAAATGTCAGTCTCTCGGGATTGATATTGCGAGGGATATGATTCCGGTTGTGCCGGCGGCCCATTACATGTGCGGGGGGATCGTGGTTGATCTGAACGGATTGAGCAGTATTAACAGGCTCTATGCGGTCGGGGAGGCCTCTTCCACAGGACTGCACGGGGGCAACCGGCTCGCTTCAAACTCCCTGATTGAGGCAATCGTTTTTGCCGACCGGGCCGCAAAGCATTCCCTGGAACATTTTTCTTCCTTCAGTTATAAGGAAAATGTGCCGGATTGGGATGAATCGGGGACCATCCCGACGGAAGAGATGGTGCTTATTACCCAGAGCACCCGGGAGGTCAAACAGATCATGTCGAATTACGTGGGCATCGTGCGATCCGATCTGCGCCTGGAGCGTGCACTGGTCCGGCTGGAGATCATCTATAAAGAAACAGAGGCCCTTTACAAAAAGTCCAGGATATGCAAGAAGATCTGTGAACTGCGGAACCTGGTCAATGTCGGGTACCTGGTCATAAAAATGGCTCAGGCCCGCAAGGAGAGCAGGGGGTTGCACTATAACCTTGATTACCCGAAAAAAACAGGGGAGAACTGATCACCGGTCCCAGAAAGTGCCCTGGTCTTCCGGCCGGAAATGGCCATAGATCCGTTCAATTTCCTCCAGTATCCTGAATATTTCTTCCACCTCGAGGGAGGTTAACAATCGCAGACGGATTTCCCTGAAATGGGGCAATCCCTTGAAGTAATTGGAGAAATGGCGACGCATTTCATAAATACCCACCGGGATCGACTTCCACTCAAGGGATTTTGTGAACTGAAGCCTTGCGATGGCTACCTTTTCCGCAACGGTGGGTTCAGGAAGAAGTTCGCCGGTATCGAGATAGTGTTTTATATGCCTGAAGAGCCATGGCTTGCCAACCGCGGCCCTTCCGATCATAATCCCGTCCACTCCGTAATCCTCAAAGGCCTGCCTGGCCTGAACGGGATTGCTGATGTCTCCGTTCCCGATGATGGGGATATGCATTCGGGGATTGTTCTTCACCTCCCCGATAAGAGTCCAGTCGGCTTCCCCTTTATACATCTGTGCCCGGGTCCTGCCGTGGATGGTCAGAGCATCAATACCTTTATCCTGGAGCTGTTCGGCCACAGTGACGATGTTTTTATTCTGCCCGTCCCATCCCAGCCGGGTTTTAACCGTTACGGGAAGGGGGGAAGCCTTCACGATGGCTTCCGTCATTTCCATCATGAGCGGAATATTTGCCAGCATACCTGCACCGGCCCCCCGGTTGGCAATTTTTCTGACCGGGCACCCGTAATTCAGGTCAATGAATTCTGGTGCGGACGCTACAGCCAAATGCGTAGCCTCAACCATCGACGCAATATTGTGCCCGTATAATTGTATCCCGATCGGCCGTTCATAATCAAAGATATGAAGCTTTCTCACACTCTTTTCACCCTCCCTTATCAATCCGTCCGAAGAGATGAATTCGGTGTAGACCACATCGGCCCCATGGAGTTTACAGATGTAACGGAAGGAGGGGTCGGTAATATCCTCCATCGGGGCAAGGAAAAGCTGATTCAATCCAAGTTCAAGGTTCCTGATTTTCATTTCTCGAACAGATACCGGAGTGATTGTAAAAATCTTTTGTTTATTTTGCAACAAATGTTATTATTGCCGTGGCAAAAATAGCAATAATGAGATTGATCTCATAGTCGGGATTCGACACCATCTTTGAATGAAGTCATCAAATAACCAGGCATTGCTTGCAGGATTGACCCCTGCGGAAAAGTTTCTCTTTTCGGGGATCTCCCTGCTGATTGTCAGCCTGGCATTTCAGTTCCTTGGGGCGGCACTCGCTGCCTGGATTTACGGATACGAGGTCGCAGAGATACTGAACCTGTCTGCATATGACGATCCGAAGTATGTTTCTGCTTTTAAATTCATGCAGATTGTAGGGTCCATCGGAACCTTTGTTATACCCGCGTTTATTTTTTCATTTTTTTTCGCCGGAACCGTTACCGCTTATTATTCGTTTAAAAGGATGCATGATCTTCTTTCGGTCTTCCTGGTGATCCTGATGATGCTGTCGGTGGTTCCCTTCATTAATTACCTGGCGGAGTTGAATCAGAATATACCTATTCCTTTTGAGCGGCTGGATGCGCTTTTCAGAAGTCTTGAAACGGAAGCGGAAAGCATTATGAAGGCATTTACCTCGACACGGACCCTTTCGGGATTGCTCGTGAACCTGCTGATGATCGGGATCATCGCATCTATTGGAGAGGAATTGATATTCAGGGGATTATTGCAGCGTATTCTCATGGAGTGGATGCGCAATGCCCACATTGCCATATTGGTGACGGCGATCATATTCAGTGCTTTTCATTTCCAGTTTCTCTCTTTCCTTCCAAGGCTGGCCCTTGGAATGATTCTGGGGTATTTAATGTATGTCGGGGGGTCAATATGGTATCCGATCCTGGCCCATTTTGTCAATAATATCCTGGGAGTGATTTATTATTTCTTTTATACAAGGGGAAGTACGGAAGATTTATGGGAAGAGATCGGAACAAGCCGCTTTTTTCCGTTAAGCGCCATAATCAGTTTTGTCCTGTTCCTGGTTTTTTTCCTGATCTGGTATTACCGGGTACAGCATGAGAAAAAAATGGTCATGCCCTTCTACTCTGAAGAAGCGTAATTCCCGCCAGTTCGCTTTTCCGGAATACGTAAACCAATCCGTAATCAGTTGCTTTCTCCCTGCGTATCTCTTCAGGGAGATCATTATATGATTCTTCAACCTCATTCCAGATTTGCTGGATAATCAGGTCAGCCTCCTCCCTTATGGAGATCAGTTTATCATGTGCCCGGAGAATTCTCAGTTTCAGAGATTTTTGATTATAATGGGCATCAATGAATTTATCATAATGGACCTTAAGGACAGCAATGGTGGGATTGGTTATCGGATTCTGCCCTCTCGAGATCCTGTTTTTCTCGCCGTCAATCAATTTTTTACCCCATTCTATGACCTCCTCGTCGGAATTCAATAGCGGTACTTTCTTACTGTCGATATCAATTCCGAAATCATGCAGTGTTTCCGGAGGCAGCTCTCCCCTTGCAATGGCCATATTGACCACCTGGATAAAATGGGAGATATAAATTTTTATTTTTTTGATTCGTTTCTGAAATTCCTTATTTTTTTCTGCGTGCAGATTGGCGGACTGTCTTTGTTCAATAATGGCCTGTTCAAATCCGGGAAGAACCGATTGGATTTTCCGATAGCTGCTCTGACTGAATGCGAGTTTAAATGGGGGAATTTCCTTTCCTTTGTCAAGAGCTTTTCGAAGCGCTCTCAACCGGGCGTTATCGGTATTTGGCAGTCGACGGTAGGGCATGTTCGAAAGATTGTTAATAAATGGTTGAAAAACGGCTTGATGAATGCGAATATAGAAATTTATATTTTAAAATCAAACTATTCGCAATTTTTTAAATATTGATGCTGAAAAGGTTAAATCAAACCGGAACAACCGGGTTGAATTCCTGTTGAAATCATGTTTATAAACCTTCCCTTTTGACGGACAGGGCAAACTTTTCAACAATATTTTCCCGGCGCGTTCGGGAAATAATGTGAAAAAATTAAGAGAAAAACAATTTTCCCGGGATGCTTAATCCGATTATTGCGGGCTTTTCATTAATTAAAGCTATTTTTAAGTACAGATTGAAAACATTAAAATATTTCAGATGATGAAGACATTTCCAAAGCAGGTTTACCGGCAGAGAAGAGATCGTTTACGTTCCCTGGTTAAGCAGGGCGTAATCCTTTTTCCGGGCAATGAAGAGAGTGCAATGAATTACAGGAGCAACACCTATCGTTACAGGCAGGACAGCAGTTTCCTCTATTATTTCGGGATCAATGCTCCGGGTTTTCATGGTGTCATGGATCTGGATTCGGGCGAAGACATTATCTACGGTGATAATTTAACCGTCGACGACATCATATGGATGGGAGAGCAGCCACTGGTGGAGGAACTGGCAAAACGGGTTGACGTGAAAACCGTCAGACCAACAGCCAGCCTTTCCGGGGATCTTCAGTCCATAAAAAGTTCCGGAAGGGCAATTCACATTTTACCGCCTTACCGGGGGGATCATTATCTTGAGCTTTCAAAGATACTGGGAGTAAGTTGTGAGAAGGTTAACGATTTCATTTCAGAATCGCTGATTCAAGCGGTTGTCGGGATGCGTTCGGTTAAGGATGCTTTTGAAATCGAGGAGATGGAAAGGGCTGTGGAGATTGCCTGGATGATGCACACCACGGCCATGAGGATGGGATTCCCGGGAAATTATGAACGGGAGCTTGCCGGAACGATTGAAGGGATCGCACTTTCCGGCGGAGGAACAGTCTCCTTCCCGGTGATTCTCAGCATGGATGGACAGACACTGCATAACCATGATCACGGAAATGAACTCGTGAAGGGTAGGCTGGTGGTTAACGATTCGGGAGCAGAGACGGAAATGGGATATGCAAGCGATATCACCCGGACCTTTCCCGTTGGAGGCAGGTTTTCAACAAAGCAGAAAGAAATTTACGAAATTGTACTCTCGGCAAACGTGCAGAGTATTGCCAGTTATAAACCGGGCATAACGCACAGGGAGTCACATCTTCTGGCAGCACGGATTATTGCCACGGGTTTGAAGGATCTGGGGCTGATGAAAGGGGATATGGATGAAGCCGTCGCTGCCGGGGCACACGCACTCTTTTTTCCTCATGGACTGGGTCACATGCTCGGTCTGGATGTTCATGATATGGAAGGTCTGGGAGAGAATTACGTGGGTTATGATCAACAGACACAAAGAAGCGACCAGTTTGGACTGGCCTTTCTGAGAATGGGAAGGAAATTGCAGGAGGGATTTGTTCTCACCAATGAACCGGGTTGCTACTTTATTCCCGCCCTGATAGATCTCTGGCAGCGTGATAAAAAGTTTGAATCTTTTATCAATTATCAGAAGGTTAACGAATACAGGCAATTCGGCGGGGTCAGGATTGAAGACAACGTATTGATCACCCCGGATGGATGCAGGATTCTCGGCAAACCGATTCCGAAAAGAGTTGATGAGGTGGAAGAGACGATGAACAGCTGATCCAGGAATTTTAAAAAGCGGCCTTCAAAAATTCCCGGTTCATCCGGGCGATATTGGTAAGCTTGATTCCTTTGGGACACTCTGCCTCACAGGCTCCGGTGTTGGTACAGTTACCGAATCCCAGTTCATCCATTTTTGCAACCATTTTCCGGACCCGTTCTTTTGCTTCAACCCGGCCCTGTGGGAGCAGACTCAGGTGTGAAACCTTGGCACTTACAAAAAGCATCGCTGAAGCATTTTTGCAAGCCGATACACAGGCACCGCATCCGATACAGGCGGAAGCATCCATAGCCAATTCGGCATTCTCTTTGGTAACCAGAATGGAGTTGGCATCCGGGGCACTTCCGGTATTGACCGAAACGTAACCGCCTGCCTGGATGATTTTGTCAAAGGCAGACCGGTTTACTATCAGGTCTTTGATAATAGGGAAGGCACGCGCCCGGAAGGGCTCAATCACAATAGTATCGCCATCTTTGAATTTTCGCATGTGAAGCTGGCAGACCGTAATTAAATTATCAGGTCCGTGGGGTCTGCCGTTTACGTATAAACCGCAGGCACCGCATATGCCCTCCCTGCAGTCGTGATCAAACACAACCGGTTCCTCACCTTTTAGAATCAGCTCCTCATTTAACATGTCCAGCATTTCCAGGAAGGAACTGTCCGGTGAAACATTGTTCACTGTGTAATTGACAAATTTACCTTTCGTTCCGGCAATTTTCTGTCGCCATATTTTCAGTTTGAGATTCATAATAAACAGATTTATGCTGTTAACTATTTATAAGTCCGTTGCTTTATTTCAATAAACTCGAATACCAGGGGTTCCTTATGCAGTTCGGGTTCCTTTTCTTCTCCTTTATATTCCCAGGCCGCACAGTATGCAAAATCTTTATCGTTTCTTAGGGCCTCACCCTCCTCTGTCTGATACTCTTCCCTGAAATGGCCTCCGCAGGACTCTTTCCGGTTCAAGGCATCGATAGCCAACAACTCGCCCAGTTCAATGAAGTCGGCCAACCGGGCGGCTTTCTGCAGTTCAGGATTCAGGTCATTCAGTTCACCGGGGATCCGGACATCATTCCAGAACTCCTCTTTCAGCTGGAGAATTTCCTTTCGGGCTGCAAGCAATCCTTTTTCATTCCGGGCCATTCCGACGTATTCCCACATGATCTTCCCCAGTTTCTTGTGTAACGAATCGACGGTTCGTGAGCCTTTTACTGCCATAAGTTTTTCCAGGCGGGTCTTCACATTGTTTTCAGCTTCATCAAACTCCGGGGTATCGGTTTTAAAACGGGGCGTTTTGATTTCATCAGCCAGGTAGTTCTGGATGGTATAGGGTATCACAAAATATCCGTCTGCCAGTCCCTGCATCAGGGCAGATGCACCCAGCCTGTTTGCACCGTGATCGGAAAAATTAGCCTCACCGATGGT
>JAFGWU010000032.1 GCA_016936975.1 Bacteroidales bacterium | reverse complement strand
TCGGCCAGGATTTTATCGACCTGGAAATTACACTCCCCCCGCAAACATATATGATCCCGGAAGTTCGCGTCAGTGCATCGGGAGAGGACCCTGCTTACTGGATCATGAGAAAGGCAATTGGTCTCGCCCATTATCACCTGAATGAAGTATTAAGCTACAGGGCCGAGATATACATTAAAGGAACCGCGTATTTCAGTAAATTGCCAAAAGCGATTGCCCGGCGGATTGAAGTCGGCGATATCAGGATAAAGGAGAATGAAGCTTACATGCTGGAATCCCTTAACGAGGTAAAATATACGGCTCCGGATAATTATGAAATGCATGTGATCGCCTCGCAGAACACCCTTCCGGGTTACAGCCAGAGCGTAAATCCGATGGACTATATCAACGCCAGCCTCTATCAGCCGCAGATTGAAACCTTTATTTCCCCTTTGGCCCGGAACGCATTCACCCATTATAAATTCAGCTTTGCCGGATCATTCATTGAGGGAGCTTATATTATCGATAAGATCAGGGTCACCCCCAAACGCAAAAGCCAGCAGCTCTGCGAGGGATACCTTTATATCGTCGAAGACCTGTGGTGTCTCTATTCATCAGATCTCTCCATCGGCACGATTGCCGGAACCCTCTACCTGCATCAGTTGTATGCCAACATCATTATGGATGCCTGGCTCCCGGTGAGCCATAAAATAAAAATGACGGTCGATGTTGCGGGAGTGGATGCTGATGTGACCTATGTCTCCTCCCTGGATTATAAAGACGTTGAGCTGAATTCGAATCTGCCCAGGACTTTTTTTTCAGCGGAAACAGGAGAACCTGAGATCGATGATGCAGCACCCATCTCCGGGGACCAGGAAAAAATCAATTCACTGCTTGGCCAGGAGGAGCTTTCAAACCGTGATGTCGCCCGGTTATCCCGGTTAATGGAACGGGAAGCTGAAAGAGCCAGGGCCGAGGAGCTGGAAGAACCTTATAATATTACCGGTACAACATTTACTGTTGAAGAGGATGCCATTAAGAACGACTCGTTATTCTGGAACCGGATCCGGCCGATTCCGCTCACCCCGGAAGAACAAACAACCATCAGGGAGCGCGATTCAATCATCGGAACCGCTCCTCCTGTCGCAGGAAGTGACTCTGCAGGATTATCGCGCAGGAAAAAGGTAACCTTCAGGTCTGTGCTCCTGGGCGATACCTACAACTTTTCCAGAAGCAGGGGCAGGCTCAGGGTCGGGGGACTGGTTGATCCGTCGATGCTGAACTTCAATACCGTTGACGGTTTAAGCTATGCCCAGGATTTTGCGTTTCAGTTCAAAATTGATTCACTCAGGATCTTCAGGACATACCTGACCGCCGGTTATGCATTTCACAGGAAAGCCCCGCTTGTCAGACTGCAAAGCAACTTCTTCTACGCGCCTCTCAGAAGAGGGAACCTGGAACTGGCGCTGGATTACCGGTCGGCCGATTTCAATGATGATTCAGGAATATCCGGTTATACAAATATGGCGTATTCGCTTCTCTTACGGGAGAATTATCAGAAACTCTACGAGAAAATCAATGCCTCCCTCTACAACGGAATCGACCTTATGAATGGTCTTACTCTGGAAGTAACTGCTGAACTGGGTCTTCAGAATAGCCTGGTCAACACCACTGACTTTTCATTTTTCTACAGGGAAAAGAAAGAATACGGCGAGAACCTGCCCGATACGGCCATAACTTCCAATCATCCGTTTCTCTCGGATCGAAAGAAGCTTTCCTGGGACCTGAAACTGAAGTACACACCGCGTCAATATTATGTACTCAGAAGCGGCAGAAAACATCTGAGGGATTCAAAATGGCCCACCTTCACCATAAATTACCGGCAGGGGATTCCTGTCAATGAAACAGGCTGGTCGGATTACAGCTTTATTTCTGCATCCGCTTCCTATGAGTCCGGAGTGGGATTGTTATCAAATTTAAATGCAAAAGTGACCGGTGGTTATTTTATCCATCACGATCAGATGCATTATTCCGATTTTGTCCATTTTAAAACCGCTCCCCTGCTCTTCGATTTTATCGGCCTGGAAAACCGTTTCAACCTGCTGGATTATTATGAAGGCAGTACGAATCATTACTGGGTTGAAAGTCATATGACTATTACCGCACCTTATTTGATGCTAAAACTGCTTCCCTGGTTCAGCGAACGGTTCTGGACCGAATCAGCCGGAATCTCCTATCTCAAAACACCCGGCGTGAACCATTATTTGCAGGCAGGATACAGCATTAACGACATATTCTTTCTGATGGATGCTGGCATCTACATCGGCTTCGAAGATTTCAGGTACCGTGGATTCGGATTCAGAATGAATTTTAAGCTGTAGAAAATATCAGCATGACTAATATTTAACTTTAATGAACAGTCTCCAGTTCTTTCAGAAAACCTTAAAACGGGATCACGGAAAATACAATTTCCTGCTCCTGTGGTCCCTGCTTCTGCTCACGGGATGCAATAAAACCGGCAATGCGGTCTATCTTTTCTCCTACTTCATAAATAACGGAGAAGATGGCCTTCACCTGGCGTACAGTGAAGACGGGTTCAGATGGACCGCGCTGAACGAAAACCGTTCCTTGCTCTATCCTGAAGCCGGAGATGACAAATTGATGCGTGATCCCTGCATTATAAAGGGAGGTAACGGTAAATTCCACATGGTCTGGACGGTAAGCTGGAAGGAACGGCGTATCGGGTACGCGTGGTCGAAGGATCTTATTCACTGGTCGGAACAGCTCACCATCCCCGTAATGCAACATGAGCCGGAGGCCCTGAACTGCTGGGCCCCCGAACTTTTCTACGATGCGGATAACCGGTTTTATATGATCTACTGGTCCACCACCATCCCGGGCCGGTTTCCGGAAACGGAAGGAGGAGGGGATAATGATTACAACCACAGGATTTATTATACACTAACCCGCGATTTCAGGGAATTTGAGGAAACCCGCCTGCTTTATGATCCCGGATTCAACGTCATCGACGCCACCATTCAGAAGATCGGCAACCGGTATGTTATGTTTCTCAAAAACGAGACCCGTTACCCGGAACCGGAAAAGAACATACGAATCGCTGTGAGTTCCAGTTTGACAAAAGGTTATTCAGAGGCCTCCGAACCGATCACGGAGAAGTGGGTGGAGGGGCCAACCGTTACCAGGATCGGGGAGGATTACGTCGTCTATTTCGACAGGTACAGACAGCGCCAGATGGGTGCCGTGCGGTCTCCCGACCTGAAAAACTGGACCGATATTTCGGCAGAACTTGATTTTCCTGAAGGCACCCGCCACGGAACGGTTTTGAAGATCAATCGTCGCGTTCTGGAGAAACTGCTGGCATTGTAAGCGGTCGGTTCAGGATGGATGAACGCCGGCGTTTTTCTGAAGGATAAGCCCCCTCATTATCAGATACTGCGCCGAAATGTAAGCAAGCATGATCAGGAACCCGGCCAGCGGAATTTCAACGCTGAATTTGTTGATGGCAAGCAGGCTGTCTGATAGGACAAAAAACAGGGAGCCCAGGAAAACCGGCAGGTAACTTTTGTAAGCCACCCGGCCATGCCGGTTGAGAGCAAAAACGGACATGGCAATCAGCGAAATGGCATAAACCAGTACCACCGGTTTCATAATTGCTTCGAGGGAAGGATAGAGCACACCATAGATCCCGGCCAGGTATGCGACAAAAATCAATATGAACAGCGGCTTCCGACGTATAAATCCCGGATTGTCCGTTTCATAATACCGATAGAAAACATAGATGTAAAACAACTGGGAAAGGAAAAATCCTCCGACGCCAGCATAGAAAAACAGTTCACGCGCATCTGAAAACATCAGGAAAATGTCCCCGAGCCATGAAAAGAAAAATGCTGAGAGAACGGGGAGCGTAAAATCCTTCCGGGTCCTGTTCAACAGAAAATAAGTGCCGATCCAGACCATGATTAACGGTTTCACTGAAAATTCCAGCGAGGCATTGTCGATGATGGTTCCTGTAAGTTCAAGGATTACAATGACCAGGAAGAGCAAATGGAGGGCGTTGTTTCTTTTCATAATGGCATGTTTATGTCGCAGGGGTAAATTTAAAAAATGCACCGGATAAATTGATATCCGCGAGGAATACAAATCAGGCAGGGGGATCTGACGTATTAAATATTGTTATACTTTTAACCTTTAGATGCATTAATTTCCCTGAACTGAAAGCGAATAACATACATCGGCTGGGTTACCTCGAGGGAATCGTTTCCGTCATCGTGAATCTTTTGCTTTTCGTGCTGAAGTATTGGGCAGGGATGGTTACCGGTTCCCTGGCGATCCTGGCGGATGCCTGGCACACCCTGTCCGATTCTGCAAGCTCGTTGATTGTCATCGGAAGTGTGAAATTATCTGCCAGGAAACCCGACCGGGAGCATCCATTCGGACATGGCCGTTATCAGCAGATTGCCTCCCTGCTTATCGCTCTTCTTCTTGGCATTGTCGCCTATGAATTCATGTCAGATTCGATAGAAAAATTCAGAAACCATGAGTCCACCCGTTTCGGATTATTCGCTGTTGCAGTCACCGTGATTTCCATCCTGGCTAAAGAGGGCCTGGCACAATATGCCCTCTGGGCTTACAGAAAATCGGAGTTGCAAACCCTGAAAGCTGATGCGTGGCATCACCGGAGCGATGCCCTCTCCTCTCTCCTGGTTCTCACGGGAATCCTGGTGGGTGGTAAATTATGGTGGATCGACAGCGTCCTGGGATTCGTTATAAGCCTGATGCTTTTTTATGCAGTGTTTGAGATTCTGCGGGAATCCACACGCAAACTTCTCGGAGAACCACCCCCTCAGGAAACCATCGACCGGATTCATTCGATCATCAGGGAGGTTACTGAAGAACCGGTCTGTCCCCACCATTTTCATATCCACACCTATGGTCTGCACAAGGAGATGACTTTTCATATTCAGATAAACGGCAAAACCGATATTCAAAGGGGGCACGAAATTGCTACCGATATTGAGAAGAAAATACTGCAGGAGCTTGATATCATTGCCACCATACATATTGAGCCTTTGACAACCAAAGATCATCCTGGGCATTGACTCACCCCAATATATTATTTTACAGAATTTTCAGAAGAAATTCCATAGATTGTGCAATCGATTGTACCAAATGATTAACTTTGTGTTCTACACATTGAATTTATGCAGGAAAACCATTCAAAAACCCATATAACCATACACGATATTGCGAGGGAACTGAATATTTCTGCATCAACGGTATCCAGGGCACTGCAAAACAATCCGCGAATCAGTATTCATACACGAACGACCGTCCGGGAACTGGCACAAAAGTATAACTACCAGCCGAATGTCCTGGCCTCCTCCCTGAGAAAGGGCCAGGGAAACACGGTGGGCGTGATTATACCCAGGATAAACCGGAATTTCTTTTCCAATGTGATTGGAGGAATGGAAGAGGTGCTGTCGGATGCAGGATACAACCTGATGATCTGCCAGACCTATGAAAAGTTCAACAAGGAGGTGGCCGCTGTTCAGACATTGATCAATGCACGGGTAAATGCGATCATCATGTCGCTCTCGATGGAAACCAGGAGCACGGAACACATACGGCATCTGAAGAATAAAAATATCCGGTTGCTCTTTTTCGACCGAACCTGCGAACAGGTTCCATCGAGTTCAGTCACCACAGACGATGAACAAGGAGCCTTCCTGGCTGTTAAACATTTAATTGATAATGGCTACAGAAAAATAGTGCATATTGCGGGTGCGGATCATATAAACATTTACAGAAACCGGAAAAACGGCTACCTGAGAGCTATGCGGGAGAATGGAATCGATGTCAGGAAAGAGTGGATTATGCACCGCGGGATGGTTCTGGAAGGCGGGAAAGAGGCTTTTCAGACATTTTCCTCATGGGATGAGCGACCTGATGCCGTTTTTTGTGCCGGCGATTACGCGGCGCTGGGTATCATTTCTGCAGCCAGGCAGAAATCGGTCAGGATACCGGAAGACCTGGGGGTGGTCGGCTTCTCGAACGAGCCTTTTACCGAATTTATCGAACCCTCTCTGACCTCCGTTGATCAGAAGGGAGAAGAGATGGGACGTATCGTTGCCGGCCAGTTTCTCAAACAGTCCGGGGAAAACACCCCTGACGAAATTATTGAAACAAGAATATTAAAACCGGAACTGCTCATCAGGGCCAGTTCCGTATGTAAAACCAAATAAATATAATCATTATGGCTATTAATTATCAAATACGTTATTCAAACCACCCGGACGATGCCAGGCATTACGATACGCGCCGGCTGAGGGAGGAGTTTCTGGTTGAAACGGTCATGTCGCCGGACGAAATCAACCTCGTTTATTCAATGAACGACCGCTTCATTGTCGGGGGCGCTGTTCCGGTAAAATCCACCCTGGAACTCACCACCATTGAACCCCTGAAATCGACCTATTTTTGCGACAGGCGCGAGGTAGGATTGATCAATGTTGGAGGAACCGCTAAAGTGGTGGTCGACGGGAAAACCTATACCATGAACTACAAGGATGCCCTCTTCATCGGCGCCGGAGCCAGAGAGATCAAAATGAGCAGTGTGGATGCCCATAAACCGGCACATCTTTACCTGAACTCGGCCCCCGCCCACAAATCACTGCCCACCAGACTGATTACACTGGCTGATGCTGAAGTGGTGGAACTGGGAAGCCTGGAGCAATCGAATGCCCGAAAAATCAATAAACTGCTCGTAAACTCAGTGGTGGAAACCTGCCAGCTGCAGATGGGAATGACCGAACTCAAGCCCGGCAGTGTTTGGAACACCATGCCCCCGCATTTGCATGGGCGCAGGATGGAGACCTATTTCTATTTTGAGGTTCCGGATGGACAGGCCGTATGTCATTTTATGGGCGATCCGAAGGAAACAAGACACATCTGGATGAAGAATGAGCAGGCTGTTATTTCGCCGCCATGGTCCATCCACTCCGCCGCCGGTACCAACAACTATATCTTCATCTGGGGAATGGCCGGTGAAAACCTGGATTACGGAGATATGGACGTTTACAAGCCC
Organism: Bacteroidales bacterium; assembly: GCA_016936975.1. Taxonomy (GTDB): domain Bacteria; phylum Bacteroidota; class Bacteroidia; order Bacteroidales; genus JAFGWU01. Next base: position 24,568 of record JAFGWU010000032.1, on the reverse strand, counting down.
GATGAACTGAGGTAAAATAATTCTGCAATTAATGAAAAATTACTCATTAACTGAAGCTGATTCGGAATGGACAGAGGGGACTCCGGGTCTCAGCAGAGAACCGGGATCCCTCTTACCATTCAAACCCTTACTCCTGCCGTGAGGATTATTCACACCTTTAATCCGATACGGCAGAAATTCCTGTAACGGATTCAAACAGGAGCATTCCGATGTGTTACGGAATGAACCGCATAAATGCGTAACTTGAACAACCATAAAACCTTAAAAATGTAACATACATGTCTATCAAACTATTCGATTTAACAGGAAAAAGGGCCCTTGTAACCGGGGGAACCCATGGCCTGGGTATGGCCATCGCAACCGGACTGGCCGAAGCCGGGGCTGAAATTATCATAAATGACATGTTTCCGGAGAAGCTGGAGTCGGCCAAAAAAGAGTATCATTCCAGGGGGATAAAAGCCCATACCTTTATTCTGGATGTAACGGATGAAAATGCGGTTGAAAAAATGATCCCTCAGATGGAATCAGAAGTCGGGCCCATTGACATTCTGGTCAATAACGCCGGTATCATCAAACGTATTCCCATTCTGGAGATGAAGGCCGATGAATTCCGGGAGGTGCTCGAGGTTGATCTTACCGGTCCTTTTATCATGTCAAAAGCGGTGGCTCCGGGAATGATAAAACGGGGGGGCGGAAAGATCATCAACATGTGCTCCATGATGAGCGAACTGGGCCGGAATACCGTATCGGCCTATGCCGCCGCGAAAGGGGGATTGAAGATGCTTACAAAAAACATGGCAACGGAATGGGCAAAATATAACATCCAGATTAACGGGATCGGACCGGGGTACTTCGCCACCACCCAGACCGCACCCATACGGGTGGACGGCCATCCGTTCAATGATTTCATCATCAGCAGGACCCCTGCCGGCCGCTGGGGCGACCCGTCGGACCTGGCCGGAGCAGCCATATTCCTTGCTTCCCGGGCTTCTGACTTTGTGAATGGGATCGTACTCTATGTAGACGGCGGGATCCTTGCCACGATCGGAAAACCGGCCAATGAGGATTGAGGGATTGGTCCTCCTTCGCCAGAGGCTTCGGAGGATAAAAGCGAATGGGCGACTAAGCGAATAAGCGATTTAGCGATTAAGCGATTTAGCGATTAAGTGGCTGAATGAAAAAATAATGCGCATAATTTAATAAAACATATTATGAAAAAATGGATTTTTTTGCTCGTTGGTGTTCTCATATTTATTTCGGGGTGCAAACCTCTCGGAACCTGGATCCGTTTCACCAATCCGCTGGATATTGGGCGGAAGGATGAGAAGATTGTTTTAACGGCTGACCAGCTAGCCCAATGGAGGGAAATTCCTTCAGGATTGTTGCCGATGTTGATTGAAAAGGATGCGGACCTGGTTCCGACACAGGTCGACGATCTTGACGGCGATGGCGAATGGGATGAACTGGTGGCACTGATTGAACTCGGCCCAAAAGAGAAAAAGGTTGTTCAGATGATTTTCGTTGAAGCGTCGATCTATCCGAAATTTGATGACAGAACGAATGTCAGGCTGGGAACCTTTGAAAAAGGGTATCCCGAATTAACCTCCGCTGAAAGACTGGAAGGAGTCAGTTACCACAATCATTCGATTACCGGCGATGCTTTTCAGATGGAAGGTCCCGCCTGGGAGAATGATTTTGTCGGTTTCAGAAATTACCTGGATCAGAGGAATGGCATGGATATCTTTGGAAAAATAACCCCGGAGATGGCACTGGACAGCGTAGGCCTGAAAGACAAAGAGAGATATCACAGTCCGGACCACTGGGGAATGGATATCCTCAAAGTGGGAACCAGTCTTGGAGCAGGGTCAATTGCTTACCATTACAAGGATTCCATATTCAGGGTTGGCGATAATGGCAAAGGGACCTATGAACTGGTTGTGGACGGAAAACTGAGATCGGTGATCCGGTTCAGGTTCAATCCATGGCACATGGATGATCAATTGCTGGATGTAACCCAATACATAGAGATACAGGGCGGAACACGCTATTATGAATCGACCGTCTCCTATTCCGGCACCGATGAAACCGTTGACCTCGTAACGGGCATCGTGAATATGAAAAGTGAACAATTGCATGTTGAGGAGTTAAACGGTCAGTATACAGCCCTGTACACACACGATGTTCAGTCAGAGGATACCACCATCCTTGGAATGGCACTGTTGCTGCCTTCCGACAGGCTTCTGGAATACGGTCCCACCAAAGATTCCGGAGAAGGGATAACCCAAACCTATTTCGCCAGGCTGAAGGCTGAACCGGATGAACCGGTAAAGTACAGGTTCTATTCATTCTGGGAGCGGGAGAACCAGAAATGGAAGGATCCTTCCGAAATCATCCGCCTGATGAAGGAAGATGCGGAACGCATGGCCAATCCAGTGACGGTTACGCTCAGATCTAACAAATTGCCTGATTAACCGGGTGTCTGATCAGAAAAACACTGAAACTGGCCTAATATTCATCATAGAGGATATTGGGCCAGTTCAGCATAATAATGGCATTATCATCCCAGATACCATACCAGTCGCCGGTATTGGGAGTTGAGCTGATTCCATCCCCGTTTGTATCTCCTTTTTTCGTGTCGTCTTTATAGGAAGTAAAGTATACCCCCGCCCCGTCATGATTAATCAGGGCTGCAGCACCATCTGACAGACAGAGGGCCCCGTCCGGCCTGAATTTTAGCACCACATTATCTGCCAGCCTCAGAGAAGCGCCACTGACGATCCACCAGTCATTGTCATCGATGACAAAAGCTACCTCGGTTTCTCCCCACATCACGGTAGCGGCCGTAACATCATTAATGGTTTCCACAAAAATGCCATTATAACTGTTTATCACTTCGGGGTGTTCGGGATCATGAAATATATTCGAATCATCCATGTTCATATCTGCCATGATGGAAAGCGGGCGGACATTATCGTAAAATATATTATTTTTCACCTGTGTTGCTTTATCAGCCGATGAACAGTCGAGGGCACCATACCAGCCTGAAGCATCATCGCCGGCATTATGGGCAAAGGTGCAATTCATTACGGTTGCCACGGAACCCGATTCAATGCCCAGGGTATAGGAGTAACTGAACTTCCCGCCGTAATAGAAGTGGCAATATTTAAAGCTCGAACCGTTTGCCCCGTTGGTTGAAATATAACCCCAGTCTTTTTTTGCCGGAGCTGTAACGCTCTTATCCCCGTTAGTATCTCCCCCATGTTCATCGTCTTTAAACGAGGTGAAGACGATGGGTAAAGAGGCACTCCCGTTTGCCACAATGGTCCCGCTTCCTGAGAGTACCATGTATGGACCATCCGACGGGTGAAACTTGATGACGGTCCCGGGTTGTATCGTTAACGTGTTCTCAACATAGAAATCATAGGCCTTTATCAGATAGACCGAATCAGCATACCATGTGGAGGGTTCGGTTATATCGTCTTCGATAATTACCACATTACCCGTAATGAGAGGCTCATTCTGGTCCTTTTCACAACCTGCGGCTGCTAAAGCTATGACCAGAATCGGATAAACAAACCTGTTTTTCATAGTTAGTATGTTTTAATTAGACAACCCTAAAAGTAATTCAACATAAAGGATTTACACAGGTTTATTTCCTGAAATTGTTAACTGAAATGGATTAATATTAACCGCAATTCAATTATTATGTTAATTTTGGGCTTTTGTGCGCACCTCTGAGTGCGCATTTAACAGTAATGACAGTATTCCCAAAGACAATTTATCATGAAAAGACTGGACATTGCTTTAAAAATCCGCGAGGTGGGAGCGGTACCTCTTTTCTACAACAACGATATCCATAAAGTCAAGGAGGTCATCAGGGCCTGTTACATGGGCGGAATGACGGTATTTGAGTTTACAAACCGCGGCGAGCTGGCCCACGAGATCTTCGGTGAGCTGGTCAAATGGGGCCGCAGGGAGTTCCCGGACCTCATCCTCGGTATCGGGTCTGTAGTGGATGCTGGGACCTGTTCGCTATATATTCAGATGGGAAGCGCGTTCATTGTCTCTCCCCTTCTGAATGCGGATATGGCCAGGGTCTGCAACAGGAGAAAGGTTCTCTGGATTCCCGGATGCGCTACGGTTTCGGAAATAAACTATGCGGAAGAGCTCGGTGCCGAAATCGTAAAGATTTTCCCCGGGCCGACCGTCGGCGGTCCTAAATTCCTCAAGGCCATGCTGGCACCCTGTCCCTGGTCCAACATCCTTCCCTCGGGAGGGGTGGAACCAACTGAGGAGAACCTGCGCGGATGGTTTGAAGCGGGTGCATTTGCAGTGGGAATGGGATCTCAGCTAATCTCCGGAGATATTATTAAAAATCAATCTTATGACCTTTTGCAGGAACGTGTGGCAAACAGTATTGAAATCATAAAAAAAATCCGATAAATACTCTTAACTAAACACGAAACGCATGACTGAAGTAATCAAACAAGTGAATGAAAAAATCGGAAAATACAGATGGACCATCTGTGCGCTGGTTTTTTTCGCGACGACCATCAATTACCTCGACAGGCAGGTTATCGGTATCCTGAAGCCGGTTCTGAAGGATGATCTTGGGATCGGGGAAGCTGAATACGGTTATATTGTCACCGCTTTCCAGATGGCCTATGCTATCGGTATGGTGCTTGCCGGGCGAATCATCGACAAGGTGGGTACAAAAATCGGGTATGCCCTCTCCCTGTTCCTGTGGAGCATTGCAGCCATTGCCCATGCATTTGCCCGCGGACCTCTGGGTTTTGGTGTTGCACGGGCAGGTCTCGGTCTCAGTGAAGCCGGCAACTTCCCGGCTGCCATCAAGACTACTGCGGAGTGGTTTCCCAGAAAAGAACGGGCCCTGGCAACCGGCATCTTCAATTCAGGGGCGAATGTGGGAGCCGTGCTGGCGCCACTTCTGGTTCCCTGGCTGGTGCGGGTTTACGGTTGGGAAATGGCCTTTATTGCCACTGGTGCCGTGGGATTGATCTGGCTCATCTTCTGGTTCATCTATTATGAAATTCCGGAAAAACAGAAGCGGTTATCCAAAGCCGAACTGGATTATATCAACAGCGATCATGAGGAAGTAACCACCACCAGGGTTCCCTGGGGTAAGCTTCTGAAGTACCGCCAGACATGGGCTTTTGTCGTGGGGAAATTCCTGACGGACCCGATCTGGTGGTTTTACCTCTTCTGGATCCCGGGATGGCTGGCAGACGTCAGGGGATTGGATATCAAGGGAGGCGGCTTCGGAATACCCCTGGTGGTCATCTATTCTGCAACAACCGTAGGCAGTATTTTTGGAGGCTGGTTCTCCTCCTATCTGATCAAAAAAGGGATGGAGGTATATAAAAGCCGCAGGTTGGCAATGCTCATCTTTGCTCTGCTGGTTATTCCCATTGTGTTCGCACAGGTGAAGGGGATCGGGCTTTGGGGCGCCATTGCCCTGATAAGCCTTGCTGCAGCCTCCCACCAGGCCTGGTCGGCAAATATCTTCACAACCGTTTCGGACATGTTTCCCAAGAAAGCAGTCGGTTCCATCACAGGCATCGGCGGAATGGCCGGTTCGGTCGGTGGGATGCTGGTCGCCATATTTGCAGGGAATCTGCTTGAGTTCATGGAAAAGCAGGGGACCATCGAGGTGGGTTATGCCACACTATTTATCATTGCCGGTTCGGCCTATATCATTGCCTGGGTGCTGTTTAACCTGATTACACCCCGGATGGAACGGGTCAACCTGGACGAATAGATACCCGTCCCGGCCCCCCGTTTGAAGATAACCGGAACCGGGACTTATCACGGTAATTGTAGCCGGGATGGACCTTTGAAGTGAAGCTTGCCGGGCTGCTTCAAAATCCGGTCGCAAAATTGATTTTTAATGGATTGGTCTATAAAACCATGGATTCTTAACTGAGGTCGGATTGTTTTGCGAAGGGTTTTGAAGCAGCTTATTTTTTTATTAAATTTCAGGTTTCCTCGCAGAAGGAAGGAACAGAAACAGCTGCTCCGGACAGTGCCGTTCCGGAACGCCTGGGAAATAATGGATTTGAACTGTAGAAGTCTATGGGCGACGCCTTAATGTTATTTATTCAATCGAAATCATCGGCCGAATTTGCTCTTTCAGGTACCTCATTGTTACCCTGGATTCTCGTCACAGGAGCCCTGGCAGCCCTCCTGGCTTTCGTCATTCTGAATTTCAGGAAGAAACGGATCCTGAATAAATTCAATTACCACCAGATTGAAAAAGAGATCCGGGAAAAGGACCTGCTCCATGCCCTGATCAATAACATGCCCGACAGAATTTACATTAAAGACAGGAAAAGCAGGTTCCTTCTGGCCAACAGGCATGTCGCCTCCACAATGGGTGTCGGCAGCCCTGAAGAATTGATCGGCAAGACCGATTTTGAGTTTTTCGAGGCGAAGATTGCCGAAGATTATTTCTCTGACGAACAGCGAATCATGGAACAGGGTATTCCCATGATTAATAAGGAGGAACCCGGATTTGACACTGAAGGAAATAATCGAATCATTTCCACCACCAAAGTTCCTCTTTATGGGGAAAAAGGATCCATTGTGGGCATTGTGGGAATAGGAAGGGATATCACCGAACTGAAAGAGAATGCGAAAAAGCTGAATGAGCAGACCCGGAAACTCAGGAAAATAAACCGTCTGCTGCGGGAGCGCCAGAAAGAGAATGAACAGCTGGCCATGGAGATGCTGGCACAATCCGAAGCGTTGAGAACCGCCAACAGGCAGCTTGAAAAACTTTCACTGGTGGCCAGCAAGACCCATAACGTGGTGGTGATCATGGACAGCAATGGGAACTTCGAATGGGTGAACCAGGGATTTGTCGACATGACCGGTTATACCATGCAGGAATTCACACAAAAATTCGGGAATAATCTGCGTGAAAATTCATCCAACGCAAACATTTCAGCCATTCTTAACCAGGTCTACATTACCAGGGAACCTTTCAACTACAATTCCAGGATTACCGATAAAAACGGGAATGTCAGCTGGTACCAGACCAATATTACACCCATCCTGGATGAGGATGGGTATGTGGACCGGCTGATCCTGATTGATACGGATATTTCGGATTTAAAACGGGCCGAGAATCAAATCAAGCAGCAAAAGACCGAGATCGAAAGGCATCGTGACACCCTGAGACAGCTCAATGCTACCAAGGACCGCCTCTTTTCAATCATCGCCCACGATTTAAAAAATCCTTTTCAGTCCATTATCGGGTTCTCTGAATTGCTCCGCGATGAATTCTCCCGGCTGGACAGCGAAACTGCCCGGGAATACATCGAAATGATCCATCAATCCTCTGTCAATGCATTCCAGCTTCTTCAGAACCTTCTCGACTGGTCCCGCTCCCAACTCGACCAGATTTCCATAGACAGGAAAAGGGTATACGTAAAACCATTGATCAAACTGACCATTGAATTACTGCACCCTACTGCAAAATCAAAGGATATAAAACTTATTGATGAATCCAGTGAAAAAGCATTTGCCTTCGCGGACAGCCAAATGCTCAGCACGGTTCTGCAAAATCTTGCGGGCAATGCCATAAAATTTACCGACAGCGGGGGAAGGGTCACATTCAGAACCATCAGCGGTGCGGATACTTTGAAAATTAAAGTTATCGACACGGGGGTCGGAATGAACAGGGAAAAAATAGAATCATTATTTAATCTTGAAAAAATAAACAGCACCGCAGGAACCGCGGGTGAGAAAGGAACAGGCATCGGACTTCTTGTCTGCAAGGAGTTTGTTGAAAAGATTGGAGGTTCACTGCTCATCAGCTCCAAACCGGGTATCGGGACAGCCATTACGGTTGCACTGCCCAGGTCCTGAGGATCCTGCAGGTGCGTAAAAGATAGATATTATGTTATTACTGGGATATGATGTTGGAAGCTCATCCGTGAAGGCCAGCCTGATAGATGCAGAAACCGGTTCCTCCGTCGCAACAGCCTTTCAGCCTAAGAAAGAGATGAAAATAATTGCCCGTAAGGCAGGCTGGGCTGAGCAGGAACCGGAACAGTGGTGGAGAAACCTGGTCAGTGTTACCGGGGAGGTCATGCAGATGGCCGAAATAGACGCCTCCGAAATCAAATCGATCGGGATATCCTACCAGATGCATGGTCTGGTTATGGTGGACAGGAACCTGGAGGTGATCCGCCCCTCTATCATCTGGTGCGACAGCAGGGCTGTCCCGTATGGCGATCATGCATTCAGTGCACTTGGACCGGAGAGGTGCCTTTCCAATCTGTTGAACTCGCCCGGAAATTTTACAGCCGCCAAGCTCAGCTGGGTGATTATGAACGAACCCGAATATTTCCGGAAAACCTATAAAATTATGCTTCCCGGGGATTATATAGCCATGAAGATGACCGGAGAGGTGAATACGACCATCTCCGGATTATCAGAAGGGATCATGTGGAATTTCAAGGAAAACAACGTGGCTGACTTTCTCCTGGATTATTTCGGAATATCTCCGGACATGATCCCGGAAATCGTTCCGACCTTTTCGGAACAGGGCAGGTTGTCCCGCTCTGCTGCCGAGGAGCTCGGCCTGATCCGGGGAATCCCCGTCTCCTACAGGGCCGGGGATCAACCCAACAATGCCTTCTCGCTCAATGTGCTTAATCCCGGCGAGATTGCAGCCACTGCAGGTACTTCCGGCGTAGTCTACGGCGTCAGCGATGAAGTCAAGTTTGATCCCGAAAGCCGGGTGAATACATTTGCCCATGTGAATCACAGTCCGGAACTGAACCGGCTGGGGGTTCTTCTCTGCATCAATGGCACGGGTATTCAATATGCCTGGCTGAAGCAGAACCTGGCAAAGCAGGAATTGAACTATCCGGCACTGAACGATCTGGCACAGGATGCCCCGATCGGCTCAGACGGAATGGTGATGCTGCCTTTTGGCAACGGGGCAGAACGGATGCTGGGAAACAGGGATCTTGGCGCAACCATCAGAAACATCCATTTCAATACACACACGGATGCGCACCTTGCGAGAGCATCCCAGGAGGGTGTGGTTTTTGCCATCCATTACGGGATGGAGATCATGCGGGAAATCGGTATTCATCCAAACATTATCCGGGCAGGTTATACAAATATGTTCCAGAGCCCGATTTTCAGGGATACCCTGGCTGGCATCACGGGAGCAACGATTGAACTTTATGACACCGACGGCTCTGTCGGCGCAGCCAAGGGAGCAGGGATCGGTTCCGGTATATTCCGTTCATTCAAAGAGGCCTTCGAGAGCCTGAACAGGATTATGATTGTTGAGCCCGACCAGCAGAAGAGTCAGGCCTACCGGGATGCTTTTTATGCCTGGAAAAAAGTGCTTGAAAACTGCATAAAGGAAAAAAGCTGACCGGTCGCATACAGAAAAAATTATTTACACAAAGCATAACAAAAAACGCAATTATGGACTATTTATCAGGAAACAGGGAATATTTCCCGGGCATTGGGAAAATCAAGTATGAAGGCAGGGATTCAGATAATCCGCTGTCATTTAAATTTTATGATGAAAACAGAGTGGTTGCCGGTAAAACCCTCAGAGAGCACCTGCGTTTTGCGGTGGCCTACTGGCACTCGTTCTGCGGGGACGGAGGGGATCCTTTCGGAAAGGCGACCCATCTCTTTCCATGGAATACGGCAAAAACCGCCATGGAACGGGCCACGGACAAAATGGATGCAGCCTTTGAGTTCATTACGAAACTGGGCGTTCCCTACTACTGTTTCCATGATATCGATATGGCTCCCGAGGGGGATAACCTCAAGGAATACGAAGCCTACATGAGACAGATAATTGAATACGCACAGGCCAAACAGAGAGCGTCGGGAGTTAAGCTTTTGTGGGGAACAGCCAATGTATTCTCCAATCCGCGTTACATGAACGGGGCCGCCACCAATCCCGACTTCAATGTCCTTCCTTTTGTGGCCGCGCAGGTAAAGAATGCCCTGGATGCCACCATTGCCCTGGGCGGGGAGAATTACGTGTTCTGGGGAGGACGTGAGGGCTATATGACCCTGCTGAATACCGATATGAAGCGGGAACAGGAGCACCTGGCCCGCTTCCTCCACACAGCGAAAGATTATGCCCGGAAGAACGGATTCAAAGGACCGTTCCTGATCGAACCCAAACCTATGGAACCTACCAAACATCAGTACGATTATGATACGGCTACCGTTATCGGTTTCCTGAATAAATACGGTCTGGCGGGCGATTTCAAAATGAATATTGAGGTGAACCATGCCACCCTGGCCGGGCATACCTTTCAGCATGAATTGCAGGTGGCCGCAGATAATGGATTGTTTTGCAGTATCGATGCCAACCGGGGCGATTACCAGAATGGATGGGACACCGATCAGTTCCCCATAAACCTTTATGAACTGGTGGAAGCCATGCTCGTCATCATCGAAGCCGGCGGATTTACAACGGGAGGCATCAATTTCGACGCCAAGAGGCGGAGAAACAGCACGGATCCGGAAGACCTGTTTATCGCCCACATTGCAGGAATGGATGCCTTCGCCAGGGCCTTTGAAATCACGCATGACCTGCTTGAAAATTCCGGCTACAGGAAGCTCAGGACGGAAAGGTACGCCTCCTTTGATTCGGGCAATGGTGCAAAGTTTGAGAAAGGGGAACTGACCCTTGAAGATCTGAGAAACCTGGCCCTTGAAAACGGGGAGCCGGAAATGATTTCGGGAAAGCAGGAGCTTTATGAATCCATTATCAACCAGTATATCAGATAAGCAACCGCAATCTCCGGATCCCGCCTAAAAGAGCCTGACGGTCCCGTATATGCCAACCGAAATGATGGCCAGGCAGCTCAGGATCAGGGCTGCATCATAGGCAGGTCCTGGGGAAAGGATTGTTGGTTTTGAGCCGTATCTGAAACAGAGGCCGGCAACCACAACGATGAACAGCATCAGGAAGGTGGCTATTCCCCCGATGGTAACCATCATCACCGGCAGTTTGATCACCAGGAACGCGATGGTCCATAACAGCGGAAATACCACGGCAATGATCCGCCGGGTTCTTAATCGCTTACGCATATCCCGGAAATCGGTCCACCTCAGCACTCCGAACAGGTCGGAGAATACCCGGGTGCGGATGGCCAGGGCGGCAAACAGGGTGGAGAACAGAACCACGAAGGAACCGATCAGGAAGATGTTTTTAGCCGCAGGACCCACTGAATCCGTATAGATCCTGGAAAGGGTCTCGATCATCCGGTACCCTTCGGGTATCTCTCCCCGCTGGTAAAGGATGGATGCCCCGAGGAGAAAGAAGGCCGCTGTGACCAGGGTATAAACGATCATCGAGAGAAACGCATCCAGGTACATGATCCGGATCCAGCCCCCGGCACGTTTTTTCCAGGCCTCACTGCCGTCGTAACGGCCGGCATAGCGTGCATAACCTTTTTCGAGGCACCAGTAGTTATAAGACATTATCTCGTCCCCTCCCACCCCGGTCAGTCCGAAGGCAGCCAGGGCAAACCCGACAGAACCATGGGGCAGACTGAAGGATAATCCCGTGCCGATATCTTTCCAGGTGATGGCAAAGCCGGTTGACTGAACCATGATGAGGGCCGCCAGGGTAAAAAGGACAAACAGGAGCATGAATACCAGGGAGATATTTTCAACGACGGGATAATAGCCGAAAAGCATGATTGTAATGACCACCAGGGCGGTGATCAGGGTCCAGGCAGGGATCCCCAGGAAGGGCATGGCCATGTTCAGGATAATTGCCACCCCGCCGATTATTCCCCCCAGCTGAAGGGGTTTGAACAGCCACAGGAACAACCAGCTCCAGAGGCTCCAGCTCGAGCGGTTCCTGCCGAACCGCGGCCCCGGCAATTCATTCATGAGATTCATGACCGTCGTCCCACGGATGACAGATTGTCTCCCAAATTCAAGCTGGAGGGCGATCTTCACCAGGCAGCTGACCAGGATCACCCAGAGGGTTACAAATCCTGCCCTGGCGCCCAGCGCCGTCGTGGCGATGAGCTCACCGGAACCGACTACCGACGCGGAGAGGATGAACCCGGGACCCAGGTATCTTAACCGCTGAAAAAAGCTGGAAGGAGGATCTTTAATATCTGCATCCTCCAGCTGATACGGATCCCCGGGATCGGTTCTCATTGGTTCATTTCAGTTACCGCTTCACCCTGGCATTGCCTTCCCAGATCGACCACACCTGCTCCTCGTCTGCCGGCTGGGCATAGTCGGTGAGCTGTGTGGCCGCCAGGGCACCCGTGGCCCATCCGAACCGGATCCATTTCTCCGGCGCCCATCCTTTCAGCATGGCGTAAAGCATGCCGCCAACAAACCCGTCACCCCCTCCTATGCGGTCGTGCACATATATTTCACGCGGTTCAACCACATGCCAGTTTCCGCTCTCAGAGATGATCCCTCCCCACAGGTGCAGGTTGGCGCTCACCACCTCCCGGAGGGTGGTGGCAAACACAGCCGTCTCCGGAAACACCGATTTTGCCCGGTTGATCATTCCCTTGAATCCGTCGATCTTTGCCGCCAGATCTTTTCCTCCCGCTTCCGGACCTTCGATACCCAGGCAGAGCTGGAAGTCCTCCTCATTGCCGATCAGCACGTCGGATAGGGAAGCAATCTCCGTGAAGATCTCATGCAGTTCCTTTTCCCTGTTAACCCAGAAAGAGGCCCGGTGGTTCAGGTCAAAGGATATTTTGGTCCCGTACTTCTTTGCAGCCCTGGCAATCTCGAGGCAAAACGTTCCCGTATCGGGCGAAAGGGCCGCGATCAATCCTGACATGTGGACGATCTGAACCCCCTCCTTCCCGAACAGGCGGTCGAGGTCGAAATCCTTGACGTTCAAGGTCCGCCCCACTTCACCGGCCCGGTCATTCTGCACCCTGGGACCCCTGGAACCATAGCCGCTGTCGGCAATATTGATCTGGTGCCTGTAACCCCAGGGACCACCCTGGGGAAGCTCCACCCCCTCATAATCCATATGCCTTCCGGCCAGATTGTCCCTGATCATCCGTGCGATCGGGCTTCCTTTCACGAAGGTCGTCAGAACCTTCACCGGGAGACCGAGAAATGAGGATACACTTGCCACGTTGGTTTCGGCACTGGTCACCTGCATCCTGAAATTGCTGCTGCAGTGAACCGGTTCCCCGTCTGCCGGGGTTATACGGATACCCATGCTGGAGGGCACCACCATTGCGTATTTACAATCTTTTTTAAAATTCATGACTCCAAAATTTTATTCATTTAAACACCTGTTTTTCTCTCTTCATGCAGGTTTTTTCACCGCTCGACCCGGGCTGAGCCGCCCCCTTTGATTTTTTCCACCTCCTGGAGAGTGGCCATGGAGGTATCCCCGGGAGTGGTCATTGCCAGTGCACCGTGAGCCGCCCCGTACTCCACCGCTTCCATCGGATCGCCGGTGGTGAGGAATCCGTAAATGAGCCCCGACGCAAAGCTGTCCCCTCCTCCGACACGGTCGAGGATTTCAAGATCCTCCCGGTGGGTGGCTTCATAAAACGCCCCGTCGCAATAACAGATGGCTCCCCATGAATTGATCGTGGCTGTTTTTACCGTCCGGAGCGTCGTGGCCGCCACCCTGAAGTTGGGGAATGCCTGTACTGCATTCCTGATCATCTTCCTGAAGCTTTCAGTTTTAAGGTCGCTCAGGTGCTCATCCACCCCTTCGACCTCGAATCCCAGGCTGGCCGTAAAATCTTCCTCGTTGCCGATCATGACATCCACCTGTTTTGCCAGCCTCCTGTTTACCTCCCGGGCTTTCTCCCTCCCCCCGATGGATTTCCACAGGGAGGGCCGGTAATTCAAATCATAGGATACGATGGTTCCATACTTCCTGGCCGCAATCATCGCTTCTTCTATCACATCGGCAGTGGTCTCCGAAAGCGCAGCGAATATGCCGCCCGTATGGAACCATTGAGAACCCAGTTCACCGAAAATATGTTCCCAGTTAATGTCGCCTTTCTTCAGCTGGCTTGCCGCGGTATTCCCCCGGTCAGAAACCCCTAACGCACCCCGGATCCCGTAACCCCGCTCGGTAAAGTTCAGTCCGTTGCGCACCTCCCTTCCAATCCCGTCATAGGGCACCCATTTGATGTGCCGCACATCGACACCACCCTGCATGATAAAGTCCTCAACAAGGCGTCCGACAGCATTATCCGTAAAGGCAGTCACCACTGCCGTCGGCAGGCGGAAACACTTCCGCAGTCCCCGGGCCACATTATACTCCCCGCCCCCTTCCCAGACCCTGAACTGGCGGGCACTGCTTATCCGTCCCTCTCCCGGGTCAAGGCGGAGCATCACCTCTCCCAATGAAACACAGGCATAGGAACACTCCTCTGAAGGCTTAATGTTTAATATTCCCATTTCAGTTGATTTCTTTCAAAAATAGTATTTACCATCAAAGATAAAAATTATCCCAACTTCCATAAAATTATCTGCCGCCGGATAATCCTTTTTGGAGATTCATCCTGCCATGCACTATTTTAACCGTACAAAATACACTTTCACCATTTAATCATTAAATTTGCGTACAGCCACAATTATAATCCGGCGGACCTTTTAATGGAACCAAAAGTATACACGGACCAGGATCTCATTCAGGCGGAGCTCGACAACCTGATCAAACATTGCGTTAACTGTCATTCTGATAATGATGCGCGGCTCATCCGCAAAGCATTTAAAATGGCGGACGATGCCCACCGGGGTATGCGCAGGAAGTCGGGGGCTCCGTTTATCCTTCATCCCCTTGCCGTGGCAAGGATTGTGAGTGAAGAGATCGGGCTCGGGATTACCTCGATTGTGTGCGCCCTCCTGCACGACGTGGTTGAGGATACCGATATAACCATCGAGAGCATCGAAAACAGTTACGGCAGCAAAGTTGCCACCATTATCGACGGATTGACCAAAATTTCAGGGGTATTTGATAAAGAGACCAACTCCCTGCAGGCTGAGAATTTTCGGAAAATGCTCCTGACCCTTTCCGATGATCTCAGGGTTATCCTGATCAAGCTGGCCGACCGGCTTCATAACATGCGCACGCTGGAGGCCCTGCCGAGGGACAAGCAGATTAAGATTGCGGGAGAGACCATTTATCTCTATGCCCCTCTCGCACACCGGCTGGGCCTCTATGCCATCAAAAGCGAACTGGAAGATTTGAGCCTGAAGTACCGTTATCCGGAAGTATACGAGGAGATATCGGAAAAATTCAAGCTCACCGAGGAACGCAGGCTCCACCTCATCAACCATTTTTCCATCCCGATCATCGACCGGCTCGAAAAGAACGGGTTCACCTTCGACATCTCCGGACGGCCCAAATCGATCTATTCCATCTGGCAGAAAATGCACCTGAAGAACATCTCATTCGAGGAAATTTATGACCTTTTTGCCATCCGGATTATTTTTGAGCCCAAACCCGGTATCCCTGAAAAAACCCAGTGCTGGAACATCTATTCCCTCATAACCGATATTTATCCGCCCAAGCCCGACCGCATCAGGGACTGGGTGTCCACACCGAAGGCCAATGGTTATGAAGCCCTGCATCTTACGGTGATGGGACCGAGCGGCAAATGGATCGAGGTGCAGATCCGGTCGCGCAGGATGGATGAAATAGCCGAGAGGGGATTCGCCGCCCACTGGAAATATAAGGATAAGCAGGACCAGGAGTCGGAACTGGATAAATGGATCAAAAAAATCAGGGAGATGCTTGATTCCCCCGACCAGGATGCGCTGGAATTTCTTGATGATTTCAAGCTCAATCTGTTTGCTACCGAGATAATGGCCTTCACCCCCAAAGGTCATATCAGGACCCTTCCAACCAATGCCACGGCGCTTGATTTTGCCTACGATATCCATACCGCAATAGGGAACCAGTCCATTGCAGCAAAAGTGAATCATAAGCTGGTCCCCCTGAGCCATGTTCTGAAAAGCGGTGACCAGGTGGAAATACTTACCTCTGCCACTCATAAACCCGGCATCGACTGGCTCAACTATGCCACAACCATGAAGGCAAAGTCAGCCATCAAAGCCGCCCTGAAAGCGGAAATAAAAAACCGGACCGAGGTCGGGAAACAGCAGCTGATCGATAAACTGAATGAACTGAACCTTACCCCCAGCTCCAGGATCCTGAAAAAAATTCTCCCGGCATACGACAGCCTGCACAAAGATGAGCTCTACTCCAAAATCGGTTCCGGAATTGTGACCCTGGATAACCTTAAGGAGATCCTGTCAAAGAATACCAGGAACAAGTATGTCAGGGTCTGGAACCTTACCCTCGGTCGCTCTTCCGGCAAAAACGAACCTCCAGGTCATGATTACGATTCAAAAGGAACCCTGCTCCTCAAAGAGACCATGGTGGACTCCGAGCGGAACTACGTGATTGCAAAGTGCTGTAATCCGATTCCCGGGGACGAGGTGATCGGGGTCAGACAGGCGGACGGATCGGTTAAGATTCACAGCATCAACTGCAGTTCCGCCATCAAGCTCATGTCGAGCCGGGGCGATCTGCTGGTTCCTGCAAAATGGACCCAGCACAAGGTTCTCTCTTATCTTGCCAGGATACAGCTCAGCGGACTGGACCGGTTCGGCATCTACAACCAAATCACCACAACCATTACCAAGGAGCTGAACATCAACATGCGCACCATCAATCTCCACGGGCACGACGGCATCTTCAGCGGAACCATCGACCTCTACGTCCACAATACCTCCGACCTCAATAACCTTATCCTGAACCTGATGAAGATCAAAGGGGTGGAATCGGTTCACAGGGTCGAAGTGAAAGAATGAAAATGCTTCACCCTGCAACCGCATTTAAAATTGTTGTATATTAGCAGAACAATTTTTATCTGGACTAATTATGGGGACGGAGAATACCAGGGAAACCGTAAAACAGATCTTCACAAAATATCTGGAGAAGAAGGGCCATCGGAAAACACCGGAGCGTTATGCCATTCTTGATGAGATTTATTCGCGGAACGGCCATTTCGATATTGAATCCCTCTATATTTTCATGAAGAATAAAAATTACCGGGTGAGCCGCGCCACCCTTTACAATACCATCGAACTGCTGCTCGACTGCAACCTGGTAATCAAGCACCAGTTCGGAAGGAACATTGCCCAGTTTGAGAAAGCCTATCAGTGCATGCAGCATGATCACCTTATCGATTTGGAAACCGGCAACGTGATTGAATTCTGTGATCCGCGGATCGATGAAATCATTAAAACAGCCTGCGAACTGAATAATTTTACCCCCAGCCACCATTCGCTCTATATCTACGGAAGGGCCAAAAATAACCCGGATGTCTGACGGATTGTTCAGATGGGTTCATTAATTTTGCATGTGCAGCGCCGCACTTCTGACCCTTTTTCTTATCTTTGCCTGATGAATGGCGCCGGAAATACCGGCTTATTTTTTGCCTTATTTGCACAATACCGACTGAGAAATGAAAATCGACGTTTTGCTGGGTCTTCAATGGGGAGACGAAGGAAAAGGGAAGGTAGTGGATGTCCTGACACCGCGCTACGATGTGATAACTCGCTTCCAGGGAGGTCCGAATGCCGGGCACACGCTTGAATTCAACAACCGCAAACACATTCTTCATAATATCCCTTCCGGTGTATTCAGGGAAGAGAAGATCAATATCATTGCCAACGGGGTGGTGCTCGATCCTGTCGTGTTCAGGCGGGAGACAGACACTCTTGAAGCCATGGGGGTCGATCTGACCAGGAACCTCTGGATCTCCAGGAAGGCGCACCTGATTATCCCGACCCACAGGATCCTGGATGCGGCCTCCGAAGCAGCAAAAGGCAAATCAAAAATCGGGTCCACCCTGCGGGGCATCAGCCCGACCTATATGGATAAGACAGGACGTAACGGCCTCCGGGTCGGGGATATAGAGCTTAACTTCAGGGAGAAATATGAGGTCCTGAAAGAGAAGCACCTGGGACTGCTCCGTCTGTATGATTTTGAATACACCCTCGCCGGGGAGGAGGAGAAATTTTTTGAGGGCATCGAGGCGATCAGGCGGTTCAGGCTCGTGAACAGCGAATATGAGATCAACAGCTTTCTCGAAAGCGGAAACTCGATCCTTGCAGAGGGGGCCCAGGGAACCCTTCTTGATATCGATTTCGGATCCTATCCCTATGTTACCTCCTCGAATACCATCTGTGCAGGGGCCTGCACCGGCATGGGCGTGGCCCCATCCTCCATCGGAGAGGTCTACGGGGTGTTCAAAGCCTACTGCACCCGGGTGGGAAGCGGCCCCTTTCCCACAGAGCTGTTCGGTGAAGAAGGTGACCGCCTGCGGGATATCGGGAAAGAGTTCGGTTCAACTACCGGACGGCCCAGGCGCTGCGGATGGCTCGACCTGGTATCCCTCAAATACAGCCTGATGCTCAATGGCGTGACCCAGCTCATTATGACCAAAACCGATGTGCTCGACAGCTTCGAAACCATCAGGGCGGCAACAGCCTATTCCGTGAACGGTATCCTTTCCGACCGGGTCCCCTACAACCTGGATGCGGATGTCGATCCCATCTACACCGACCTGCCCGGATGGAAGACTGACCTGACCGGGATCAGATCGAAGGAGCAGTTTCCTCCCGAACTGAAGGATTATATCCTGTTCCTGGAGAAAGAACTGCAAACCCCCGTCAGATTTATATCGGTGGGACCCGACCGGAACCAGATTATCGAATTGTAAGGAGACTGTATCATAAGGTACGCCTTGTTTAAGGCTTTCCTCTCTGGTTATCGGTGGATTTCAGAAATCGTCACCCAGAGAGACACCTTTGTATTCTTTTACCGTACAGGCTGCGTCGTGAAATGAAACTTTTTTCCTAAATTGAGGGGCCTAAACCAACTGCTTACTGTCTTATGAACCCGGCTACGGTCATTCAATCATTTATTTACAGGGCAAATGATTCTTCCGTATATGCATTCCGGCATCATGGATCCCCCAAACCTAAAAAAACCATTCGATGAAAACACTGGTTCAGTTCTTTGAAGAAAATGTGGAACGTTACCCCGAAAATCCCTATCTCTGGGAAAAAAGAGACGGTCAGTTCAAACCAACCACCTATAAGGAGATGCGCGAGCTTGTCCATTGCTTTGCAGCAGGACTGCACAGGCTGGGAATAAAAAAAGGGGACCGCCTGGCCCTGCTTGCAGAAGGACGCACCCACTGGGTTGTCGCCGAAATGGCCATGTTCTACCTGGGTGCAATCGACGTTCCCCTGTCCATCCAGCTGAATGAACCGGCCGACCTCATCTTCAGGCTCAAACATTCCGAAACCAGGATGATCGTTGTCTCTGCAAACCAGTCCGGAAAAATTTACGCGATCAGGGATCAACTGCCCGACCTGGAAAAAATCATCCTGTTGGATCCAAAAGAGAAATATGAACCGTTTGAACTATTCATGGGCGACATCATGGACGAAGGGAAGAAATACATCGAGACCAACCGGGATGCCTTCAGAAAAGTCTACGAATCCGTTCAGCCGGATGATATTGCCAACATCTGTTACACATCGGGGACCACGGCAGATCCGAAAGGGATTATGCTGAGCCACCGGAATTACACCTCCAACACCGAACATGCCGTTTCTGTGGTTACCATCCCGGAGGAGTGGATTATGTTCCTTTTTCTGCCGTGGGATCACTCCTTTGCCCATACAGCAGGACTTTTCACCATGATGTCTCTCGGCGGAAGCCTGGCAGCGCTGGAAACCGGGAAGACGGGCTTCGAGACAAGAAAAAACATCTTTAAAAATATTCAGGAAATCAAACCCCATTTGATGTTCAGCGTTCCGACCATTGCAAAGAATTTCCGAAGCAACATCGAGAGCGGTGTCAGGAGCAAAGGGAAACTGACCACCGCCCTGTTCAATGCGGGGCTGAGGATTGCTTACCGCTACAACGAAATCGGCATCGACCGGGGTAAGGGCATGCGGCTCTTTTTAAAACCGCTCTATGCCCTTTTCGATACGGTGGTATTTAAAAAAGTCCGGAATGCCCTTGGAGGAAACATGCAGTTCTTCATCGGGGGCGGTGCATTGCTCGATATTGAACTGCAGCGCTTCTTTTACGCCATCGGGGTTCCGATGTACCAGGGATATGGCCTGTCGGAATCGAGCCCGATGATCAGCATCAACGGACCCGAAAAACACAAGCTCGGATCATCCGGGATCGTGCCCAAAGCTATCGAACTGAAAATATGCGACTCCGAAGGAAACGAACTGCCGCAGGGTGAAAAGGGGGAGATCGTTATACGGGGAGAAAATGTAATGAAAGGATACTGGAAAAATCAGGAGGCCACCGATAATACCGTCAGGGACGGCTGGCTGTTTACCGGTGATATGGGATACATGGACCATGAAGGTTTTCTTTACGTTCTGGGCCGCTTCAAAAGCCTGCTGATCGCCGACGACGGAGAGAAATACAGTCCGGAAGGCATGGAGGAGGCCTTCATGGATCAGTCGGAGTACATTGAACAGTGCATGCTGCACAACAACCAGGATCCCTATACCACCCTCCTGCTCTACCCGAACAGGGACGCCCTCAATAGATATCTCAGGGAGAAGGGGCTGAACCCCGACAGCGATGAGGGCGCCGAAGAGGCCATCGATGTGATCGACCGGGAGATCAGGGAGTACCGGTCTGGCGGAAAATACGGGAATATGTTCCCCCAGCGCTGGATTCCGGCCAATTTTGGGATTCTCAGGGAGGGATTCACGATTGAAAACAAAATGATGAACGCAACCTACAAGATTATCCGCCACAAAATTGAAGAGGCCCATCACGATCTGTTCGAATTCCTCTATACACCCGAATCTAAAAAGGTTAAAAACAGCCGGAACATCGGGGCAATGAAAGCGTTGCTGGCAGGCGGCTGATGGCTGAGCCCGGCATTTAAATTAATGTAGACAGACCATGGCAGGATTCGGTACACGGTGCGTGCATGCAGGGACCATCAGGGACCGCGAGCGAAAAGGGATCAACTCTCCCATCTACACTTCCACCTCCTTTGAATTCATCGACCGGGATGAACCCATCTACCCGCGCTACCTGAATACCCCCAATGAGGAGGCAGTTTCCACAAAGATTGCCGCTCTTGAAGAGACGGAAAGCGCCCTGGTTCTGAGCTCGGGGATGGCTGCCATCAGCAGTACCCTCTTTACCTTTCTCGGTAAAAATGACCATATCGCGTTCCAGAAAGGATTATACGGAGGAACATCCAACTTCATCCTTCAGGAGCTCCGGAAATTCGGGATCGAATACACCATTGCCGACAGCCAGGAGACCGAAGATCTTGAGAAAGCGATCCGGCCGAATACCCGGCTGGTGTTTATCGAGTCCCCTTCCAATCCCCTCCTGAACATTACCGATATCCGGTCCGTGGCGGAGATGGCATCGGCGAAGGGAATCCTGACCGTCATGGATAATACCTTTGCCAGTCCGGTCAATCAGCAACCGGTCCTGCTGGGCATCGACATCGTCATCCACAGTGCCACCAAGTACCTTTCTGGGCACAGCGACATCTGTGCCGGAGCGGTAGCCGCAAATGCAGATTTGATAAGGCAGATCCGTTCCACGGCACTGAACTTCGGGGGGAGCCTGAACGGTATTACCCTTTACCTCCTTGAGCGAAGCCTTAAGACGCTCGATGTGCGGGTCAGAAGGATCAACGAAACGGCCGGCAGACTGGCTGAATCTCTATCCGGGCACAATGGGATTAAACAGGTTAACTATCCGGGATTACCGGGCCATCCCGGTTACGAAACTGCCTGCCGGCAGATGAGCGGATTCGGCGGCATGCTCTCTTTTGAGGTGAAAGGCATCGATTGCCTGACCTATCAGAAGAATCTGAAACTGATCCGCCCCTCCGTCAGCCTCGGAGGCGTGGAGAGCATCGTCTCCTCTCCCGCCCACACCTCCCACAGGCACCTCGGCAAAGAAGGAAGGAAAAAAGAGGGCATCCCTGAAAACCTGATTCGGATGTCTGTGGGTGTGGAAGATGCCGTTGACCTGATGGCCGACCTGGACCAGGCCTTTGCTTAAGCTACAACCGTTACGCCCTTTAACTGAAGTTTTTCAAGCTGCCAGGACGGGATCCTGTTCCCGATCACATTGACGTACTCCAGCGCTTCGAGATCAAAAAGCGGACTGAGATCGTCAATGTCGTTGAAGGAGATATCCAGGAACTGCAGTTCGGTAAGATGGTAGAGCGCATCGATGTACCCGATATGGTTGTTGGAGAGATAGAGCCGTTCGATCCGCACCAGTTCACGCAGCTCGGTGATATCGGTCAGGTTGTTGTTCGACAGGTCCACAACCCTGGCATACCTGCAGAACTCAATTCCTTCAAGGTGCTCTATCTCATATTCCGCCATCTCGATCTCCTCCAGATCCTCCAGCAGAGTTACGGGAAAATCCACGTTCAGACTGCCGTAAATTTTTCGCTTTACGGCAGATAAAAATCCGTTACGCGTAAAAGGATCATCCTCCCCGTACCACGAATCCCCGTATTCTAACTCCTCTTCCTCCCCATAGAATCCAGCCGAATCCGTATCCCATCCGAAATCCGCTGCCAGGTCCTCCTCCTCAACAAACGCGGAAACGGGTAGCTCGTCGGGTTTGAGCCGGAGGAGCGGAAGAATATGGGCGTGTGAATAGAGGGCTTCGAAATCGCCGTTCTGCTTCGCCGCTTCAATGAACCGGATCGCCTGGTTGAGACGGTCGGGATGATAAAGCATGATCAGCTTTGAAAAAACCCTGTTAATCGTCTCCCCGTCGCAGGGGGTATGGTTATCCACCAGCTTCTGAATATACTTCAGGGCCCCATACTGCCGTTCCCGGAAAAGATCAATGATGGTGCTGGATATCCTGTGAAGATTCTCCTCGGTATAAGCTTCCTTCAGTGCCCTGTAGAGTTCAATGCTGTCCATGACGCGAAATTACAGCAATAATTCGTGAGACTCAAATTCCCGGAGCATGACAAACCGAAATTTGTCGGCCGGACCATCCCTGTAAGCCTGCAAATTGTCTGGTAAACCCTTCTCCGGCGGGCACAGGGTTCCTTTTTCGTAAGAAATACTATATTTGCAAAAATTTTTAACCGGGATATCCGTATTTGAAGGTGCCGTAAAAAAAACAGAACGGATTAATGACATAAACGGCACAAAAGAATTTTTTCAGACCGAATCAGACTTTTATAATTAACCTTAATAACATAAACTCCATGAAAAGACTACTTCTTTCAATGACCGCAATTGCCCTGACGGTAATGACCGGGGCCAAGGACCCCGCCGATACGCTCTGGAACGTGAACGGTACGCTGTCGGTGAATTTTTCTCAGCTGGCTCTGAGCAACTGGGCCGCCGGTGGTGAAAACTCCATGGCCGGGAATGCCCTCGCCGGTTTTTCAGCCAATTACGACAACGGAAAAAGATTGATCTGGGACAACTATCTCAGGCTCGGGTACGGAATGATTGCTCAGGGTGACGACCCGGTCAGGAAAAGCGATGATATTATCGACCTGGGATCGAAAGCGGGTTACAAAATCAACGGGAACTGGTACTACAGCAATATGATCAACTTCCTGTCGCAGTTCGCCATCGGGTACGACCGGCCCGGGGATGAGGACCGCTCGAAGATATCCAACTTCCTGGCTCCCGGATATCTGATGCTGTCAACCGGTTTTGACTGGAAACCAAAAGAGTGCTTCTCCGTGCTGCTCTCACCGGTTACGGGGAAATTCACATTTGTCTTTGATGATGAGCTGAATGCCCTCGGTGCATTTGGCGTCGATCCCGGCAAATCGATCCGGAGCGAGCTGGGTGGCCTGGTAAGGGCCCGTTTCGAGAAAGAGGTGATGAAAAATATCCGTCTGACCACCGGCCTCGGCCTCTTCAGCAATTACCTGGAAGATCCGCAGAATGTGGATGTCAACTGGGACCTGCTGGCCACCTTCAAGGTGAACGAGTACATCTCGGCCTCCATCATGACCAACCTGATTTACGACCATGATATTAAATTCGGGGAGGATACAAACGAGGACGGGACTCCCGATAAATTTGGTCCGCGCACACAGTTCAAGGAGCTGTTCGGAATCGGGTTTACCTATTCATTCTAAATAGCGGGGAATTTCTGCCGGGGCACAGCGATCCCGGACCGTTTCCTGATTTTTATGATGGACCCCTCATCCATCGCGGCAGGAGGGGATTCCTCTGCTTCACCCATCGGGTTCCTTCCTCAGCAAGATCCGACAATACAGTCAGCAGACCGGGAAATGCGATCCGGGAGCTGTCAAATACGGACTGATGGTCATCCGATGACGGGTGAAGGTCATCAAAAACGATCGTGAGGTCGTCCGATGACGGGTGAAGGTGATCAAAAACGATCGTGAGGTCATCCGATGACGGGTGAAGGTCATCAAAAACGATCGTGAGGTCATCCGATGACGGGTGAAGGTCATCAAAAACGATCGTGAGGTCATCC
>JAFGWU010000031.1 GCA_016936975.1 Bacteroidales bacterium | reverse complement strand
CCCGACAGGGATCTGCAACTGGATGTTTCCGATCTGGGTGCAGGGGTTTACATTCTGAAGGTGCAGATGACCGAAGGAATCTCTATTCAAAGGTTCATCAAGGAGTAACCCTCCCTCTGAACCTTGCACGGATGTGCTGACAGCAACATCCTTTGATACGAGAGACTGCCCCGCGGGGCAGTCTCTTTTTTTGTATCTTTATCGACATTATCCTCACGAAAATCCTTATGAGAAACGTGTCAATATATCTCCACACCTGGTGTTTGGTTCTTGCCGGCGGATTGTCTCTTTTCTTACCAGCTTCAGGAATCGCGGCCTCGCCCGGTCAAGGAATGCCGGAAACCTTAAACCCAAAGGGCGAAAACTATGCCATATGGTTGCCGGGGGCCGCTACCAATGCCGGAGGAGCCAACAGCAATGTCACCCTTCCCCCCCTGAACATCTCCAGTCTGCCCGTAACCATCGAGATGTGGTATAAACCCGACCAGGATGCCGCCAGCACCTATTATGCCACCCTCTTCTACAGCAGGGGAACCACTGCCGGGAATCCAAATGTGGGGATACAGTATGACCGGTGGACCGACACCGAAAAGATCAAAGCCGTATGGAACGGGTCGGGACAGATCCCCGAAGTCAGGCCGGTACCCGGTGAATGGAACCATGTGGCCCTGGTGGTCACTCCAACCAGCAAGCTGTTTTACATCAACGGGGTTCCCTTCACCGAATCGGGAATATCCTATACAAATTTTCCCTTCTCCTGGGATATCTACCTCGGCTGGGATAATATCTACTGGACCACAGTTGACGATTCGAGAACCCTGAAGGGAGAAATCGACGAGGTGCGGATCTGGACCACCGAAAGGAGCGCCCAGGAACTGGAAGCATATAAATATGCCGTTCTGAACGGGGATGAGCCCGGACTGCACGGGTATTGGAATTTCGACGACCAGGCGGAAGGGGTCGCAACCGACCTGTCCGTTCACGGTTTCCATGGCACCATTAACGGGGGCTCCTATACCACCTCCACCCTGTTTTCACAGATGGAATACCTGCGGTCCGACGCCTACCAGGAGGAGGGTTATGTGGACAGTCCCTCAACAAATAATGTGCTGATGGTCCTTTCCATACAAACACAATATCCGAAAGACGCCCTGCAATTAACCGGCCTGGATCTCTCTTTAACCGGCACATCAGACCTTTCGGATATTTCCAACCTGCGTGTCTTTGCCACGGGGAACGATTCCATTTTCACCACGGAGAACCCGGTGGCGGAATCGGGCGGAACCCCGGTCGGGGAAAACCTTTTACTGGAATGCAGTTACACGCTTCTTCCGGGTAAAAACTTCTTCTGGGTGACGGTGGATGTCAGCAGAAATGCGGCCACGGGTAATATCCTCGACATGGTATGCAATAGTTTCGATCTTCTCGGACAGGATACGATCACGCACATACCGGCCACACCCTCACCGGAAGGCAGTCTTATCATCAATCCGGAAATATTTATTAAACATGCGAAGCTTCCGGTAAGCATCGTGACAACCAACGGATCCACCTATTCAAGCGACGGTGCCAACTTTGCCTCTTTCCAGCAGAACGCGATCATGACCTACAGGGGCTACCAGTATGTTACGTACTGGAACAAATCGGGAAAAGTGTGCCTCTCCCGCCGGTTATTGCCCGACGGATCCTGGCAGGAACTGGTCTTTTCCGACTACACCACCCCCCACAGCCTGTCTGACAATCATTATACCATCTCAATGGGCATTTGCGAAAA
Source organism: Bacteroidales bacterium (assembly GCA_016936975.1). Classification (GTDB taxonomy): domain Bacteria; phylum Bacteroidota; class Bacteroidia; order Bacteroidales; genus JAFGWU01. Next base: position 10,440 of record JAFGWU010000031.1, on the reverse strand, counting down.
CGACGGAACGATTCACCTGGCCTATGATCATCATAATGACGATTTGAATTACAGGATCTCCGTCGACAGCCTGGCCAATCACCCTGAAAAAATTCCCTGGTCGGCGGCCTCTTTCGGCCCCACACTCGACTACCTTGAAAAGAATGTCAAAGTCGCCAATGTGACCTATCCGCGTTTTATCTCCAAACCTAACGGCGACCTGATTTACGAATGCCGGATCGGCTGGAGCGGCGACGGGGACTCCTTTCTCTGGGAATACATTGCTGAATCGGGAACATGGAGCTATATCGGAGAGTACCTCAACGGGACCGATCTCAATCCGGCTCAGAATGCCTACAACAACGGGGTTCATTATGATCCCGACGGCAGGATGCACGTATCGTGGGTATGGCGGGAAACACCCGAACCGGTGACCAACCATGATGTCTATTACGGGTACAGCGATGACGACGGGCGTACCTGGTACAATGCGGAAGGCGTTCACATAGGAACCGTTGAAACAAATCCCATGACATTGAATACCCCTGGATTGAAAGTATGGACGGTGAACAAATACAGGGGATTGATCAACCAGGAATCCCAGGCTGTAGACAGCAAAGGAGGCATCCACATTCTCCAGTCGTACATGCTGGATGGGGAGCCGAACAATTCCAATTTCTGGTCATCGCGTATCGATAAAGGCTACCTGAGGCATATTTACCGGGATGATGCCGGAACCTGGCACAGTGATGTGATTGCGCGCTCTACCAGGAACCGAAGCGAAATCGCTGTTGATGCTAACGACAATGTATATGTGGTTGCCCCGGGTTACAGGGTTTATTACGCCGCCTCGGCAGAAGGATGGAAGACCTGGAGGGTGCTGGATATTTCCGAAGAGGGCAAAGCGATTAATGAAGGATTGATAGACCGGGAAGCCCTGCTTTATGAAGACCTGCTCTCTTTTGTGTTTGCGCACAGCGATAATAACGGGAAAATCATCGTACCCTGTTACCTCCTGGAAAATTCGAGGCCGCCGGCCGGCCCTGGTCTGCAGTTTGTAATTTACAGCGATACCGGGTGGGTCCATCCCGTTCACCAGGTGCTGGATTCCGTTAACCTGAAGCCGGATGATTATTCATGGCCGGAAGGAAACTTCAGTATCAGGTATGACGGGATCCTGGAAACACGATACCCTGAACCCTGTACCCTGCATCTGACAACCTCATTCAACACCATCCTCCATATTAATGATAAGATGTTGCTTGAAACGGGTACCCTCGATACTGCCGGGGAATTCCAGGTCACCCTCAGCCCGGTACCCTCCCATAAACAGCGGTTACGTATCAAAGGGGTAAAAACCAATCCCGAAACAGTATTAAAAATGGAATGGTCCGGCGCAAACCAGGAGCGAGAAATCGTTCCGTTAACATCCCTGTATGGCGCACTCAAGGAATTTTCGAACGATGCAACGTTATCCTTACTGACTGTTGATGCCGGTGCACTCAACCCGGTTTTTAATCCGGACCAGACCGCCTACTCGGATACAGTACCCTATGGAACAACCAGCCTAACAGTTACAGCCCTGCCAAATGATCCAAACGCACATGTCACCGGTGACGGGATCATCGATGTTTCTTCGGGCAAAGAAACAGCTTCCATTACGGTCATTGCTGAAGACGGCATTGCTACTCTGACCTATACAATAAATATTACGGTAAAAGCGCCGAACAATGATGCGACCCTCCGTGAACTCCAGGTGGATACCGGTACACTGGATCCTCAATTCAATCCTGAGCAAACAGACTATTCGATCCTTGTACCGGAGGAAACGGCACAGGTGACCATTACTGCTGAAGCAAACGATCCGAATGCGACCGTTGAAGGGGACGGGATTGTGGATGTAAGCTCCGGGTCAGCTGCCGTGGTCATCACTGTTACAGCTGAAGACGGACTGACAACGAAAGTCTATAACATCCAGATAACTGTTGAGGGTGTGGATATCCACCACAGAAGCGAAAACCTCATGCAGGTTTACCCGACCCTGTCGTCCGGTGCATTTACGGTTAATGTTGAAGGCCCTCCGGGAACCGTCACGGTTTATAACTTGCACGGGCAGATGATCTCCAGGCAGGAGATGGCTTTCTCAGAAGAAAAGATACACATTTCTGAATCCGGGATGTTCCTTATTTTTCTTAAAAGCAAGGATGCCAGCAAAATGTTCAGGGTAATAAAAGCCGAATAATACCGGATGCGTTTTTCTGCCCAATCAATAGATCCAACTGAATTCAAGGGAAACTGCTTCTATAATTTAATGATATGCAGGCTTCCGGAAAACCTCTCCTGAAATATTTTAAGAATATAGGTTCCGGTTGGCAATTCTTCCCCTAACGCACAACGGTCCATTGGGTTCTCCTCAGAGATAAGGAATCCCTTCATATCATAAAGCTGGCAGGTGAACTCCCCTTCTGTTTCAATATTGAAGAGCGTTCCGGAAGGATTCGGATAGACAGTGATGCTTTGCTCTTTCATCTCCCCGGACCTGAAAAAACCGGTTGTATCCCCGCTCACCGTGTTTATCCTGACTTCGGTAATACTGTTCCAGTCGCTGGTACTGTTCCCGTACCCGGTGATCTTCACATAACGGGCATCCTGATCCTCAAAATCGAAGTTCTGCAGTTCCAGGGTGGTTCCTCCGGATTCCCCATTGAACTGTTCGGTATAGCTGATGTCATCCTCAGAAAGCGATATGCTGAAGAAAGCCTTTCGTTCATTTCCCCGGTAAAAAGCTATATCAACGGAAGTCACTGTCTTTACTTCGCCCAGGTCATACCGGATCCATTCACCCATTCCCTGTGCGGACCAACGGGTCCCCAAATCAAAGTCCATCGTATTTTCAGGAACATTGCTTGTCCCCGGTTCATAACTGCTTGCTGAAATAATGATATTGCCGATCCAGGAAAAGGTAATGCTCGTCCCGGGTTCCAATGGGTAGCCCGAACTGCTGAAGATATTTTCAAGTGTAAGCTGGTGTTTCCCAAACGGTATTCCCGACAGGGTAAGGATTACACTCTTCCTGCTTTCAGAGATTACCGCTTCCAGGACCGTAACCATTCCGATAGTGTAATTCGAAACATTAACCGCACTTGCCTCGTCGAGGGTATCGCTGAAGAACACCTCCAGGTGCATTTCATCCTGGACCAGCACCGAATCCACATAAAACGGAGAAGGTTCGGGCATCTCTCCCCCTGCAAGCTTAACCACCTCGCTCCCGGCCAGGAGAAAAGCTCCCACTCCGAAATCGGCTGTCGTTTCGAAGGTCACCGGCTGGGATGAGGCGGGACTGCTTCCCACACCCTGTACGTACCCCAGAAATCCATCCTCATGAACTGCGACGGAGGTCAGTCCGTTCCATGCAGATACGACTACCGGGTAGTAGGATGCACTGTCCAGGAATCCGTTGTTGATTCCCCACGCCATGCCGTAAGTAAAAAATGCGGTTCCGCTCGTTTCGGGGCCACCGAAATCATCCGGGTCATCCAGGCTGACATCCCAGAATCCATCCCCTCTCTGCCGTTCTTTCAGCGCCCCGGCCATCTTCCGGAATGTTTCCACATACTCATCCCTGGTAAGATGGCTCTCGGGAAGAAGCTGGAGAACCCTTGCATGGGCCGCGAACACCCAGCCGTTCCCGCGCGACCAGTAACAATCTTTCCCATTGGGAGTGGTATACGGGGGATCAAAGGACTCGTCGCGGTACCATAAGCCGGTTTCTCCGTTATATAATCCCCTCCTGTATTTTGTATCCCGGTAAAGGGTATCCATCTTCAGAAAGTAATCTTCATCATTCAGGAGGATCCCCAAACGGGTAAAAACGGGCATGGCCATATAGAGGGCGTCTATCCACCACCAATCATCGCTTTTCGTGCTGTTGACCATCCGGCCTATGCATTCACTGATCTGAGAAATTTTATAATCGTTCCCGGCCGTATCCAGAAGGTACAGATCAATATAAACCTGCCCGGCGGTCTGGTTATCGGCATTCCGTGTGGTAACACCTCCGTTGAGCGACCAGTTATTATTTGTCGCCCACAGACCGGCATAATCCAGGTAAGCTTCTTTGGGATAGATTTTGTAAAAATCCATATTCCCGGTAAAGTAAGCAGCTCTTGCCCACTGGTTGTTGCCCGGGTCAGGATGACCCTGCATCCAGAACCCATTAACCAGCCTCATAGCAGAAATGATTTCTGATTTTTCAGGCAATGATTGCGAACGGGCCGGGGTAATCAATAAGACTCCGGCGATTATTAAGGACAGCCGGTTGAGAATAAGTGTGGAGTAAATTCGCATTTTACCGGTTTATAAATCTATACATTTCTGAAGCCGCCAGTAAAACCGCCCCGACACCGAAATTTGCCGTGGAACGTTCATTCACAACCTGACCCGGGATGGCGCGTTCTCCTATAGGCTGAACATAGCCGACCTCTCCCGATTCATTAATGGCCGTTCCGGTGAGGTAGTTCCAACCCTTCAGCGCCGCCGTTCGGTACTCATCCCCTGAGAGAATACCATTGTTCAATCCCCACAGCAACCCGAAGGTGAAAAAAGCGGTCCCGCTGGTTTCCGGTCCGGGAGCATGTTCGGGATCGAGCAAACTGCGGGTCCAGTAACCGTCTGCCTGCTGGGAGGCCTTTAAAGTTCGGGCCATCCGGGTAAAGATCTCCTCGAAAGCATCCCGGTGGGGATTGTCTTCAGGCAGATCTGTAAGGACTTTGGCCAGTCCGGCGAATACCCATCCGTTCCCCCGGGCCCAGAAATCCTTTCCTCCGTTTCGTGACTGATGTTTCGGGTAAACATACTTTGCATCCCTGTAGAAGAGTCCGGTTTCCTCATCATACAGAATGCTTTTTGTATATGAAAAGTATTCGTACAATTTTTCAAGATATTTCAGCTCTCCCGTAACGCGGTAAAGCTTTGTCATCACAGGCATGACCATATAAAGACCATCGGCCCACCACCAGTAGTCAACGACATTGGTCCCCATCTGGTACTCCATCACCTCCAGGGCACGGGCTATCCTCAGGGAATCTTTAGGAACCGACAGGTTGAACAGGTCAATGTAAGTCTGAAAACATATCTGCCAGTCTCCGAACAGAACATGCGAATCGGTCTCCCCGTAACTGTATTTCCATTCGGAGCGGTTATCGGAGCGGGCTCCCATCCACCGGTTCTTCCCGGCCCAGTTGAGGGAATATTCCAGGTACCTGTCCTCACCGGTAACTTCATACGCGGCCATATTGCCTGTATGATACGCGGCTTCATCCCAGAAAGCATGACCGGGATCAGGATGCTGTCCCTGCCAGTAATCATTTACTGAAAGGATGACATCTATCACCTCCTTTTTTGAAGGAAACATCTTTTTCCCTGACGCACAGGAAAAAAGTACTGCCATCAACAGGCACAAACCGAATGGCCCCGGGTACTTGATTAACCGATATAAAAAGCTCATTATGAACGTTATTTTGTTTTATACCAATCCTGCATGATATAGAAAGCCTTCTTCCGGATGCCGTTATTTGATATGAGTCCTTTCCTGTTGACCCCATCCTGTATTCCGGGGAGCAATCTTCTCGGGGACATGAAATCCATCAGGATCCAGGGGGTTGTACCGGCGAGGTCCATTTTCTCAAACATGGCCACATGCTGACGGTACAGTTCTTCCTGGAACTCTTCGGTCCATCTTTGCGAGCTGCTGCCGTGCAATCCCTGGAGGGCTCCCCCGCCGAATTCACTCATAATTGCCGGCTTTCCCGTATTCAGATCCCAATTCATCCGGGCGCACTTTTCGGGCAATCCGTCGTACCATCCGATATAGGAATTAAAGCTGACAACGTCCACCACATCCATCAGGGGATCCCGGATGACCGGTGTAAAGCGGTCGCGATACTGTTTTTCCATAGCCATACTGATGAGCCTCGTATCATCCAGCTCCCGGGCATAATGAACCAGGCTGGTCAGGAACTGGTTCCTGGCATCACTCACGGGAGTTTCATTGGCCAGGGACCAGATAATAACGGCACCGCGGTTCCGGTCCCGCGTGATCATCTCCTCCAGCTGGTTTTTCGCATTCCCGAGGGTCTCGGGATTATCGAAGCTGATGGTCCAGTAAACCGGGATTTCGCTCCACACCATGATTCCCATTTTTTCCGCCTCCCGCACCATATGTTCGTTATGCGGGTAATGGGCCAGGCGCACAAAATTGCAGTTCATCTCCCTGGCCCACTGAAGCAATGTGCGGGCCTCTTCGGGAGTGCTCAACCGGCCCTGTCTGAAAGGCGCCTCCTCGTGAATACAGATGCCCCGGAGATAAACCGGTTTTCCATTGAGATGGATTTTGTTCCCCACAGCCTCCACGTGCCTGAATGCAATGAGATCGTCCACAGTGCTCCCGGGGGTCGAGATCACCACCCGATAGAGAACCGGGTTTTCAGGGCTCCACAAAACCGGCTTTGCCTTCATGGCAAAGGCGGCCCTGCCCGATTCATCCGGAACAACGGTTACCTCAGCCTTCAGATCCGGGATCTCCACGGTCACCGGAATTTGCAGATTGCTTCCATCCATCTGTATCCATCCCGAAATCTCTTTATAGGTATCCCCGGAAAGTCTGATCGAATAATCTATTATAAACGTCTCGGGTTCTTCGATAATCATGACATCCCTCGTAATTCCCCCGTAGTTCCACCAGTCGGTGTTTACGGTCGGAACTTCATCTTTGTCCCGTGTATTATCAACCATTACAATGAGGGTATTATTCCCGTCGTTTATCCGGTTGGTAATCTCGAAGTTGAATGGGGTAAATCCTCCTTTATGGGAACCCAGGTAGGTCCCGTTCAGATATACCAGCGCATTATAATTGACGGCCCCGAAATAGAGGAAATAACGTTTATCCTCTTTCCTGTCAGGATCAAATACCTTCCGGAACCACACGATCCCCTCATAATATTTCAATTCATCGTCCCAGGTATTCCAGTCGTGCGGGATAAACATATCCGGGGACTGCTCAAAATTATACTCCACCAGGTCACTCTCACTGCGGGCCTGCTGGTCCCTGAAGAATCCATTGGAACTTGGCTTTAACCGGTAGTCATAATAACCCGTTCCGTAGCGGTCGATAATATAATCCCACTGTCCGTTCAGTGAAAGGGTCGACCGGCCGGGCACATTATTGATCAGGGGAAACAGGTTATCGTTTAACTCTGCATTCATTGAACCGGTTAGCGCCATCGCCAGAACCATCAGAATTTCTTTTTTTCCTACTATTCTTTTCATCTTTTAGAATTTTTACTTTTTAAAAACATCCAGGTCCCATTCATCCATCCACCGGATCACGGGCTTTTCTTCCTCAAACGTGATGGGCAGCCATACGTAACGGCCGTCAATGGGATTTCTGGGCCTCCATCTGTCGGCCATAAAAATATAGGCATTCTTCATTCCGGGCACCTGGAGAACAAACGTGCTCTGGGCAAAGAATGTCAGTTCAGCGTGTTCGCCCCTGCACGGATTTCCCAGTGGTTCCCAGGGCCCCCAGATTGACCCGGAAACGGCTGATCGTGCGGCATTGGGCCTCCAGCCGGTACATCCCGAGGTGATCATGTAATAAAGGCCGTTCCTTTTGAATATGGCCGGAGCCTCATTATGCCCCCCGGGCATGACCCGGATCCATTTCCCGGTGAAATCGAGATAATCTTCCGTAAGCTCGGCGACATGCAGGGTGAGGTTCTCCTCCGAGGCATGAATATGATAGGCCTTTCCGTCATCATCCACAAAAAGGGTCATATCCCTGGCCATCTGTCCGCACTTAAAATCGCGCCTGACAAACATCCCGTCATTAACTGCCTCCACCCATTCCGGGGTCCAGGATTTTAGGTTGGGATCGTCCGTTGCATTTTTCATCTCTTCCGTGAAATCCATGGGCCAACGCTCCGGGTTCACCCTGAACGACCTGATATACCTGTAGGGTCCGGTAACCTGATCGCTCACAGCCACGGCCGTTCTGGCCGCGCTGTAACCCTGTCCCTTCAGTTCCAGGTGAAACCACATGACAAATTTCCCGGTCTTCTGGTTATAGATAACCTTCGGGCGCTCCATGACACATCCGCGCACAATTTCCGAGTCTGGATCGTCAACGGATGCCAGGGCCACCCCTTCATTCTTCCAGTTATAGAGATCATTTGAAGAGTAGCACCGGATGCCCACCTGGGCGGTGTTCCCTCCATACCCGGCCGTCTTGTGCTCTCCGAACCAGTAGAAGATACCCTGGGTTACCAGTATTCCCCCGCCATGGGCGTTGATATGAACGCTGTCGGTATCATACCAGGTCTCACCGGGGAAAAAAGAGGAATAGAGAATGCTGTCGGAAGAGCTACCCTGATTGGTGCCGCAGAAACCTGCAGGTGCAAGCAAACATCCGAAAAGTAACAACAGAAATATTTTACCCTGTCTCATTCCTTTTGTTTTAGGATTTCTGTTCAAAATAACCAATAATTTCCTATCATGCAATGCTGAATCGATAATTTAAAAACTGTTTTATTTATCAAACCGGATCCGGTGTATAAAAATTTAATTCCTTATCTTTCTGCCACTTTATATACCGACCCGTAAAAAAGCTTAAAAAGAAAATACACGTTGGAATTTCAGACCGTATAGAAGAAAAAGGCTCAGAGATGGAACCCGTTCATGTTATTAAAAAGCTTTCCGCATCCTCCTTCCTGTTATTGGTTTTTTGCCAGGTTCAGTATTTGAATGCACAGGCAATCGGCAATGGTGAGATTGATCCCTGCGGTCAGGATATGAATGGCCCGCGGGATATACCCGGAATGAAGCTTCTATGGCACGATGAGTTCAATGAAGAGGGCAAACCCGATTCCGCAAACTGGGGTTATGAATATGGTTTTGTAAGAAACATGGAACTGCAGTGGTATCAGCCTCAGAATGCCTGTTGCAGGGATGGCCTGTTAATAATTGAAGGGAAGAAAGAAAAGATGGGTAATCCGGACTATAATCCACAAAGTCGTGATTGGAGATCGAACCGTCCCTTTGCAGAATACACCTCCGCCTGTCTCATAACGCGGGGCCTGCATGAATGGACCGGCCCCGGCTATTATGAAATCAGGGCCAGAATTGATACCTCCTCCGGTTCATGGCCTGCCATATGGTTGCTGGGTACCAGCGGCAGGTGGCCATTCTGCGGTGAGATCGATATCATGGAGTTTTACAGGAGAAACCGTGAGAAAATCCTGCTGGCCAATGTCGCCTGGGGATCGGAAAAAAGATTTGCTGCGGCATGGGACTCCGAAATCCGGCCGTTATCCGACTTTATGAAAACGGACCCGGATTGGTCCAATAAATTTCACATATTTTCAATGACATGGCAGAATGATTCGATCAAACTCTTCATCGATGATCACCTCATGAATGAAATACCTCTGGATAAAACCGTTAACCCTGATGGGACCAATCCATTCACGCATGGCAACACATTTTATCTATTGATCAATCTTGCCCTGGGGGCCAACGGCGGCGATCCGTCAATGGCGATGTTCCCCGTTACCTTCGAAATTGATTACGTCAGGGTGTACCGGTTTGAATAGGATTGTTTTTCGTCAAACCGATGAAAATGACAGGGTTGTTTCGTGAAACAACCCTTCCCTTTTATCATCGTGAATGAATAATTCTGAAAATTTTTGTCATTTCGCTGTTCTCCACCTTCAGGATATACATCCCCGGTCCGGGCGTAGATATCTGCACCTCGGGATCCCCGGTCTCCGTTCCATATACCCTGACACCCGCCAGGTTATACACCGAAATCCTGCTCAACCCGCCGCCGGTCATCACCCTGAAATAGCCATCAGAAACAGTCGGGAAGACTTTTATGGCGTTCCCTTCCTTCGTGCCGACTGAAACCTCAACAGTGAAATTAACCTCGTAGGTTCTGGTGGTTATTTCATTCTCTGCAATTACCAGAACCTCTGTCGTGCCGGGGAGAGTGGGTGCCGGAGTAATTTCCACCATTGCATTCATATCCGTGGCCGTCGCTGTTACCGTTGGAACCACAGTCGTTCCATGGGGCAGAACCACATTGTATTCGTATATATCCGGGTCAAAACCATCAATTGTCTCTCCATCCACCTGCAGGTCCGACAGGTTGGCAATATCCGAGGCTTCTGTACGGAACCCGATGCTGTAGGTATTCGTCGTAACGCCATCCGCAGCTGTAACCAGTACCGTGGTTGTACCCGGTATCTCTGTCGCGTCTGTTACCACTGCCGTGGCCGATGGCTTGGTGGTGATTGCCTCCACAGTAGGTACGTCCGTTGTCCCGGTTGCAAGGATTACCTCGTATTCCAGCCGGTATGGTGCAAAATTGTCAATGGTGTCGCCATCCACTTTCAGCGCTGAAAGGGT
>JAFGWU010000030.1 GCA_016936975.1 Bacteroidales bacterium | reverse complement strand
CCCGACATTAACCAGTACACTTCCGTGATCCCGGCCGGATCGGAACTGCCGTTGATTTCTGCAGCGGCAGTCAACCCGAATGCCCGCGTTGACATTCAACAGGCCGTTGCAACCAATCCCCTCCAGGCAGAATTTACAGCATCCGTTGTTGTTTCAGCTTCAGAAGGATTGTCTGAAGATACCTACCATATTACATTCCGGCGCAGTAATTCAGACTGGGAATGGGTATCCCCACAGCCTTCCGGTAACAATTTTGCAGATGCATATCGCATAGATGAACATAAAGCCTATGCCATCGGTTCGAATGGTTCTTTTTTCAAAACCATCGATGGGGGCAGGACATGGACCGCCCGGCCAATGAATACCTTTTCCACGCTTCAGGAAATTTACTTCCTCAATACAGATACCGGGCTGATAGCAGGGAGTAACGGGACAATATTCACCTCCTGTAACGGGGGACTGGACTGGATCCCGGTTAATAGCGGCACCAGTCAAACGCTGTTCGACATCTCTTTCATTAACGACCATGTGGGTTTTATCTGCGGCAGTAACGGTCACATTCTGAAATCAGTTAACTCCGGGAAGGATTGGGAGGTCCTGTACAGGAATGATGCTTTTCACCTGCATACCATCAGCTTTCTGAATGAAACAACCGGCGTGGCTTTTGGAACCAACAATACCATGTTAAGAACAATGGATGGCGGGAAGATTTGGTGGAGGTTTACACTGGATTATGCGTACAACGATTTTTGTTTTATTAATGACAGCACCGGCATTGCGATAGGGAGATCTGGATATCTTTTTAAAACCACTGACGGAGGGATACACTGGAAGTATGAGGAAATAAATACCACCCTGTTACCCTCCTTCACGGCCATACGGTTCTTCAGTGAAACGGAAGGATACATTATGGGGGAGTACGGGATCCTGAAAACAGGGGATGGGGGAGAAACATGGCACGAGGTGTATGACACCGACGAAAAAATTGGATTTTCTTCCCTTATTAAATTTGATGAAAGTAACCTTAATGCTTTTGGCGATCGTGGAAGGATCCTGGTAAGCGGGGATGGGGGTGAAACCTGGAAGGAAAAGGAGGTGTATACCTCTTTCTGGAGGCTGGATTTTGCCTCCGATTCGGTTGTGTATGCATCTGATTACATTTATAACGGATCATCCTACGACAGCCCGGTATTTAAAAGCCGTAACGGGGGAAAGAACTGGAGCGTGGTCGATACCATCATGAATGCCGCAGTATATGACATTAGTTTTACGGATAGCTTAAGCGGTTACCTGGTCGACTATTTCGGGAATGTGTTTAAAACCAAAAACGGGGGAATGGAATGGAACAGTTCCAACCTGGGAATATATACCTATTGTATTGAAATGATCGATGATCACACCGGATTCATTGGCGGGAGAAACGGTGCCATCTTTAAAACGACCGATGATTGGGCAACATGGGAAAATGTGAACAATACCGGGAAAACAACTTATATTGCCGATATTGCCTTCGCGGACCATCTGAATGGTGTGGCATGCGGACAATCCGGAACCCTGTTGACTACCAGGGACGGGGGGAACAGCTGGACGGATGTTCCTGCATTGACCACGGCCAACCTCGAGCGCATTGATTACACAGATCCCCTGCACATTAATATTACCGGAGGGACCGTCTTCCTGGGAAGTGAAGATGGCGGTTCCACATGGACCTCGTTGGACCTGGACCTGTCAGCTACAGCATTTGGCATAGCCTTTACCGATCAGCTGACAGGATATATCTGTTCGGTCCAGGAGGTACTGAAAACGGAAAATGGAGGGAGAACATGGGTGAATCATTATTATTCTTCATCACCAACTTTCGTTTCCTTGACGGAGAACCTGTCCGGAATCCCTCACATACATGGATATATTGGATCACTGCTCAAAGCAGTGGATGTTGTAAGTGGAGCGGAAGGTCTTATCACATCCCATCCGGAATCTGTAACCGGGGTGGTGGGTGACAGCGTGCGCTTTTCCATATCTGCATCTATAGGGAATTTTACGTATAAATGGTTAAGAAACGGCATTGAAATCGGGGATAATGATAAAATAACCGGGACAGATACGCCGGAACTGGTCATCAGAAATATCATCCTGCAGGATCAGGCCGATTATGCCTGTCGTGTTACCGCGGGTGACACCGCTGTGATATCCCGTAATGGCTACCTGCGGGTTAAACCATTGGTGGAAATTATAACGCCCAATGGCGGGGAAGAGGTCTTTTCTGAAGTGCCTTTTATCATTCATTATGTTGCCCGTAAACCTTCCGCAGGCGAAATATCCCTGTCCGTCAATAAGGGATTCACCTGGCGAACCATTGCAACCTATGTATTGCCCGATACCGGGGCATATTCCTTTGTTTGGACCGACATCCCGGCTGTAAGTTCCGATTATTGTCTGCTGAGAATTGCCGATAACCACTACAAATCCTCGGCAGACATCAGCGATCATCCATTCAGGTTGCATCGCGGTGCCAATATTCCGGAGGATCCCTCCAACCTCGAAGTTTCAAATTTTGGAATGACAACCGTCACGCTCGATTGGTATGACAATTCGGATAATGAGTCCGGGTTCAGGCTTTTAAGGACCAATGCAGCCACATCCCATACCGATACCATTCCCGTTGAACAGAACAGAACCGCCTGGAATGACAGCGGTCTGGATCCCGGAACGGAATATCTCTACCATATATTTGCCTTTAATGAATACGGAAATTCAAACAACTCCAATACTGTGCAGGTTGTAACCGGACAAATTCCGGGGGCCCCATCCAATTTGTCGGCCGGAGAGGGTGATGATATTATCGTGTGGCTCAAATGGACGGATAACTCCGATAACGAGGAGCACTTCGTGATAGAAAGAAGAGTGAACAGCGGTGCATGGAGTACCATAGAAACCGTGCTTGCCAATACAGTTGCATGGTCCGATTACGTTGTGAATGCAGGATTTAACTATTCCTACAGGATTAAAGCTGAAAACCGCTTTGGAGAATCCGCCTGTTCAGCGGTTGAAACAGTTTACATCGAGTCTGTGCCGGAAAAACCGCTTAATTTCCGTGCTGAGGTGATTTCTGTCAGTGAAGTCAGGCTTACCTGGCTCGATGTGGCTGACAACGAGGACAGGTATGAAGTCTATCGGCACGGATCAAATGACAATTTTACCAGGATTGCCACCATATCAAGAAATTCAGAGGTGTATTATGATTCCGGACTGTTGCCTGGAACCTATTATTACTACAGGGTGAAGGTTATTTCTGAGTCAGGAAAATATACCTATTCAGATACCTATGGCATCCTCACCGGAAGCAGGCCTTCTGCACCGGTTGGTTTTACCATTAACCAGTCGGGTGCCGATCAACTGCGTCTTTCCTGGTACAGGGGATCAGCCAATACAGATTATTACCGCATCGACAGGAAGATGAACAATGGCAGCTGGGTAACCATAATGAGCAAGACCTCCGGCACCACTTATACAGATTATGGCGTATCAGCAGGGCGCACTTATTCTTACAGGGTGTTCGCCGTGAATCGGTACGATATATCCATCCCGACCAATGCACTGAGCTTTACCATTGTGCCTCCGCCATCGGTCGTTAAGAAGCATAAAATCTATGCCAGGGATAACAAAGGTGCTTACCGTGCAGGGGCCAGGGTGTACATCAAAAGCAGTTACCAGGAGCTGTTTACGGAGAGCACTTATAAAGGAACAACCAACCCGTCGGGTTACCTGGAGGTCGATCCCCTGAAATCGGGTGATGAAATCCTGGTGATGCTGAAGGTGGACGACGTTCCTGCCGTTAAAAGTGAGCATGAATCCGTTGACAACATCATGTATTCCGTTTACCTCGATAACGGGGAAATTCAGTCGGACGGCACATATAGTTTCTACCATCATGGCCGCACCTTCCCGGTCAATGATGAAGCAACCGTCATCAACCTCAATCATCCGGTTATCCTCTATAACCTCGTCGTCTGCTTCAAGAACAACCCGGATGATGAATTTATCAGTGAATTCGATACATGTATGACAAATGTGGCCAATATCCTCTTCGATGCCACCGACGGACACATTTCACTGAACAAAATCGCCTACTTTGATGTGGATGATATCAATGATTACAATGCGGATATAGTTGTTACAGACAACAGAGAGACCTGGCCAAATGCTTTAGTGGGAGGAATAGAGATGAAGTGGGAACCTTTTATAATAGTGAGACATAGTACGGTAAAAATTGGTCCGGCAATTTATTTTAATAATATTTATTATAAGCCAAATAGTTTAAGATATTCAAGGGCTCTGACTCATGAAATTTTTCATTATGCATTGAAATTATATGAAGAGTATCTTGATGGTACAGGTTTGCGTAGTCTGAAAATTGGAGGAAATTCAAGCTTTAGACCTTATAATTATAGTATAATGGACGATGGTTGGGTTGATATTTACGATCGTGAACTTACAAACGAGGAAATGCAAACTGAAATGAAATATTTCCCGAGTAGAGCTGTTTCGGTATCAGAAATATCTTCGTTAAAGGAATATTTGCCAAATTATTCATTTCCCCGGGATATAGATAAAGTTACCGAGCAATATTACCATAATTATGATGGTTCCAGAAGATATTCTGCCTGGGATTGGATCGCCTATAAATTCAGCACTGCCCACTCCAACCTGGGTATTCAGTTAACAAAACCCGATTATGATTATTACAGGGGCACATGGAGTTACAGAAGGCCTTACCGTCCCGGTCCGTATGAAACCTATTTTACTTTCATGCCGGAGCTTCCCGACTACAAAGTCAAAGGTCCGGCCAAAGCAGGCGGAGAGATTGTGTTTGCCACCCTGCCGGTCAATTCCAAAGTCTTTACCGAAAACAATCTGAATGGCTATTTCCAGGGACTGGCAGATCAATTCGGGGCCATCAGCCTGGCAAAATCCGGGGAATTTGATGATTTGCGCTTTTATAAGATCGACAGGCACCGGGTATTATTCGATACGGTCGGTAATATTTTCAATTCATACGATCCTGCGCCTCTCATTGCAAATACCCCGCCGGTTGCACCGGGTGTGCTGGTACAAAACCGGATCAGTGAATCCGACAGCCTGCTGCAGTGCAGTTTCCTGCTGGTCACCGATTCTTCTGCGGCAGGCATTCCTGTCATGCAGGAGATAACCCTCAGCAGGGATCCGTTGGCGGTGTCAACCTTGTTTGAAAATGTTCATGAAGCTGTCCTGCTGATGGATGAAGCTGATTATTACAGTGAACCATTCTATCTCAACCTGTCCCTGGAGGACAGCAACGGTCAATCCTGGAATTACCTGGTCAAAAATGCGGTAAAGGTTAACCTCAGGGACCGGGTCACTGTTCACAGGATTGACAATGCGGAGTTTGTGTTTGGAGAAAATGCCACTGCCGCAGATGAAATCATCCTTTATTCATCCATCACCGGGATCCCGCTTCATGCGAAATCACAGGATTTAATCCCGATTTCTGAATATTATGGATTCAGCATGCTTTCCACCAAAGCGCTTGAAGAACCCATCGCACTGAACATCGATTACATGATCCTCCCTGCTGACGGCATTGATGAGACATCGGTTAATATGTATCAATGGGTAGACGAATCCGGATACTGGAGCGCTCTCCGGAACAGTACACCGGATATGGCAGGGGATGTCGTTTCGGCACTTATTGATGAACCGGGTATATATGCCCTTTTTGCCAGGTTATCGGGTACCGATACCATTGGACCGGGTCCCGTGACCGACCTGAATGCCTTCCCCGCAGAAAACAGCCAGGTTTTGCTTACCTGGACCGCTCCGGGGGATGACGGTTTCCAGGGACAGGCCATGCATTATGAACTCCGTTATGCCCTTGATGAGATCACGGAGATCAACTGGAATTCTGCAGAGCCTGTGTTCGGGATGCCTGTTCCATCCCCGGCCGGGTCTGATGAACAGGCTTTCGTGCCCATTATTGATACAATGGCTCTCTACTGTTTTGCCGTTAAAACCACGGATGATGCAGGCCATGTCTCAGAATTATCCAATCCGGCCTGGTCGGCTCCCGGGATCAGCCTCGACAGGGAACATATCTCCATTACCTTTTCGGATGATCATGAAGTGCTGAATTCCATCTTTATCGGGAAGGAGATCCATGCCACAGACCATTTTGATTACGATACAGATATCTTAATTCCTGAAGCAGGAGAGGGCCTGGTGGTTTACACGCTTTGTCCCGATAACAGCAAATTGCATGAGGATATCAGGTCATCTGCCGCCGGATCTATTACATGGGAGGTTCATGTTGAAGGTGTCGCTCCGGATTATGATGAGATAATCATTGAATGGGACCCGACATCCCTGCCGGATGACGGCAACTACCATATTGCAGGGATGGATATGGGGAAAACCAGGGAATTCAGCATATACAGGGATTCTGTTTTCGACATTGTGTTTGAAAAATATCCGGAAGGCCTGAGAATCCCGGACCGCACAGAAGAGGAAGATTTTGCCGATTTCCATGTTAATATTAACCACTATTTCCCGGAGGAAGATACCCTGAGCTTCTTTGTGACCATTGAATATGGAGATGTTGGGGCAGTGATTGAATCAGACAGCCTGCTTATCATCCGTTCCGTTCAGGACTGGTATGGTGAATCGTCCATTCTTATCACCGGATTATCCTCGGCAGGGGCGGAATATAACCAGTCGTTTAATCTCAATATCCTCCCCGTCAATGATCCGCCACAGTTCACCTCTCAGCCGATACTCGAAGCATCTGTCGATTCCGCTTATTTTTATGCCATTACCGGAGAGGATGTGGATGAAGGGGATTCTGTTTATATTGCGTATGACAAAATCCCTTCCTGGCTGGCCCTCGACCCGGTGACCTGGCAGTTGTCGGGTATGCCATCCCGGGAAGACACGACAGGAAACGACGTGGTCCTGAAAATATCTGACGGGGAGGCCGATGCTTTGCAGGCATTCAGCATCACCGTGAACACGGCAACCAATCTGAGGGATCTTAGCCTGCAGGGAAGCATCAGGATCTATCCCAATCCCACCAGCGGCAAGCTGATGGTGGAGATTTCGGAGGCCATAAAAGAAGGAATTATGCTGGAGATAACTGATCCGTCGGGCAAACTGCTCAGTCAGCAAATGCTGAAGATGGAGACCGACAATGCGCATGTGATAGATATTTCGTCCTATCCGTCGGGCTTATACAACTTTGTATTCAAACTCCGGGATGCGGTGCAGCGGATCAGTGTGGTGAAGGAATAGCCACCTGGCGAACTTACAACCGGGATTGTTCCCTTCCCGCCGACTGAATCATGCCGAAGGCTCACATTCGGCACGAAGTACCGATTACCGAACACCGATTACCGAATACCCTCCTTCATACGATAATCCAAGCTTTCATTACATTCATACCAGGACGATCATTCCTGATATTCAATTTGATTAAAAGTACCTTCATAGGTCCCTTTGAATTCATGATTTAATGCCGGATATTGCAGGCTTTGATGAGATCAGAACCCTGCAACATGGACCCTGCACCCTGAACCAGTCTGCAGTCGGCCGTCGGAACCGCCAGCAAGCTTCCCCATGACCTGCGACCTGCCAGCCATGACCTGCCAGCTACGCCCTGCCGGCTGATCTTTTTTACCAAATACCCGCCCTTTTCAATGAACATCCGCATACGGTACTTGAAACCGCGGATTTTTAGGACGTGAGGCAGAGCCCGTGAAATACAACGGAAATTATGTAATTCGATCTTTCGTCAGGGAATTCATTTAAACCATCCCGGGAAACCGGTACGTTCATAAACCGGCGTCCCTGAATTATCACGACTACCGCTTCAGCGGCGGATTTCAGCGTGTCGTTTGCCTTTGCTATCTTTATTTCTGAGACCCAGATTTCGGAAGTTTCAACCCGGTGATTTACAGACCCGTTATTTCATTAACCATTTAAGTTCACATAACATTTTTAAGGTTTAATTAATGATTAATTCCATGTAACTATGAAAACCAGAACCCGACTCTTCGCCATGCTGATGATGATTGCCATCAGCCTTTCCTCAGTGTTTGGACAGGAAAAACAAACAGACTTTCCCCCGCACGGACCCGACCGCACCGGTCCTGCAGAGGGTGTTGAAACGGACCTGCCGAAACTGGTAAGGTCATCCATCATCCCGGATGAGCTGATTAAAAAGGATTTCGATACCGGCAAGTCAGGACAGTGGATCGATTCAAAAGGGAAGGAGTTCTGGATCTGTTTTCAGAAGAATTATGACAATGTCTCCTATCCGCTGATCTTCAGGTTGTATATTACCAGCCAGGTGGCGGCCGATGTGGTTATCGAGGTGCCCGGACTGGGATACCTGGAGACGGTGAGCGTGGCCCCGAACGAGATTACCACCTTTGACCTGCCGAATGTGCAGCAGCTGGTGGTGAATTTTTCCGAACAGGTGGAGAACAAGGGGATCTATATTCACTCCAGCGAGGATATCACGGTGTACGGGATAAACAGGATGCAGTACACCACGGATGCGTTCCTGGCTCTGCCGCTGGATATTTTGAATACCAATTATATTGCGGTTTCCTACCCGACGATTGAGAATACCAATAACCTGTCCCAGTTTGCCGTGGTTTCGCCCTACGACGGGAACGAAATCCACATCATTCCCGGCGCACCCACAGTGACGGGAAACCCTGCAGGGTCGCCGGTTACCGTGATCCTGAACCGGGGAGAGGTGTACCAGGTGCAGTGCTACGCCGGCTACGATTTAACCGGCTCGGTTATCCAGTCGGGATTGCCGGTGGCCGTCTTTTCGGGTCATTCATGCGCCAACGTTCCGCTGAATTACGGTTACTGCGATCATATCGTCGAACAGCTGCCGCCCACCAATACCTGGGGGACCACCTTTATTACCTATCCGCTCGAGGGACGGGTCAACGGGGATATCTGGCGGATCGTTTCCTCGCAGGACAATACCGCCGTCACGCTGAACGGGGAATCCCTGGCCATCCTGAATTTCGGTGATTTCTACGAGTTCATCCTCGCCGTGCCGTCGGTGATCGAAGCTTCCAATCCCATCATGGTGATGCAGTATTCGACCGGGAACACCTACGACCCGGAGATCGAGAGCAACGGGGATCCCTTCATGATGCTCATCCCGCCCATGGAGCAGTTCATGAGCTCCTACACCTTTTCCACGCCGGCGAATGATTTCATGCTGAATTATGTAATCATAACCATTCCCGGCAACGGCACGGGCTCCATCCTGCTTGACGGGGAACCGGTCGATGCTTCAGTTTTCGAGGAGATCCCCGGCACGGGCTACTCGGCAGCCGCTCTTCCGGTCGCAGACGGGTCCCATCATATCGAAACCACCGATGCCACAAAATTCGGCATCTACTCCTACGGGTTCTGGAATGACGATTCCTACGGCTACCCCGGCGGATTCTCCCTGGCGTACATCAATGAGGGCGGCGCACCCAGGATTGCCCTGACCGCATCAACCACTCAGCTCATGCGGGAGAACCAGGTGAGCAACCAGCCCCTGACCATTGAAGCTGCCATTACCGACGATACGGAGCCTTTCCTGGCCGGGGCATGGCTCTACTACCGGACCGTCGGCCAGACCGGTTTTTCCCATCTTGAGATGAGCAATACCACCGGATCAGTGTGGGCGGCAGTCATACCGGGAGAGGGAGTTCAGGACCCCGGACTTGAGTTTTATATCTATGCCACGGACGGACAGCTCACTTCCTTTCTCCCTGCCGTGGATCATACCAAAAATCCCTTTACCATATCCGTACTCCCCAACCAGCTCCCGGTCATTACCCACCAGGCGCCGCAGTCCACCTTCCTGGTGACGGATGATATTGTTCTGAAAGCTTCAGTTTTTGATGAAACAAACACCGTGGACAGGGTATGGCTCAGTTTCAGGATGAAGGGCGGAAATCCCGTTTACCAGCAGCTTCCCATGAACCTCCAGGGTGATGAATACGTGGTAACCATTCCGGCAGGAACGTTCCGGGAAGGGATCGTGGAGTATTACATCTCTGCCACCGATGATTTCGGGGTGAGGGCCGATTACGGGTCTTCCGTTGAGCCGCTGGAGATTAAGGTGTTCGAGGAACTGCCGTCGCTGGACCTGTTCGGGCATGTCAGCGACCTGGTGCTTTCTGCAAACGGGAGCCTGGTGACGAAAGCGATTGGCGATGCCAGCATTGATCTGTATGCCGGGGAGGAGATCCTGTATACGCTGGAGTCGGTTGCCGGCGTCAGCTATACCTTCACGGATCTGCCGTACCGCGATGATTACCGCCTGGTTGTCAGGACCACCATCGACATGCCCGAAGGGTTTGATGACATGGAGATCACACTGGAGGCCCCTGAGCCGGTTTTCGGTGAGGCGTTTGAAATTGTGGTGCCGGTATCCCTCCTGCGGGAAAAATATCTGCTGGTGGATGAGCTCGAACACCTTAAGATCAAATCCGATCTGCTGTTCGGACTGGTTCCTCCCATCCCGCTCGCTAAATCCTATAAACAGGATCACTCCATGGCCCTGCTCGGACAGTGGCTGGAAGATTATTCAGACAATTTTGAGCAGATCAATGAGGGGATCGGCCGGTTGCTGATTGTGGATCAGCTGCTGAGCGGCTTTTTCGGGGATGCTTCACAGATGAGCCACTCCACATTTGTGGCCCTGCTGGAGTGCATTGATGGCTTTTTCAAAACGCAGAAGGTGCTGAATCATATCCATAAAGCCATAATCCAGCTTGATTTGAGTCCGGTTACCCTGAGCGTGGTGAACGGTTTATACAATAAAATATACGGACTCGTTTTCCAGATATTTATTGAAACGCCCCTGATGGCCCTGAAATCGGTGGTGCCCGATCCTTACAACAGCATGATCGGCGATGCGGTGGAAGCCATGATCGCCTATGCCCAGACCACCTCAAACAGGGACGGCATTGAGGACGCCCTGGGTGAACTGGGTAAGAACGAATTCAAGAACGCCATAACCACCATCGGGGATGAGGCCCTGCTGTCACTGCATTATGTGAATGTGACGCAGGATTATCTCGATAACGCCGTCATGACGGCCCGGAGCTTTGATTTCACGGGGACCATTGATCTGGCGTTTCAGAGGACCGTTTCGATGGATCCCGCTGACCAGGTTGTCTCCGCCCTTGAATTTTCAAGGGATGCCACAGACCTTGCGCAGAGCAGGTCGGATAAATTGCAGATTGCCGGGAATGTCAGTGACAAGGTGAGCCAGATTGCAGGCTATGCCTCCGTGATCCCCGGGTTGCAGATCCTGAAAACGGTTTCACTGGTTCTGCGGGGCGTTTCCATGGCAAGCTACGGCTCTGCCGCTGCCTTTACCTTTGTACGGTACACCCATATCGTCAGGGAAGGGGACATGGCGATCCTCCAGGGGATGCACCCGGAGCAGTTTTTGAAGAAATCGTCCATGCTGCAGGCAGATGACCAGGACAGTTATTATGAAAAATTTACCTCCATGCGGCTGGCATCTTATGAAAGCCAGCTGGATGCAGCGGTTGACAGTTATTTGACCCTGCTGGAAGAGATTTCAGCACTGATCCGGCAGGATGACAGGCAGGGGGTAATGGACAGGGTATGGCAATTGCTGGAAGAGGATGAGCTCCTGAACGGTCATCTTACCGTGGCACAGGCGCCCGTCCATGCTGCTGCCGAGGTCTCCTTCCGGGAAGATGAATTTTTTGAGACCCTCTTCACCGGGATGAATGAGATGGTTAACAAATCACAGTCTGACCGTATCGTATTGTATGCCGACCTGATGGAATATCTTTTTGCCTCCCCCGATTTTCAGCAGGAATCATTTACATCCTCCGTCGATTCCGTCAGGAACTCCGTTGAAGGTTCAAGCGAGCTTATCGAGGCGGCAGGAGAATGGGTTTCGGATGTGCAGGTGCCGCCGATGGTGATTGTTAGCCATTCAGAAATTGACAGGGATGTAGTGGGAAAAGATGAGGTCTTTCTGGTGAAGGCCTCTGTAAGGAATACCGGGTTTGAAGCGGTTGAGAATGTGCGGATTGTTCTGAAGGTGGATTCCTCAGCAACGGTTATTTCAGGGGATACGGTACTGATTGAAGCTCTTGGTATTGATGAGATGAAGGAGGTAACCTGGAGCGTCCGTCAGGATGCGGTCCTGGAAACGGCATCCTTTTACACCGTCAGACCCGTTTGCGAAAATGTGAAGTGCCTTTCGGGGGGCGGCACCTATCTGACCGGTGATGTTTCGTTTTACACATCTGTGCGCGATAATCGCACCACCGGCGATCTGAAGCTGACCCTGTTTCCGAATCCATCCAGTGCGTTTGTGAACGTCCGGATCCCCGTCAGCGAGCAAGGTCAGCTCTGCCGGGTGACCGTTTACAATGTGCTGGGGGATGAGGTCCTCAGTGAGGACGGGGTCACGGGGGACCTGTACAGGCTGGAGCTTCGCAACCTGCCATCAGGGTTCTATCTCGTGGAGCTGGTCGGCCGTAACAAGCATCATGGCACCCTCCTCCTGAAATAGTATAGTGGGTTCTTCCTTCCTGCTCCAGCCGGCGGCCACTTCCGGCGGACAGGAAGGAATTTTTTTAATCCTTCTGCCCCCGACACGCCCGTCCATCACGTGCCGCAGGCACCCGTCACGCAGGCACAGTTCGCCCACTCGCTTACTCGCCTAGTCGCTCAATCGCCCGAATATACTGAACTCCACCCCCCCGTACTTCCTCAGCTGGAGAAAGCGGGGGTGTTCCCCGAAAGTGTACCTCGACGAATGTTCCAGGATGAACCATCCGCCTTCGGCGAGGATGTTGGTCCGGAAGATGAGATCGGGCAGAAGGCCGAGTTTTTCATGGTCGTAGGGCGGGTCGGCGAAGATGATATCGAAGGATTGATAGGGCCTGTTCAGGAAGAGGAACGCATCGCCGCGGATCAGCTTCACCCGGTCGAAGTCAAAGGCTTCCAGTGTTTTCCTGATGAACCGGTAATGGATTTCGTTGTTCTCGACGGCGGTCACCGAGCGTGCTCCGCGCGAGGCAAATTCATAGGCAATGCTTCCGGTCCCGGAAAAGAGGTCGAGCACCTCCAGCTCCTCGAAATTGAAGTGGTTGTTCAGGATGTTGAACAGGCTCTCCTTGGCAAAGTCGGTGGTCGGACGGGCCCTGAAGGTTTTTGGGGGATAGATGTGCCGGCCCTTATGCGTGCCGCTGATTATGCGCATCGGGTTGCCTCGGATAGTATCAGGAACTGCAGTTTCTGCCTTTTGGTCAGGCCTTCAAGAAAATAGGGGACCGGGGCAATCTTCCGGATATATTTCTTCATCAAACGATCCGGTTCCTGCTCCTCGTCGTACTGTCCGGCAAAATAGAGCGGCACCTTCTCCCGGTCGAGCTGAAGCTGTTTAAAAGTGTTCAGCGTATGATATAGGTAATCAAACGGTTCGTTCAGCAGGTAACGGTTCGACAGTATGATGGTATCGCCCCTGATGATCAGGATCTCCATCTTTTTTTTCTGAACCTCTATGAGGACAAAACCGCGCTGGTGCAGGCTGGCCGATACCTGGTCGGACAGGGAGACCATGCACTCCCCGGTATGCAGGATCCTCACTTCCCTCTGGTAGAGTTCTGAAAGCTTGTGGATGTAAGGGGGAACACTGTAGATAATATGCTCTGAACGGTTCTTCAGGCGGCGGCTCAGGATGAGGTCATCCTCCCGGATTTCATTCACACTGCCCAGCAGGAGGTCCTTCTGTTCTTCATCAAAGAAGCGATCGGGGACCAGCGTGGCCGCCTGGCTGTCGCTGATCAGGATGATCTCCCCGTCGAACCTGGTCAGTCCCTGCTCCCTGAGGATGCGGCGGCACTCCTCGGCCACGATGTGACCGGCAACGGGAGCATCAAAGATGAAGTCCTTCAGATAAACCGGAATGAAACTGGCGTCGGCGACCAAAACAGAAAATCCATCCGCCGTCAGACGGATGGATTGATGTCCTTTTTGCCGAATATCATCGGTAATGGTATGGGCTATAACAGTTTCAACCTGCATACATTTTTATTACTCCCAGTTACCTGTCAGCGTACCCTCTTCAAGGGAGCCGAACTTAACCCCTTCAAATCCGGTGATGGTGTTACGCTCATCGATATAATTGACCATCAGCTGTTCATCCAGTCCTGCCAGCAGATCTTCATACATTACAAACGTTTCGACAACCTCCACTTCCAGGTTGGAGGAGGTGAGGATCTTGCTTGATTTCATGGTGAACTCCACGTCTTCGGTATAGGGAACGTAGCGGAGGGAATCAACCGGGAAACCCACGCCGAACAGTGAGTCCATTACGGAGATCTTTATGGTTTCACGGACGATGATTCCTTCGGCAATTGCCTTATCGCGGGCCTTCTCCAGTCCGAACTCCTCCAGCCACTCCTCGGGGATCGTCCCTTCTGCCTTGATCACGGAAAAGGAATCGGTGTGCAGGAAACTGAGCAGTGTGTCAAAACTTCCCGTATATCTTTTGTAAACGTCCTTATAGGCCTTCTGTGCCTCGCGGATATCCTTCAGACGCTGGATGGTGGCTTTTTCCCGCTGTTCGACCAGCCTGTTGAACCGGATCGGCTCCATGATGCTGTCAATGACAAGATAGCCTAAAGCAAGGATTAAAAGGATGAACAGAACCTGGATGATGCTTCTCATGGGTGATGTGTTTTTGTTTGCGGTCAAATTTATAAAAAAATTAATTTAAATAGGTATAAATATTCTTCTTTTGCTACCATTCTGACAGGAACTGGCTGGCAAAATTCACCAGGTAGAGCTTCTCCGTGGCACGGGTGAAGGCCGTATAGAGCCAACGGAGGTAATCTATGGAGAGCATATCCTCCGTGAAGTACCCCTGGTCGATGAATACCGATTTCCACTGTCCGCCCTGGGCCTTATGGCAGGTTACGGCATAGGCAAACTTGACCTGCAGGGCATTGAAATAGGGATCCTGAAGCATGCAGAGTGCTTTCTTCCGGCGGTTGGTCAGGTCGGGGTAATCATCCAGGATGTTGGTATAGAGCTCCCTCTGACGGTCGGCAGTGAGGGCCGGTCCTTCTATATCAATCACATCCAGGAGGATCTTCGCTTCGATTTCCACCTCCCCGTAATCCATCAGCGTCAGCTCCACGTCGGCAAAACGGAACCCGTAAAGCTCTTCGAAACGCTTCACCCGGTTAATCCTGACGATATCCCCGTTGGCGATGAAATCCACCCGGTTCTCTTCATCCTTCCAGAAATAATTGTTCTTCACCACCATCAGCAGGTCGCCCCGTGTAATCTGCTCCTCTCTCCAGAGTATCTGGCTGCGGATGCCGGCATTGAACCGGTTTGCCCGCTTGTTCGAGCGGGTTACCACGATGGTTTCCCCTGTCCCGTAACGGTCGTAACTGCCCGTGATCTGCTCCAGCACCTCATCGCCGCCGATGACGTGAATATCGTTAAATCCCGACAGGCTCAGCCGCGGGTATGCCACCGCCGACCGGGCAATCAGCTCCCTGATGGAGGTGGCGTTGACCAGCACTCCCGAACCGGCAGACTGCCTGATGACGTCGGTAAGGACAATCTCACGAACCCGGTAGCCCATTGACTCCAGGTTGCGGCGGTCCAGCGCGGGGGAGAGATCCAGCCCCACCGGCGGAAGCTGGGCCGTATCGCCGATCAGGATCAGGCGGCAGTTCGACCCCTTCTCAATGTAATCGAACAGGTCGCGCAGAAGGTCCCCGCTCCCGAACACCGACTCATTGCTTCTGTTGCCGATCATCGACGACTCATCCACGATGAAGAAGGTGTTCTTATAAAGATTCCGGTCGAGCACAAATACCCCCATCCCATCCTTACCCGCCTTCTGACGGTAGATCGTTTTGTGGATGGTCCACGCGGGCCTCCCGGTATAGGCGCTCATCACCTTGGCTGCCCGTCCGGTGGGGGCCAGCAATACCGATTTCTGCTTCAGTTCCGAGAGGCTTCTGACGATGGCATTCACAAACGTGGTCTTCCCTGTCCCGGCATATCCCTTGATCAGCATGATCTCCCCGGGATGCGCCTCCGACAGGTAATCCGCCAGCATCTCAATCAGCCTGACCTGGCTGTCCGTAGGGTCAAATCCCAGATGGGATCTTAGTTTTTCGGCTATGAAATCTCTCAGCATGATAATTTTTTCCGGCAGGATGCTAAGTTAAGAAATAGTAAGCTGCCTGCTGCTTACTGCTTACTGCTTACTGCCTACTGTCTACTGCCTCTAATCTCCGATAATCTTCACCAGCGCCCGCTTCTTCCGTTTCCCGTCCAGCTCGTAGTAAAAGATCTGTTCCCACGGACCGAAGTCGAGCCGGCCGTTGGTAATGGCCACCACCACTTCCCTGCCCATGAGGGTCCGCTTGATGTGGGCGTCGGCATTGTCCTCGAACCCGTTGTGCCGGTACTGGTCATAAGGCTTCTCGGGGGCCATCTTCTCCAGCCACACCTCGAAATCGTGATGCAGTCCGGATTCATCGTCATTGATGAACACCGAGGCGGTGATATGCATCGCATTCACCAGGCAGAGGCCCTCTAATACTTCACTCTTTCGAACACACTCCTCGATGGCGGGGGTGATGTTGATGATCTCCCTCCGGCTTTTTGTCTCGAACCAGAGTTCTTTGCGGTATGATTTCATGGTATTTAGCGATTAAGCGATTAAGCGATTAGGCGAATAGGCGAATGGGCGAATGGGCGAATGGGCGAATGGGCGAATGGGCGAATCCATATTTATTTCATTGTACTGCAAAACTAAAAAAATCTTCCCGATTCCCTTTTGATTATCCCTCCGGTCGTCACAGGAAACTATGAAAAGCTGAATGTCCGGGGTATACAAAAAAAATTGCAGGACCACGCGTAGTAATCCTGCAACTGGTAGAATGGTGAATATAAAAAGTGGTTTGTATCGTCAGATAGGGGCGGTTGCCCGCAACAACAAAAACAACAACAACAAACTACTCTTTATTCTTCTTTTTCCTGACCAGGAAGTATCCTGCACCGGCTGCTGCCAGAATAGCCAGCAGACCACCGTCAAGCGGGGTGCCGACTACATTGTCAGAATTGGTTTGGGGCTGCTCATTTTGATTAAATCTGGGCCTTTCCCTCCTGGCCCTGTTCTGGAAGAAATACCCGAAGGAATCTACGGAAATCAGTCCGAGGATACAAACCAAAGCAATAATCTTTAAATTTTTCATGACTGTATAAT
>JAFGWU010000005.1 GCA_016936975.1 Bacteroidales bacterium | reverse complement strand
CCTCCCTCGCCGCTAGCGGCTCGGTCGGTGATCCGTTGGGGGGGAGCCTTCACAACCAATTCAACCCAGGCTCCGCCTGGTTTTTATTTTGTAAATCTGCCTGCAAGCAAGCTTGCGCAGATTCACAAAATAAAAATCCCGATCCGCGTTGCGGATCGGGTTGAATTGGTTGTGGGCACTGTAGGATTCGAACCTACGACCCCCTGCTTGTAAGGCAGGTGCTCTGAACCAGCTGAGCTAAGCGCCCTTTTGCGCGTGCAAATATAGATGTTTGAAATGAATCCGCAAAATCAATTCTCTTTTTTGTATCTTGATTCCCTGTTCTTAAATTTAAACCACAATGAAACCGTTTGTTCCTTCCTCAAAAACCATTAAGATTGTTCTTTGTTTCACCCTGATCGCGGTGATTTGTTCCGCCTGCAACCGTAAAAATGAGACGGATAAGGAACCTTATACAAAGGCATCCATCGACTCTGTCTATTTCGCCATGAACCCGATGGACCTGCTGTTCGATTCGCTCGAAATGAAGATGATCGCAGAGGGCCTTCCCGACCTGATCCGCTCCTACCATCAGATCAGGGCCTATGAATTACCCAATAACGTACCTCCGGCCTTCCAGTTTAATCCCATTCCTCCCGGTTTAATTATTCCCGAACCAAACGGCAGAATCCATTGGGATATCCCGGAGGGCATTACCAAACCGGAAAAAGAGGGGGACCTGGCTTTCTTGTCCATTCCCGAGCTGGCCAGGATCCTGCGCGCAGGGGAAATCACCTGCGTGGACCTAACTGAGTTTTATCTGGCCCGACTGAGGAAATACGATTCCGTGCTCCATTGCGTGGTCACGTTTACCGGGGAGTACGCCCTGGAATTTGCCCGGAAGATGGATGAAGAGCTTGCGGCAGGAAACGACCGGGGTATCCTTCACGGCATTCCTTACGGGGCAAAGGACCTGTTTGCGTTTCCCGGCTATAAGACTACCTGGGGCGCACAGCCTTATGCCGGCCAGGTCATCGATGATAAAGCCGGGGTTATCAGGAAGCTTGAGGAAGCCGGCGCCGTGCTGATCGCAAAAACAACCCTGGGAGCCCTTGCCATGGGCGATGTGTGGTTTGCGGATACCACCCGTAACCCCTGGAACCCGGAAGAGGGATCGAGCGGGTCCTCAGCCGGATCCGCCTCCGCCACAGCCGCCGGACTGCTGCCGTTTGCCATCGGAACGGAAACATGGGGTTCGATTGTTTCCCCTTCCACCCGCTGCGGGACAACCAGCCTCAGACCGACCTATGGCCGCATAACCCGGTCGGGGGCCATGGCCCTCAGCTGGACCATGGACAAGGTGGGTCCGATCTGCCGGAGCGCGGAGGAGTGTGCCATCGTGTTCGATGCCATACGGGGACCGGATCCCTCCGGGAAGGACCAGACCCTGATAGAGGCCGGTTTTACGTTCCCTGCCCCAGCAGATCTTTCCGCAATGAAAATCGGTTATGTGAAAAGTGCTTTTGAAAGCGGCTATGAATACGACCGCTTCGATAAGCAAACGCTCAGGGTGCTGCGCAAACTTGGAGCAGAGCTGATCCCGGTCGAACTCGATAACGATGATATCCCCTGCTATGCCCTCTCCATCATCCTGGAAGCAGAAGCCGCTGCCGCATTTGATGAGCTTACCCGCTCAAACCGGGATACCCTGATGGTCAGACAGGGAACAGACGCCTGGCCCCACATTTTCCGCACCGCCAGGTTCATCCCTGCCGTGGAATACATCCAGGCAAACCGGATCCGGCATGAACTCATCACCGACCTTAACCGGCGGCTGAAGACGTTTGATGCCGTGGTGGTCCCCAGCTTTGAAGGCAGTAACCAGCTGCTTGCAACCAATCTCACGGGACATCCGTGCGTTGTGGTCCCGAATGGTTTTAAGGAAAATAGCTCTCCTGCCAGCATTACTTTTCTGGGAAACCTTTTTGAAGAAGGTAAGATTCTTGCAGTGGCAAAAGCTTACCAGGATGCAACAGAAATTAATAAAAAGAGACCGCCCCGTTTCGATGATTAAGGTTCCGGGGATGAAACAATAATTTTGCCCCGGCTGATCCTGACATTAACCTTCTGTTTCTCCTTCCATCCCAGCTCTCTCACATATTCAATCGGGATGGTCACGGCAAAGCTTTTGCTGCCAAGTTTGGTAATACTGCGAACATTTCGTTCCGCTGATGATCGCCTGGCCATAATATGAAATTACCGGATTTCAGTTTACATAATAAATAAAAGGCCTCAGAGATTTAAATTAACCAGCTGAAATTTACGTAATTTAAAAGGGAAAGTCAAGTAGGAGCGTTTCGATGGGATGCAGTCAGGTATTTTACCGGCCTCAACCGGTCATTTTACGGTGGTCCTGCAGGTTCCGGGTTTCAAGCAATTTGGCAACTAATCTTTCATCCGCCTCCAGCCAGTCAAGGGCATTCAGGTCCGCATAGGGGA
Organism: Bacteroidales bacterium; assembly: GCA_016936975.1. Classification (GTDB taxonomy): domain Bacteria; phylum Bacteroidota; class Bacteroidia; order Bacteroidales; genus JAFGWU01. The sequence continues at coordinate 102,081 of JAFGWU010000005.1, read as the reverse complement.
TCCAGCGGTACCGTTTGTGCTCGGCAAGGGATATCTCTTCCCCGGGCAGCATGGAACAGATGAACGGGATCAGTTTGATGGAATGATTTGGATAACGGTGTACAATGGAGGGGAACAACTGGTCTACGCTGATACGGATCCCGAGCTCTTCATGGATTTCTCTCTTTACGGCCTTTTCGGGCGACTCCCCGATCATCACCTTCCCACCGGGAAATTCCCATTTGAGGGAGTGGGGCATCTCCTCTCCCCTCTGGGTTGCAAGTACTTTCCCCTCGTGGATTATTATTGCACAGGTTACTTCAGTCATAAGATGATGCCATTAATCCGGTCCACCAGTAATACCCGTTTTAGGACAGAACAGTTGCAGGGATGCCTCAAATGTGTGAGGAATTATTACTTTTTCTTCGGATAATCCACCGTTTCTGCTACAACATTGTCAGGGGAAATCTCCTTCCAGGAACCGGTATTGAAGGTAATGACCGCGACTCCCCCGGTGGGAAGGTTATCGATGGGCTCCCTCAGGAATCCGTTCGCCAGGGAGGTAAAGCAGGGATTGTGCCCAAAAAGCGCCAGGCTTTGCACACCATCGGGTGCCGATTCGATAATCTTAATGATATCCCCCCTGTAAGGCATGTAAAGTTCGTTTTTGATGCAAAGCTTCTCTTCAGGAATCTTCATAACCCTGGCCATGATGACAGCGGTGTGGAGTGCCCTGATTGCCGGACTGCTGAAAATAAGTTCCGGGATCAATCCCTTTTCCAGGAGCCGTTTTCCCATGACATAGGAATCCCTGATGCCACGCTCCATAAGGGAACGATCGATATCTTCCACAAACTCGATCTCCCAGCTCGATTTGCCATGCCTGATAATATAGAGTTTTTTTTCTGCCATCCTTATAAAAGGTTGCTGGCCAGATCTGCCAGGTAGCTCCTTTCCCCCTTGAGGAGGTGCACATGGGCAAAGATATCCTGTCCCTTCATCCGGTCGGCAAGATAGGTCAGCCCGTTTGATTTGGTATCCAGGTAGGGAGAATCGATCTGCTGGATATCTCCCGTAAAAACCATCTTGGTCCCTTCCCCGGCCCTGGTGATAATCGTTTTCACCTCATGCGGGGTTAGGTTCTGTGCCTCGTCTACAATGAAGAATATCCTGGAAAGGCTTCTTCCGCGGATGTAGGCAAGGGGGGTAATTACCAGTTTTTCGGTCTGCTGCATCTCCTCGATCCTCGTATATTCCCTGCTCTGCGGCTTGAATTTCTGTTTAATCACCGAAAGATTATCAAAAAGCGGCTGCATATAGGGCGCGATCTTTTCGTCCACATCCCCTGGAAGATACCCTATATCCCTGTTGCCAAGCGGGATAATCGGCCGGGCAAGAAAGATCTGGGTGTACATCTTCCGCTGGTGCATTGCAGCGGCCAGTGCCAGCAGGGTTTTGCCCGTTCCTGCTTTCCCGGTCAGGGCCACCAGCTGAACCTCCGGCCGCAACAGTGCATCCAGCGCAAAGGTCTGTTCCGCATTCCGCGGATCAATTCCGTAGGTCCTGGTTTTCTCCACCCGGTTGATGACGTTATTGAAAGGATCATAATGACCCAGCCCGCTTTTGGACTCGTTCCTGAAGATGAAATACTGGTGGGAAAACGGTTTTTCCCTGATGCCGAACTTATCGAGCGTCACGCCCTCGGAACCGTTATAGAGATTGGAAATCACCTCTCCGTCCACCTTATCATTGATCCTGACACTTTCATAGATGTCCTGGATATTCTGGACCATATCATTGTGATAGTCCTGGGCCATGATCCCGAGCGATTTGGCTTTCATCCTCAGGTTGATATCCTTGGTGATGAGAATGACCGGCCGTTCCTGGTGGCTCAGGTAGAGATGCTCGGCTATAGCCAGGATCCGGTGATCGGGCGTGCTTTCGGGAAAGGAGGACACCAGCTTTTCCGAAGGATGCTTTCCGGTTTCGATACTTAATTTTCCTTTCCCTTTCCCCAGGGAGATCCCTCCGTTAAAAAGCTTATCCCCGCTCAGCTTATCCAGGTCGCGGGTAAACTCCCTGGCATTATAATTAATGATGTCGTTACCCCTCTTGAATTTATCCAGCTCCTCAAGAGCCGTGATGGGAATGATCACATCGTGCTCATCGAAATTATGCATGCATTTGTAATCGTGAAGCAGTACATTGGTATCCAGCACAAAAATTTTCTTAACTTTTTTCGTTGTCTCTTCCATATAAGCCCCTCTATTAAGCTAACTTTACGGCTTCAAAATTATCATAAATCATAGGTGTGTCTTTTTTTATTTATTAAGGTTTTGACATTAGTTATCAACGCAACCAGCCCCTGATGAACTACCGGGAAGCAATAACGTTTTTGTTCGACAGCCTGCCCATGTTTCAAAGGACGGGCAAAGCCGCCTATAAATCAAACCTGGACAACACCCTCAGGCTCGACCGCTATTTCGGCTCCCCGCACAACCGGTTCCGGACCATTCACATTGCCGGCACCAACGGAAAAGGTTCGGTAAGTCATATGCTCGCCTCCATCCTGGCAGAAGCAGGTTACAAAACAGGACTTTACACCTCCCCGCATCTTCTGGATTTTCGGGAACGCATCCGCATAAACGGAAGGATGATACCGAAAAGGGAGATTACGGATTTCGTCAGAAACCATTCCTCCGTGATCGGCGAGGTTCAGCCCTCCTTTTTTGAAATGACCGTGGCCCTTGCCTTTGACTATTTTGCCAGGAAGAACGTTCAGGTGGCCGTCGTCGAGACCGGTCTTGGCGGCCGACTTGACTCTACCAACATCATCCGCCCTGAGATATCCATAATCACCAATATATCAATGGACCATACCGAGTTCCTGGGAGATACCCTCCCGGCGATTGCCAGGGAGAAAGCGGGGATCATCAAACCAGGCGTACCCGTGGTCATCGGTCCGTCCGATCCGTCCCTGAGGCCGGTCTTTCAGGAAAAGGCAGCAGAAACACATTCCGAACTCCTGTGGGCTGAAGAGCGTTACGAATGCCGGTTCAGCACGCTGACGCCAGAGAACCGGAGGCTATTCCGGATGGCTGACCGGAACTCCGGAAACCTGACCCTGGTGCAGACCGACCTGCTGGGCGACTACCAGGCTGAAAACATCGCGACCGTTCTTTCGGTCCTGGAGACCCTCGACCGTGCAGGCTGGCTTTTCAACCGGGAACAGGTGGAGGCGGGATTCAACAATGTCGTCCAGAATACCGGGTTACGGGGACGCTGGGAGGTTCTCGGGCAAAATCCACGCATCGTGTGTGATACCGGTCATAACCGGGCAGGCCTGCAACAGGTCCTCGGGCAGATCAACCAGACGCCATGGAAGCACCTTCATATGGTGATCGGTTTCGTGGATGACAAGGATATCGGAGGGATCCTGGAACTGCTGCCGGCCGGAGCTTCCTATTATTTTGCCCGCGCCTCGGTCCCCAGGGCTCTTGACCAACATATTCTGAAACAAAAGGCATGGGCCCGTCACCTGCAGGGTGATGCGTTCGGCACGGTGAAGGAGGCTTTTTCCGCCGCAAAAGAGGCAGCCGATCCCGATGATATGATTTTCATCGGGGGGAGTACCTTCGTAGTGGCCGATCTGCTGGCCATTATGTGAATCAACCGATTTTTCCTTTCTTTGCATCATTAACGGAATTACAAATGAATTACAGGGATATTTGTAACAGGATCAGGGAGGTGGTCGGAAGGGTGGCTGAATATGTTGAATACCAGCATAACAACAGGGAAAACCTGTCCATCGAGGCGAAAGGCAGGCAGAATTATGTGACCGGTGTCGACAGGGAGGCTGAACGGCAGCTCGTGGAACAGCTTGGCGGGCTCCTGCCCGAAGCCGGGTTTGTCGCTGAGGAGGGAACCAGCACAAAAAAGGGAAGGACCTACAACTGGATTATCGACCCCATCGACGGAACCACCAATTTTATTCACGGCGTTTACCCCTTTGCCATCAGCGTGGCCCTGGCTGAAGATGAGGAGGTGGTGGCAGGAGTCATTTATGAGTTCGGACTGCGGGAATATTTTTACAGCTGGAAGGGAGGAGGTGCATGGCTCAACGGCCGTCCGGCCCGGGTAAGCAGTGTAACCACCGTTAAGGATGCCCTTCTTGCCACCGGCTTCCCCTATACCGATTTTGAACTGCTGGCGGAATTCATGGAATCGCTCCGGTGGTTTATGAAGAACTCCAACGGCTTACGGCGGCTGGGATCCGCTGCCACGGATATTGCCTATGTGGCCTGCGGGCGCTACGACGGATTTTACGAATACGGACTGAACGCCTGGGATATTGCCGCCGGCACCCTGATCCTCAGGGAAGCAGGCGGAGCGGTCAGCGATTTCAACGGGACCGGAAATTTTCTGCACGGCGGAGAACTGGTATGCTCAAACGGGAAAATTCATAAGGAGTTTGTGAACACTGTTAAACGATTCATGTCCCCGGAATGAATCTTGTATCCATCGTCATACTGAACTGGAACGGCAGGAAATTCCTGGAGCAGTTCCTCGGCAGGCTGGCCGTTTACAGCCGGATCCCCGGCGCTGAGATCGTGGTAGCCGATAATGCATCCACGGATGATTCCATCGCTTTCATGACAAAACATTTTCCGGATATCCGGCTGATCAGGCTGGAAAAGAATTATGGATTTGCCGGGGGATACAACCGGGCGCTTGAGCAGATCAGCTCCAGGTACTACCTCCTGCTGAACTCCGATATTGAAGTAACCGAAGGATGGCTGGAGCCCCTGCTGAAGTTCATGGAACAACATCCCGATGTGGCGGCCTGCTCCCCTAAAATGCTTGATTACAATCGCAGAACGCATTTTGAATATGCCGGCGCTGCAGGGGGCTTTATCGACCGGTTCGGCTATACCTTCTGCAGGGGAAGAATTTTCGACATGTTGGAAGAGGATCACCGGCAATACAACGACGCTGTTGAAACCTTCTGGGCCACAGGCGCCTGTTTCCTGGTCCGGTCCAGCCTTTTCAGGGAATTCAAAGGATTCGATGAAACATTCTTTGCCCATATGGAGGAGGTCGACCTCTGCTGGAGGTTAAGGAACAAAGGGTACCGCATTGCTTATGTTCCCGAATCGTCCGTTTATCATGTAGGAGGCGGCACCCTCGCTCCGGGGAATCCCTTCAAAACCTATCTGAATTTCAGGAACAACCTGCTCCTGCTCTATAAAAATCTTCCACGGAAAAAACTCCGGTGCCTTCTTTTTTTACGCTCCCTTCTGGACGCTGTTTCAGCCGTCCGGTTCATCCTGAGAGGCGATTTCAGGGACTTTGCGGCTGTAATCAAAGCACATCTCGCCTTTCATCGCCTTAAAAAAATTTACCGTAACTTAGGGAAAACGAACAAAATACCAATAAATAGCGTTAATTTTGCAGTGACTTATCCCGGAAGTATCGTAGTTGATTTTTTCCTGTTGAAGCGGAGGACCCTTTTTCAGCTGAGACATCAATTCAGGAGTCATCTTACCCGGATAGAGTAAACGGATTAATATAATTATGTGAACAAAAAGGAGCACACAATGAAAAACAGGATCAGTAGCGATATGAGCAATCTTCCGCAGATTCTCAGTCTGAATGCGGAGCGTTATCCGGACAAAATGGCACTGGGCGTCGTAAACGGAATATCGTACAGCTATTCTGAGATGGAAGGCCTGGCCGACTATATTGCCACAATGCTTTATTCGATCGGGCTGCAGCAAAACGACAGGGTTGCCATCTACAGCGAGAACAATCCCCACTGGGGTGCCTCCTATTTTGGCACGCTCAGGGCCGGGGGCATTACTGTACCCATCCTCCCCGACTTTACAGGAAAAGAGGTTCGCTCCATCCTTGTGCACTCTGAAACGAAAGTGCTGTTCATCTCCCGGAAGCTGGTTCCCAAACTGGATGAGGGACTCCCTAAATCGGTAACCCATGTGGTTTTGACCGAATCGCTTACCCTCATTGAGATTCCGCAACATCGGATCGTTGTTCCTGAAGGCATGGAACCCGATCTCAGAAAAATATCGCCGGCCAATGAGCAGGTTTTCATGAGCCACTCTTTTCCGGAACCGGAGCCGGATGACCTGGCCTCCATCATTTACACCTCAGGGACGACCGGCAAATCGAAAGGAGTCATGCTCACACATAATAACATCCTTTTTGATGCCGTTCATTCGGGTTCCATTCACCAGGTCTTTCCCGAAGATGTGTTTCTGTCTGTTCTGCCCCTGGCCCACACTTATGAATGCACCATCGGAATGGTTGTTCCGCTACTGAACGGCGCATCCGTTTATTATATCGACCGGGCCCCCACCGCTTCCTATCTCGGTCCCGTCCTCAGGGAAATAAGGCCAACCACCATGCTGACCGTACCCCTTATCATTGAAAAGATTTACAAATCAAAAGTCAGGCCGGCACTCTACAAATCCGCATTCATGAAACTGCTGATGCGGTTCGGTCCGGTGAGAAGGCTACTTTCAAGAGCCGCCGGGAAAAAGCTGACCGCCTTTTTCGGGGGAAGAATGCGCTTCTTCGGTATTGGCGGGGCACCCCTTGCCCCCGATGTGGAACGGTTCCTTATCGACTCCCGGTTTCCTTATGCCATCGGATACGGGCTTACCGAAACGGCACCCCTGCTCTCGGGATTCAATCCATCCAATGCGGTGTTCCGATCCGTCGGGAAACCCATGGCAGGCGTGGAGATAAAAATAGGCCATCCCGATCCCGTTTCCGGTGAAGGTGAGATTATTGCCAGGGGGGAGAATATCATGAAAGGGTATTACCTTGATGAAGACCGGACGCGGGAGGTTTTCACCGATGATGGCTTCTTCAGGACCGGCGACCTGGGTTATATCGACAATAACGGTGTGATTCACATCAGAGGCAGATTAAAAAACGTAATCATCGGACCAAACGGAGAGAACATCTACCCGGAGGAGATCGAAGCGATCATCAATGAGAAGGAGTACGTCAATGAATCACTGGTCATGGAATACAAAGGCAAACTGGTTGCACGGGTACACCTGAATATTGAACAGATCGAAGAGAAGTTACAGGAGCTGAAATCCAATGCTATAGAGTTCCAGGAGATGGTGACCAGGAGAACCGAAGAGATGCTTGAGGAGCTGAAACGGTCCGTGAACGAACATGTCTCGAAAAATTCCCAGCTGCAACTGGTTATGTTGCAGATGCAGCCCTTCGAGAAAACCCCTACAATGAAAATAAAAAGGTATCTTTATCTTTAGGGTAAGCATTCAGAGCCCTCTATTTTTGTAAGGTGGACCGGCAGGTGTTCTACAGGTGCCCGGAGAGAGACTCCAGGGTCATTTTCCGGCTACCCTTAATCAGGATATAATAACCCGTCAATTTTTCACCATCCAGGTAGTCGATGCAGGATCTCACATCGGGAAAATAGCGGTAGCCGGGATATTCCCGCAATGCGTTCATGAATGCATTCCCCACAAAAAGTGCCTTATCGATTCCCAGATCATGTATCCATTCAATCAGATCCCGATGTTCTGCCTGTTCCGCATCACCCATCTCATACATATCTCCGAGGATAACCAGTTTCTTCCCGGGACCATAATCGTTAAAGTCTGAAATGGACTTCCTCATACTGGTGGGGTTGGCGTTATAGGCATCCAGAATGACCCGGTTTCGTTTTCCTTCAATGAGCTGTGACCTTTTTATCTCCGGAACATAGGACTCAATCGCCGCAAAAATATCACGGGCGGAAATACCGAAGTGACTCCCGATGGCAACCGCTGGTATAATATTCTCCAGGTTGTAAGCCCCGACCAATTTGGTCTTCACCACCGTTTCCTGCCCGCCGTTATGGATCCGGCCTGTAAGGAAGGGATAAACCTCCATGATCTCACCAAAACACTTCTCATCGTTATAAAAGATGGCGTTCACCCCGAACTGGCGGGCTTTGTGGCCCAACATTCTGTCCTTTGCATTCAGGAAGGCAGTTCCGCCGTTTTTTGCCAGGAACTCATAAAGTTCGCTTTTTGCCTCCAGCACACCCTCAACGGTTCTGAAACCTTCCAGGTGGGCCCGCCCGATATTGGTTATCAGTCCGTAATCGGGAGATGCGATATCTGCCAGCAATCCAATCTCCCCCATATGATTGGCCCCCATCTCGATCACCCCGAATGTATGATCCAGAATGTTGAGCAGGGTCAGGGGAACCCCGATGTGGTTATTCAGGTTCCCCGATGTATACAGGACCCTGTATTTTCTTTCCATGACAGCAGCCACCAGCTCCTTGGTGGTGGTTTTTCCGTTACTGCCTGTAATGGCCAGGATGGGGATTCCCTTCTGCTTTCTATGGTAAGAAGCCAGCGACTGAAGGGTTTTCAGCGCCGAATCAACCACCACGACCTTATCCATACCCTGTAAATCCTTTCTGTCGGCGACGGCGAGGGTGCACCCTTTCCGAATGGCCTCCCCGGCAAAATCATTTCCGTCGAAATGGTCCCCTCTGAGGGCAAAATAGATCGAGCCGGGTGTGCAGTTCCTTGAGTCGGTGGTTACTGACCCGGATGTAAGAAAACGTTTATGGAGATCTTCAATTCTCATCCCGTTAAAAAAAGAGGCTGTTCCGGTAGAAACAGCCTCAGATATCGTATGCCGGTTCTGACTGATCAGAATCCGGAAGGGGTACCCACCCTGGTCATGGCGCAACGGAACCCGAGATCCTCGCGTGATTCTGTTTCAAGCAGGAACCGCCTTTCACCGGGACTTAACCAGTAGGCCCTGTCCTTCCATGATCCGCCTTTATAGACCCTGACACGGTCGTTGATCAGCGAAACCTGTTCTTCATCGTTAAATACGTACATCTCGGCGGTTGTATTGTCCGTGACACCACTCGTATCGGCTGCGAACGGATTCTCGTATACCGAGGTAAGATCACCATCCCGGTAATTCCTGTAATCCGATTTTCTGTAATTGAATCTGCCCTCTGCATCGGCTTCTGTAATCGGGACCCTCCTTAAGCGGCCCAGACTGTCGATCACCGGTCTTCCATTGGCATCGAGGTAGAGCTTGTCATACTCGTTACCGCGGAATGGCCTGAAATCGGCAACATCGAGGTGGGTCAGCGGACGGTAGACATCGAGGACCCATTCATTTACGTTTCCTGCCATGCAATAGAGCCCGTAATCGTTAGGCCAGTATGACCTGACAGGAGCCGTGATGGACGCATTATCGTTAAGGCTTCCGGCCACTCCCATCATATCACCCTTTCCCCGGGTGAAGTTAGCCCTGAAATCGCCCATATACCGCGGGCTGTCGTTTCTTACGTTATGACCGTTCCACGGGTAGGTCCTGCGTTCCCAGACCAGTTCATCAATGGTGTTTCCGATCAGGCCCAGGGCGGCAAACTCCCATTCTGCTTCGGTGGGAAGCCGGTATTTGGGCAACAGGAAACCATCCTCCAGACTGACCAGTCTTGAATCCACATTGGGATTGAGGCTTTCAATAGGATTGATGATATTGGGCTGGTAGATGCCGTTCAGGTACGCCTCGGTATTGAAGTTTCTTTCATCCTGTTGATCGGTTGACAGATCTATATGACCCATGTCAACGAGTATTTTCTCATTCACCCTGTCGGTTCTCCAGAGGCAATAGTCGTTAGCCTGCAGCCAGTTGACCCCTACCACGGGATATTCGTTGAAAGAGGGGTGGCGGAAATAGTATTCCAGGTAAGGTTCGTTGTAGGCCATCGGATCCCTCCATACCAGGGTGTCGGGAAGGGCATTCTCCACAACCTGCGGATTGTTCATACCGAAAACCCGGCTTAACCAGTGAATATACTCCCGGTAGTCCACATTCCTGACTTCGGTGATATCCATGTAGAAGGAACTTACCGTGACACGTCTCGGGAAACTGTTCCATTCGTACATTACGTCGTCCTGAACCTTGCCCATCGTAAAGGTTCCTCCCTCGATAAGCACCAGTCCCGGACCGGTTTCCTGCTCTGCAGAGGTTCTGACCTCAAATCCTCCGTTTTCCGGATTATTGTATTCCCAACCTGTAGTTGAGGATACCTTTCCTGATGATGTGATATCTTCTCCTCCACAACTCCACAGGAAAAAAGCTGCAACGATGACTGAAATCAATCTCAGTGTCATTTTCATGATGATAACAGTTTTGACTTGTAAAATTAACATGTGCTAATATAAAAAACTTCTATGAATTAGAACTAAATTTCAGGACATTTTATTGCCCTATGTTTCTTCGATTTATCAAGGCTTTCGAAAATAATTACCAGGGATAATTCATGCGCCCCCATGTTCGGAATGTTAATATCCGGCAGGATGAGTTTTGAATCATAGCTGTACCTGAACCGGAACTGGTCTGTCCCATAACCTGCTGAGAATATAAGTGTTCCATACGAAAGAAAGAGGTCGTGCCGTCCCCAGATTCCTCCGATCAGGTTCCTGTAGAGGACCTCAAATCCGTAATTTAACTGTTGATAACTTTGTTGCTGGATGAACACAAGATGGGGGGATAATTGCAGGACCTCCCTGCCCAGCCGCCGCTCATATATCGGGATCAGGGCCCCGGCGTGCAGGGTAAATTTCCTGCCCAGCCTGGTTGAATCGGTCTCCCCGCCCGTCACGGAAACCCTCGGGCCGTGGAGGTGATGCACCGCAATACCTCCGAAATAATTCCTGAAGAAGCCGGCAAATCCAAGGGAAAAGTCTGGATACAGCCGCCTGTAATCCCCGCTGATCTCCGATCCGCCGATGATATTTCCTGTCCCCGGCTGAATCATATCCGGCATGACCAGGCTGGACGATTTCAGAACCCGCTGACCCAGTGTGGCCTGCAGGGCACCGGACAGGGTCAGCGCATGCGACACCTTCAGGTGGTAAGCATACATGGCATCCAGGGAGAGCGTATTATACAGGCCGCCGGCCTGGCGGTCATTCATCATGTGGAGGCCTACCCCGCCGTGAAGCCACTCGATATGCTGTTCATAGGAGGCATGGTAGGTCACATAACTGTCGGTTACGCCCGGCCACTGGTTACGGTATCCGATGTAAAGCTTGACCGGTCCCTCAATCCCGGCCAGGGCAGGATTCATGTAAAGCGCATTGGCATAGAACTGCGAGAACGCTGCATCCTGTGCTCCGGCAGTCATCCCGGAACAGAACATCAGCACCGCACCCATTGAGAGAATATATGTCCCTTTATACACCAAATTAATTAAATTTACGAAACCCGTCCTGCCGGGGGTGTCCAAAAACAATCCTCCCTAAAGGGCGTTATACTATTAACGTAAAAGCGTCGTTTTTTATATATGTTCATCAAAAGGATCACTGTTCCCGAATGAAGAAGCTGCTTTTATTTATCATGATAATCATTCCCATCGGGATAAACAGTCAGTCTTTAACCATTCAGATTCACTGGACCGAAACCGACTCCATCCCCTTCTTTCAAAATGCATTATACGATAACCACCCGATTTCGTTACCCCATTACGTAAAAAAAATACCATGGGAGAACGTTCAGACCACGCCTGTCATTCAAATTAAAGAGGTCGTTTCCGGTCCATTGAACAACAGGAAGCTCGACAGCGCCCTCGCCGGCCTGCCCTTTGAGGAGCCTTTGGTGGAGTATGAGATTGTCCGGGAGAACACGGTTCCGTACCTGGTCATCAAATTCCTTCCGTTCATTATCAGCCGTGAAACGGGGGAACCGGAGAAGATAACCGGGCTCCGGCTGGAAATCGGTTCAGAGCCGGCCCTGGCGGGATTGAAAAGCACGATGCGAGGCCTTTTCAGGGAGAGCTCGGTCCTTAAATCCGGATCATGGTACAGGATTGCCGTTGAAGAGACCGGGATCCATAAACTCACCTACAGCCAACTGAAGGAGATAGGCCTGCAGAACCCGGCAAGCGTCAGAATATTCGGCAGCGGGGCGGTGCAACTCCCCGAGGACTTCACGGCAGGACACCAGGATGACCTTTCTCCGGTGCCCCTCCACTTCGAAAAAGGAAGCGATAACCTGTTCGGGCAGGGGGACTACATCCTCTTTTTTGCGAAAGGTCCGGTTGACTGGTATTACGATGAGACGGAACCGTTCATGGGCCACGATCTGCATAGCTATTCACGAAAGGGCTTCTATTTCCTGACAGACAACAACGGCCCCCCGGATAACCTCATGCCCGCCGCCCTCTCCGGTGAACCCGAAACACACACCATCACCTCCTTTGATTATCTTCTTTTTCTGGAAGAGGAACTTTATAATCTCCTGCATTCCGGGAGGGAGTGGTACGGAACCAAATTCAGCGCGAACCTCTCCAAAGACTATCCCTTCCGTATTCCCGACCCGGTAACCGGGGAGCCTGTCAGAATCAGGGTGGCCGGTGCCGCCCGGTCCAATGAGGAATCCTCCCTTCGCGTCACCGCCGGCGGGGATGTCCTGGGCAATCTTTTCTTCAGCGCCACAAACCTGAGCAATTATACGGCTATTTACGCCTACGAAGACGAGAGGATTTTTTCGGTGACCCCCGAAAATAAAGAGTTAACAGTTACCATTGAATACCTGAGGCCCAATACCAACTCCGAAGCCTGGATTAACTTCATTACGGTCAATGCCAGGAACCGGCTGAATCTGTCGGGCGACCAGCTGATTTTTCAGGATACCCGGTCTGTCGGATTCGGCAATACCGGGAAATTCAGGTTATCAGGCATCACCTCCGGAACGGTCATATGGGAGATTACCGATCCGGGAAACCCCATGAAGGTCGATTACACCCGCTCCGGCGAAACCGCCGAGTTCAGGGTGGATACCGATCACCTCAGACGTTTTGTGGCCTTCAGGCCGGATGGCAGTTTCCCCTCCCCCGAATTTGGAGGGCCCGAACTGGGAGCAATTAAAAACCAGGACCTGCACGGCCTGGCGGCTCCGGACATGATCATCCTCTATAATGAAATCTTCGAGGAGCAGGCCCGGCGGCTTGCAGATTTCAGAACCGGCCATGACGGGCTGGAGGTCATCCTGGTCGAACAGCAGCAGATCTTCAATGAATTCTCCTCCGGAGCTCCCGATGTCACCGCTATCCGCAATTTCCTCAAAATGTTCTATGACCGCGTGGCCGATCAGTCCGGTATGCCTCGGTACCTGCTCCTGTTCGGAGACGGCTCCTATGATAACCGGAGCATAAAAAATCAGAACCCGAATAAAATTCTGACCTACCAGTCGGAGAACTCCCTGAGTCCGACAAACTCCTACGTCTCGGATGACTTTTACGGATTGCTCGATTCGGGCGAATCGTTATACAGCGGATTGCTGGATATCGGGATCGGCCGCCTCCCGGTGTCGACCCCTGAAGAAGCCGGGGGCGTGGTGGATAAAATCATCTCTTACGGACAGAAGGAGAACCAGGGAGAATGGAGGAACTACCTCTGTTTTATCGGCGATGACGAGGATGCGAACATCCATATGAAACAGGCCGATATTCTCGCACGCACCATCGAATCGCATTATCCCAATTTCAATGTCACCAAGATTTACCTGGATGCCTATCCCCAGGTGACCACCCCGACGGGAGACCGCTACCCGGATGTATCGCGGCTGATCAATGAACAGGTCAGGAAAGGAGCCCTGATCATCAACTATACAGGTCATGGCGGTCCGAACGGACTGGCGCATGAGCAAATTCTCACCCGGACCGCCATCAACGCCTGGAAGAACGGTGACATGCTGCCCCTGTTCATGACGGCTACCTGCGAGTTCAGCCGTTACGACGAGTACGACCACATTGAGGACCTTGAAATCACCTCGGCCGGTGAAGAGGTGCTTCTGAACCCGGCCGGCGGGGGCATCGCCCTGTTCACCACCACCAGACTGGTCTATTCAGGTCCCAATCATGTGCTCAACGAACGGTTTTACGAGATCATCTTCGAATCGGATGAGAAAGGCAGACCCTACCGGATGGGTGATATCATGAAATTCAGCAAGAATGAGGCCGGATCGGGGCTGAACAAGCGCAACTTCACCCTGCTGGGCGATCCCTCACTGAAACTGGCCGTCCCCGAGCACTTTGTGATTACCGATTCCATCAACGGCCTGGCAGTTAACGAATCCACAGATACCGTCTCCGCCCTGGAATACGTGACCATATCCGGTCACATTGAGGACGCCTCCGGAACACATCTTCCCGGTTTCAACGGTGTGGTCAGTCCCGTTGTTTATGACAAGGAGCGAATGGTCGAAACCCTGGCCAATGACGGCGGAATCCCCTGGAACTTCAGCTACCGGAACAACCTGCTCTACAGGGGAACCGTCACGGTTTCAGATGGAAAATTCCGTTTTGGTTTCTATATGCCGAAAGACATCAACTATGCGACCGGAAACGGCAAGATCAGTTATTATGGCACCGACTCCCTGACAGATGCGCACGGCTCCTCCTTAACCCTGCTGGTTGGCGGAATAGGAGAACAAGCCAGCCCCGATAACCTCCCTCCCGACCTGCAGGTCTACATGAACGACTCCCTGTTCAGACCCGGCGGGATCACCGATCCAGATCCCGAACTGCTGGTTTATATCAGCGACAACTACGGCATCAATACCACCGGCAACGGAATTGGCCACGACATCACCGCAACCCTGGATGGGGACCGACTTAACGCCATCATCCTGAACGATTATTACCGTTCCATGCTCAACAGCTTTAACTCGGGAACCGTGCGATATCCCTACTCCGGACTGGAACCGGGCCGCCACGAAATAACCGTCAAGGTGTGGGATATACACAACAACTCCTCCGAAGCATCCCTGGAATTTATTGTTATGGAGTCGGAGGAGATGCTGATCAAACAGCTCTACAACTATCCGAATCCGTTTTTCGACCGGACCTGGTTCAACCTTGAGCACAACAGGCCGGATAACGAGATGCAGTTGCAGATCAGGATATACAACCTTTCCGGGCAACTCGTCAAAATCCTGGAGCGGAATTTTTATTCCGGGGGATACCGGATAGAACCGGTCGAATGGGACGGAAAGGGAGCGGGAGGCAGTGAAACAGGTGCCGGCCTCTATATTTATGAAGTGATCCTCATCACCGGAAACGGGGAGATGACCACAAAACCGGGCAGGCTGATCATTGCCCGTTAATTTAATATTTTAATCATTCTAAGCGCTTATGCAATATTTGCCGGTTCGATACGTACTATATTGTATAAATACTTAAATTTGAGAACGATATTTTTTTTCTAACTTTGTAGCCTAAAATTGAATTTGATGTTTCGTGAAAATAAACCAGTTGCCATTGCGTTGTTCCTCGTTTTTCTGGCAGTAACAACCGGGCAGGCCCTGGGTCAGGATGTGTCCAGCAGCAGTGATCTTGTAGGAGCCGATTTGAATGCCATACAGACGGCGGTTCCCTTTCTGACCATTGCCCCCGATTCCAGGGCGGGCGCCCTTGGAGACGCCGGTGCGGCCACAGCCCCTGACGTCAGTTCCCAGAACTGGAACCTGGCAAAATATGCCTTCATTGAAGGGAACGGCGGATTTGCCATATCCTACACCCCATGGCTGAGAAGCCTGATCCCCGATATCAACCTGGCATATCTTTCGGGCTACTACAGGGTGGATGATCAGCAGGTCATCAGTTCTTCGCTCCGCTATTTTTCCCTGGGGAGCATCACCTTTACAGATTATAACGGGACAGTCACCGGTCAGTATAACCCGAATGAATTTGCGTTTGATGCGGGTTACTCCCGCCTCTTCACCAACAACCTTTCAGGAGGGATCGCCTTCCGTTTCATCTACTCCAACCTGACCAACGGGCAGACCACCGCCGACGGACAGGAAACGAAGGCCGGCATCTCGTTTGCAGCAGACCTGGGATTTTATTACCAGGACGAAATCAGGGTCGGGGGAAATGATGCACTATGGGCCGCAGGCATCAATTTTTCGAATATGGGGACCCCCATCTCCTATACCGTGGATGCCACCAAAACACCCATACCGACCAACATGCGGATCGGCGGCAGATTTCTCTACCATATCGACGACTACAACTCCATATCCATCAATGCGGACCTGAATAAGCTGATGGTCCCCACTCCCCCGGTATACGAAACCGACTCTGTTACCGGTGAACAGGTGGTCCTGTATGGAAAAGAAACTCCCGAATCGGTAGTCGTGGGAATGTTCCAGTCGTTCATCGATGCCCCCGGGCATCCCAGGAGTGACGGCAGCCGGAGCCCCTTTCTTGAGGAGTTTTATGAGATAGCCTACAGTGCCGGTGTTGAATACTGGTACAGGAACCAGTTTGCCATCCGGTCGGGGTATTTCCACGAACACGCCACAAAGGGCAACCGGAAATATTTCACCGTTGGCGTGGGCCTCAAGCTGAATGTCTTCGCGATTGACTTCGCCTACCTGATACCGACCAACGGACAGAACAGCCCGCTGGCCAACACATTAAGATTCACCCTCGGATTCGATTTCGCCAGCCTGAACCTCTAAGATCGGCATGGACTTCCGGATTGGATTTGGATACGATGTGCACCGGCTCGAACCGGATAAGCCATTCGTGCTGGGTGGTGTGCGGATCAACCACCACAAAGGGGCCGTGGGACACTCCGATGCCGATGTTCTCATTCACGCCATATGTGACGCCATCCTGGGTGCAGCCGCACTGGGCGACATCGGGAAACACTTCCCCGATAATGATGCCCAATATGCCGGCATGGACAGCTCCATCCTTCTGGAGAAGGTGGCAGGGATGGTAGGAGAACTGGGATACTCCATTGGAAATATCGATTCCACCGTTGTCCTCCAGGAACCGAAGATTATCTCCTATATTCCCCGGATGCAGACATCACTTGCCGAAGTTCTCAATACCGAACCCGGCAGGATCTCCGTCAAAGCCACAACTGAAGAGAAGCTCGGGTTCACGGGCCGCGGAGAAGGTGTAGCCGCCTATGCGGTGGTCCTGCTTTCACGGGAACCCTGACCGCCGGGCTCAAGGGCTGCTGATACGAACACCCGTTTCCCTGTCCGCATTCTGCGCTCTTCCAACCACTTTTCCCGACCTTTCGATCGCATTTCCCGGTCTTCGGCTCGCATTTCCCGGGTCCCGGAGGACATTCCGTCACCCCCAATCCGTTTTGCCCGGTCTGGGATTTATATTCCTGCCCCTGCCGGGTATTAAAACTCCAGCTTCCTTAATATTTCTTCATCCACCGGTTCCGGCACCGTAACCTTCAGTCCCGGAGTTTTTCTCATCTCTCTTTCCGCAGTTTTCACAGCACCGGCATTTCTTGCCCAGCTTCTCCGGGCTATGCCGTTATTCACATCCCAGTGAAGCATCATTGCTGACCTGCGGCCGGCCTCTTCAGAGCCATCCAGCATCAGGCCGAAGCCGCCGTTGATCACCTCTCCCCAGCCCACGCCGCCGCCGTTGTGCAGGGACACCCAGGTGGCACCCCGGAACGCATCGCCGATGACGTTCTGTACTGCCATATCGGCCGTAAACTGCGAGCCGTCGTAAATGTTGGAAGTCTCCCTGAAGGGGGAATCGGTGCCCGACACATCATGATGATCCCGTCCCAGCACCACCGGTCCTTTTATGATCCCATCCCTTATAGCCCTGTTGAAGGCCTCTGCAATCCTGATCCTCCCCTGGCTGTCGGCATAGAGGATTCGCGCCTGTGAACCGACCACCAGTCTGTTCCTGCCGGCTTCGCGGATCCAGTGTATATTGTCCCGTAACTGGGGCCTTATTTCATCCGGGACCTCCTGTTCCATCCCTTCCATTACCTCCAGGGCAATCTTATCGGTCGCTTCCAGGTCTGCGGGGTCGGAGGAGGTACAGACCCACCGGAACGGTCCGAATCCATAGTCGAAGAAAAGCGGACCCATAATAGCCTGCACATACGACTGATACCGGTAGGTACCGTCGTCCGTGAAGATTTCGGCCCCTGCCCTTCCCGATTCCAGCAGGAACGCATTGCCGTAATCCCAGAAAAACATGCCCCGGCCACTCAATATATTAATCGCCCGGACCTGCCGCCTGAGTGAATGTTGAACGGCCTCCCTGAACCTGGCGGGCTCCTCAACCATCATCCGGTTCGATTCCCCGAGACTCAGTCCGGCCGGGTAATATCCTCCTGCATAAGGATTGTGGAGGGAAGTCTGGTCGGAACCCAGGTCAACATCGAACTTCTTTTCAGCGAGATATTCCCAGAGATCGACCACATTGCCATGATAGGCCAGCGACACCCGTTCCCTGTTCCCCCTCGCTTTCTTCAGCCGGGCGGTCAGTTCATCCAGGTCGTCATACACCTCATCGACCCAACCCTGTTGCTGTCTCGTGTGAATGGCCTTTGCATTCACCTCGGCCACCACGCAGATGCCTCCCGCGATCACCGTTGCCCTGGGCTGTGCCCCCGACATACCCCCCAGCCCGGAAGTGACGAACACCTTTCCGGCGAGTCCCTCCCCGCCATCCTTAAACATCATCCGTCCGGCATTCAGAATGGTAATGGTGGTCCCGTGCACGATTCCCTGCGGACCGATGTACATGAATGAACCGGCCGTCATCTGCCCGTACTGGGTGACCCCCAGCGCGTTCATCCGTTCGTAATCCTCCTGCCCGGAGTAATTGGGAATGACCATTCCGTTGGTAATAACAGCCCGCGGCGCATCTTTATGCGACGGAAACAGGCCCATGGGATGACCGGAATATAAAACCAGCGTTTGCTCATCCGTCATCTCAGAAAGATATTTCATGGTTAACCGGTACTGGGCCCAGTTCTGAAAAACAGCCCCGTTTCCGCCATAGGTGATCAGCTCATCAGGATGCTGGGCCACGGAAGGGTCGAGATTGTTCGATAGCATCAGCATGATGGAACCTGCCTGCCTGGAGCGGTAAGGGAACTCCTCCAGTTTCCTGGCATGAATCGGATAATCCGGCTTATACCGGAACATATAAATCCGGCCGTACCGGTTCAGCTCGTCGAGGAACTCCCGGGCAAGCAGCGGATGGTGTTTCCTTGGAATATAGCGGAGGGCATTTTCAACGGCCAGTTTTTTCTCCCGCGGGGTCAGAACGTCGCGCCTTCGCGGGGCATGGTTGATGCCGGGGTCCAGCTCTCTCAGGGGGGGCAGGTAATCGGGGATGCCTTCCCGCACCGCTTTCTTAAACGATTCTGAATTCATATGCCGGTACATTTTTGGTTTAAACGGAGATCAAAATTAAGGAATTTTAATCACCCTGAAAGAAAACCGGCCGAGGTTATACAGCAGGTTCATCCTGATCGGGAAGGAAGCAAACCGTACGTTCCCCGAACCATTTCTTTCTGTTCCCGGCTATCCAGTTATAGACCGGATTGCGGATAAACGGGGGAACGACCAGTAAGATCACTGCAAAGAACCAGGGGAATCTGAGTTTCCGGGCAATCCGGAGCACTGCCGCCGACCTGGTGTACAATTTTCCATCCTGTAGCAAGAGAATGGAGTCGGGCAGATCTTCCCGCCGGGAAAAAGGCTCCAGGAGCCGCACCGCCTCCCGGCCCTGCAGCGGGATAAGCCTGAAGCGCCTTTTCCGGTCATTCCGCATTACAAACCGGGCAGATCCGGAACAAAGATTGCAGTATCCGTCAAAAAATATGATTGGCCGATTGTTCACAGGCATTAAACAAGCGTGTCTGCCCATATGTTCAGAACCTTCCCGTTTATAGAATTTTTACCGATTGTTCAAAACCGGTGGTCAGGAGAGCCTCAGATTTATTATTTTTGAGAAAAATTGTTGAATCCATATTAAATCATAAACCGATGAAAACGAAAAGCAGAGGTCTCATCATTTTACTGGTTATCCTGGGCATCATCGCGATCTGGGGTGTCGGGAAGTACAACGGGTTTGTTACGGCCGACGAGCAGGTGGGAGAGCAGTGGTCGAATGTCGAAAGCCAGTACCAGCGCAGGTTGGACCTGATACCCAACCTTGTGAACACGGTGAAGGGGTATGCCGATTTCGAACAGGAGACACTGGTCCAGGTCATTGAAGCCAGGGCCAAAGCCTCGAGCGTGACGGTCGACCCATCCAACCTCACTCCGGAAGCCATTGCACAGTTCCAGTCGGCGCAGGATGAACTCAGCGGTGCCCTGTCGCGCCTGCTCGTAACCATCGAGCGCTACCCTGACCTGAAAGCCAACCAGAACTTCCTGGAGCTGCAGGCTCAACTGGAAGGAACTGAAAACCGGATCCAGGTGGAAAGACGCAAGTTCAATGAGGCGGTCAGGGCATTCAATACAGCCGTACGAAGGTTCCCAGCCAATATCATTGCTTCTCTGACCAATTTTGATGAAAAGGGGTATTTTGAAGCCACCGAAGGGGCAGAGACCGTTCCCCAGGTGGAATTTTAACCGATTCTGATGATCGCAGCCAATTTTTTTTCCAGAGAGGAGGAGTCCAGCCTGAAACGCGCCATTAAAGAGGCCGAGCTGAATACGTCCGGTGAGATCCGCATCCATATCGACAACTATTGCAGGGAGGATTTAATGGACAGGGCTGCATGGTGGTTCGGGAAACTTGAGATGCATAAAACAAAGCTCCGCAACGGCGTACTCTTCTACCTGGCAGTCAGGGACCGGAAGTTTGCCATCCTGGGAGATGCCGGGATCAACCTGAAAACCCCCGAAAATTTCTGGGATAATATCAAGGAGGAGATGTTGAAACTTTTCAGGGAGAATCAATTCGCCGAAGGATTGGAGAAGGGTATTCTGATGGCCGGTGATCAGCTGAAGAAGCATTTTCCACATCAGTCGGATGATGTGAACGAATTATCGAATGAGATTTCATTTGGAGATTAATCATGAAACCATCCCTGCTGAGTTCCATATCCATCCTGGTCCTGTTGCTGACCCCTCTTTCCGGACAGATCCGCCTGCCGGTTCCCGATCAGCCTTCCTCATGGGTCAATGACTACGCCGGCATATTTTCGGCGGATGAGAAGCGCCTGCTCGAGGAAAAGCTGGGCCGGTTCGAGTACAACACCTCCACCCAGATTTTCCTGGTCACCCTTTCCGACAATGAAGGGTATGCTGCCTCCGACCTGGCGCCGCAGATCGGGGAGCTTTGGGGCGTGGGACAGCAGGGCAGGGATAACGGGCTGATCATCCTGATGGATATGATGGACCGGCAGGTCTTTATTTCCACGGGATACGGACTGGAAGAGTATATCCCCGATGCCATTGCCAGCAGAATCGTCCATAATGAGATCCTGCCACGGTTCAGGGAAGGCAACTTTTTTGAAGGGATCAACAGTGGCATCGACGTGATGATCTCACTGCTGGAAGGGAGTTTCACCCCCGATGAATACATGAAGCAGTCGGGAGGGACGGGTGCCTCCGTCATTGGCATCTTCATTGCCATCATGATTTTCATGGCGATCTTCGGAGGCAGCAGGAGGCGGAGCGTGGGGATCGGAAGCCGCAATATTCCCCTGTTGATTGCGCTCGGGATGCTCAATTCGGGTTCGCGCCATTCCGGCAGTTTCGGGAGCTTCTCTTCGGGCAGGGGCGGGTTCGGCGGCGGATTCGGAGGATTCTCCGGCGGGGGCGGCGGCTCATTCGGTGGCGGCGGTGCCGGCGGGGGATGGTAAACACGCTTTTGAAAAATGAATTTTATGAAGTTTGCGCTGTTCTTTTCTGCAATTCTCTCTTTCCAGGTCCTTTGTTCCCAGGATTATCCCACGCTGAGGATCATCTTTACAGGCGATATCATGGGTCATGATTCCCAGATCGAATCGGCATTGAACACGGGAACTGCCGGATACGACTACACCTCCTGTTTCCGGTACCTGGAGCCCTATCTCTCTTCGGCAGATATCACGGCAGGCAATCTGGAGGTCACCCTTGCCGGCCCTCCCTACAAAGGATATCCTGCCTTCTCCAGTCCCGATGAGCTGGGAACAGCCCTGCATGAGACCGGGTTTGACATTCTGCTGACAGCCAACAATCATGCCCTGGACAGGGGCCGTGCAGGAGTGGAACGAACCATTGAGCAACTCGAACAGCAGGGATTCATTCACACCGGGACCTTTAAGAATGCCTTCACCCGTGCCTTAACCTATCCCCTGATCGTGGAGAAGAACGGCATCAGGCTGGCCATTCTGAACATAACCTACGGGACAAACGGCCTCTCCCCCGAACCTCCCGCTATTGTCAATTACCTCGACACCATCCAAATCCTGGAGGACCTTGAAAAGGCATCCGGGGCACGACCCGACTTCACCGTGGTGACAGTGCACTGGGGTAATGAGTATGAACTGACTCCGGATGACGCCCAGAAAAAATTCGCCCGCTTCCTTCTCCGGAACGGAGCCGATGCCGTTATCGGATCCCATCCCCATGTGGTGCAACCCCTGGAACGGACGGAAACGGGGGTGATCATCGTCTATTCCCTGGGGAACTTCATCTCCAATCAGCGGACACGCTACAGGGATGGTGGCATTGCTTTTGAAATGGAACTGGAGAAAAAGAACCGGCGAACCATTGTCTCCCGCTATGCCTATCTCCCTTTCTGGGTCTATAAACCCATAACAGATAAAGGCCCTGCATTCCGGCTGATTCCGGCAGCCATTGATTCAGCAACGGCTTCAGGAATGAATATGCCATGGAGTGATTTCGAATCGATGAAAACCTTTCTGAAAGATACACGGACCACCCTGAACGGTCACCCGGAAGTGTTCCCGACCTGGATGAACCTGGTCAGACCCGATCTGTAAAATCTACCCCTCCTTAAGCTCGGGATCCACCAGTATTCTTCCGCAATATTCGCAGACAATAATTTTTTTCCTGGAAGCAATATCCAGCTGGCGCTGGGGAGGGATCTTGTTGAAACATCCGCCGCATGCATCACGTTCCACGGTGACCACGGCGAGGCCGTTCCTGGCATTGGCCCTGATCTTTTTATAGGCGGTCAGAAGCCGCGAATCGATAATGCTCTGTATTTCATCCGACTTTTTAAGAAGGACCTCTTCTTCCTTCTGGGTCTCCGATACAATCTCCTCCAGTTCCTTCTTCTTGTTCTCGAGGTCTGCCTTTCGTTCGTTCAACACGGTTGAGGACTCTTCAATAATTACTTTCTTCTCTTCAATCTGAACATTAAACTCCTTGATCCGCTTCTCACAGAGCTCAATCTCCAGTGTCTGGAATTCAATCTCCTTGGACAGGGAATCATATTCCCGGTTGTTCCTGACATTATTCTGTTGTTCACTGTACTTTACAATCAGCGACTGGGCATTCTTTATCTCCTGGTTCTTGCCGGCAATGGCTTTTTCAAGGTTGTGAATATCCTCCTCATATTTGGAAACCCTCGTTTGCAGTCCTTCAATCTCATCCTCCAGATCCTGCACCTCCAGCGGCAACTCTCCCCGCAGGATCCTGATTTTATCGATTGCTGTATCTACTGACTGAAGTTCGTAGAGCGCCTTAAGTTTTTCCTCAACGGTCATCTCCCTGACCTCTTCAGCTGTCTTATCTTTAGCCATGGATTAAAAATATTTAATTGGATTTGTATATACTTCTGATAAACGGATTGCAAATTTAGGGAATTTTTTTGTAAGTAAATCATAAAACAGGTCCCTTGTAAATTGTTCACTTTCATAATGTCCGATATCCAGAACGAGGAGCCTGTCCTCCGCCTCAAAAAACTGGTGGTACTTCAGGTCGGAAGTAATGAAGGCGTCCGCACCGGCAGCCATGGCCTTCTGCATTAAAAAGCTTCCGCTCCCCCCGCATACCGCCACCGTCCGGATTGCCTTGCCGATCAGACTGGTGTGCCGGATGCATCCTGTTTTATAAGCCTCTTTCACCCGGTCCAGAAAATCATGTTCATCCATGGGTTGTTTGAGTTCCCCGATCATACCCGTTCCGATTTTCGGATGCAGGTTTTCCAGCGGATAAATATCATAGGCTACCTCCTCGTAGGGATGGGCTTTTATCATCTCCCTGACCACGCGGCCAGTGGCTGTTGACGGAACGATCGTTTCAATGCGGATCTCTTTCTCATGATGTAATACCCCGGGTTCTCCGGCAAACGGACTGGTATTTTCCGATCCCCTGAAGGTTCCTTCACCCCCGGAATTAAAGCTACAGCTGTCGTACCCCCCGATTTCACCGGCTCCTGCCTCAAACATCGCCTTCCTCACCCGGTCTGCATACTTTTCCGGCACAAATACGACCAGCTTGCGCAGCATCTCCCCTGCCGGCTCCAGGATGCGGAGGTTGTGCAGGCCCATTTTCTCCGCCATGTATTTATTAACCCCCTGATCAATTGAATCGAAATTGGTGTGGCCGGCATAAACGGCAATCCCGTTACGGACAGCCGAGAGAATGGTCCGCTCCGTGCTCCCTCTCCCTGTAATGCTCTTCAGGGCCTTAAAGATGAGCGGGTGATGCGCCACTATCAGATTGCATTTACACCGGAAGGCCTCATCCACAACCTCCTCTGTCACATCCAGGGATATCAGGATGCCTCTGACCTCCATACCGGGTTCCCCGACCTGGAGCCCTGAATTGTCATATGATTCCTGAATGGATAAAGGGGCCAGTCCTTCAAGGTAGCCTGTAACATCATTTACTTTCATAAATATCCGGGGGATTTGATTATCAGTGCATCATCAGATGTTCTCCTTTACCTCGAGCAACATCTCTTTAATGGATTCAAGGGTCTGGATGATTTCGAAATTATGTTCGGTTTCCTCCCTGTTCTCCCGTAATTTCTTTTTTGCGCCCCTGAGGGTCATTCCCTTTTCTTTTACCAGGTGATAAATAATGTGGAAATTATCGATGTCGGTCTGCGTAAACATCCGGTTCCCCTTTTTGTTCTTTTTTGGCTTGATGATATCGAACTCCTTTTCCCAGAATCGTATCAAAGAGGTATTCACGTTGAACATTTTTGCGACTTCACCGATCGAATAATACAACTTCTCGATTTTTTTCTCCTTGTAAGGCATCGTGGAACGAATTGCAAATGAACAACCAATTTAAAAAAAATCAGGGAAGGAATCAATCTTTCGGTCACAAAGAGTGCAAAAATCCCTTTGCGTCCACCTTAACGGTGCCTCCTCCCTGTTTGAGAACCGGTTATGGCCATCAATTCAGTTTCCTTATCCGGCCGTCATCACCGATGGAAATGTTCCGTTCCGGGAAATCCATCTCCGTAAGGATCTGCAGTTTTTTAATGACCCGCTTCCCGGGGTCAATAAAGGTTCCTCCCCCGGTGGATTGATACACGGGAACAATCTCCCCGTCGATGAACGTTCCGTCGATGGTCGTACGCACCTTCACAACCGGTGCTATCCCATTCGGCCCACTCAGGTTAAAGCGCCTGTAAGTGGCGAGATTCCCCAGGCTGTAGCAGATCAGCCTGTCACGATACAGTTCGATGGCACGGGTTACATGGGGCCCGTGGCCGAAGACCACATCTGCACCGGCATCAATCACCGTATGGGCGAACCGGTACACATTGCCCCTGTTGTATCCGAAGAACTCCTCATCCTCCCTGGTGACATGCTCATGATCCCTTCCCTCTGCGCCTCCGTGGAAGGAGATCAGCACAATATCCGCAATGGAATCGAGCATCCGGGTAATCTCAGCGGCGCCCTGGTAATCTTTCAGGTCCAGGGTTCCAGTATGCGGTGCGAAGGCTGCAAACCCAAAGGTCAGTCCGGCCCTGTCGAACAGCGCATACGGATGGTCGGTGAATCCGGCAAAGGCAATACCGGCCTCCCGTATGACCCGTGCCGTGGAGAACCTTCCCTCGTAACCGAAGTCATTCACATGATTGTTGGCAACGCTCAGTACGTCGAATCCTGCATCTGCAATGCAGGTAATGTATTCATCGGGCATTCTGAACACGTAACAGTTCAGGGTGTCCCTGCATTTTTTCGGGGTTCCCCCCTCTGCACAGAAAACCCCTTCCAGGTTCCCGAAGGTGACATCGGCAGATCTCAGCAAGGGAGCGACCTCTTCCAGGAGAGGTACGCAGCTGCCACCCGGAGGCAGGTAGGCCGTGTCCGGATAATTGGTCCCCAGCATGATATCACCGGTTCCTATGATAACGATGGTATCCGCTGCGGGGGATAATGCGACTGAAGAATCGGGCGGAGGTATTTGCGACAGCAGGGAGATTGAAAAGATGAGCAGCAGCACCGCCAGAACCGGCTTCATACTATCAGGTCTTAATTAATATCAAAAGAGGGATCGGCATCGGACAACAGGGTGATCATTTTTTCATACTCCTCTGCCGAAAGATCGTTTGCATAATAATTGATTGGATTAACGGGCCTGCCGTTCACATGAACCTCGTAATGAAGATGCGGAGCAAGGGATAGACCGGTATTCCCGACATAGCCAATCACCTCCCCCCGTTTCACTGTATCTCCTTTGTTTACCAGTATTTCATGGCAATGACCATAGAGCGTTTCATACCCGAATCCATGGTCGATTACAATTCTTCTTCCGAACCCCCCGGTGGTATACCCCGCCGAAACCACAATTCCGTCAGCGGTAGCATAGATCCTGGTCCCCAAGGGGGCAGTCAGGTCTATTCCATTATGCGGCCTCATCACTTTCAGAATCGGATGCATCCGCATGCCGAAAGCCGATCCGAAACGGGTCAGATCCTTAATGCTGACAGGCTGGATGGCAGGACGGGAAGAGATGAACGCCTCCTTGTTCCTGGCCAGGCTGATAATCTCTTCAAACGACCTGGTTTGCATCAGGAGTTTTCTTGACAGATTATCAATATTTCGATGGGTGTTTACCGCAATATCGGAAAAGCGGAAGTTCAGAAGGTCCTGGTAATCATTGCTTCCTCCCGCACCGGCTTCCCTCATTGAAGCGGGCCAGGGAGCAACCTCGAAAAAAACCCTGTAAATATGGTCATCGTTAAAGGCAATCCCATCCAGGATCGATTCGGACCTCAGAATGCTCTGGTTGATCAGGGAGAGATTCGAGGCCAGCTGCTCCTGCTCTTCCATTAGCCGGTTCAGCCTGGGTGTATTCAGATTGTATTCACTAATAAAGAAGAATGCAACAAACAGGAAGAGTAACGGAACGGTAAAGGAGAGAAACCGGAAAAATTTTTGTTTCCGGGTGGTTTCTACTTTCTTGTACTGTAACGTTTCAGGGCTATAGAAGAATATCTCCATACGGGATGCAATATACAAAAATCCGTATTTAATCAAAAGACTGTCCCGAATTTATAGATATCATGATCATCTGGTTGTACTGCTCGGGGGTCAATTCAAGGAAATAATAATTCACCGGATTGACCGGTTTTCCCTTGAGGTGGACCTCGTAATGAAGATGGGGGGCGGTTGAGAGCCCTGTATTGCCAACCGTTCCGATGACATCCCCCCTTTTAACCCGGGTCCCCTCCCTGACCAACAAATCGTCCATATAGGCGTAAAGGGTCTTATATCCATAGCCGTGATTAATGATGATCCGGTTCCCCATCCCTCTGACTGAACGGACGGCCGTTTCAACCACACCATCGGCGGTGGCGTAAACGGGGGTTCCGATAGGCGCGGTAAAATCCATCCCCGTATGCATTTTTCGGATTTCATAAATCGGATGCATTCGGTAACCAAATCCCGATGCGGTCCGGGTGAGGTCCTGATTCTCAACCGGCTGGATGGCGGGAATAAAAGGAAGCATTTCTCTCCTGGACTCCCCCAGGACCCGGGTCATGTCATAACTGAGATTCTTCATACCTGCCCGGGCGAGAACCGTGTCCAGGCGAAAGGCCGTTTCGGATACAATCTGCTCATTGGTCTTGTTCATCAGTAGTTTGAAAGGATCCATCAAGGCCCGCATGGAGTCCCTTTCTATGGGTTCGGTCTCGAAGATGACACGGTAAATGTCTTTGTCCGTTTGTCGAACATGATGCAAAACCGTATCAATGGTACTCTTCCTCTGTTCCAGGATGGCATACTGCTCCCTCAGAAGTTCGTTCTCCCGCTTTACCTGCCTTTCCCGGGGACTATCGAAAAAAAAGGAATATAAACCATTTAACAGGATGGCGGCGGTAACCAGTGCAACGACATAAATGAGCCCCCTCCAGAACTTTACTCCCCAGTTGGACCTGACCTTATCAAAATGGATGTGATCGTCGTTAAACCGATACTTTGAGTTCACCGATTCAGAATTTCAGGCTAAAATAATAAAAAAAGAGGATAACCGGGGATAATGCCGGGTCTGCGGGAGGATTCTATTTTTTGCTGAGGGCGTAGGAATGCACCGTTCCCACTTTTTCACTGGCGTGAAGGGCCAGTTCACTGTATTCCGACGAGGTTAAATTCTCGTAGAAATATAACATGGGATTGACTGTTCTGTTCATATAATGCACCTCATAATGCAGATGGGGGCCTGTCGACCGTCCCGTGCTTCCGAGCTCCCCTATGGTCTGTCCGCGGTACACTTTCTCACCCGGTTTAACATACATCTCTTTCAGGTGGGCATAGCGGGTTGTATATCCAAATCCGTGATCGATTACCACCTCTTTACCATATCCGTGACGGTTATAGGCGGCGGTTTGTACCACTCCATCTCCTGTTGCATGAATATGCAGACCATACGGACCCGCCAGGTCAATGCCCAGGTGCCAGCATCTTTTTTTGGTGAAAGGATCCAGCCGGTATCCATATGCAGAAGTCATCCAGAAATGGTCGGCCGGAGAAATGGGCTGGATGGAGGGTTTGCATGCGAGCAGTTTTTCTGTTTCCAGGGCCCTGGAATAAAGATCTTCAAGCGAACTGGACTGAATCTGGACCCTGGTGGAGATCTTGTCCATCTTCCTGAAAATGTCGAGAATCAGTTCAGGATCGGTAATGTTCCTGATATCGATATACCTCGGCGCCCCCCCTGTACCTCCTTCCCTGATAGAGGACGGAACCGGATCCAGTTCGAGAATCGACCGGTAAAGCCGGTCATCCCTGTTCTTGAGTTCTGAAAGCTGGTTCTCCACAATATAGAGCTTATTGTTGAGCGCCGTATAGGCTTCCCTCAATTGCAGATTTTCTTTTGAATAAATTATTTCCTTCGGAGTGGAAAAATGCTTTTCAAATCCTGCTCTGAGGCCGGTTGCGAGGAGAACTACTCCGCAGGTCAGCGATAAGAACAAACGGAACTTCTGTTTTGAGTTTAATTTAACCTGCTCAAAACGAAGCGTTTCGGGATTAAAATGATATTTTTTACAAAACATGTTCACCATTCAGATGCTAAAAATAAAAAATGACACTTAATCTCCAAAATATTAGTCAAAAAAATTATTTTTGCTATTCTGTAACAGGAGACATCCTTTTTTCAGGTAAGTTTTACGGAACTTATGCCGTAAGGTTGCATTATAGATTTATAAAACAGTATTTTACAATATGACGTCCCGGGAAATCAGAGAATCCTTCCTGAATTTTTTCAAAAATAAGGAGCACCATATAATGCAATCCGCCCCGATGGTTATCAAGAACGATCCGACCCTGATGTTCACCAATGCAGGCATGAATCAGTTCAAGGATATATTCCTGGGAAACAGTAAGGCACAGTATCCGCGGGTGGCCAATACTCAGAAATGTCTGCGGGTTACAGGAAAACACAACGACCTTGAAGAGGTTGGTCACGATACCTATCATCACACCATGTTTGAGATGCTCGGAAACTGGTCTTTCGGCGATTTTTTCAAGAAGGAGGCCATTGACTGGGCATGGGAATTTCTTACCGGGGTCCTTGGTCTGGAAAAAAGCAGGCTCTATGCCACCATCTTTGAGGGGGATGAAGGGGAGCGGCTCCTGATGGACGGGGAGTCGTTTGATTTCTGGGGAGCCCATCTTGAAAGCAGCCGGATTCTGAAAGGCTCAAAAAAAGATAATTTCTGGGAAATGGGGGAAACCGGTCCCTGCGGACCATGCTCGGAGATCCATATTGATTTGAGACCCGACCCGGAACGGTCCAGCTTGCCCGCACAGGAACTGATTAACAAGGGCCACCCCCTGGTGATTGAACTCTGGAACCTGGTCTTTATCCAGTTTAACCGGAAATCGGACGGCTCTCTGGCCCCCCTTCCGCAAAAACATGTGGACACGGGATTGGGTTTTGAAAGGTTATGCATGGCGGTGCAGGGAAAATATTCCAACTATGATACCGATATCTTCATACCGATCATTGATGCCATCGCTGACATTACAGGCAAGAAATACGGGGAGGATCCCGTCACCGACACCGCCATGCGGGTCGTGGCTGACCATCTCCGGGCCATCGCCTTCTCTGTTGCTGACGGGCAGGTCCCTTCCAACAACAAGGCTGGCTATGTGATCCGGAGGATATTGAGGCGCGCCGTGCGGTATGCATTTACCTGCCTCAACCAGAAAGAGCCCTTTATCTACAGGCTGGTTCCCTCCCTCATCGGGGTCATGGGTAGCTATTTTACAGAACTTAAAAGCCAGCAGGGTATTATTACCAGCGTCATCAGGGAAGAGGAAGCATCGTTCCTGAACACCCTGGAGACAGGCATCCGGTTGCTGGATCAGATGATTGAAAAGTCACGACAGGACAAATCCGGGACTATAAGCGGGAAGAACGCTTTTGAACTCTACGATACCTATGGCTTTCCGCTCGACCTCACCGAGCTGATTGTTAAGGAAAGAGGGCTGGTTGTCGATCGCACCGCCTTTGAGCAGGAGATGCAGGCCCAGAAAAACCGGTCAAAGCAGGCCGCCGAGGTAGATACCGGCGACTGGATCGTCCTGACAGATGATGCGGAGGAGGAGTTCATCGGATATGACCGGCTCTCTGCCGAAGTCCGCATCACCCGGTACAGAAGGGTCGTCTCACGAAAAAAAGCCGCCTATCATCTTGTATTCAACCGCACTCCCTTCTATGCCGAAAGCGGCGGACAGGTGGGCGACAACGGGATGATACAAAATGCATCCGAATCCATCCCGATCCTGGATACCAGGAAGGAAAATGATTTGATCATCCATATTGCCGAAACACTGCCTGAAAATCCCTCAGCCCCTTTTACGGCCATCGTCAACGAACAGGATCGGATTCGGACGGCGAATAACCATACGGCCACCCATCTTCTGCACTTTGCCCTCAGGGAAGTTCTGGGAAAGCATGTGGAGCAGAAAGGATCACTGGTCAGACCCGACGGATTACGGTTTGACTTCTCCCATTTCAAAAAGCTGACCGGGGAGGAGATCGACCGGATCAACCAGCTTGTGAACCGTCTGATCCGTGAAAATATTGCGGTTGATGAGAAGCGCGCCATTCCGATTTCCGAAGCACAAAAAATGGGAGCCATTGCCCTGTTCGGGGAGAAATACGGAGAGATGGTCAGGGTCATCCGTTTTGACGATTCTGTTGAGTTATGCGGGGGAACCCATGTGAAGGCCACCGGGCAGATCGGTTATTTCAGGATTCTCAGGGAGTCGGCCATCGCTGCCGGTATCCGTAGAATCGAAGCCGTTACGGGAGATGCGGCTGAAGCATATGTTGAGAGTCAGATAAAGATCATCAGCGAAATTGCTACTGAATTTGAAAAACAGCATGACCTGGTCCAGGCGGTAAAAGAGAAACTGAAGGAGAACGAGGATCTATGGAAGCAGGTGGAATCCTTCCGCAGGAATGCACTGTTCATGCTGAAAAAAAAGCTGAGCGGGAGCATCAGGACGGTTCAGAACGTTCAGGTTATATCCGGGAAGGTCAATGTGGACAACCCGGGAGAGCTTAAAGATCTCGCGTTCCAGCTGAAAAGCGAGCACCCGAATCTTTACCTTCTGCTTGGGGCCGGTATCGGGGGCAAGGCGCACCTGGCCCTGATGATCTCAGAAAATCTCATTACTGATTACGATTTAAACGCTTCCGAGATTATAAGGAGGATCTCCGGGGAGATTAAAGGCGGGGGGGGCGGTCAGCCCTTTTTCGCCACAGCCGGAGGCAAAGAACCAGAAGGAATCGACAGGGCCCTTAACCTGGGTATCCGGATCCTGGAGGAGCGGCTTTCCTGACAGGAGCGTTCCTGCGGACAGATATGAGCATCAGTCCTGCAAAGGTGATGAGTCCGTTTACAATCAGGAGCTCAAATCCGAACCGATACCCGTCCAGTATCTCTTCCGAAAAATAACTCACCAGGTAAGAGAGGAGCGGTGCCAGTATGGCGATCAGGGGGACCCACCGATCCTTCACCCCCCGCCCGGTAAAAAGCCCGAACGCATACAATCCCAGCAGGGGACCGTACGTATAGCCGGCCATGGTGAAAACGGCAGTTATCACATTCTCATTATGAATGGCCTGAAAGATCATGATTACCGTGCCGAGCAGAAAAGAGATGCCGACATGAACGATCTTTCTGTTCCGCATCAGCTTTTTCTCACTCCACTTCCTGCTGTTCAATATATCCACTGTAAAGGAGGTGGTCAGGGCTGTGAGTGCACTGTCTGCACTGGAATAAGCAGCCGCAATCAAACCCAGCAGGAAAAATACGCCGATGACCTGAGGTAAGTGGCCTCCCGTTACAATCAGCGGAAACAGATCGTCCGTATCCGCCGGGATCGGGATCTGGTTCTGATTTGCAAACAGGACGAGGAGGGCTCCGAGAAAAAGGAATATCAGGTTGACAGGAACCAGGGAAAGGCTCATCAGGTACATATTTTTTTTCGCATCGCGAATATTCCTGCAGCTCAGGTTCTTCTGCATCATATCCTGATCGAGCCCGGTCATTACGATGGTAATGAACGCCCCGCTCAGGAAATGCTTGATGAAATGGTTCCCGGCCCGCCAATCCCCGAAAACCCAGATCCGGGAGTGCTCATCCCGGCTCACTTTTGCAATCATTTCCGGAATTCCCGCATCAAACGACCTCGTGATGATGACAATGGTCGTGATGACCGCAGCCAGCATAAAAAAGGTCTGCAGGGTATCCGTCCAGATGATGGTTTTGATCCCGCCCCTGTTTGTATAGAGCCATATCAGGACAATGGTTACCACAACCGTAATGAAAAAAGGTACCCTCCAGGTATCAAAAAGGGTCATTTGCAACACCATTGCGACAAGGTAAAGACGAAAGGAGGCTCCGATAATTCTTGAAATCAGGAACAGGGAGGCCCCGGTCTTGTAAGAATAGAATCCAAAGCGCTGTTCAAGGTAACTGTAGATGCTGGTGAGTTTCAACCTGTAATAAAGAGGCATCAGGATCTGGGCAATAACAGCATATCCCGCAAGGTATCCCAGCACCATCTGCATATAGGTGAACTGACTGTCAACCACCCATCCTGGAACCGAAATGAAGGTGACCCCCGATATCGTGGCACCAATCATTCCAAAGGCAACAATGTACCATGGGGATCTCCTGTTCCCGAGGAAGAACGCTTCATTATCGGCATTCCTGCCTGAAATCAATGAGATGATCAGCAGGAGTACAAAATAGGATGCAATAATGATTACAATAAGCGTACTGGACAATTCCTGTTTTTTTTGGCAGGCCTAAAATTGGATAAAAACAATTAAATCACAAAAAAATTGTAAGGGTATTACTTCCGTATTAATTTTAACGCAGATTTTCGTACCATGAAGAACAATTATTCATCCCGGCTTCTTGAAGAGGCGATCGACGAATTTTCTAAACTGCCGGGCATCGGCAAGAAAAGTGCCCTCAGGCTCGTTCTGTACCTTCTGAAGCAGGACCGGAAAGAGGTCGAACAATTTGGGAATACCATCCTGAGGATCAAGAAGGAGATCATTCAGTGTGAAAAATGCCATAACATCTCCGACACCAGGTTATGCCCGATATGTTCCGATCCATACCGCGACCAGCAACTGGTATGCGTTGTGGAATCTATCAGGGATGTTATCTCCATCGAGAATACCCAGCAGTATCATGGTCTATACCATGTTCTTGGCGGGATCATCTCGCCGATGGATGGCATCGGTCCGTCGGATCTGACCATTCATTCGCTGGAAGAGCGGGTCAGACAGGAAGATATTAAGGAGATCATCCTTGCCCTCAGCACCACCATGGAGGGGGATACCACCAATTTTTATATTTACAAAAAACTTCATCAATACCCGGTTAAGATTACTACCCTCGCCCGTGGTGTGGCTATTGGCGACGACCTCGAGTATGCGGATGAAGTGACCCTTGGCCGCTCAATTCTGAACAGGACCCGCTTCGAAGACACGTTTCATACCAACCAGTGAGACATCTCGGGCATTATTTGCTAATTTTGACAATCTAAAACACGATTTATGGAACTGAAGAAGAATCAATACCTTATTGACGGGATTCCGGTGTTGAACCTGGTTGAAAAATACGATTCCCCGCTCTATGTCTACGAGTCTGCAAAAATGGCCGGACAGTTTAACCGGATCACGGATGCCTTCAAGGATTCCAGGGTACAGATCAATTATGCCTGCAAAG
Organism: Bacteroidales bacterium; assembly: GCA_016936975.1. Lineage (GTDB taxonomy): Bacteria > Bacteroidota > Bacteroidia > Bacteroidales > JAFGWU01. Next base: position 67,595 of record JAFGWU010000005.1, on the reverse strand, counting down.
CACTCACAAACATTAATATATTGAAACTGTTCAGAAAGCTGGGAACAGGATTGGATGCAGTCTCCATCCAGGAGGTTCAGATGGGCCTGAAAGCCGGTTTTGAAAAGGACAGGATACTTTACACACCGAATTGTGTTTCCATGAAGGAGATCGACCAAGCCGTTGAACTTGGCGTCCGGATCAATATCGATAATATTGCCATTCTTGAAGAGTTCGGACACAAATATGCCGATTCGGTGCCGGTGTGCGTCAGAATTAATCCGCACATCGTTGCCGGTGCCAACCATAAAATCTCCACGGGGCATATCGATTCCAAGTTCGGGATCTCCATCTACCAGATGACCCACGTTCAAAGGGTCATCGAAACGAACAGAATGAGGGTGGAGGGTTTGCACATGCACTCGGGTTCGGATATCCTGGATGTAGAGGTTTTTCTCAGGGGGGCAGAAATCATGTTTGATACCGCGAAAAAATTCCCTGACCTGGATTACATCGACTTCGGCAGCGGATTTAAGGTTCCCTATCGCACCGACGATGTGGCAACAGATATTGATGCCCTCGGTGCATGTCTGTCCGATCGATTCAACCGGTTCTGCGATGAGTACGGGAAAAAACTGACTCTCATTTTCGAACCCGGTAAATTCCTGGTCAGCGAAGCCGGTTACTTCATCGCCAGGGTAAATGTGATTAAGCAAACTACCTCTACCGTCTTTGCAGGTCTGGATACAGGGATGAACCATCTCATAAGGCCCATGTTCTATGATGCCTATCATGACATTGTCAATGTCAGCAAACCGGAAGGTAAAACCAGGATTTATACCGTCGTGGGGTACATTTGCGAAACTGACACGTTTGGCTGGAACAGAAAAATAACAGAGGCCTCGGAAGGGGATTACTTTCTGTTCAGGAACGCCGGAGCCTACTGTTACGCCATGTCCTCAAACTACAACTCCCGGTTCAGGCCGGCAGAAGTCATGGTCCATAAAGGCAGGGATTTTTTGATAAGAAAGCGTGAGAAGATGGAGGATCTTATGCGGAACCAGGTTGAAGTCGAGTTCGGGCTTTAGTCTCCCCGGTTTTTGATATGATGCTTCCTTTTGATTACATTTATCTCTGTTTTTCGCTGTCAGATGGATCTATCGGTCATTATAGTCAACTACAATGTTAAGTACTTCCTCGAACAGTGCCTCCATTCTGTGGAAAAGGCGATGGAGGGGCTGAGCGTGGAAGTGTTTGTGGTGGACAACAATTCTGTTGACGGTTCCGTAAATCATATCCGGCCGAAATTTCCGTGGGTCAGGATCATTGAAAACAAAAAGAATCTGGGATTCAGTAAAGCCAACAACCAGGCTATCAAGGAGTCCTCCGGACGTTACGTTCTGCTGCTGAATCCCGACACGGTGGTTGAGGAACAGACCTTCCGGAAATGTATTGCATTCATGGATGCCCACCCTGAAGCAGGGGCACTGGGTGTTAAAATGATCGACGGGAAAGGACACTTTCTCCCGGAATCAAAACGCTCCCTTCCAACACCAGCGGTGGCATTCTGCAAAGTATTCGGGCTGTCGGCACTGTTTCCGAAATCGAAGCGTTTTGGCAAATACCATCTGGGATACCTTGATAAAAACCAGGTCCATGCCGTGGATGTGCTTGCAGGCGCATTCATGTTTCTCCGGAAAGAAACCATTTCAAAGGTCGGCCTGCTCGACGAGGATTATTTTATGTATGGTGAAGATATCGACCTCTCCTACCGGTTCACGAAGGCCGGATATCAGAATTACTATTTCCCGGAGACGACTATCATCCACTATAAGGGGGAAAGCACCAAAAAGAGCAGTGTCAATTATGTCATCATCTTTTACAGGGCCATGATTATTTTTGCACGGAAGCATTTCAGCCAGCGGAAGGCAAAAATATTCTCCCTGCTCATAAACCTGGCCATCTACATCAGGGCATTCCTTGCCATCTTCAGAAGATTCCTGAAAAAAATATACCGTCCCTTTCTGGATGCCATTCTGATTTTCCTCGGTTATTTTCTCCTCCTGCCCCTCTGGGAGCAGGTGAAATTCGGAAATGCAAACTATTACCCTTCTGAATTCCTGACCGTTGTGGTTCCCTGTTATATTCTTATCTGGCTCCTGAGCCTCTACTATTCGGGAGGCTATGACAAACCGCTGAACATCCTGAACTTTCTGAAGGGGCACATCATAGGAACGCTTTTAATCCTGATCGGCTATGCCCTCCTGCCTGAAAGCTGGAGGTTTTCCAGGGCCCTGATTTTACTCGGGTCCCTCTGGGCCATTCTGATCACCACCGGGCTCAGGATCATTAACCACTACCTGGGCTGGCGGGATTATGAAATTGCGGTCAATAAAAAGAAAAGATTGGTTATTGTCGGAAAGGAGGCAGAGGCCAGACGGGTCAGTGAAGTCCTTCAGAAAACGGACATCAAACCCGATATCATCGGATTTGTCAGTCCTGCCAGTAAATCGCACGAACCTTTTATTGGCAGCATTGATCAGATAGAAGATATCGTCCATATCAACAGGGTGGATGAAATTGTTTTTTGCTCCAGGGACATCCCCTCCCAGAATATCATCGGGATAATGACCCGGCTGATAGGCCTTTCCGTGGACTATAAAATTGCACCACCCGAAAGCCTGTCGGTCATCGGAAGTAATTCCATCAATACGGCAGGGGACCTCTATACCATCCATTTCAACTCCATTGGAAAAGAATCCAATCGCCGTAACAAACGTTTATTTGATTTTCTTTCGGCATCTGCCATCCTTTTAACCTTCCCCATATGGTTTCTGGTTTTTAGGAAACCAGCCAGAGGAATTAAGAATGCCCTGCTTGTGATATTCGGAAAAAGGACCTGGGTGGGTTACTGCCTCCCTGATCAATCAGATTCCACATCACTACCACGTCTCAGACCGGGAATACTTTTCCCGTCCGATATTCAGGTTCAAAAATTGACAAACCGGGAGCTGACAGCCAGGATCAATATTCTTTATGCAAAGGATTACAAACTGACCAATGACCTGTTAATATTCTTCAGGAACATCCGCAATCTTGGTAATGTTTAATCCCTTTACCACGAAAAATCTACTTTTGGTAACATCCTCCGCGGAGTATATCAAAAATTGGGAGACTGTTCACAATAAACATTTGCCGGAAAGCAATATCCTGCAGATTTAGTAAATTTGTTGAAAGCATGCCCGGTAGAACCGGCATCAGGCATCCGGTCATATAATGGATTGATGATAAGAAACAGTTTTAAGTTTATCTTTGTATTTTTTCTTGCTGTATCCTTTAATCTGCCCGCACAGAGGGACGAATCCCGGACCCTTTTTCTCGAGGCAGAATCGTGGTTTCTTTTTGAAGAATTTGCGGAAGCACTGGACCTTTATCTGCAACTGCATGAAGAAGATCCTGAAAATGACAATATCAACTACAAGATCGGAATTTGCTACCTGAATGATCCCTATCAGAAGGAAAAGTCCGTGGATTATCTCTCCAGGGCCTCCAGGAATATCAATCCGTTTTACAAGGAAAACAGCTATAAAGAGCGGACCGCCCCGCCGGAGGCCATATATTACCTGGCAAATGCCTACCTGGTCAACAACCTGATCGATTCTGCCATTTATTATTACCGACAATTCATGGAGATCCTCGACGAGGAGATATATGATAAGGAACTGGTCCGGACCCAGATAAAATGCTGTGAAACCGCCAGGGAATTAATGAAGAAACCTGTTGATTTTGACGTAATCAATCTTGATTCCCTGATCAATACACGGTACGCAGAAATCAATCCGGTGGTATCCGGAGATGGCCGGTCCATGGTCTTCGTGTATAAAGGGCCCTTTCAGGATGCGCCCTATTATACCACAAGGAAAGATGGAGAATGGCTCTATCCCAGAAATCTAAGCCTTGAACTGGGCGTTGACGGAGATGTTTACCCGACTGCGCTTTCCTACGACGGGACAGAAATGTTTGTATACAGGAACGACGACTATATCGGCAATCTTTATTCCAGTACCCTGGTGGACGGCATATGGACCCCGATAAAAAAACTGAATGAACACATCAATACCAAATACTGGGAATCCCATGCCTGCCTGAGCCGCGACGGACAAACACTTTACTTTACCAGCAACCGTAAGGGAGGTTACGGAGGATTGGATATTTACAGATCCCATCGCCGTGATAAAGGGGAATGGGGTCCTCCCGAAAACCTTGGCAAAACCATAAACACCAGGTATAACGAAGAGACTCCTTTCATCACCGGGAATGACCGTCTGCTGTACTTCAGCTCCTACGGACATTACAATATGGGGGGATATGATATTTTCTATGCACAAAAGGTGAATGACTCCCTGTGGGCACACCCGATCAATCTCGGATACCCGATTAACACCACCTCCGATGATCTGTTCTTCTACCCGGTTGACAACGGATTCGGAGCCTATTACTCCATGTACAGGCCTGAGGGACTGGGCCGCCATGATATTTATCACATGACGGTCTATTCCGATGCAAATCTGAGAATGTATATGGTGTCGGGCAGGGTCAATACGGAGGGGGAACTGAGCGACAGTGCCGGGGTGTTTATTTTCCTGATCGACCAGGTAACGGGAGATACACTTTACTCCACACAGCCGGACAAGGCACACGGGACTTTTCAATTCAGCCTCCCGCAGGGTCAGTATTACCTTGCTATTTCAGGCGACAATTATCATGATCTTATCAGGCCCCTTCACATAACCCCCCGGACGGATAAGGAAGGAATCGTTTTAACCGGAATCAACCTTGAGTCCATCCCTTATGTGCCCCTGATCTTTTCTGGTAAAGAGAGTAAAATCGGGCTCAAAGATTCCTTATACAGCGGCGAGGCGGGAAAATCCGTTCATGTTCCGCTGAAGCTCAAAAAAGGGACCACCCTGCTCGTCGAACAGATCGTGGACTCTGTTATTGTTCAGATCGATACTTTCTCTGTTGACAAAAAAAGAATGAACCTGGAGGTGTTGCCCCGGACCGGAACCAACCTTATCAGACTGAGGATGGTCGAGGAAAACGGAGATATTCATCTGGCAACGTTTGTCGTTGAGGGAACAGTACCCCCGGTTCCAGAAAAAGCTGAAGAGACTCCGGAACAGTTAAAACCTGCCAGGCACGATACCCTTGCAGAAACAGGGGAAATCACACCACGGTTTACAGAAGAAACCGGGAAGCCTGGAAGCGGGGAAGAAATCCCTCAAACAGTTCAGAAAAAGCACACCCCAGCACTGTTAATCTCCGGAATATCGGTATTATTGATTGTTTTCCTGGTTCTGTTCCTGTGGCGCAAAAGAAAGAAAAAAGCTGCCAACTGACAGATAATTTGGCTTTTCCCCTTAAACCTTCATATTTTATTGTTCTTTTGATTAAATTGTTAAATTTGTATAAATCATACAAATCTGCCCCGTAATGAAAAGAATGATTTTTTCCCTGGTATTTATGACTATTTCCCTTATGCTCCTTGCCCAGAAGGAGATTAAGGAAGATTTCTATGATGCTGAATTTTTCTTCGCCGAAGAAGATTATAAGGAAGCATTGTATGTGTACAATAAATTGTATAATTCCGGATTCCAGGACAACGCCAATATCAATTACAAGATCGGGGTATGCCTTCTGAATATACCGGGAAGAAAAACCGAATCCATTCCATATCTCGAAAAAGCGGTACAGGATGTCACAGACCGTTACAGGGAAGGTTCGTTCAAGGAGGATCAGGCTCCACTGGATGCCATATTATTCCTGGGAAATGCTTTCAGAATCAACAATGAACTGGACAAAGCCATTGAACAGTATAATAAATACAGGGAACTGCTCTCCGATAAGGATGATTATCAGCTGATGTATGTCGATAAACAGATTGAGTCGTGTGAGAATGCCGGAAAAGCCATGGCCAATCCGGTGGCAATTTCAAAGGGAAATCTTGGCCAGCTTATTGAAACCGCTGAAACAAAATTCAATCCTGTCGTTTCAGGTGATCTTGGCACGCTCGCCTTCATGGGTGAACACCGCTTCTACAACGGAGTTTATGTAGCCAAAAAGATCGACGGATTATGGGCAAAACCGCTGAACATAACCCCCTCCATCCAGTCAGATGGAAACCAGTACGTCCTGTCACTGAATCAGGATGGGTCCAAAATACTTCTTGCCTGGATCGATCAGTTTGAAAGTGACATTTTTATTACTGAATGGGCAAACGGGCGATGGAACCGCTCATACCCGATTGGAAAACCTGTCAACTCGAAATATTTTGAATCGCATGCCTGCCTTACACCCGATGAGAAGTCCATCTATTTCACCAGTAACCGGAATGAATCACTGGGCGGAATGGATATTTTCAGATGCGACCGTTCGGGGGATGGATCCTGGAGCGAAGCTGTGAACCTTGGGAGCACTATAAACACCCCTCTTAATGAAGAATCACCGTTCATCAGTCCGGATGGGAAAAGACTCTATTTCAGTTCCCAGGGACATAACACCATCGGGGGATATGATATCTTTTACAGCGAACTGCTTCCCGATGAAAGCTGGAGCCAGCCCGTCAATCCGGGTTATCCTGTGAACACCACGGATGATGACTTCGCATTTTCTCCTGTCTATATGCAGGGAGAGAATCAACTCTGTCTGTTCGCCAAAGGAGGGGAAGGACAAAAAGATATTTTCAAATTTGACATTATCCCTGCGGATGCCCGTCCGGTGGCTGTAGCATTTGAAGAACCTGCCGAAGAAGAGCAGATTGTTGCCGCGGAAACTGAAGAAGAAGCTATTGAAGCGGTGGCCGAAGAAGAAGCCGAAGAGGAAATCGCCGCGGAAACTGAAATTGTGGTGGAAAAACCTGAAATTGAAGAATACATCATTAAACCGTTGTTTTTTGAATTTGACAGTTATGCGCTCGATGCAATCGCAAAAGAGAAACTGGATAATATTGCTAAACTGCTCCTTAAGTTCCCGGAGCTGAATATCGAGATCATCGGTCACACCGATGCTGTAGGGGCTTATGAGTATAACCAGAGACTATCCCTCCTCAGGGCTTCGTCAGCTGCCGATTACCTGGCCGCCAGGGGTATTGATAAGAAAAGACTCAACGTAACAGGGAAAAGTGAGAGTGAACCGATAGCCATTAACCGGACAAAAGATAATTACGACTCTCCCGAGGGCAGAAAACTGAACCGCAGGGTCCAGTTCAGGGTGATTGTTTCCAACCTGCCCGTTTCAATTATTGAAGACATACAGGTTCCCGAACATCTGAAAATCGTACCATAATACACAAGAGATGAAACTTCACTGGATATTACTCCTGTCCCTTTTCAGTTCTCTGTCGCCGGCAATGGCCCAGGATCAGAATCCTGAAGAATTATTTGAGGATGCTTTGTTCTTCTATTACAGAGAAGATTATGAAGAATCGGCTTACCTCTTCAGGCAGCTGTCCCGGATGGAACCCGAAAACAATAATGTGCAGTATCTGCTGGGAATGAGTTATCTCAATATACCGGGTCTGGAGAAGGAAGCCATCCCCTGTTTCCTGAAAGCCACTGAAAAAATAAACCTGAAGTACAAAGCCGACCGGTACACCGAGAAAAAAGCCCCCTATCATACCTGGTACTACCTGGGTGATGCCTATGCTGTTACCAATCAGCTCGACCTGGCTCTCGACGCCTATGAAACATTTAAATCACTGAAAAATTTCGAAAATAAGTATAATGCAGGCGTAACGGACGAACGCATTGCCGCCGTTGAAAGGGCGAAGATCATCCAGGACGCAAGGCTGGATCTCAAAACGTTTTGCCTGGAAGAACCGGTCAATACACCCGAATCGGACTACTGCGGCGTCATTTCCGCCGATGAGAATATGCTGGTATGGGTGAGCAGTCAGCGTTTTTATGAAGCGGTATTAATGTCGGTAAAAAAAGAGGGGAAATGGACCGATCCCGTAAACATCACGCCGCAGATCCTGTCGGACGGAGACCTTTTCCCGACCGGACTCTCCGCTGACGGAACCGAACTTCTTCTGGTAAAAAGGGGGAAATCCGACAGCGACATTTACCACAGCCGTTATAATGGCAATCTATGGAGTGCCGCGGTGCCTCTGAAGGGTGAAATCAACTCAAACCAGGAGGAGGACCATGCCTCGTTCGCCCCCGACGGCAAAAGAATCTACTTTTCAAGTGCAAGAAGGGGATCAGTCGGCGGCCTGGACATCTATTTCTCGGATCTTACACCGGATGGAATCTGGGGTCAGCCCGTTAATATGGGCGAATTGATCAATACCCGTCACGATGAAACATCCCCCTACGTCGCCCCTGACGGGAAAACGCTCTTCTTCAGTTCAAAAGGTCATTTTAACATGGGAGGATATGACATCTTCACGTCGGTAAAAATGCTGGATGGCTCCTGGAGCAAACCAGCCAATATAGGCTCTCCCATAAACACCACCGAGGACAACCTCTACTTTGTTCCGCTCGGGGATGGAAAGACCTGGTTGTATACACGTTTCACGGAAGAGTGCACGGGAAAGGAGGACCTCTGGTTTGTTGAGATCATCCCATACGAGGAATCCCACCTGGAATCATTAACCCGCCTGAGTGAGAATAATTTTTTAATCAAACTGACAGATGATTCCGGGGAAACAATAAACCTGGAGTATGACGCCGAAAATGACCGGATAACGGTCAAATCCTCATCGGGAACCAGGTACAGGGTGGTCCAAACCAGGAAAGAATAGGGTGAACCTGCTTCAGAATAAAGAGATTGAACTGAGGGCTCCGGAACCGGAAGACCTGGAGACCCTGTATCTGTGGGAGAACGATCCTTCAGTCTGGCACGTATCAAATACACTGGTTCCAGTTTCCAGGTATGTTCTGAAAAAGTACCTCGAAGAGGCGGGCAAGGATATTTATGAAATGAAACAGCTCCGCCTGATGATTCAGAAAACCGAAAACAAGGAGCCGGTCGGGGCCATTGACCTGTTTGAATATGATCCCTTTCATAACCGGGCCGGGATCGGAATCCTGATCGCCGCGCCACAGGACCGGAAAAAAGGTTACGCCCGCCAGTCAGTCGAAACCCTGATCAAATACTGTTTTGAGGTGCTAGATCTGCACCAGCTTTTCTGCAATGTGGCCAGGGACAATGAAGAAAGCCTGAACCTTTTCACAAATGCCGGTTTTGTGATAACCGGAATTAAACAGGATTGGCTGAAGAGAGAACACAAATATGTTGATGAACTGATGCTGCAGCTGATCAATCCAGTTCACCATAACAAGGAAGGTCATTGAGAAATTCCAGCTGGCGGCTTTCGAAATCCACCCGGCAGCAATAATGTTTCAATCCATTGGTGACCATCAGGTATTTTACCCGAAAAACAATGTTGTACCGCGACACCTGGTCGAAACTATCACCGGTGATCTGAACCCCCGGGGCTTTGCATTCAATCAGCAAAACCGGGTTTCCTGCAGGCTTATGAACGATTACATCACACCGTTTTATCATCCTGTTGAGATGAAGGGCCTGCTCGGTCATGATCAGTGAAGCAGGATAATCCTTCTCTTCCGTCAGATACCTGACGAACGACTGCCTGACCCACTCCTCAGGGGTCAGCAGAACATATTTTTTCCGGAATGGATCAAAGATGGTCCGCCTGCCCCCTTCATCACTAAATTTAAAATCATACCGGGGTAAATTTAATTTTTGCACCTTTGGTTGTATCTTTACCGACTATAAATAACATTGATGAAAACAAAACGGGAAATCATCCTTAACTGGCTGCCCAGGTATACCGGGAACAAGCTGGAAGACTTCGGGAAATATATCATTCTGACTAATTTTACGAATTACCTGGAGTTATTCGCAACTTTGAACGATACGAAAATAGTTAATAAAAGCGTATTTATGCCCTGTGCCAATTCAAATGGAATGACCATGATCAATTTTGGTATCGGAAGTGCCAACGCTGCAACGGTTATGGACCTGCTCGGTGCGGTGATGCCAAGGGCGGTTTTGTTTATCGGGAAGTGCGGCGGATTAAAAAAGAAGAACAAGCTGGGAGATCTGATCCTGCCTATTGCAGCCATCAGGGGTGACGGCACCTCGGATGACTATCTTCCACCGGAGGTACCTGCCCTTCCTGCTTTCAATCTCCAGAGAGCCGTATCTTCAACCATCCGGAATCACGGTATGGATTACTGGACCGGTACAGTCTACTCCACCAACAGAAGGGTCTGGGAACACGATGAGAATTTTAAGGAGTATCTGCGATCCACCAGAAGCATGGCCATCGACATGGAAACAGCCACCCTCTTTACCGTCGGTTTCGCAAATGAAATTCCGACCGGTGCCCTGCTTCTGGTGTCGGACCAGCCCATGATTTCCTCCGGGGTAAAAACCCAGAAAAGCGATAAACTGGTCACCGAGAATTTTGCACAAATGCACATTAAGATTGCTATTGATTCACTGAAAGAGATTATGGAAAACCGCGAATCGGTTAAACATCTCAGATTTGACTGAAACAGGATATGACTTACGAAAATATTATTGGAGAACTGCAGAAAAAAATTTATCACCCGGTTTATTTCCTGTATGGAGAGGAACCATATTATATTGATTTGATCACCGGGTTTATTTCAAAAAATGTTCTGACAGATGCTGAGAAAAGCTTCAATCAGATGATTGTGTACGGGAAGGACAGTGATGGCCGGGAGGTCATGAACCTGGCAAAGCGCTTTCCGATGATGGCCAGCCTGCAGGTTGTAATTGTGAAGGAGGCACAGGATCTGAACGGTTTCGATGACCTGGTTCATTACGTCGAAAAACCTTTAAAGTCAACACTCCTGGTATTGAACTATAAATACAGGAATCCCGATAACCGAAAGAAAGTCTTTAAAGCACTCAGTCAGCATGCGATCTGTTTCGAATCGAAAAAACTGCGCGATTACCAGATACCCGGATGGATCACCGGTTACCTGTCGGGACGCAAATACAGCATCCAGCCAAAAGCAGCCTCCCTCCTTTCAGAATTCCTGGGGACCGACCTTTCGAAAATAACCAACGAAATAGAAAAGCTGATCATTACCCTGTCCGACAAAGAAACAACCATCACCCCCGAACATATTGAAAAGAATATTGGGATTAGCAAGGACTACAACCAATTTGAACTTCAGAATGCCCTTGGAAACAAAGATGTCCTTAAAGCCAACAGAATCATAAATTACTTCGCACAGAACGAGAAGAATAATCATATTACCCTGACCATATCTTCCCTGTACTACTATTTCCTCAAATTGCTGAAATATTATTACGTTAAGGATAGGTCACAAAAAAATTTAGCAGCCCTCTTCAATGTGAATCCTTATTTTGTTTCCGGGCTTGTCGAGGCGGCAAAAAGATATAAACCCGTCAAACTGGTAGAGATCATATCGATACTCAGGGAATACGACATGCGCTCCAAGGGATTCAACGGAGACACCACCTCTTCGGGCAGTCTGTTGAAAGAGATGATCTTTAAAATATTGCATTGAATGGTCACACTGGTAATCGTCGTCGTCACAAGTGTGAGTTCCCTTCTGGCATTCAGATCCCGGAGGCTTTTCTCCGGAATGGAGCTGTCTCCATACAGTATCATACGATCCGGAGAGTACCACCGTCTGATTACCCATGCATTTCTTCATGCCGATTATGTGCATCTTATCATAAATATGGTGGTGCTCTATTTTTTTGGAACAGCGGTCGAATCTAAATTCAGGGGATTGGAGGAACAGGGCATCATTTTCTCAGGCACTTTCTTTTTCGTTCTGCTCTATTTCGGGAGCATCGTGCTTTCGACCGTCTCAACTGTTATCAAATACCGGAGCAATCCCGGTTATGGAGCGGTAGGCGCTTCCGGAGCCGTATCGGCAATAATTTTTACCTACATTTTCTTTGCCCCGCTGGAAAAGATCTATTTTTACATGGTTTTACCCATTCCCGGTATTGTCTTCGGGGTGTTGTATCTCATCTATTCGAGCATCATGACGCGACGGAGCAAAGATAATATCAACCATGAAGCCCATTTCTGGGGAGCGGTATTCGGTTTTATTTTTCCGGTGCTGGTCGAACCGGAACTGATAAAAATATTCTGGAACTCATTTTTTTGATCTGTATTGAACATGCGTAAGGCAATTTTTATAGACAGGGACGGGGTGATCAATGACGACACGAAAGAATATTACATTCACAGGATTGAAAATTTCAGCCTGAATCCGGGCGTTGTCAGTGCTTTGAAATTTCTGCAGGGTAAAGGGTATTTGCTGATTGTTGTTTCCAACCAGGGTGGAATCAGCAAAGGCCTTTACAGCAAGGAGGATGTCGACCGGCTCCATCAGTACATGACGGAGATACTGGAACGTGAGGGGATTATTATCACAGATATATTCTACTGCCCCCATCACGATGAAGTCGAAAACTGCCTCTGCAGGAAACCTAAACCGCTGATGCTTCAAAAGGCAATGGCACGATACCGGATCGATCCCGGGCAATCATTCTTCATAGGGGATAAGCAAAGTGACGTGGAAGCCGGAAGGAATGCGGGTATCCGTACGATCCTGATCAAACCGAACTCCAATCTGGAAAAAGTTCTCGAACGGATTAATTAAGCCCCGGATCTTCGGGGAAATTTGCCCAGGCTTTGTATTTGTTCCGGTACCTTGAAAGGGTTTTGCCCCAGAATTCCTCTCCTTTGCTTTCCATCACGAGTCGTGCGGGAATATCTCCTACAAGCCAGGAATTTTCTTTTAATTCATCGTCGAGCTGATTGGCCGACCATCCGGAATAACCGAGAAAAAACCGGAGCTGGTTTCTCTGTATCTGATCTTTTTCAATCATTTCCTTCAGAATTTCAAAATCCCCTCCCCAGAATATTCCATCCTTTACGAAAATACTCTCGGGAATCATATCACCAAGGGTATGAAGGTAGTGAACCGTGTTGGTGTTAACCGGTCCTCCGATGGAGACACTGAAATCCCCTTCCGGAAAATCGCGAATCACATCCGACGCCTTCATATCCATGGGTTTATTCAATACAAATCCTAAGGAACCATCTTTTGTATGTTCGGTCAGATAAACCACAGAACGCCGGAAGTAGTTGTCTCCCAGGAAAGGTCCGGAAATCAGGATACGGCCTTTTTCAGCAACCTGATCATTAACTATATGGAAGAAATCAATATTCAGATCCATATTTCAATCGAATTCCTTAATTGCAAGATAAACCTTTTTTTAATTTTTTGAAAGAAAATTTAGCTATCTTAACACTTCATTCTACCGTCTATGGCTCAGAAAAAGCACAGGAATCCCAATCTCTTTCAGGCACTTTTTCCCATTGCGGTTCTGATAACCCTCCTGGTATTTAACGTAATTTACTTCGGTGATCGTACATTGGACGGGGCCAACCAGATTGCCCTGATCCTGGGATCAGCCGTAGCCGGCATCATCGCCATCGTGCTGGGGCGTTCGTGGGAGCAGATAAGGGAGAGCATTGTAAACAGTATCAGCACGGCCATGCCATCGATTTTAATCCTGCTGATGATTGGGGCGCTTGCCGGAACCTGGATGTTAAGCGGGGTCATCCCTTCTCTTATTTATTACGGTTTAAAGATCTTCAATCCGGGCATTTTCCTTTTCGCGAGCGTGATAATTGCAGGTATGGTTTCCCTTGCCACCGGCAGCTCATGGGCCACAGTTGCCACCATCGGGATCGCCCTGATCGGGGTCGGGAAAGCCCTGGGTATTAATGAAGGCCTTGCAGCCGGGGCGATTATTTCAGGTGCCTATTTCGGAGATAAGATGTCGCCCCTGTCCGACACGACCAACCTGGCCCCTGCGATGGCAGGGACCGATCTGTTCACGCATATACGGTACATGACCATTACCACCGTTCCGGCACTGTCTTTAACCCTGATAATATTTCTGATACTGGGTTTTACAAAGGATTTTAATTCCGCCCCGGAAGATATCGACCAGATTTTGAGCGCCATCGACAGTAAATTCAATGTGACGCCCTGGCTGATGCTGGTTCCGTTATTCCTGCTCGTCATCATCATCCGTAAAATCCCGCCTCTGCCCTCCCTGCTGGCAGGTTCGTTAATGGGAGCCCTCTTTGCCCTGATATTTCAGCCGCACCTGGTCAGGGAAATGGCCCAGGCTGCGGATGAAAATGTCACCTCATTTTTTAAAGCCTCATACCTTTCAATCATGCAGGCAATTTTTGGGGAACAGACCATCTCTACCGGCAATGAGCTGGTGAATGAACTGCTGACCTCAACCGGCATGCGGGGAATGTTAAATACGATATGGCTGATACTGGCCGCCATGATTTTCGGAGGAAGCATGGAATCAGCCGGCCTGCTGGTAAAAATAACAGGTTCAATCATAAAATGGGCTCGCTCAACCGGCTCACTGGTGGGAACCACCATCGCCACCAGTATCTTTTTCAATATTACCGCCTCGGACCAGTACATCGCGATCGTGGTCCCGGGCAGAATGTTCGCAGATGAATACAAAAAGCGGGGACTTAAACCCGAGGTCCTCAGCAGAACCCTGGAGGATGGAGGGACCCTCACCTCGGTCCTGGTCCCGTGGAACACCTGCGGAGCCACACAATCACGGGTTCTCGGCGTACCGACGATAGAATACCTCCCATATGCCTTTTTCAACCTGCTCAGCCCGCTTTTCAGCATTCTTTTTGCCTCCATCAATTACAAAATTCACAGGTTTGGCAAAGATGAAAAGCCTTCGGGGAAAATTTCGGAAGGAGAAAAGCTGGAAACTTAATAGATTTTCGGGTATTTCTCCGGATTCGTTTCATGCATCAACCCGTAAATAACCTCGAACACATCCTCGGCATTCGGATTGGAGAAGTAATCCCCGTCTGAGCTATAAGCGGGCCGGTGCTCCCGGGCTGTCAGGGTGACCGGTTCCGATTCGAGATAATAGAAGGCCCTTTGCTCCTGGAGCACTTTCTGCATCATAAAGGCGGTGGCACCGCCCGGCACATCCTCATCAAAAAATACCACTTTGTTTGTCTTCTTTATGGAATCTGCGATCATATGGTTTCTGTCAAAAGGCAACAGGGTCTGGACATCAATCAGCTCCACCCCGATATCAAATGCACTGAGCTGTTCAATAGCCGTCAGGGCAATCCTTACACAGGACCCATAGGTCACCAGCGTCACATCCTTTCCTTCATTCAGAATTTCCGGCTGTCCGAGCGGCACCCTGAACTGACCCATATTTTCGGGTCTCGGTTCCTTCAATCCATAACCCTTGAGCGGCTCAATCACCAGTGCGGGATCATCGGCTTCGAGCAGTGTATTATACATGCCCGCCGCCTGGGTCATATTCCTGGGCACGCAGACATAGACACCACGGATGGAATTGATTACCATGCTCAGGGGGGAACCCGAATGCCAGACACCCTCCAGCCGGTGTCCCCTGGTTCGGATGATGAGAGGCGCAATCTGTGCCCCCTTTGTTCTCCAGTGCAGGGTAGCCAGGTCGTCACTGATCGTTTGAAGCGCATACAAAAGGTAATCAAAATACTGTATTTCAGCCACCGGCCTCAATCCCCTCAGGGCCATCCCCATCCCCTGACCGATTATGGTCGTCTCCCGTATCCCCGTATCCGTCACCCTCTGAACACCGTATTTCTCCTGGAGTCCTTCAAGACTCTTATTGACATCTCCTATCTTGCCCGTATCCTCCCCGAAAATCACAATGCGGGGATCACGGTTCAGCAGGGCATCGAAATTGTCCCTGATAATCTCCCTTCCCGTTACCATAGGACCGTCGTCACCGTAAACCGGTTCCACCGGTTCTACTTTCAGCGCCGAACGATCGGTTTCGGAATACAGCATGGAGCTGTAGCGCTCATAGTTATCTTCCCTGTACTTTCCCAGCCATGCAGAGATGCCGGCTTGCAGCTCTTTTTTAACCGGACAGGTTTCGCACATGTGTCTCATGATTCGTTTTGCAGTACTCTGCACATCCTTCCGGATCGGATGCATGATCCGCTTCAGGTCCCGGCTCAGGATTCCCAGTTTATCAATCCCCTCATTCTGGCAGACACAGGATCGGTTATCGATTATATGCAGGAGTTCATCGCGCTCCGTGAGAATCGGTCCGGTATATGCCTTCCAGGCTTCATCCCTTGCCTCCCTGGCTTCCACCACTGCCCCGGATTTTATCTCCTCCAGCTCCTCCCGGGAAGCTATTCCCGAACCGAGGAGCCACTCCTCCATTTTCAACAGCGGATCATATTCGGCTTCCCACCCGAGACGCTCCTTTGACTTATAGCGTTCATGACTCCCGGAGGTGGAGTGCCCGGTTGGCTGAACCATCTCATCCACGTGAAACAGCACGGGCGCATGTTCCTTCCTGCACAGGGCAATGCCCTCCTCAAACATTTTTACCAGGCCCGGATAATCCCATCCTTTGCCTTTAAAAATGTGAATGCCGTTGGTCCCCTCCTCCTTCTGAAATCCCTGGAGCGCCTCTGAAATGCTCTGCTTGACGATCTGGTGATCGCGGGTAACCGAAATACCGTATCCGTCATCCCAGACCGCAATGGCTACGGGGATCTGGAGTACCGCTGACGCATTGACCGTTTCAAAGAAATGTCCCTCCGCAGTGCTGGCATCTCCAATCATGCCGAAAGCCACCTCATCTCCATTTCTGGAGAAGCGGGTCATATGCTTTAGATCCGGGTTATTGCGGAACAGACTGGATGCATATCCGAGCCCCACCAGGCGAGGCATCTGTCCGGCCGTCGGAGACAGATCGGCAGCCGAATTTTTCATTTCGGTAAGATTTCTCCAGGAGCCGTCCCTGTTGATAATCCTGGTGGCAAAATGATTATTGAAATTCCTGCCTGCATTCCCGGGATTGATCTCATCATCGGTAAGGCCGTAAACCTGGGCAAAGAATTGGGTTGCGGTAACCAGTCCGGCAGCCATCATAAAGGTATGGTCCCTGTAATAACCCGACCGCCAGTCTCCATTTCTGAACTGCTTGGCCAGGGCGATCTGGGCAACCTCCTTACCGTCCCCGAATATTCCGAACTTGGCCTTGCCGGATAAAACCTCTTTGCGGGCAAGCAGGGCCATCTGCCTGCTCAGGTGGGCCAGTTGAAAGTCAGCAAGAACAATATGTTTGTCAAAACCTTCTGATTGCTCTCCCATATATGCGAATTTATGAAATTCCTGTAAAATTCGGGTGAGGATTGCTATCTTTGCACATCCGGGACCGGTAGCTAAAAGACAACTAAGAAACAGTATTGTTCAGATGTTATTGAATATAGTGTTCATCGCCATTATATTGCTCAGCCTTTCTATGGTTGGTCTCTCCTTCAATATCCTGTTCAGGAAGAAGGGTAAGTTTCCGGCCTACAGGGTAGGACACAACCCGGCGATGAAAAAGCTCGGAATCTCCTGCGCCAGTCACGATGAATTGAAATGCTACCGGAAAAGCCTCAGGAAAACGGATAAAAAAGAGTGTGCGGATTGCAAACAAGTTACCGGTTAATTTGTTAAACGATCGTTATGCTGTTAACCGTAATTTTAATATCTGCAGCTTTATTGATCCTGTCCATGGCCGGCCTTGGGATCAGATTGCTGTTCAAACGGGATGCCCGGCTTTCCGGAACCTGTTGCTCAACATCAGCAGATAAAGCAGAAGGCAATGAGTTTTCCTGCTGCTGCGGGGGAGCCTGTGATCCCGGCACAAAGAGGCCAGCCTAGGGATTCTCCAGGTACTTTCGCAGTCCTGGCGTATGCCACACACGGTAGATGCCCGCCTCATCATTGAAAATAAAGAAAGCATCCACTCCATCCAGCTCTGTAATAAATGACCTGGCCCTGTCGAGGCCCATCACCATGCAGGCCGTGGCCAATGCATCGGCGGTCATGCACGATCCGGCCAGGATGGTGGCGCTCAGAAGCCGGTCCTGCTTGGGGTAACCCGTCGCGGGATCAACTGAATGGTGGTACTTGATCCCATCCTTCTCAAAAAATTTTCTGTAATTACCCGATGTGGCAAGGGATCTGCCCGACATACGAATGATGACCTCCAGGTGGTTCCCGGGAAGATAGTTACCAAATTCGGGCCGGTCGATTCCTATACCCCATAACCTGCCCCGCGGGTTGAGACCCCTGGTCCTTACCTCGCCTCCCACTTCAACCATATAATCCCGGATACCCCTCCCCTCAAGGTAAGCTGAAAGGAAATCAACCGCATAACCCTGTGCAATGGCATTCACATCCAGTCTCATTCCCGGATGGGATTTCTCGATCCGGTTATTCACCAACTTAACCTTATCCATCCCGACAAACTGAAGCAGGCTGTCAATCACACTGCTGTCAACATTCATTTTTTCTCCGGGGCCGAATCCCCATGCATCGATGAGCGGTCCCACGGTAATATCAAAAGCGCCGCCCGTCAGCTCATGGATCCGTTTGGCCTCCCTGAATACGGTACGGAATAACGTATCGGTGACCGGTTCATCCCTGTTATCGTTGATTGATGAAATGATACTTCCGGGGAGATAGGCTGAGAGTGAGCTGTCGAAAACAGCGAGCAGTGAATCAATCTGAAAGGAGAGATCCAATGAATCGCCCGAATGGTAGGTCACATGATAGGTGGTTCCCTGGGTAAAGCCGGCAACAGTATAGTATTTCCCCCCTGAAAAATCAGATGTACAGGAGGCTGCCAGCAGGGTGGTGAGTAAAATGAAAATCCGTAAACCGGTGTTCTTATCCGAAATCATCAAAGTCTATCATTTCCTCCGGAACCCCAAGGTTATAGAGAAGCTTCTGAACAGCATCATTCATCATGGGCGGTCCGCACATGTAATATTCCACCTCCTCCGGCTCTTCATGATGGCGCAAATAATTATCATAGAGAACCTGGTGAATGAATCCCGTATATCCATCCCAGTTATCCTCTTCTTTGGGTTCGGAGAGGGCTATGTTGAAAGTGAAATTAGGAAACTTTTTCTCGATATCCCTGAAGTCTTTTTCGTAAAAGATCTCACGTTTTGAACGTGCACCATACCAGTACGAGACTTTCCGATCGGTCTTCAGGGTGTGGAACAGGTGGAACAGGTGTGACCGCAGCGGGGCCATCCCGGCACCTCCCCCGATGTAAATCATCTCCCGTTTGGTGTCCTTGATAAAGAACTCCCCGTAAGGTCCTGAGATACTTACCTTATCGCCCGGTTTGCGCGAAAAAATATAGGAAGAACAAACCCCGGGGTTCACATTCCTGAACCGCCCGTGACTGACATCCCATGGAGGAGTGGCGATACGGATGTTGAGCATGATGATATTTCCTTCAGCCGGGTGATTGGCCATGGAATAGGCCCGGAAGGTCTCCTCCGAATTCTTCATCTTCAGGTCCCACATTCTGAAGCGGTCCCATTCATCACGGAATTGTTCCTCCACCTCGATATCCTTTGAGAAGTCAACCTCCACCCTGGGAACATCAATCTGAACATAGCCCCCGGACTGAAAGTTCAGGCGTTCTCCCTCCGGCAGGCGCACCACAAACTCCTTGATAAAGGTGGCCACATTCCGGTTAGATACGACCTCACATTCCCACTTCCTGATGCCCATGATCTCTTCCGGAATTTTGATGACCATATCCTCCCGGACCTTGACCTGACAGCCCAGCCTCCAGTTGTTCTGCTGTTCCTTGCGGGTGAAGAATCCTGTCTCCGTTGGCAGAATGGACCCGCCTCCTTCCATTATCTGGCATTTGCACATCCCGCAGGTTCCCCCTCCCCCGCAGGCAGAAGGAAGGTATATGTTCATGTTGGACAGGGTCGATAATACCGTGGATCCCGGGGATACGGTCTCCTCCCTGTCGTTAATCTTTAATTTGACATCGCCCTGGGGGGTAAGCTTCTTCCGGGCATATAACAGCATCAGGACCAGCGCGAGAATTATCAGCAGGAACACTGCCGCACTGATTCCTATAACAGCAAGCGATGAAGTGAGAAATATCATTTTAAACCATTTTCAAATTACAGACTGATTCCCATAAAACTCATAAAGGCAATTCCCATCAATCCCGTTATGATAAACGTAATTCCCAGTCCCCTCAGGGGAGCGGGAATATTTGAATACCGGATCTTTTCACGAATGGCAGCAATGCCCACAATGGCAAGCAGCCAGCCCACCCCTGAACCCAGTCCGAAGACAGCCGCCTCGGCAATGTTGGCATATTCCCGCTCCTGCATGAAGAGCGAACCTCCGAGGATCGCACAGTTCACGGCAATCAGGGGAAGAAAAATACCCAGTGAATTGTAAAGTGCAGGCGTGAACTTCTCGATCACCATCTCCACCAGCTGTACCATCGATGCAATCACTGCTATAAACATGATGAAACTCAGGAAGCTGAGATCGACATCGGCCAGCGACGGACTGATCCATTCCAGCGCCCCCTCCTTCAGCACATAGTTCTCAATCAGAAAGTTTAAGGGAACCGTGAATCCCAGCACAAAGATGACAGCGATACCCAGTCCCATTGAGGTCTTTACCGTTTTCGAAACAGCCAGATATGAACACATGCCCAGGAAGTAGGCAAAGATCATATTTTCAATAAAAATCGACTTGACAAATATATTGACCAGATTTTCCATGGTTATATTACAGGTTTACCGGTTTTCAACTAAATCCTTGTTCCTCGACCGTTGTATCCAGATGATGATTCCTACAACGATCAGGGCCATCGGAGGCAGGATCATCAAACCGTTATTAACATATCCGAATTCGTAAAAACTGTTTGGGATCACCTGGTAATCCAGGATGGTCCCTGAACCCAGCAGCTCCCTGAAAAATGCAACGATGATCAGTATCAATCCATACCCGGCTGCATTTCCCAGCCCGTCGAGCAGGGAGGGCCAGGGTTTGTTCCCCATGGCAAAAGCTTCGAGCCGGCCCATAATGATGCAGTTGGTGATAATCAATCCCACAAATACCGATAATTGTTTGCTTATCTCATAGGCAAATGCCTTCAGGATTTCATCAACCAGGATCACCATTGTCGCGATCACCACCAGTTGAACGATGATGCGTATCCTTGGCGGAATACGCTTTCTCAGCAGGGAGATGACCACATTCGACACTGCCAGAACCGCCATTACCGAGATCGCCATCACGATGGAAGGCTTCAATTTAACCGTTACGGCCAGCGCCGAACAGATCCCCAGTACCTGGACCGTAATGGGGTTACTCGATCCGAGAGGTTCTTTCAATAATTTCAGATTCTTCGCGGAGAATAAAGGTTCATTATCACTGTTCATAGAACTTCAGTTTAGATTGAATGATTCATTCCGTATGTCAGATTTCCCTGCATCTTAAAATGATTGATGTAGCCCGACAGGCAATTCTTCAGCATGGCCTCAAGCCCCTTTGAAGTAATGGTTCCGCCGGAAATGGCATCCACACCATGCGGATCATCCGGATCGGCACCACCCTTCACCACCCTGATCGATTTAAACGCTCCCTTTTCATCAAAAATCGTTTTTCCCCTGAATGCTTCCTGAAACCAATCGGTGTTTATCTCAGCTCCCAGTCCGGGTGTTTCCCCCTTATGATCGAACACGGCGCCGTTGATGGTATTCATGTCAGCATGAAAGGAAACATAACCCCAGATGGGCCCCCACAACCCTTTCCCGTAAACCGGCACAATATACATTACCTCATCCTGTTCGTCTGTATAGGTAAAAACCGGGTAAAGACGATCCTCCGGAGCTTCTGATACCTCATCCCTGATCCGCAGGGTAATTGCAAATGCATCTGCATCCACTCTTTCTCCTTCATAATTGACCACATAGGAATCGCTGATGTAGGTTCTGAACTCCTCATCGATATAGGCTATCCTGTCTTCGGCTTCCTTCAGTTTCTCAGCCTTCCCAACCGAACGCAGGATGTCCTGCTTTCGTTCATTCTGAACATTCATCTCCTGTCGGGGTCCGAGCTGCATCGCCACGAAAGAGAGCAAAACGGCTACGATAAGCACCATAACCATGGAGAAGATGAAAATATATGTGTTGCTGAATTGTTTCATATCGCTTAATTTGCTTGAACTTTAGCACGTTTTAACCGCTTCCTGATGTTTGCTTCGATCACGTAATGATCGATAAGGGGTGAAAAAACATTCATAAACAAAATGGCCAGCATCACCCCTTCGGGATAGGCAGGATTGAGTACCCTGATAAGAATGGCAAGGACTCCTATAAGAAAACCATATATCCACTTCCCCCTCTCCGTCTGTGCGGCGGTAACCGGATCCGTTGCCATGAATACGGCACCGAATGCAAATCCACCGAGTATAAGATGCTGCCAGAACGGAAGGGCCATGAATTCATTGACGGCAAAAATATTCAGGATCCATCCCATTAAAGCACCACCGGCAAAGACGGAGAGGATGATCTTCCAGCTTCCCACACCTGTATAGATCAATAGAAATGCCCCAAGGAGAATAGCCAGGGTGGAAGTTTCCCCGATTGATCCCGGTATATTGCCGAGGAACATCTGAAAAGGGGTAATCGGTTCGCCGATACCGTTGAGAAAGGTGGTCTGGTTCTGGGCGGCCTGTCCGAGTAAGGTTGCTCCTGAAAATCCGTCAACGATCCCCTCTCCGTTCTTCAGTCCCTCGATCCATACCTTATCGCCGGACATATCACCGGGATAGGCAAAAAACAGGAAGGCCCTGGCTGTCAATGCCGGGTTCAAAATATTCATTCCCGTACCCCCAAAAACCTCCTTTCCGATAATCACGGCAAAGGCGGTGGCGAGGGCAACCATCCATAAGGGGACATCAACCGGCACAACGAGCGGAATCAGCATCCCCGTAACCAGGAACCCTTCATTGATCTCATGCCCCCTGATCTGTGCAAAGGTAAATTCTATCCCCAGCCCGACAACATAAGAAACAATGATGATGGGTAACACCTTAAGGAAACCGAACCAGACCATCTGCCAGAAACCGGCTTCCTGACCGACAGCGAGAAAATGCTGGTACCCGGTGTTCCAGATTCCGAACAGCAATGCAGGGATCAATGCAAGGACCACCATAATCATGGTCCGTTTCATATCGTTCCCGTCCCTGATGTGTACACTCCCGCTGGTTACGGTGTCGGGAACAAAGAGAAATGTTTCAAATCCTTCAAATGTGGACTGGAACATTGAAAATCTCCCTCCCTTAACAAAATGTGGTTTGATTTTGTCAACGAATCGTCTAAGAGCACTCATTTTGTATTCTTGAAAATAGTTGTTTCTATTCCATTTCTTTCCTGATGGTATCCAGTCCCTTCCTTAATATTGCCGTTACCGGTGTTTTGGAAGTACAGACGAACTCGCAAAGCGCGAGATCCTCCTCGCAGACCTCGTAAATCCCCAGCTGTTCCATCCTGTCGATATCTTCCACCAGAATGGATTTGAGCAGCTGAACCGGGAGGATATTCATGGGCAGAACCTTATTATATTCGCCGGTCATCACAAAAGCCCTCTCCCCTCCATGCATATTGGTATCCAGCCTGTATTTACGGTTCGGTATCATCCATGACAGGAAGGTGCGGGAAGCTGAAAATTTGGATAATCCCGGCTTTATCCATCCGAACATTTCATGATGCTTCCCTTCGGGAATCACTGTCAGCTGATAGGCATAATAACCAAGATGACCATCTGCCGGGACCTGCCGGCCGCTCAGCACATTCCCGCTGATGTACCGCACATCCCCCTCTCCGACGTTGTCCTGCAAGATGGTGGATACCTCTGCCCCGCGGATGACACGGTAATACAGCGGCTTTTTAACCTCCGAACCGGTCAGGGCCACAATCATTTTCGGATCATAGTTGCCGCTCCTGAACAATCGTCCAATGGCAGACACTTCCTGGGGCTGAACAATCCAGACCCGCTCATTTTTGTTGATCGGATCGATATGGTGAATCTGGATGCCTGCATTTCCGGCAGGATGCGGTCCCGAAAAGCTGTTGATCTGTACATTCCTGATGTTTCTGAACGTATTTACCACAGGATAATTGGCACTCTGGTTCAGGTGAATTTTCCCGCTGGTGAGTTTCCTAAGGGCATCGATACCCCATTGAAAATCCTCCAGCTGATCCTTCATAATATAATCGTAATCCGGGGCCAGCGGGGCGGTATCGAAACCGGAAATAAAAATCGATTTGGGAACATCCTGCGGATTGGCCACAATATTGAACGGTCGCTGCCTGATCATCGGCCACATCCCGCTATCCAGCAAATTTTTAATGATCTGTTCCCTGGTCAGATCGTTTGGATTTCCCTTCAGGAAAGTCTCCATGGTATCCTTACCGTCATCCTCGACAACTACCGATATGATGCGCCTGCGCTCTCCCCTGAGAATCGATAATACCTTGCCGCTTACCGGGGAGGAATACCGGATCTCCGGACGATACTTATCGTGGAACAGAGTGGTTCCAACCTTGACTTCATCACATGGCCTGGCATCAATTTTGGGCGTGAGCGATTGGAAATCAACCGGTTTTACCGCGTAGGTGGCGGACCTGGGAGCCTGCACACGGATTTTATCTGCCTCTCCTTTCAGTTTGATATTTAACCCTTTCTTGATTTTTATGACTTCAGACATTACGTTCAGGTTACTTATTCATGTAAAGAAACAAAAATAGGTATTTTTGTGAATTGGCAAACGCTGGAACAGCCGCATATACAAAAATTAAGATTTGTAAATTAATAAATATTTATCCTGTAGGATCATGCTCCCTCAGAAGTTGTTAAAGAACACATTGGAACACAATTTGCAGAGAAAGGTGCGGGGTGAAATGCATAAGACAAACGATATGAAAAAAATGATTATTCTCAGTGCTTTGGTTCTGTCGGGAACCGTCGGATTAAAAGGCCAGGCGGTTTATCTCGACGAAAGAGGCTGTGGCCGGGAACTCATCCTGGATGCAGACATCAAAAGCGTCCAGCTCTACCGGGAGGGATGGCCACTGAGCTACCCGGTGACAAGAAAAGAAAATGATATCCCGCTGGTACTGGAGTTCGACGAGTTGCTGGATCATCCATCCCAATTTAACTACAAAATCGTTCATTGCAATGCCGACTGGACCCCCTCGGAACTTTCCGATCAGGAGGTCATGGAAGGATTTCCCGAGAATGTCATCAGGGATTACAGGACCTCCTTCAGCACGTATTATAACTATACCCACTATACGCTTCAATTTCCGAATGAAGAACTCCGCTTTAAAATATCCGGGAACTATCTGCTCATTGTGTATCGCGATTATGACGAATCATCTGTTGTACTGACGCGCCGCTTTATGATTACCGAAGGGATCGTCAGCATTGAGGGCAAAGCGAAGATTCCGGAATTGAACATGTACAGGGGATGCTGCCAGGAGATTGATTTTACGGTCAATCACTCCAACTTCCCCATCAGCGATCCCTACAGTGAACCGAAAGTCTTCATTTACCAGAACGGCATCTGGGACCTGAATATATCCGGTCTCCGTCCGCTGATAGTAAATGAGGGTGAACTGGTATACGACTACCAGCAGGAAAACATCTTCATGGGAGGGAATGAATTCCGGCTCTTTGATACAAAAAATACCCGTATCCCAACCTATTACGTGCAATCCATAGATTACATATCGCCATATTTCCATTTTACCCTGAAGCCGGATGAACCCAATAAGGCACACCTCTATTTTTCAAGAGAGGACATGAATGGCCGGTTCTTTATTGAATCTGAGGAAGGATCAGATCCTGATGTCGATGCCGATTATGTATTTGTCCACTTCCGGCTGAATATGGCGTTCCCTCCGGGCCAGGGTTCGGTATACATTGCAGGCGCCCTCACAAACTGGCAATTTGGCGATGAGAACAGGATGGAGTATGATGCTGACCAGGAAGCGTATATGAAAACACTCCTGTTGAAACAGGGGGTTTACAATTATCGTTATGTCTTTATCCCGGAGAGCTCCTCAGAAATCGATATTTCAGCAATAGAAGGAAGTCATTTCGAAACGGAAAATGAATACCTGGTTCTTTTCTACCACTTTGGGCCAGGTGAACGTTTCGACCGCCTGATCGGACACCAGGTTGTGAGGTCCAATGCCCAATGAACAAAACCCAAAAAACAAAAACCAATAAACAAAATCCAATAACAACATCCGGAAATCAGGAGATTTTAACCTGATCTTTGGGTGCCGGGTGTTAATAATTGGATATTGTCACAGCCCGATCTGATGGGCAATCCCCTTCATGGCATCCAGGGAGATCTCGATGAACTCATCAAGGGTCAGCCCGATCTTCTCACACTCCATAATATTCTCCCGCCTGACACTGGCCGCAAACGCTTTCTCCTTCATTCGTTTGCTGATCGATTTGACTTTCACCGGTTCTATCTTCCTGTCGGGATACACCAGGGCGGTGGCATGGATAAGTCCCGTAATGGTTTCCCCTGCAGCCAGTGCATGCTGAAACTCCGTGGTTCGCGCCAGCCCGGTGGCCTCTTCATTATGCATCCTGATGGCATCAAGCATATCCCCATCAAGATCGTAATCTTCCAGCAACATCTCCGCCTTCAGCGCATGTACCTTTGGATCGGCATCGGTAATCTCCACATCGATATCATGAAGGAGCCCGGTCAGGCCCCACTTCTCCTCATCCCTCCCCAGCCGCCTGGCAAGGGCCCTCATAACCGCCTCCGACTCCAGGCTGTGGATGATCATCTTCTCATTTTTCACATACTGCTTCAGTAATTCGATTGCTTTTTGCCTCTCAAGCTTCATAATTAAACATTAAATTTGCAGATAATAAAAACCGACATCAGCATAAACAGGTTGTTAAAATAAGGGAATTGATGAAAATCACCAAAAATATCACCATAGAAGATCTGGTCACCTTAAAGGTTTCATCGGTTAAATATTTGAGCGATAAAGGCATAAAATGCATCGCCTGCGGGGAACCGATCTGGGGAACCCTGGAAGAGGCCGCGAAGGAGAAGGGATTCAGTGATGCAGAGATTGAAGGATTTGTCAGGGACCTGGAGCGTCTGTAAAGTCTGTAAATTCGGAAAGTCATCCCGAACCGAACCCTTAATCCTTGAACCTTAAATCTTAAATCGTTAATCGGTGTTCGATATTCTATACGCCCCTCCCTGCGAGCTATGACCTATGACCTGAGCCCTTCCGAAAGGTAATCCCTCACATATTCCGTTACCCCTTCCTCAAGGGTGCGGAACGGTCTGGTGTAACCGGCCGCCCTCAGTTTTGTCATTCCGGCCTCGGTAAAGTACTGGTAGGTATCCCTAATATCTTCGGGGGTGTCAATGAATTGGATATCCGGTTCCTTACCCATTGCCCGGAACGTAAAGGTTACCAGGTCGATGAATGTGGATGCCCTGCCCGATCCGAGATTGTAGATCCCGGAATCCGGGCGCCCCTCCATCAGGTAGAGTATCACATCCACCACATCCTTAACATAGATGAAATCACGGCGCTGCTCCCCATCCCTGAAATCCGGACGATGTGACCGGAATAGCTTCATTCTCCCTGTCTCTTTAATCTGGTTGAATGCATGGTAAACCACCGAAGCCATCCGTCCCTTATGATACTCGTTGGGTCCGAAAACGTTAAAAAACTTCAGTCCCGCCCAGAAAAACGGATGTTCCTCCTGCATGAGGACCCATTTATCGAATTCATTCTTTGATTCCCCGTAAGGATTAAGCGGTTTCAGCTCCGGAATGATTTCATGCGAATCGTCATATCCGAGCTCCCCCATCCCATAGGTGGCGGCTGAGCTGGCATAAATCAGCGGTAATCCATACTCCACACAGGCCCTGAAGATCATTTTTGAATAGTCGAGGTTCAGCTTTCTGAAAACATCCTGGTTGAACTCCGTCGTATCAGTTCTGGCGCCCATATGGATTATCATCTGCACAAACCGGTTATTCCGCTCCAGCCACTCCATGAATTCCGAACGCTCCACCAGGGCAGTATAAATCTTCGATTCATAATTACGGATTTTCTCCGGTCGGTTGAACGCGTCAACCATCACAATATCCCGGTAATTTCTCCGGTTCAGACCGGCAACAATATTGCTGCCGATGAATCCTGCTGCTCCCGTTACTACTATCATAATGCAAATATAAGTGTTGGAGTCTAACATTTACAGAATTCTCAGGTTATAATATTCTGTAATCAGGGAAAAGACAATCGACAGGCTGCAGGCTATCGTCTCTCTCCTGTCGCCTATTTTACATTATTATTAAATAATTTTGTTTATTTGTAATAACATTATAACCTATGATCTACCTTACCCGAAGAGAACGTTTCAGCGCAGCGCACCGGCTTTACAATCCAGCCCTTTCCGACGAGGAGAACTTTGAATTGTACGGCCCCTGCTCCAATCCCAACTGGCACGGGCATAATTATGTACTCTGGGTTACCATTAAAGGAAAAGTCAATCCCGGCACGGGGTATGTGGTGGACCTTAAAAAGCTGAGCCGTCTGATCAGAGAAGAGGTGATTGATAAAATTGACCATAAGAACCTGAATGTGGAAGTGGATTTCCTGAAGGAAAAATATATCTCAACGGAGAATCTTGCCATGGGCATCTGGGAACAGCTGGATCCGCATGTGAAGGCCCTGGGAGTGGAGCTCCATTCCGTAAGGATTCAGGAAACAGAAAATAATTTCGCTGAGTATTTCGGCAAATGATGGAACGGAAATCACCCCCGGGAAAGGTCAAATGGAAAATTCGCAGACAATCCGGTAAAATCTATATCCTATGAAAATAATAAACAGTGGCTCAGGAAAAAATAACAACGGTGGTTACGATAATATTGAGGAATGGAACGAAAGAACCACTTCCGAGCTTACCGGCCATTACAGGGAAATCCTGAAAATCATCGGGGAAGATCCCCTCCGGGAAGGACTTGAGAAAACGCCCGTGCGGGTTGCAAAAGCCATGCTCTTTCTTACAAAGGGATACGGAGCCGATCCGACCCAGATACTCCGTTCGGCCATGTTCAGAGAAGATTACAGCGAGATGGTGCTGGTTAAGGATATTGAAATCTATTCCATGTGCGAACATCATATGCTTCCTTTTATCGGGAAGGCCCATATTGCTTATATTCCTAATGGTTACATTACCGGACTGAGCAAGATTGCCAGGGTGGCAGATGCCTTTGCGCGCAGGTTGCAGGTTCAGGAGCGGCTTACGGTGCAGATCCGCGACTGTATCCAGGAAACTTTACAGCCGCTTGGTGTTGCAGTGGTTATCGAAGCGGTCCACCTCTGCATGGTGATGAGAGGCATCCAGAAACAGCACTCCGTTACGACCACCTCTGCCTTTACGGGAGTTTTTCTAAAGGAATCCAAAACCAGGGAGGAGTTTATCCATCTCATCGGAGCTGATCTTCACTGATATTCAGTCACGGTATCACAACGGCCATTACTTTGACCGCAATTGTAAAAACAAAATCTTCCAAGGGATTTTTTTAAGAATAGTGTTTATTTTTACCAAATCTAATCCATATATTATATGAAAGCATATGTATTTCCCGGACAGGGTGCCCAGTTCCCGGGAATGGGAAAAGAGCTTTTCGAAAAATACCCCGAGGCAAGGACTTTATTTGAACAGGCAAACCAGATACTGGGATTCCGAATTACGGAGGTCATGTTTGAAGGAACTGCTGAGGACCTCAAACAGACCAGGGTCACTCAGCCTGCCATCTTTCTCCACTCGGTCATTCTGGCCATGATCCTTGAGGAATTTCATCCCGATATGGTAGCGGGTCATTCACTGGGAGAGTTTTCCGCCCTGGTGGCAAATGGGTCACTGTCATTTGAAAGCGGATTAATGCTGGTTTCCAAGCGGGCCATGGCGATGCAGAAAGCCTGTGAAACAGAGCCATCCACCATGGCGGCCATCATCGGGATGGAGGATGCGGTGGTGGAGACGGTTTGTGCCGGCATCGATGAGGTGGTGGTACCGGCCAATTATAACAGTCCGGGCCAGATAGTCATTTCAGGTTCATTCCGGGGTATCGATCTGGCCATTGAGAAACTGAAGGAGCTCGGGGCAAAAAGGGCGCTTAAACTCCAGGTTGGTGGGGCCTTTCATTCCCCGCTGATGGAATCGGCAAGAGCCGAACTGGAGGATGCGATCCGCTCTGCCTCTTTCAAGAAACCGGTTTGCCCGGTGTACCAGAATGCAACCGCACAACCTTCAGTCGATCCCGAAGTCATCAGGAAGAACCTGGTTGCCCAGCTGACCTCCCCGGTGAAATGGACGCAATCGGTTAAAAACATGATCGCCGCCGGTGCTGCATCCTTTACGGAAATTGGTCCTGGCAACGTTCTCCAGGGTCTGATTAAAAAGATCGATCCGGCAATACCGGTTTACAGTGCCGGATCCTGAACCGGTTCGTAAAACTTTATCCCCTGGGGGATCTTCAATAATAAATGATAAGGAGCTTATGAAGGTATTGAAATTTGGCGGCACCTCAGTCGGAACACCTGAAAGCATCAGGATTGTAAGAAAAATCCTGGAATCCTGCGAGGAGGGAAGCATCGCCGTCGTTTCGGCATTCGGTGGTATTACCGATCTGATTATTCAAACGGCTGAGATGGCCGGCAGGCATGATCCCGTTTACAGGGAGAAATTCGAAAGCATTAAACAGCGCCACACCGCCACCGTCAGGAACCTGTTTGATGAAATACAGCAGGATCCCCTGTTGAAAGAGGTTGAAGACATGCTGGAAGAGTTCGATGAAATCCTCCGGGGTGTTTTCCTGCTGCAGGACCTCAGTAATAAAACACTGGATGTCCTGCTCAGCTTCGGTGAACGTCTGTCGGCAACCATTATCACGGGCTTCATCCCCGGCACGGAATATGTTGATTCCAGGGATTTGATCCGGACAAACAGCCACTTTGGTAAGGCGGTGGTTGATTTCAATACTACAAACGATCTTCTGCGGACCAAGTTACCGGGCCGCTCAGGGATCATGATCATGCCGGGATTTATTGCTTCGGACCAGGATGGCAGGACGACCACCCTCGGACGCGGCGGTTCTGATTATACCGCAGCCATTGTGGCTGCAGCACTGAATGCGGAAATCCTGGAGATATGGACCGATGTGAACGGATTCATGACAGCCGATCCCAAGATGGTCCCGAAAGCATACACGGTAGAGAACATGAGCTATGAAGAGGCCATGGAACTATCGCATTTTGGAGCCAGGGTAATCTATACGCCCACACTGGCCCCGGTCTATCAGAAGCATATTCCCATCAGGGTCCGCAACACCTTCAATCTCGATGATCCCGGAACACTCATTTCCGGGAAAGCGACACCATTGAGAGGGCACCTTATCAAGGGCATCTCCTCCATCGATAAAGTGGATCTGATCACTGTGAGGGGCACCGGGATGGTCGGAAAGACCGGTACATCCATGCGGGTATTCACCGCCCTGGCAAAGAGAGGGGTTAATGTGATTCTTATAACCCAGGCCTCG
This sequence comes from Bacteroidales bacterium, assembly GCA_016936975.1. Taxonomy (GTDB): domain Bacteria; phylum Bacteroidota; class Bacteroidia; order Bacteroidales; genus JAFGWU01. The sequence continues at coordinate 35,981 of JAFGWU010000005.1, read as the reverse complement.
TCCGAGATGACGATCTCGTTTGCCGTAAATCCACAGGATACGAATGCTGCCCTGGAGGGCCTGAACGAAGAGTTTGTCATCGAAATTGAGCATCGCAGGGAGATGGATATTGAGGTTCTGAATAACCTTTCCATTATAGCCATTGTCGGTGAGGAGATGAGACACACCCCCGGAATCTCGGCCACCCTTTTCAAATCACTGGCCAGAAACGGGATCAGCGTTATAGCGACGGCACAGGGTTCCAGTGAGCTGAATATATCCGTGGTCATCGGTCAGGATAGCCTGAAGAAAGCTTTGAATGCCATTCATGAAGGATTTTTCCTTTCAGAATTTAAGGAACTGCACCTTTATCTTGCCGGCGTCGGAAATGTCGGCAGGAAACTGATATCACAGATCCGGTCCCAGCAACAAAAACTGGAGGATTCCCTGAAGCTGAAAGTGAACCTGGTTGGATTGGCCAGCAGTAAAAAAATGGTTGTTGATATCGACGGGATACCTCTATCTGCCTGCGAGGAAAAACTGGAGAAAGGTGAACCAATGGATCCAGGCCGGTTTGTGGAACAGATTCGTGAGAACAATCTCCGCAACTCGGTCTTCATCGACTGCACGGCCAGTGAGAAGGTGGCTCAGCTGTATGACCGGCTATTCGATTGTTACGTTTCAGTGGTAACCGCCAACAAGATAGCCTGCAGCTCTTCCTACAAACAATATGCCTATCTTAAGGAAAAAGCGTTGCAGAAAGGCGTGAAGTTCAGTTTCGAAACCAACGTTGCAGCCGGTCTGCCTGTAATAAGCACCATTAACGACCTTATCAAAAGCGGCGACAGGATATTGAAACTGGATGCCGTGGTCTCCGGGACGCTCAATTTCATCTTCAATGTCATCAGCAGGGAGATCCCGTTGAGTAAGGCCGTCCATATGGCCATGGAGAAGGGATTTTCCGAACCCGACCCGCGCGTCGACCTGAGCGGAACAGACGTCAAGCGAAAATTGCTGATCCTGGCCAGGGAATCGGGCTACCCGCTTGAAGAGACCGATATCAGGATCGAGCCCTTTCTTCCCGATGCGCTTTTTGAAGGGACCCTGGAGGATTTCTGGGAGAAACTGAGGAGGTTCGATAAGGAATTCGAAGAACGACGAATCAAGCTGGAACCGGAGGGCAAAAAATGGCGGTATATCGCCTCCATCAATGAAGGAAAAGGAAAGATGGGACTGGTCGCGGTTGATCCTTCGCATCCGGCTTACCCGCTTGAAGCTAGCAATAATATCATAATGATAACCAGCGACCGGTATCTTGAACTGCCCCTTATCGTAAAAGGATACGGAGCGGGTGCCGATGTTACCGCAGCAGGTGTGTTCGCCGACATAATCCGCGTGGCTAACCTGTAATGAACCGGGGGGAGAAGAGGAATTTTCAGGCTGTTGTGGATTCGGAATAATAAAACCGATAAATGATGATAAAAGGGGTGATATTTGATATGGATGGTGTGCTCACCGATTCGGAGCCACTCTGGCAGAGGACGGAAGTCGATATCTTCAGGGAGTTGGGAATCACCCTTACCGAAGAGATGCAGGTCCAGACCAAAGGATTGCGGTCCGACGAGATGGTTCATTACTGGTATTCAAGATTTCCGGGAAGTTACCCGCCACAGGAGTCCCTGGTGGAAGAATATGAAAAAAGGATGATCGATCTGTTCTGGACTAAGGCGCGATTGATGGAGGGCGCCGACAGGGCGATCAGGTTCTTTAAGGAATTGAACCTGCCGGTGGCCCTGGCATCTTCCTCCCCGATGTTTCTGATCAATATTATTCTTGACCGGTTCGGATTACGGAAATACTTTTCAGTGATCTACTCTGCCGAGCATGAGCCTTACGGAAAACCCCACCCCAATGTGTATTTGAATACGGCGAAGCTCCTGGGATGCCATCCCTCCGCCTGCCTGGCCATTGAAGACTCCTTTCACGGTGTGATTGCTGCCAGGGCCGCCAGGATGAAGGTGATTGCCATGCCGGGACCCGGAGAGGCAAAAGACAGGCGGTTTGGAGCAGCCGACCGGATCATTTCCTCATTAAATGAAATAAATAGGACTATCTTTGATGAACTGAATCATTAAATTCCTGAAGGGATCCCAATGAAGGACAGCATAAAAATATTCGGTCCCGCAACCGTTTCTAATGTAGGTCCTGGTTTCGATCTGCTCGGTTTCGCACTTGAGAAGCCGGGGGATGAGCTGGTTATCCGGAGGAACAACGGCAGGGGATTAACCCTCATCAATGAATCGGGATTTGAACTCCCGCTTCAGCCCGACCGCAATACGGCAGCGGTGGCGGTTCGCTCTTTGCTGAATCATTTGAAAGCCTCCGATGATTACGATATTATCTTTACCGGGAAGATAAAACCCGGAAGCGGGATTGGTTCCAGTGCGGCCAGTTGCGCCGCAGCCGTGGTGGGAATAAATGAACTTCTCGGATCCCCGCTGGATATAAGATCCCTGATTCCGTTTGCCATGGAGGGAGAGCTGGTCTCCAGCGGAACCATCCATGCTGATAATATTGCCCCGGCCCTGCTTGGCGGATTCGTCCTGATACGTGGATACGATCCCCTCGACATCAAGCACATCCCCTACCCTGATGATCTCTGGTGCGCCCTGGTGCATCCCGAAATTGAAATAAAAACCCTGGAGAGCAGAAAACTGATTCCCGAACAGGTCAGATTAAAAACGGCCCTCGAACAATGCGGTAACCTTGCAGGCCTGATAGCCGGACTTGCAACAAGCGACTACGCCTTGATCAGCCGGTCAGTCAGGGACCTGTTTGCCGAACCTTTCCGCACATCACGGATTCCCGGATTTGAATCGTTACGGGAAAAAGCGCTGGAAGCCGGATCGATCGGAACGGGACTTTCCGGCTCAGGTCCTTCTGTATTTTCCCTCTGCAGGGGAGCCGAACTGGCCGAATCTGTTGGGAGAGCCAAGCTTGATCATTTCAGGCGGCATCAGATTCCATGCAATTTATATCTTTCAAGGGTCAGCGAGGCCGGCTGCCGAATCGTATGAAAAAAAGATGAAATTCTACAGCACAAATAACAAAAGCATCATCTGTTCGCTGAAAGAGGCTGTCTTCAAAGGGCTGGCACCCGATAACGGTTTATACATGCCCCAGAGATTCCCGGTTCTGACACGGTCTGAAATGGAAGCCATCAAATCTTCCAACCTGACGGAGATCGGGATCATCATTTCAGAAAAGCTCTTTGGAGAGGATATTCCCCAGCCGGACCTGGTGCGGCTGGTCGGCGAAGCCATAAACTTCGATACGCCTGTGGTGAAGATTGAAGATAACCTCTACACGGTCGAATTGTTCCATGGCCCCACCCTGGCGTTCAAGGATGTCGGAGCCCGTTTCATGTCCAGGATGCTCGAGCACTTTACCCGCGACCGGACCGCAGAAGTGCATGTTCTGGTCGCCACCTCAGGGGATACTGGCAGTGCGGTGGCGAACGGTTTCCTGGGGGCAAAAGGAATACGGGTTCATGTCCTGTACCCCTCCGGAATGGTAAGCCCACTGCAGGAGAAGCAATTTACCACGCTCGGACAAAATATCACAGCCCTTGAGGTGAGTGGCACTTTCGACGATTGTCAGCGGCTCGTAAAAAAGGCCTTCCTCGATCCTGACCTGTCGGAAAAGCTTACCCTGACGTCGGCCAACTCCATTAACCTTGCACGGTTACTGCCCCAGTCGTTCTACTATTTCAGGGCCTGGAACCAGGTTCCCGGAAAAGATATCTTTTTCTCGGTGCCCAGCGGTAATTACGGAAATCTGACCGCCGGACTGATTGCCAGGGAGATGGGACTGCCTGTTCACAAATTCCTGTCGGCCAACAACATTAATGATGTGGTCCCTGAATATCTGCAATCCGGCGTGTTCGTACCCCGGCCCTCCGTTACAACCATTGCCAATGCGATGGATGTGGGGAACCCGAGCAATTTCGTCAGGATCCTGGATATCTTCAGCGGAAAGCATGAAAGAGTGACCCATCATATAGAGGGTTATTCTTACACCGATGACGAGATCCGGGAGATTATTAAATCCGTGTACAAAAACACGGGGTATGTTTGCGACCCGCATGGAGCGACAGGTTACCAGGCTGCCAGAACCTACATGAATCATCATGAGGGTGTAACCGGCATCTTCCTTGAAACGGCTCATCCGGCGAAATTCACCGAAATAATTGATCCGCTGATCGGTCGTCCGTGCCGCGTTCCCGAAAGGCTCTCAGCTTTTTCCGGCAGAAAAAAACAGGCTTTGAAAATAGGCAACGAATATGAGGCATTCAAAGAATACCTCTGGAGCCTAAACTAATCCCTGGTCAACCATGGCATTCGCAACCTTCAGGAAACCTGCTATATTGGCTCCCCTGACATAATCGACATATCCTTCAGCGTTCGTACCGTGATCCACACAGTTCTTATGTATCTGTTTCATGATGTGGTGCAACCGGTCATCCACCTCTGCCCTGCTCCAGTTTATCTTCATTGAATTCTGGGCCATCTCGAGTCCTGATGTTGCAACCCCTCCTGCATTGGCTGCCTTCCCGGGGGCATATAACAGGCCATTCCTCTGGAAGATCTCTATGGCTTCGGGAGTGCAAGGCATATTTGCCCCTTCACAAACACACATGCATCCATTCTTAACGAGGTTTTCTGCATCTTCCCTGTTTAATTCATTCTGGGTGGCACATGGTAAGGCAATATCAACCTTAACTTCCCATGGCCGCTTTCCCTGAACAAATTCACCACTTTCAAATTCAAGGGCATAGGGAGAGACAATATCCTCATTGGAGGCCCTCAGCTCGAGCATGTAGGTAATCTTATCACCTGACAGTCCCTCCGGATCATAAATATAACCATCGGGTCCCGAGATGGTAACTACCTTCCCTCCCAGCTCGGTTACCTTGCTGGCGGCTCCCCAGGCCACGTTTCCAAATCCTGAAATCGCCACTTTTTTTCCTTTGAAGGATTCCCCGCGGGTAGACAGCATTTCATTTGCAAAATAGACGCATCCGAATCCGGTGGCCTCCGGCCTGATAAGGGAACCTCCCCAGTTCAAACCCTTTCCGGTCAAAACGCCGGTATTCTCCCGTGCCAGTTTGCGGTAGGTTCCGTAAAGGTATCCTATCTCCCTGCCTCCGACACCGATATCCCCGGCCGGGACATCCGTATCAGGACCAATAAAATTCCACAGCTCCAACATGAATGCCTGGCAGAAACGCATGATTTCCGCATTGCTCTTTCCTTTTGGATCAAAATCAGAACCGCCTTTGGCACCTCCCATGGGCAATGAGGTGAGGCTGTTCTTGAAGATCTGTTCAAATCCCAAAAATTTGAGGATACTGAGATTTACGCTGGGGTGAAACCTCAAGCCGCCTTTGTAGGGACCAATGGCATTATTAAACTGGATCCGGTAGCCGATATTGACATGGACCGCTCCCTGATCATCCGCCCAGGGCACTTTAAAGGTCAGTATCCGGTCGGGTTCAATAAGCCTTTCAACGATGTTGGCCGAGGCAAATTGCGGGTTCTCATTGTAGACCTCCTCTATGGATTCAAGAACCTCCCTTACTGCCTGGTGATATTCCGGTTCTGCCGGATGCTTTTTCACCAGGTCATTCATTATTTTATCTACATTCATGATGGTTTTGTTAGAAGTAAATTGTTGATGCAAAATTGAGTTTTTGAATGTGATTTACCAAACAAAACCAATATGATAAAGAACAGGTATTTGAAAATAGCTATTACTGCACCGCTTCCCGGTAGAGGTGCTCTACATAATCCCAGTCTATGATATTCCAGTAGGCTTCGATATAGCGGGCACGCTGATTTTGATAATTCAGGTAATATGCATGTTCCCAGACATCGATGTTCAGCACCGGGGATCCCTTTACCTCGGAAACATCCATTAACGGATTATCCTGGTTGGGCGTACTGACCACCTGGAGCTGTCCATTGGGCTTAACTATCAGCCAGGCCCAACCTGATCCGAAATGGGAAGCGGCCACGGAAGAAAATTGCTCCTTAAAAGCTTCAAAGGAACCGAATTGTTTCCTGATGGCTTTCCCGATTTTACCCCGGGGGGTTCCACCTCCTTCGGGAGACATGAAATTCCAGTAAAGGTTATGGTTGTAATATCCTCCTCCGTTGTTCCTTACCGCCGCACCGTAAGAGGAAATGTTCTCCAATATTCTCAGGATATTGTCTTCTGTAATTCCTTCACGGCCGAGTGCCTCATTTAACTTCTGCGTATAACCGGCATGGTGCTTGCTATAGTGCAGTTCCATGGTTCTCCTGTCGATATAGGGTTCCAGGGCATCAAAGGCATAATTCAGTTCCGGTTGTTGAAATCCGGTCTGCCCGGTTAACCCGGCCTTCACGCGATCACCGGGAATGGTAAAAGAAGTCAGAAGGGAGGGCGCAATAAGGGCACCTGCCCCGAGTGCCGCAGTATGTTTCAGGAAGTTCCTTTTGTTCATGTTAATGATGTTTTTATCATTAACACTTCTGATGGGAAATTGTTTAGCAGAAGGATCAAACACTCCCTTTGCCCGGTTTCAGGATCACCCCTCTATTGCTCTTTCCGTCGATCTTGATGATGAGCTCGCTGTCGAACCTCACGTGCCGCACAAAATGATCCTCCGAACAGGCAGGAAGACGGTCGAGGTACCCGTGATTATAGAATCCCTCACTGATGTATGGATTGATGGTCATATAACCCACATGAAAAGAGACCATATTATGAAAAAAGTGGGTCCCCTGACTGGGGTCGATGCGATAATCCTCGAGACCGGATTCAACAATGATCCTCGCCGCAGATATTTGTCCCCATTTAATCGGTATCCCCAGCCATGGATCGGATGAGCCCCACCGCCCCGGACCTATCAGCACATAGGTCCGGTTCTGCTTTTTCATCTCCTCATTGATTTTCTCAATCTGCTCAGCGATCTCCTTGCTGCGGGCCGGGTCAAATGTGCCTGGGGGCAGATACACGATATCACGGATATTTTTAAACAGTCCATTTCCGAGTGCTGCCTCAGAATAGAGAATGGTATCTTCAGGCTGCAATTCTGCAATGGTAATCTCAGGACCCTGTTCGGTCTCCACAATGGGTCTGATCTGAAGCAGGTTGAAGATGAATGGCGAACCTTTCGGCACATTCAGGTTCACCGCAAATTCTATCTCAACTGGCAGGTTCATCTCCTTCTGCCCGATCTCAAGCAGTTCCTGCAGAATAGCGGGAAGGGGGAACAGGTTATGCTGAAGAATGCTGGAGAAGGTAACGATTTTCTTTCCTTCGTATTTCAATCCATCCCTTACGACATCTGACTGATAGTCGTATACCGACATAACATACTTTAAAGCCGGGTCCTCTCTGGCCTCATCTATTTTCAGCCTGAGCAGATTAAATGAATCATCCGTTGAAATTTTGAAACCCTGTTCGTCCGTGTTCAGGGCGTAAAAGGATCTCTGGGTATCGCGCAGCATCTGGCGTGGAGTGGATAGTTGCAGGATCTTTTTCGGATATTTCGGCGAGAACCTGAGTGAGACTCCCCCATCCATGATGTATTTGCCGAGGCCATAGGCTATCTTGGCAATTCCCTCACCTGTCTTCTCCGGGGCGATTGGATAAAAATTGATGGACCGTGCGACTCCCGACAGGGTCGGAAAAAACAGGTTATTGATGAGGGTCCCGCACACCTCCTGCAGAACGATTCCCATCTTTTCTTCATCAATCACATTGGAGGTTGCCTCAATATAAGCTTTACTGCTTTTAAAATAAACGGATGCATAAACCGACTTTATAGCGTTGGTAAGAAGTTCCATGGTTCTGGCTGTGTTATTCTCGAGAACCGGGATCATATAGGTGGAATAAATGCCTGCAAACGGTTGATAATGCGAATCCTCAAGTTTGCTTGATGAGCGGATGGCCAGGGGTGCCTTCACAACCGACAGGAAGGTATAGAGATCCTGGTGGATCCATCCCGGCAACCTCCCGTTGACAAAATATTCAAGGATCTCTTCGTCGGGCTTGTCTGATAATCCGATTTTGTAGAGATCGTTCATCTCCATGAAATCATCGAAAATATCGGTGCTCAAAACAACGGTCCGGGGAACGGTTATGATGCAATCGGGATATTTGTTAAACAGCTTCTGCTGTTGAATGACGTTGTTCAGAAATGCCAGGCCCCTGGCCTTACCCCCGATCGACTCCTGTCCGATCCGGGAGAAGTTGGTATACTCATCGAAACTGTGCTTGTCAAATTCTGCAATAATCCCCCTGCTCTTGCTGATCCTGAAGCTGGAAATCGCCTCATAGATATAACTTCTGACCTCATCCAGGTTATTGAAATCCTCCGCTTTCACGTATTTGAAAAGCTGGGCCACTGGAAAAATAGCCCTGGCATTGAGCCATTTCGAAAAGTCGTTCCTTCCGACATGATACAGCAGGACATCATCCGGCAGATCGAGGATTTTATGCTGCAGTGCCTGGAGATCCGCTGCCCGGTCAACCTCTTCCAGGGTCAATGGATCCCTGAATATGAATTCGCCGAAGGCAAAATTCCGCATGATAAAATTCCGCAGTTCTATGGACAGGGATTTAGAATATTTATGCAGGAATCCCACGCCCATCTCCCCGGCAATGGCCGCGTTGGACAGATCGGAAGACTGGAGCAGTGCCGGCATAAAGGGATCCTCCCTGCGGATGCGCTCAATCAAACGCAGACCGAGCTTCTCCTCCTTGTCCCGTTTATTATCCCTCTTGAAGCTGACATCGGAGATGATGCCAAGCATATTAAACCTGTACTTTTCATACAGATCCAACGCTTCGTCGTAGGTTTTTGCCAGGAGTATCTTCGGACGTCCCCGCATCCTCAGCATCTTCTGGTGTTCATTCAGGGCCTCCTTCATAAAATCCCTCGATTGCTGGAGCACGATGCGGTATAATTCCGGCAGGTAAGTCGAGGTGTAACGAATGGAATCCTCCACAAGCAGGATGACCTGGACACCCACCTCCTCCACATCATGCTTCGCATTCATCCTGTCCTCCAGAAGTTTAATGATGGCAAGCAGGAGATCGGCATTGCCCAGCCAGCAGAAGACGTAATCGATTGCTGAGAGATCTTCATTCTGGATTCTCAGGCTCACCTCCCGGTTGAAATGGGTTAACACAACGATTGGTATGTTCTCGTAGCTCTCCTTAATCTTCTTAGCCAGTTTGAATGCATCGATATCCCCCAGGTTCAGCATTTCTATGACCAGGTCAATATCTTCATTCTCCAGGATACTGAAAGCCTCCCGGGCATTGGTGGCTTTTATGAACACCGGGGGGTAGCGAAGATTCAGGGACACATACTCATTGAAAATCTGTTCATCGATACGTCCGTCCTCCTCTAGCATGAAAAAGTCATAGTTACTGCTGAGAATCAATACCCTTCGGATACGGTTTTGCATAAGCTTGTTGAAAGCCGTATGACTGAAATCGATGGTGGGATAATTTAAATTTTGGTATTGCCTGACCATAAGCTATCGTAATGTTACTGTTTCGTTACACCGCAGGGCTTTCTCATGACGACAGAAATCCGTTTTCTTCCGTTCATCAGGATGCAGAGCGGCTCGTCAAAGCGGATGTGCTTTACAAATTCCGTTTCCTTCACCACCTTTTGCCTGCCGAGCACATCCCACCGGATGAATGAGGACCCTGACTGGTGTTGAATGCTAAAGTAGCCGACATTCATTGATGTGACATTGTGAAAGAAATGGGATCCCAGTGAGGCATCCAGCGGAAAATTTTCGAGGCTCGTTTCAATAATTACGCGGGCATGGGAGATCTGGGACCAGTTGACCGGAAGTCCGATTAAAGGATCCTTTGTTCCCCACCGACCCGGCCCTATCAGCACATACTGCCTTCCCTGCTGTACCAACCCTGCATTAAACTCCTCAATTTCCCGCGCAATCATCCTGGTTCGAAGCTTATCAAATATTTCGGGAATCACATAAACAATATCTGTCAGATCATCAATCCTTCCGTTGCCCATGCTCTTTTCAGCCAGGATAATAAGGTCTTCCTGATTAATACTGTCCATCTCAAAGGAAAAAACGGCATCACTTCCAAGCATCGGCTTGATCTGCAGCAGGTAAATTGATGGCTTACCGTTCTCCGATTTATCGAGGTCCAGGGCATATTCAATTTCTATCGGTGATCCAAGCGCCTGTTGTCCCACATCAAGCACCAGCCTTAATGCATGGGCCAGCGGAGTATAGCCGTACTTAAGGATATCCGCAAAGTTAAGTATCCTGGGACCAGCCGAGGATAAACCCGGATCAATCCTGTTATTTTCCGCGTCGTACACCGATGCCAGGTGTTTCAATGTCCCATGGTTTTCTGCATCGGCAAGGGTTAACCTTGCGAGGTTCGCTTCGGTACCTTTCCCGCAAAAATCCATTGCGGTGTTTTTCAGGTCAAGGGCCAGGAACTCAACCTGGGAATCCCTGAAGAGCACTGCCGGAGAATTGATTTCAAGCTCCGGGTATTTAGGGGAGAAAATATAGGACTTCTCTCCATTCACCACATAATGTCCCAATCCCAATGCTGCCAGGGCAAAACCATCCTCCGGTTCAACATAAGCAATCGGATAAAAATTATGGGACTGGGCGGTACCACTCACATGGGGGTAGAAATAGTCATCATGAATCCTGCCCACCACGTTCTGGATGACCACAGCCATTTTTTCCTCCTCAATATTATGGCGGATGGCTTTGAAGTAACCTTTCGAATGCGGGGAGTAGACCGATGCATACACCAGTTTTACAGCATCGCAAAGCTGCCTGAACCGGACATTGAATTCCGGATGGTTATTCGGAACCAGGTAGGTGTCGAATATTCCTGAAAATGGCTGCATGGTGGAATCCTCCATCAGGCTTGATGATCTTACCGCCAGCGGCTGATCGATCTTTTTAACCAGTTCCCTCAGCCGCTTCTCAAGGTTATAGGAGAGATCACTTTCCAGGAAGAGCTGCCTGATCCCGTTATAATCAATCTCCCTCTGTGCAATATCATGCAGGTTATTACGCTCGATGAACAGATCAAACTCATCCGTGCCGATAATGCTGGTCCTCGGTGTACGGATATTCAGATCCGGGATGATCTCCTGGAAATTCATATTATAGATGAGCGTATTAATGAACGCACATCCCCGCCCCTTTCCTCCAAGGGCACCGGTTCCGAGACTGACAATATTTGATTCATCGAGCAGGGCACTCTCTTCGAAATTTACAATTCTCCCGGTATTGGACTCATTTCTGTACTTTTTGATAATGTACCTGAGATAATTCCTGAACTCATCCGGGGTCTTGAAATCCGTCACCTTTATGGGATGGATCAGTTTGGCGATCCGAATCTCCCCTCTCGCAGTCAGCCATAATGAAAAATGATTTCTGCGTCCATGGTAAACCAGCGATTCACTCGGAATGGATGCGATCATCTTCTCAAATTCCTGCAGGGACTTTGCCTCCGCAATCTTTTTTCCGCTGGAATCCCTGTAAATAAAACTGCCGAATCCCAGGTGGTACATAATAAAATTCCGGATATCCTGTAGGAGGGTCTCACTGTTCTTATTGATGAAAGTTGATTTCAGCTCGTAAGCCCTGTGTGAATTCTGAACATCTGCCGACTGAATGATGGTCGGCAAATCATCTGCAATTTTCCGGACCTCATTCACCAGCCTGAATCCGGCGTCAGGATCCATTTTTCCTTCGCGGTTGAATTCAATATCGGTAATCAGGCAGAGCAGGTAATCCTTATATTTTTTGACCACATCGATGGCCTCCTCGTAGTTATTGGCGAGCAATATCTTGGGTCTCGCCCTCAGGCGGAGAATTTTGAATATCTCATCGGTTCCCGGGTCTTCCACGATCCTGCTGGTCTGTTCAATAACGTTGCTGTAAAGCAATGGCAGGTAACGTGAATAATAAATTTCGGAATCCTCCACCAGCAGGATCACTTTTACCAGCCCGAGCCGGGTATCGCTCTCCACATTAACGCTATCCTCCAGGTGTTTCACCATGGCAAAAAAGACCCTGGAGTCGCCGTTCCATACAAACAGGCGATCGACAATGCGGTTAAGGGTCAGGTTATTCTCTTTGAAAGCGTTTACCTCCCGGTCATTATTCACAAGGACATAAACGGGAATGTATGGAAAATCCTCCCTGACCTTCCGGGCAATATTCAGCGGGGTGACTTTATCGTTCCCGAACATCAGGATTACCAGGTCGAAATGACGGGAATTAAGCTGTTCCATAGCCTCTTCATAGCTGGAAACGCCAGTCACCCTCGGCATGGATGTAAGGCTCAGCTGATGATACTCCCCGAGGATATGTTCGGAAAACCGACCCTCCTTTTCTATACTGTAGGCATCGTAAAGGGTTGCCACGAGAAGAATCTCCCTGACCCTGTAAGGCATGAGGTCATGAAAAATGTCCCTGTTAGCATTCTGCTTATTAATAAATTTCTGCAGAAGACGCTTCGTATCGATCTCCTCCGGTTTCTTGAAATCCCTGACCTCTGCGCGAACAATGCTTTCATCCAGGGACTTTTTCAGGATTTTTTTAGCTTCGAGGCTGTTCAGGTAATTGGAAATAATGCTGGCAATATTATCGATCAACTGCCGCTCCTCCTTCAGAAAAGGGCCCTCATCAGCCTCTGCAAACTCTTTGAGATAGTAAATTTCGATGGATCCTTTCTGGTTGTTGATGGTAACGAATTTCTGGCTCTGTTTCCATTTGCTTTCCCTGAATCCCGGGCTGGCATACTCCCTCCCTTCGAACCAGATCCTGGCTACGGTCATTTCCTGGTATTGCCAGGCAGCGGGCAAAATCATCACAATCTGGCTGAGAGTATGCTCAACGGAGCTGCTCTCTTTGATAATCTGCGTGGTCTGGTTGATGCAATTTAATTCCTTGAGGCGCTCTTTCCGTTCAGCAATCAGCTTCTGGATATACTCTTCAGAGCTCGGAATCGGGTCCATCACTTATCTATCTGAAAGACATTTCCACTTCGCAGCAGGTCATCCACCTTTTTTATCTTAGACGTACTTTTAGCATGCTTTATCTGATCGTAAAGCAGTGATTCGTATACGGTCGTCTCCACTGCCCTTACCACACCCATTGCCACCGGGAACTCAGGAAGGGTCATTCTCACAAGCATATAATGTGCTGTATCATCCGGATTAAGGGCATTATGAATCATAATATCCCGCTCGGTTACGCCATTTTCACCAATGGTAACCACCTCAAGATGATTATTCCTGATCCGAAGTCCCCTGTTCCGTTCTTTACCGAAAATCATAGGTTCTCCGTGCTTTAAATAGATCTGGTTATCATCCCGGACATCTTTTCCGGTGATGTCATTATGCACCTGGTTGGCAAAAATGACACAGTTCTGCAAAATCTCCACGACCGAGGTTCCCTGGTGCTGTGCGGCAGCAGCAAATACCTCCTTCATCATTTTGGGATCGGTATCCACAACCCGGGCATAAAACGATCCCTGGGCACCCATAGCCAGTTCACCCGGTTTAAAAGCATTTTCAATGGTCCCGTCGGGAGAGGTTTTGGTGATGCTTCCCTTGGGTGTTGTCGGAGAGTACTGTCCCTTTGTGAGACCATAAATCTTATTATTGAACAATAAGATATTTACATTGATGTTCCTCCGGATGATATGAATAAAATGATTCCCTCCAATGGCCATTGAATCACCGTCACCCGTAACGATCCATACACTGAGGTTCGGGTTGGCGGCCTTAATCCCCGATGCAATGGCAGGCGCCCTGCCATGCAGGCCATGGAAACCATAGGTATTTATATAATAGGGGAAACGTGAAGAGCAGCCAATCCCTGAAACAAAAACGACATCTTCCTTGCGTACCCCCGTTTCGGGAAGTACATTCATAATGGTTGCCAGAACCGCATGGGCCCCGCATCCGGGACACCACTTTACCGGTTCGCCCAGCTTGAAATCATCCCTGGTTAATACCGTTGACGCCATTGAATCTTCCATAATCTCCTGATTTGAGTTTTAAGGTTACTGTTCACTGTTCATTGAATCAAGCACTTCTTCAATTTTCTGTTTAATTTCTGATATAAACATCGGTAATCCCTGCACTTTATTGAATTGAGCGTAATTAAACTCCGGGAGCTGACTGCGCAGGTAACTGGCAAACTGTCCCAGGTTCAGTTCACATACCAGTATTTTCTTAAAGCCCGAGAGCACCTCCCGCGTATTTTTCGGAAGCGGTTTGATGTAATTGAACTGGGCCATGCTAACCTTCCTGCCCTGTTCCCGGATCGTGTTTACCGCACTGAAAATGGCCCCGTAGGTTCCTCCCCATCCCACAACCAGCAGGTCTCCCTTTTTGTCCCCGATAATCTCCTGATCAGGAATGAATTCAGCGACTTTCTGAACCTTGGCCTCGCGTGTCTCGACCATGATCTGGTGGTTCATGGGATCGTGAGAAACCTCTCCGGTCACATCGGCTTTTTCAAGGCCACCAACCCTGTGACGCAGACCGGGCTGACCCGGACGGGCCCAGAACCGGTTCAACCGTTTCGGATCGCGCAGATAAGGATAATAATTCGGATCATTGTCCTCCGCAAACGGGGGATGTATCTCTTCAAGATCTTTCATGAAAGGAATCTCCCACAGCTCGGAACCGTTCGCAAGATAACTGTCGGAAAGCAGGATGACCGGGGTCATATGCTCCACGGCAAGCTTGGCAGCTTTAAATGCAAAATTAAAACAATTTGCCGGGGAGGAAGCGGCCATGACTATACAGGGCGATTCGCCATTCCGCCCGTAAAGGGCCTGCATAAGGTCTCCCTGCTCTGTCTTGGTGGGCAATCCCGTTGCCGGCCCGCCCCTCTGAACATCCACAATCACAATGGGCAGTTCGGTCATAACCGCCAGGCCAATCCCTTCGCTTTTGAGGGCAAGCCCCGGTCCGGAGGTAGATGTGACGGCCAGCCTCCCGGCAAAGGAAGCCCCGATCGAAGAACAGATCCCTGCAATCTCATCTTCAGCCTGAAAGGTTATGGCCCCAAGGCTCTTGAGTTTTGACAATTCCTGCAGGATCTCCGAAGCCGGTGTAATGGGATAGGAACCCAGGAACAACTCCAGTCCCGCCTTTTCCGCAGCGGCAAGCAAACCCCAGGCAGTGGCCTGGTTCCCTGTTATGTTCCTGAACAATCCGTGCTTATCCTTAACCGGGTGCACATGAAACGTGGTGGACAGTACCTCTATCGTTTCCGCATAATTGTATCCCGCATGCAAAACGGCAATATTGGCCTTCACCAGGTCCGGCTTGCTTCTGAATTTCTGTTTCAGAAAATCCTCCCCAATCTTCAGATCACGGTTAAACAACCAGTAAAGAATTCCCGCCACAAACTGGTTCTTCGTCTTGTCCGCTATTTTGAGATCCAGCCCATACTGCTTTATTGTGTCCCGGGTGAGGTTTGTGATGGGTGCCTTGACAACATTATAGCCATCAAGGGAATTATCATGAAGGGGATCTTCTATGTATCCCGCTTTCTTATAATGCTTGTTGTCGAAATTATCGATATCGATGATCAGGGTAGCTCCTTGCTTGACCCATTTCATATTGGCTTTCAGAGCTGCCGGGTTCATGGCAACCAGAACATCAGCCTGGTCACCGGGGGTGGTAACTTCCCTGTGTCCTATGTGTACCTGGAAGCCCGATACACCGGCTATGGTCCCCTGGGGAGCACGGATTTCAGAAGGGTAGTCCGGAAATGTTGAAAGATCATTTCCGACAAACGCAGATGTATCAGAGAACTGGGTCCCCGTTAGTTGCATTCCGTCACCCGAATCACCCGCAAACTTAACAACCACCTCTTCAAGCTCAACTACTTTGGGATTTTTTGCCATAATCGTTCCTGTTATTGAATCGTATAAAAAACAATCTCATGCCCGTCCGTGATTTTCGCATGAAATCATGAATCTTAATACCGACGGATTGTCAAAGTCCTGTTAATGAAACAAAGTTAATTATTTAAATAATGGGGTTTTATGAGCATCGTCATTTTTATCCACAAAAGGGCAGGAATCATTAAAAGAATGCCGGATCTGATCTACCAGATGCTCTTTTTTTCAAGCAAAATTTTCTCGTTGAAAAACATATTTGCAATGACCTCAAAATAGGGAGTGTATTCCGAAACGAAAAAGGTATCGGGATGTTTTCTATGTTCGCTGAGCAAATTCCGTTCTCCCAGAAACTGCTGCAGCTGTTCGGCTACAATAAGCGAAGAATCCGGAACATTCACTTCAAAATTGTAGAATCTGCTGATCTGGTTCCTGATAATAGGATAGTGCGTACACCCCAGAATCAGGGTATCGATCTCTGCAAGTTCCCTGCGGGAAAGATAGGACCGGATAATTGCATTGGAGATATCATCGAATACGAACCCCTCCTCAATCATCGGGACAAGCAGGGGTGTGGCAAGGGAACTTACCCCGATCCGGCTGTTTCGCCCGGCCAGTTTTTTTTCATAGGTTTTTGAATGGATGGTCGCTTTGGTTCCGATGACCCCGACGTTACGGATGGTTTCATCTCCCGCCACATAATCCACAACCGGATCAATCACATTTAGCACAACCGCCCTGTCGCCCACATGCTCCTTCACCTCATCAAAAGCATTGGAGGAGGCTGAGTTACATGCTATCAGTATCACCTTGCATCTCTTCTCAAGAAGGAAATCGGTTATGCCGAGGGCGTAGTGAATAATGGTATCCCTCGATTTATCGCCATAGGGAAGATGAGCGGTATCGCCATAATAGATCATTTGCTCCTGGGGCAGGATGGTATGTATTGCATGCGCAACGGTCAATCCCCCGACTCCGGAATCAAATAAGCCGATGGGATTTGATTTCTTGGATTCCATTCTGCAGGGATTTTTTTTAAAATTTCCGCGTATCCTGAATATTTGCGGCCGGTGCCGGTCCTGATAATCCCGGATAAAGGCAATGATGCAGAGGATGATTTACCATCCGGTAAAATGATGTGTGATCCCGACCAGGGAAATATCCGAGGGCGGTTACTGCAGCCCCAGGTTTGCCTTAACCAGGGGCAGAAGATCCACACTCTTGTCGGAGGCATAAATCGGGTTCCCCTGGCTCATATCAAATACATAAAGCAGTCCCTGCTCTTTGGCTACTTCCTCAATAGCCGTCCTTGCCTTTTCCATAACCGGCTGAATGAAGGTCATGCTTTTTTGCTGGAGATCCTGCTGGGCTGTCTGGGCAAAATTCTGAAGTCGGACCTGCATCTCCTGGATCTCGGAAGCCTTGGCTTCCTTGATCAGTTCACTCATGGTTTTTTCTGCCTTGGTAAACTCATCTATCTTTTTATTGATCTCTACCTGGATACGTTCAATTTCCAGATCGTACTGTTCCCTGAGATCATCAATCTTAACCTGGGCGCTGTCATATTCAGGCATCGCAGAAAGTAACAGATCTGAACTGATATGACCGAACTTGAGGTTCTGGGAAAACAGGGTTACTGAAAAAAGGAGCGAACCAAGGATCAACGCGATTTTCTTCATTGTTTTGTTGTATTAATTGTTTGAATTAAAGCAGGCGTTTTGTTGCTCCTATCTTTCAGGACAGAAAGCAGTTATTTGAAAAACGCATACAAAAGTAAGATATTAATTCTTATAACCTAACTTTTTAAGCACTTCGTCGCTCAAATCGTAGCGGGGATTTGAATAGAGGATGGAGGCCCCCGATGCTGAATCGAAAATGACGGCATATCCGCCTTCGGCAGACATCTCTTTTACCGCTTTGTAAAGTGCATCCTGGATAGGTTTTACGAGTTCTTCACGCTTCTTGAACAGATCGCCTTCCGGACCGAAATATTGATGCTGGAGATCCTTCACTTCCCGTTCTTTCGAAATGATCTCCTCTTCCCGTTTCGTCCTCATCTCCTCGGTCAGTAAAACCCGCTCAGACTGATAGGTTTTATACATCTTCTCAATTTCCTCATAATGCCCGGCTATTTCAGCTTCCCATTGTTCCGACATTTTGTTTAGCTCCTCCTGTGCGGCATTATAGGATGGGATGTTCTGCAGGATATATTCCGTATCCACAAAGGCAAATTTCTGGGCCAGACCTGTACCTGTCAGCATGAACGCAACCAATAAAGTGCTGATAATTTTTCTCATGATGAATATATTTTAGGATTCTTTTTTAACTTCTTCTTAAATGTTAATCAAAGTTCGTACCAAATTTCAGACAGCACTCCTAGAACTGCTGTCCGATCGTAAAATGAAACTGTGAACCACTTGGTCCGGAAGAGCCGGGATAAGAATCAAAACCCCATCCCCAATCGATCCCGAGCAGTCCGAACATGGGCAGAAAAGCTCTGACCCCCACTCCGGCAGCCCTTTTTGCGCTGAACGGATTAAACTCATCGATGCTGTACCATGCGTTACCGGCTTCAAGAAATGCCAGTCCAAACACGGTGGCCGAAGGATTCAGTGATATGGGATACCTGAGCTCCAGGGTATATTTCGTATAGACATTACCCGATTTCTTTCCGTTCACGGTCGGGGTCAGGCTGCTGTTCGGATAACCACGCTGGGCAATCGTTTCCCGTCCGTAGAGGTTATACCCCGACAGTCCGTCCCCTCCCAGATCGAATCCCTCGAACGGAGAGGGCCCGATATCATCGTTATAGTGTCCCAGCCATCCAAAGTGCATCCTGGTCATCAGCACCAGGTTCTCAAAGATGGTATAGTACCAGTCGGCCTTGAACATCCACCTGTGATACTCGACCCACCTGTATTTCTCTTCTTCAGGAGCATTCAGATAATCGAATTTTTGGTTGAACCGGGAATAGGGAGGGGTAATCTGCAGGCTGAGACTGAGATTGGATCCCCTTCTCGGATAGATGATCTGATCCTGGGAGTTCCTTCCCAGCGTAGCGGTGAAGCTGAAGTTGTTAAAGGTCCCGTTCTCTGCCAGGAATCCTGTGTAATCCTTCATTTTATAACGCTGGTAAGTGATGGAGTTGTAAAGGGTGAAAAAATCATCGGGCCAGGACAACCGTCTTCCCAGTCCGAGGGAAGCCCCAAAAATCTTCATATGCTCATCGGGCACATCACCACCGGTCCAGTAATTATAATAGCTGTAATAATTCGGATTGATCTTGGAGTAGTAAACCGATACGGAAAAAGAGTTTGGTTTCTTTCCGCCGAACCAGGGTTCAACAAAGGAGAAGTTGTAAGACTGGTAATAACGCCCGTTGGTCTGAGCCCTGATGGAGAGGGTTTGTCCGTCGCCGGAAGGAACGGGTCTCCACGCTTTCGGATCGAATAACCTTCTTGCGGCAAAGTTTGAGAACCGGATTCCGATCGTTCCCACCAGCATCCCTGCACCGTAACCTCCTGATACCTCAAGCTGGTCGGTGGCCCGCTCCACCAGTTTGTACTCCAGGTCAACCGTTCCGTCTGCCGGATTGGGAATCGGGTTCGGTGCAATCTGCTCCGGGTCAAAGTGACCGAGATTGGCAAGCTCCCTGACGGTCCGGATCAGCTCCTGCTTGCTGAACAGGTCTCCCGGCCGCGTCCGGAGCTCACGCCGCACCACATGTTCATTGGTCCGTGTGTTCCCCTTGATGATCACTTCATTGATGGTCGCTTTTTTTCCTTCATAAATCCGCATCTCGAAATCAATCGTGTCGTCCTCCACACTCACCTCGATGGGGGTGAGATCGAAAAAAAGATAACCATTATCCAGGTAAACCGAATTGACTGCATCCTCGTCGATAAACAGCCTTTCGTCGAGGATCGACTGGTCAAAGATATCTCCTTTCTCAATTCCCAGCACTGCAGAAAGAAGCTCGGAGGGATATTTCGTATTGCCGATCCATTCAATATCGCCGAAGTAGTATTTATTACCCTCCTCGATGGTGATATAAAGGTTAATCCTGTTTTCGGCAATAAAGGCAATGGAATCGGAAAGAATTTTGGCATCCCGGTATCCGTTTTCATTGTAAAATGCGATAAGCTTTGCCTTATCCTCACTGAAATCGTCCGAGACCAGCTTCGACGCCTTGAAAAAGTTGATATTCACCTTTTTCGTGTTCTTCATCTTCCGCCTCAGGACCTGCTCCTTGAAAGAGTTGTTCCCCGTGAAGTAGATCTCTTCAATCTTAATCCGGTCGTTTTTATGCACATCGATATTCAGTTCAACCATATTGACCCGTACCGAATCATCCTTCATCGTAATCACCACATCGGTGTTCAGGAATCCCTTCTCGATAAAATGCTCCCTGATGATGCGGCGGGTATTGTTGATAATATCGTCGGTCACCTGCTGTCCGTTTCGGAGATTGATCTTTTCCATCACGTCCTGGGATTCCGATTTCCCGATCCCTTCGATATTCAGACTCGACATCCTGGGCTGCTCCTTGAGGTAGATATCGATCCAGATGCTGTCCCGCGTGATTTTGTAGGCTGAAATTTTTGCATCCGAAAAGAGTCCCTGGCTCCAGAATTTCTTCAGTACGTTGGTGATGTCGTCTCCCGGGACCATGATGGTTTTCCCCTCCTTCAGTCCCGAAAGACTTATCAGGACCTCTTTCTGGATAAACTCAATCCCGCTCACCCGTATATCGGCAATGACCAGCTCTTTGGGCACTGAATAATCCATTACAGGAATGGAATCATAGGACAGTTCCTGCGCAGTGATTTGGAAAGAGAGGCAGAGGAGCAAAATGATTTGAGCCTTGAATTCCGTCATGCTAAATAAATTGTTTCGTAACGGCTCCGGGCTGTTGATTTACCATTCCAAACCTTCTTTCTCTGCGTTGATAATCGATCAGGGCTTCATAAAAATGCTCCTTTCGGTAATCGGGCCACAACACCGGTGTAAAATAGAGCTCCGTGTAAGCCAGCTGCCATAATATAAAATTGCTGATCCGCCTCTCTCCGCTGGTGCGTATCAGCAGTTCAGGATAAGGTATGGAAGAAGAATCCATATAGGATTCAAAGACACACGCATCAATATGGTCGGGATCGAGCTTCCCCTCCCGGGCATCCCTGCACATCTTCTTCACTGTTTCGGTGATTTCCCAGCGGCCGCTGTAACTGAGAGCCAGCACCAATTTCAAACCGGTATTACCGGCCGTGGTATCCATCGCACGTTTCAGGTGCCTGGTAACGGACTCAGGAAGGTCCCGGATGTTTCCAATAACCAGCAGGCGAACATTATTTTTGTGCAATTTGTCGGTTTCATTCTTAATGGTTGCGGCAAGCAGGGCCATCAATCCGTCTATCTCTGTCCTGGGCCGTTTCCAGTTCTCCGTGGAGAAGGCATAGAGGGTCAGATACTCTATTCCCAGCTCTCCGGCAGCCTGAACAACCTGCCGCACCGATTCAACCGCATGCTTGTGACCGTAAAGCCGCTCGTGACCTTTTTTCCTGGCCCATCGCCCGTTACCATCCATAATGATGGCAACATGTTTCGGCATTTTCTCCTTAATTAATTGCCCTTTCAGATCCATGTTCAAAGTCTTCTCGGTTTAGGTTCCTCTTCGTATGCCGGACACTCCTCATTATACTTAAATATCTTATAGGTCAGAAATATCCCTGTAAACATCACCCAGTCGCTGTTCCCCAGGATGAGGGGTTTCTCAGGTACGTTAACGTCTACATTGTAAGTCCCGTCAATTCCGTCGGTAAAGGTTTTCCGGACCGTGTGTTCAATTCCCCCGCTGAGCCGGTTTCCCAGGTTGACCTTCACCCCGATTCCGAACGGTATGTTGAGATGCGATTCCGAACGTCCGTTGACCATCAGGTTATAAGCCACTCCTCCCGTAACATAAGGGGTATACTTCGTTTTCCTGAATGCCGTTTTGTAAGGCAGCCAGTTAAATTCAAAATTCAGCCCCAAATCTACAAAACTTGCCTGAAAATCAGCGTTTGTTCCGAGAAAATAAGTGTTAAAACTCCTTAATTCGTTGTAAATAATATGACCGCGCAATGAATGCCGCGGATTGAAATTGTATCTCAGGATGGGCCCGAAGGCGACGGAGGGATCCTGAAACGGCGCGTACATGTGCAGGTCCCCCATGTAATAAGATGTTCCCGCAAAGAATCCCGGATCGGCATAACGCTGAGCCTCAGCATTCAGACCTATCAGAAGAAATATAACCGGGATAAAAAAGTGCAGCGTTCCGTTAAAACGCACCCTCTTGCTTTTAACGGTAGTATTTATTGAACATCGGGCGCCCCCTTCTGTCTGTACGTACTCTGTAAATAGCTTTGACACTGGTTGTGTAATATGTATCATTATACTCCGAAAAGGCTGATGAATAGGCATCCAGCCAATCCGATGAGGTCCATCTGTATCCCACCTCAAGTCCCAGGGACCAGTGTGAGCTCAGTGAATACTTCAAACCCAGACCCACAGGAAGAACGAGACCATAGTGCGAATTATTATCGTATCCCGGATTATCGACCGGTTCAGCGTTATTATTATTCACGTCCACAACGCTCCCTTTTGAATAAATGCCCCCGAATCCCGCAAAAACGTAGGCAAATATCCGGTCGTAGGTATTTATCATTCCCCGCCGGTTGTAAAGAGCCATGGAGCCGAATCCCCGGTCCTCCCCGAGAAAATAATACTCTCCGCGCACGGTATGCTCAAAATTGTGCGAACCAAACTTATAGACCCTGTTATGTGACTGGCCCTCGATATCAATCCCTGAGAACCAGAGGTATTGCAGATCCAGTTTTGCATTGATATCCTTGGTTATCCTGTAGGTAAAATCCAATCCTGCATTGTTTCTTGGTCCGTTAAGAAGATTGAGAACATTCTGGTTGGCCCTGCCTATATCCCCCTCAAAATGCGTGGAACCACCACCCAGGGCAAATTCATACCTGATCATTTTCCAGCGCTGACCGTAGCTTTCGAACGATAACAATAATAGTAACAGGATAACGGGGATGATATAGGTATTCTTCATAATATGGATTATGACTGATACAAAGATAAAAATAATGAATTAATTGAGATTATTAAAATCTAATTCCTTCTATCGGCACCCCACATCAGTTTATTTCTGAGAGTACTGAAAAAGCTTATATCTTCAATCCTAACCATTTTCAATGTATAAGCGGCACGGCAGATGGTAACCGACGTGTCGATGCCAACCTCTTTTGTCCGGGAGTCCAGGGCAAGCTGGAATCCCCTGTCGCGGGTATCCACGTTCAGCTTAAGAACCGCCGAATCGGGAAGGACCATCGGCCGGACGCTGAGGTTATGCGGGGCAATCGGGGACAGAATGATGCTGTGGGATTCAGGGACCACAATCGGGCCCCCGACACTCAGGTTGTAAGCCGTTGAACCTGTCGGGGTTGAAACCAGCAGTCCGTCGGCCCAGTAGGAGCCGAGAAATTCATCATCTGCCCTGACATGCACGGTAATTAATGAACCGCCGGTTTTGTAGAGTCTGACATCGTTGAGCGCCACATTCAATCCTTCCAGAACCATTTTTTGGGTTTCAACCTTAAGCAGCATGCGCTCCTCAATTTCATAACGGCCATTCAAAATGCTCTCAACGGATTCCGAAAGGGTATCCCTGCTGATATAGGCCAGGAAACCCAGCCTCCCGATATTGATACCGGCCACCGGAATTCCCCTGTCGCGGACGAGTCCCACCGTTTCCAGGAAGGTCCCGTCTCCTCCCACTGAAAAAAGAAAATCCGTTTTTTCCGGAATATCTTCATAACCGGTAAAGGTCCCCCTGATATCCATGTTCAGTTCGGCCCTGTCCTTCAGATAACGGTAAAAGGCACTGTGCACGAATACATCCACATGAAAGGCCTGCAGTATGGAGAACAGGGTGGTTATCTCCTCGCGGGCTGATGGAGGGAAAGTCCTCCCGAAAACGGCTACCCGCATGGTTAAATATTCAAGTAGTTAAGAAATCCGTCAAACCGGTCCTGGTAAAATTCATCCAGGTTCTCCCCGCTCATATAGGAAGCGAAAACATGATAACTGTAACGGTTGAAGGTTTCAAGGATTGAGGTGAGATCGGTAATATTGAGCTTCAGGGTAACCCTGAGTTTCGATGCATCATCCGAGGAGGATACGTAAAGACTTAAGATCCTGGCATCGTTGCTCTCAACAATATTGGATATCTCCGTGAGCGAATAATCGTTGTTGTTCATCTCCAGAACAATAATTCCCCCGGGGTGCTGCATCCCCGAAAGATTGGAGAAAACCTTTGTCAGGTCTTCCTGGGTGATGACTCCCAGGAAGTGCTTCTCTGCATTCAGAACCGGAACCAGCGTCAGTTCGAGCCTGGAAACCACTTCAATTACCTCATAGATATGCTGGTCCTCCTCCACATAGGGCTTTTGCAGCGACAGGTGGTGGTTCCCGATGGGCTCATCGGGATCGTTCAGGTCATAGATGTCCTGGTCGGAGATCAATCCCAGGAACTCACGATGGTTGACAATGGGCAGGTGCTTGACACGGAATATCTCCATCCAGGTGAGTGCCTGGACACCAGTATCCGAGGTCTTCAGGGCCGGTACGGTTTCCGATATGAGTTCGCGCGCAAGCATTATGGTTTAAACTTAAATATTCATATCATATAAAACAAATTTTGGGCCAAAAGAAAGACTTATAGCCAACAGCTCATAGCTGACAGGCAAGTCCTATGACCTATGAGCTACGAGCTAACTATCTTCTCGATGGTATTAAGCAATATCCCGATGGCCACCTCATTCTCCCCTCCCTGGGGGATGATGATATCGGCGTAGCGCTTGCTGGGTTCGATAAACTGCAGGTGCATCGGCTTAACGGTCTTTTCGTAGCGCTCCAGGACCTTGCTTATCGACCGGCCCCGTTCATTGATATCCCTGTTGATGATCCGGCTCAGACGGTCGTCGGATTCCGCATCCACAAAAACCTTGATGTCTATCAGCCTGCAGAGGGGAAGGTGGGTATAGATGAGAATCCCCTCAAGGATTACCACCTCCCGCGGCTCTATCCGTACGGTCTCCTTTTGCCTGGTGCAGGTCAGGTAGGAATATACCGGCCTGTCGACGGGCAATCCTTTTTTCAGCTTTTTGATGTGATCGATCAAGAGATCAAATTCCAGGGAGCCGGGGTGATCAAAATTGATCTTCTGACGCTCTTCGATGGGAAGATGACCGTTATCCTTGTAATAGGAATCCTGGGGAAGCACTGCCACTTTGTCAGCAGGCAGCCGTTCGATGATTTTCCTGACCACCGTTGTTTTGCCTGAACCGCTTCCTCCTGCTATACCAATAATAAACATGATGGAACGATATGGATATGAAGGGTGTTAATGAATCAAAATTTAAATATAGGATTATTTTGACTTATTTTGATGAAGGGGGGCCATTCCGTCCGGTCCCATCTGTTCAAAATTTTTAACTTTGTATCCGGATGACCGCGCACAGCACAATACATCGCTGAAAAATCGGTTACATCCCCCTCTCCGGGACCAGGAGCATGACAGAGGTTGTACACCGGTATAAGAAGATGAGTTAATCCCCGTATTTGGAATGCGTTATGGAACACAAACTGTATCCCCTGAAATTTAAGCCCATTTACAAGCAGGTAATCTGGGGAGGAGAACGGCTCAGGGAAGCCTACGGCAAAACGAATGCCCCGGAAAAAACAGGGGAAAGCTGGGAGATCAGCGGCGTTGAGGGTAACCTTTCAGTGGTCTCGGATGGATTCCTCAAGGGCAACAATCTTGAAGAATTAATCGAGGTCTATATGGGGGATCTCATCGGGGACAGCGTTTATGAACAGCATGGACTGCGGTTTCCCGTTCTGGTAAAACTCATTCATTCCAGCGCCGATCTCAGTATCCAGGTGCACCCCGACAATGAATATGCCCGCAGGGAGCATGGGGGCAGCGGGAAAACAGAAATGTGGTACATCATGGAAGCCGGAAAGGGTGCCCGCCTGATTACCGGGTTCAGCAGAGATATCGACCGGAGGTTGTTTATGGAAAAGCTGAACGCCCGCTCCCTTGAAGAGATTCTCAACTTCGAACAGGTGAAGAGCGGGGATGTCCTTTTCATCCCGCCGGGAAGGATCCATGCCATCGGGCCCGGCATCGTCCTGGCTGAAATCCAGCAGACGTCCGACATTACCTATCGTATTTACGACTGGGACCGGACCGGGCCGGACGGGAAACCCCGTGAACTGCACCTCGAACATGCGCTCAATGTGCTCGACTACAAGGCGTATCCCTCTTATAAGACCGAATACAGCATGGTCAGGAACAGCAGTGTGAACCTGGTCGATTGTCCATGGTTCACTTCGCAGGTAATGGATTTTGACCAGCCTGTGGATAAGGATTTTAATTTCATCGATTCCTTTGTTATTTATGTCTGCACGGAGGGTCAGGTTGAACTGTGGTATCCCGGGGGCGATCCGGTATCGGTGAGAATGGGTGAAAGCCTCCTGGTGCCTGCCGTTCTCAAGGAACTTACCCTGGTTCCCCGGGGGCGGAGCATTTTACTGGAGGTTTATATGAAACTGAATTCGCCCGATAATCTGCCTGGATGATAAAAAATACTTCTTCCATACACTGCATGGATAAATGATAACCCTCTACGCGGATGCGCGGAGAAAAACCGGATTAAAATGACAAAACTCAGCGTTAATATCAATAAGATCGCTACCCTCAGGAATGCCCGGGGCGGCAACATCCCGGATGTTCAGAAAGCAGCGGTGGATTGTCAGCACTTCGGGGCTCAGGGCATAACCGTCCATCCCAGGCCCGACGAACGGCATATCCGTTACCGGGATGTCGAACTCATCAAACCACTGATATTTACAGAATTCAATATTGAAGGATACCCTTCCGGGAGATTCATCGACCTGGTCCTGTCAGTTAAACCCGACCAGGTTACCCTGGTTCCCGATCCCCCCGGTGCCATTACCTCTTCCTCGGGATGGGATACCATACAGCATAAGCAGTTCCTGTCCGATGTGATCGCGCAATTTCATGCCGGCGGGGTCCGCACCTCCATTTTTGTCGGAACAGAACTGAAGTTTATTGAAGCTGCCGCAGATACCGGAACCGACCGGGTTGAGCTCTACACCGAGCCCTACGCATCGGCTTATGAAACAGAGAGGGAGAAGGCGATTGCACCTTTCGTGAAAGCTGCTGAGGTGGCCCGCGATGCGGGCATTGACCTGAATGCCGGTCATGATCTCAGCCTTCAGAACCTCCGCTTCTTCAGGGAACGGATCCCCTGGCTCAAGGAGGTATCCATCGGCCATGCTCTCATCTCCGATGCGCTTTACTTCGGACTGGAGAACACCATCCAGATGTATCTGAGGGAGCTGAGGCAGGGCGGAGAGCGGAGAGCGTAAAGCGTAAAGCTTGATAAAGATTATTATTTTTGCACATGCTTCAAAAAACACAGGTCAGATCGGCTGTATTTGTAAAAAGCAGTCCGGACGTGTCAGGGTGTCCTGAAGGGAACCTCCCGGAATTTGCCTTTATCGGAAGGTCGAATGTGGGTAAGAGTTCGCTGATCAATATGCTGACGGGACGAAAAGGATTGGCCAGAATATCTTCCACCCCGGGCAAAACCCGCCTGATCAATCATTTTCTCATCAATGATGCCTGGTTCCTGGCCGATCTGCCGGGTTACGGCTACGCCAGGGTGTCGAAAAAGAGCCGGTCGATGTTCCCCGGGTTAATCAGGGAGTATGTAATGACCAGGCAGAATCTTATGTGCCTGTTCGTATTGGTCGACAGCCGCCTTGAGCCGCAGAAGAATGACCTGGATTTTATAAACTGGCTCGGGGAGAACAGGGTTCCGTTCGCGATTGTCCTGACGAAAACCGATAAGATTAATCATAGGGTCAGGCATCAGAACCGCAGACTCCTGGAAGAGAAGCTTTCGCTGGCATGGGAAGCGCTTCCCGCCATCATTGAATCAAGCACTGTAAAAAAAACCGGGAAGGAGGAGATCCTGAGTTTCATCAACCATCTCGTCAGACCGACAGAAAATACCTGATATTTTTGATAAGCAGTTCCGGTTGCTCGACGTGAACCCAGTGGCCGGCATTCGGGATGGAGACGATCTCTGCGGCCGGGAAGACCGATTTTATCATGACGTGGTCCTGCGGCCTGATATAATCCGAGCGTTCCCCTGCGACAAAAAGGGCCGGGAACCCGGTTATGCCGCCTTTTTTGCTTATTGCGGTAATATCGAGCCCGTCCAGGATATTGTCCAGGTTTTTCCGCAGCACCTTCAGGTTGATTCTCCATTCAAAATTCTCATTCTCATTCCTCCCGACATTTTTCAGGAGAAAACCCCGGATACGGTCCGACCCGATATGGGGTGCGAGCGCCCGGTCAATATCTTCCCTGCCCTCCATGGATGAAAGGTCCAAACCGAGCATCGCATCCATCATGGCAGCATGATCCGCTGCAAAATGTGACATCTCTGCAAGGTCATGGTAAGGCCCGGGTCCCATATCCACAGAGATCAGTGTCTGCACTCTTTCGGGATAGCGTTCGGCAAAAAACATGGCGGTTTTGCCACCCATGGAGTGCCCCAGAAGAATGGCCCTGCGGATCTTCAGCCGGTCCATGAACCCGGCCAGGTCATCACGCATCGCTTCGTAGCTGTGAACATCATCGTGGGGCGACCGTCCATGATTGCGCTGATCGATGGCATACACCTCAAAATATTCCGACAGCTCCCTGGCTATTCCCGCCCAGTTATCACCCGAGCCATAGAGCCCGTGAATGATGATCAGCGGCACGCCCACTTCCCCGTATTTCCTGTAATAAAGCTTCATATTTCCTTCCGTTCCGGGAATTTTGCCGACAGCAGGGCCATCAGTTCCGTGATGGTGCTGAAAGCTTCTTTCGTTTCATCCGAGAGATCCTTTCTCTGCAGTCTGAGGATCAGCAATCCGTAAATGCCGTTAAGCATCACCTGGATATCATGGTCCGCAGGATTCCCGCTGCGACTCCTCAGCAATTCAATATTGGGTTTTGCCTTTGCATAAGCCTCCCGGTACTCAAATTCCGTTTCCTTTTTAACCAGCTCAGAATGCAGCTGGTTCAGCTCCCCTGCCAGTTTGTTCAGGAAATCCAGATGTCCCGATCGTTCCTTTCCCTCGTCCCGCATCATTCCTATCAGAGATCTGTACCATTCAAACATCTCCCTTCGGGTTTCATAGGATGTATCGAACTGATTGATGATGTATTTCTCAATCCGGGACAGGTCATATTCGTATGCCCGAATCAGATCCTCCACCTGGTACATGTAGATCAGGTATTCGGCAATGTTTTCCCTTCTTTTCTGCTGAGCGATAAGCATGATGTTCAGTCCTGCTGCCTCTTATTAAACTCATTCATTGTTCGTTCAATGCCCAGCACCCCGAACGCCTTAATGATCTCCCCGGCGGTTTCCAATCGTTCGGGAAGGGTCTTCCTCTCCTCGTCATCCCATTCCCCGAGCACATAACGAACCTGCTGGCCGGGATGATAATCGTTTCCGATGCCGAATCTCAACCTGGCATAATTCTGGGTCCCCAATACAGAACTGATGTGCATAAGGCCGTTGTGGCCCGCATCGCCGCCTTTCGCTCTCAGACGGAGCGTTCCGAACGGGAGCGCCAGGTCGTCCACCACAACCAGCAAATGTTCAACGGGAACCTTGAGTTTACGAATCCAGTACCTCACGGCGTTTCCGCTCAGGTTCACAAAGGTGGAAGGCTTCAGGAGCCAGTAGCTCCTCCCTTTGTGCTTCATCTCCGCGATGAACCCGTAACGCTTATCAGCAAAAGAGATTCCTGATGAATCCGCAAGGGCATCCAGGATATCGAAACCCACATTGTGCCGCGTATGCGCATAGTCATCTCCTATATTTCCCAGTCCGGCTATAAGGTATTTCATGGATGATTGGAAGTTAAGCGATTCTCTTATTCGCTTTTATCCACCGGAGCATTAGCGAAGGTGGCCTATTCTTTCTCCCCGCTTTCTTCAGCCTCTTCAGCCTCAGCGGCTTCTGCTTCAGCCTCCCCAGCGGCTTCTTCCGGTTCGACGATCTCCATGCCCTTCATGGCCACACGTGAGGAGACCACCGAGAAGATCATGGATCGGAACGGATCCAGTATATCGAGATTATCGTACGCCAGGTCTCCTATTTTCACCACATCTCCGATATTGACATTGGTAATATCGATCTCGAGATATTCCGGGAGATCCCTGAGCAGACCCCTCACCTTCAGCACCCGTCTTCTCTGGCGTGGCTTTCCGCCGTTTTTGATACCGATGGAACTGCCGATCAGCTTGACAGGCAGGTTTACCACCACCGGACGGTCCTCAAACACCTCCACAAAATCGATGTGCATGATGGAATCGGTGACCGGATGATACTGAACATCCTGCATGATGGCATGATGCTTTTCGCCCTCCAGATCAATCCCGATCAGATATACATCGGGGGTATGGACCAGCGGAATGAAATCATTCTCGGCTGCATAAAAATGGACCACCTGTTCCCCTCCGTACATGACGCAGGGTACATTTCCGCTTTTTCTCAGCTCCCGGGTTGATTTCTTACCCAGTTCATTGCGCTTCTTTGCGCTGATTGAAATTGTCTTCATTTTGTTGTGCTACTCAGAATTAAATTTGATTAATTCCCCATCACACATGGGAAAATTTTACAGGGTTGCAAATGTAGTAAATTAATTCAGAAAAGTGTCACTGATCGATTTATAATTGTAGACCTTATCGATCACGTCGGCAAAATGGCTCGCTACCGAGAGAACCTTTATTTTATCACACTTACGTTCCAGCGGAATGGTATCCGTAACCACCACCTCATCGATGGGCGACTGTTCGATTCGTTCGAAGGCAGGACCCGAGAGAACCGCATGTGTAGCCACCACCCGCACGCTCTTTGCCCCTTCGTTCTTCATCATCCCGGCGGCATATTTGATGGTGCCTGCTGTATCAATCATATCATCCACGATCACCACGTTCTTATCCCTGATATCTCCGATGGCCTTGATCTCCTCAACCTTATTGGGCGTCTTTCTGAGTTTATAGCAGATGACCATGCTGGCATTGAGAAAGCGGGAATAGGCATTGGCCCGTTTGGTCCCGCCCATATCGGGTGCCGCGATGGCCAGGTTATCCAGCTCGAGGGATTTGATATAAGGCACGAACAGTGCGGAGGCATAGAGGTGGTCCACCGGGACGTCGAAAAAGCCCTGCAGCTGATCGGCATGCAGATCCATGGTCATGATCCGGTCCACCCCGGCGGCAGTCAGGAGGTTGGCCACCAGTTTCGCCCCTATCGAGGAACGGGGCCGGTCCTTGCGATCCTGCCGTGCAAATCCGAAATAGGGTATCACTGCCACCACCCGGTCTGCCGATGCCCGCCGTGCCGCATCGATCATCATCAACAGCTCCATCAGGTTGTCTCCGGGCGGAAAGGTGGACTGGATCAGGAAAACCGTACAGCCGCGGACACTCTCCTCGTAGGCGGGCTGGAACTCACCGTCGCTGAATTGGTACATGCTGATTCTCCCCAACTCGGTCCCATAACTATGCGCGATACCTTCTGCAAGGTACATGGAAGCCCTTCCTGAAAAGAATTTGATAGGACTGTTTGATTTCATCCGGAACAATCAGCGTTAAAAAGATGGCGCTTATGGCATCAAAAGTAAGAATTATTCCTACAAGTAAAAGTCCATCCGGAAAAAATCCTGAAGCGGAATTGAAATTATTGCGCCAGGCCCCTCACCTTCCGGCAGGCCTTTCATGCACCCTGTGAAAGCGCCGGAAACAGCTCACGGGCAGGCCCGGGGTCCTGATGCCGTGAACAAAAAACAGGGTAAATGGTTATCAGAGTGGATCATAAATTAAAACCCTATGTTTGACAAACAGCCGCAAATCCTGCTCATCGAGGACGATCCAGTGTATGGGCAACAGATTAAGGAATCCCTGGAGCAAAAGAAATACAGGGTCGAATGGCAGACAGGAACCGACAGGGCCTTTCAGCTGTTCCGAATCGTTAAATACGATCTCTGCATCCTTGATGCGATGCTCCCCGGCAAAACCGGACACGAATTTGCCAAAGAGATCCGGAAGCGCGACTTTTCCACACCAATACTTTTCATTTCAACCACCGATCAGAACAAGGAGATGATTGAGGCCTTCTGTTCGGGAGGGGATGATTACCTGGTCAAGCCCTTCAGCACCACGGAGCTTGCCCTCAGGGTTTATGCGCTGCTGCGCAGGACCGGATCCGGAATTACAGCGGATCACGGTCCCGACCGGATCTTTTTCGGACAGTTTACCCTGGACTACCCGAACCGTCTTCTCTGCTCTCCGTCCGGCGAAACCAGCCTCACAAAGAAGGAGGCAGAGCTTCTTCGCATGCTTGCCCTGAATATGAACAGCCTGGTGAAACGGGAAAAGGTGCTGACCAATATCTGGGGGGAAAACGACTACTTCATGGGTCGAAGCATGGATGTGTACATCACCCGCCTGCGGAAAAAACTCAGCGAAGACAAGAGTGTTTCCATTCAGAACGTGCACCGGATGGGATTCAAGCTGGAGGTGAACGAAGAACGGCGCCTCTGAGACGGGAAGCTGGGTTTTAAATGGTTTATCCCCGGTTGAGGGTGCAGGGGCCAGGCATACCGTTGCTGTAATTGCATTTTAACATTTGTTCTTACATTTGTAATTTTGGGGCATGGAAAGTTACCGGAACAGAATTGTCTGGATCACGGGGGCTTCTTCGGGAATCGGGGAGGCGCTTGCCGGGCTGTTTGCCCGTGAGGGGGCGAAGGTGATCATTTCGTCTCATGAAGCAGATGAACTGGAAAGGGTTCGTAAACAGCTTGAGCCGCTATCCCGGGAGGTGTACCCCGTGGTGTTCAACCTCGGGGATCCCCGGGCTGTTCAATCCGCAGCAGACAGGGTATTGGATGAGCATGGCAGGGTGGATATCCTGATGAACAATGGCGGGATCTCCCAGCGCTCCACGGTGATTGAGACCCCGGTTGAGCTCGACCGGCGGATCATGGAGATCGACTACTTCAGTGGCGTGATCCTCACCAAGGCCGTCCTGCCGGGTATGATTAAAAACGGCTGGGGCCGGATCGGCGTCACCAGCTCCATCTCCGGCAAATTCGGCTTCCCGCTCAGGAGTGCCTACGGGGCCGCAAAGCATGCCCTGTTCGGATTCTACGGGAGCCTTTGGGCAGAGAACAGCCGGAACGGCATCGGTGTAACGATTTTCAGTCCGGGTCGCGTCCGTACGAACATCTCCCTCCATGCCCTCACAAAGGATGGCCGGGAGCACGGCAGGATGGATGCCGGTCAGGCCGGCGGCATCTCTCCCGAAAAATGCGCCCGCAAGATGATCCGCTCCATGAAACGGGGAAGAAAGGATGTACTGATCGGCGGCAGGGAACTGCTCATGGTGTGGATCCACAAGTACTGCAAATGTCTGTTCTACAGAATCGTGGGAAAAATCAAACCATCGTGACTTCACAGGTGCGTATCGACAAATACCTCTGGGCGGTGCGGATCTTCAAGACCCGGACCATGGCCACGGATGCCTGCAAAACGGGTAAGGTGCTGATGGATGACCTCCGTGTAAAGCCTTCCCGGATGGTGCAGGCAGGGGATATCATCCGGGTCAGGAAGATGCCGGTCATCTACTCCTACCGGGTCATCGAGCCGATTGAAAAGCGGGTGGGTGCGAAGCTGGTGGAACGGTTCGTGCTGGATATCACCCCTCCTGAAGAACTGCTGAAGCTGAAGATGGAGGAGGATTTTTTTGTGAAGCGCGACCGCGGCTCGGGCAGACCGACGAAAAAAGAGCGCAGGCTGCTGGATGGCATCACAGGGGAATGAAGGAATTCAAAGTCCAATTTAATGCTGTACTCTTAGTCTAGTTTCTTAGGGGGTTGGAGCAAACTGTTTGAGACTTGGAAATTGTTATTTGAAATCTACCCGGGTTGGATATTGGGAATTGAGCCGGTTATCCAATTAATTTCCCTGTATCTTCGATGATCTCCTGCCTCAGGGGAAGCAGGGTCCGGGCAGTTTCATCCCGGCGCCGGAGTTTCCTGTGGAATCCGTATCCCCTGTATGTTTTCTTCAGCCTGAAATACCAGTAAAGGGCAGCTTTCCCGGTCGGATAGAGGGAGAGCAGGTAGAGTACCCATATCCACCAGGGACCCGTGATGATTCCCACCAGCAGGGTCTGCAGGAAATAGAAGAGCGGGAACCCGACCAGGATGGAAAATCCCGCCTTGATGGAACTGTGGAACTGCCGGTCCCTGACTTTCTTAACCAGTCTGCCAGGTATGAAATAGGTAAACAGGTTATTAACCAATCCGTACAAAAATACCGGGAAGGTCACCAGCAGGGTGAAATAGCGCCACAGGGTCCTCGGTAATCCGTAACCCCGGTCGCGCACCACCCAGTCGCGGATCCCGAGCTTTTTAATCCCGTCGAAATATTGGTTGACCTTACCGGCGAGCTTCCGGAGGGGTTCCTCATTTTTCTCCAGCTGTTCGTCGAGCCGGGTGATCATCTCCTTGTCGGCGGTAAACTTATCCTTGAGGCTGCCTCCCTTAATGTTCATCAGCTCGCGCATCTTCGGGTTAAACAGCGTTCGCAGTCCCATATAGGTGTCGTAATAGGTCTCCGTTTCAATATGGATCATCAGCGGTTTCATCTCATCGGCAAGACGGTCGCGGAGGGCATTGATGGCTTTCGGCGGATTTTCAACATACTGCTCCCAGTAATCCGATACCTCTATCGGTTTCCCGTAATTGATGAACAGGGTCTGGTTCTGCTTCACATAATCCTGAAAATCGAGTCCGGCCGGCACTATCTTCACATACGGTTCGTTCCCCTTCTCTTCCTGGGCCTTGAAGGCAATGCGGAACAATCCCTTTACCAGCGGCCGCAGTCTCCGGTGATCCCCGTGGTTCCCTTCCGGCATCAGGCACAGAAAGTGCTTCCGGTGCAGGACCCCGACGGTGATATCGAAAATCTCCTCATTCTTCCCGAGCTCCCCTGCCCCGTCCCGCATCCTGAATACCGGCAGTATCTTCAGGCTGTTCAGGGCCTTTGCCAGGATCTTCTTCCGGAAGATATCCGCACGGGCCAGGAACACCACATCCTGGGGGGCGGAGAAAAGCACGATCAGGGCATCCATCAGCGCATTCTGATGGTTCGGCGCAAAAATCACCGGCTCCTTCCTGGGAATGTGCTCCACCCCGTTGACCTCCACCTTTGAGTAATACTGAAAAAAGACAAACTTCACATAGTGATACATGGAGTGGTAGAGCAGATTCCTCCTGTCGATTCGTTCCAGCGCCCCGGTGATGTTGGATTTGGCCATACTCATGTTTTTTAACAGTTCACCGAAGCAAATATAGTTCTTTTTTGATGAAAGGATTTAAGGGTGAATGGTCCTCCTTCGCCGGAGGCTTCGGAGGATAAAAGCGAATGGGCGATTAAGCGATTGTTTTAAAAAATAGTATCTTCGCATTAAATCAATAAACGTACGGGCAATGCAGGAAAAAATTATTTCCGGGATCCAGCAGGTAGGCATCGGGGTGGCCAATGTCTATGAGGCATGGAGGTGGTACATCGAGAATTTCGGGATGGATATCCGGATGTTTGAAGAACGGGCCAAAGCGGAGTACATGCTGCCCTATACGGGCGGCAAACCGAAAGAGCGGCATGCTGCACTGGCGTTGAACATGATGGGGGGCGGCGGATTCGAGATCTGGCAGCATACCGAGCGGGTTCCGGAGGCCCCGAAGTTCGAGATCAGGGCGGGTGACCTGGGGATTTT
>JAFGWU010000004.1 GCA_016936975.1 Bacteroidales bacterium | reverse complement strand
GGCTCGGGGCGCTGTAGGAGCTGCTGCTCCGGCTCGGGGCGCTGTAGGAGCTGCTGCTCCGGCTCGGGGCGCTGTAGGAGCTGCTGCCCGAACTGGTGCCCGGACGGGTATAGGTGGTGCTCCCCGCGCGGGATGGTGTGTAGGTTGTTCCTTTTGTCGCAGGCACCGTACTGCGCGAAGGAGTGGACCGGTTATAGGCCGGGGTAGAACTGGTTCTTGGCTTGCTGTAACTCGGCGTATAGGTTCGGGTCTGGGGGGTTGCTGTATAGTTTCTTACTGTATTTCCATCCGTTACAGGCCGCGTGGTTCTGACTGTGTTCGGTTCAGTTGACCGTGCGGGATTGCTCCGGATATCGCTTCCGCCACGTTCCAAATTCCCCGGTCCCTGGGTTGCCCTGTTGGCCGGATTCTGGTTTCTGTTCAGGTCTCCCCTGTCGCGCAAATTATTATCGGGACGATCATTCCCATATTGATTGCCTCTGTCCGCTTCTGTTCTGGTCCTGACCGTTGGATTCACACTGTTATCGTTCCTGGGATTAACCGTGGTGGATTGCCCAGAACGTTCAGTGGAAGTTGATCCGGTGCTCCTTGAACGATACCTCGGATCCGTGTATGTTGATCCTTTCGATCCCCTGGAGGAAGGTGCATCGGCCCTCGAATATCCATAGGTATAACGGTTATCCAGGTGTCCGTAACGATAGTTCGACATGGCGGAACCATAGCGGGAGCTGTTATAATATCCCTGGTAATAACCCGAATTGTATCCATACCAGTAAGAACTGCGGAAACTGCTGTAGGGATATCCATAATATCCGGGATAATATCCATAATATCCGGGAGAGTAACCATAGTAGCCCGGGTAATAGTCATAATAGAACGGGCTGTACCATGGGTCGTAATAACTGCCCCAGCCCCATGAGCTGTATGGATATCCATAAGAATACCCCATGCCCCAGTAAGGATAACCCATCCCGATATTGATTCCCCAGTGAAAAGGCCTTCCGGTATAAAAATAGAGATCGGTATAATAGGGGTCATAATAATCCCAGCCATAATAATCGTCGGAGAAACGCCTCAGATTTGAGGAATAATAGTAATCGTTGGGATCGGTATAATAGTAATTATTATTGATGATAACCGGGGATTCTTTTGTCTGGGTGCCCTGATTCAGGGAGTCGTAGTACTGATACTGATCGTAATAGGCTGCTTCACTGCCCGACATGTCGTAGGATTCACCCAGCATTTCAGCCTCCATTTCCATCCTGTACTTTTCATAATCACTGAGTTCTCCCTCCTGAGGGCTTTCTGTTACCGCTTCCTGCTCCCTAGGAATGGGCTGCACATTCTGAACCTGTTCAGCTGTTATCACAGGCTGGGGCTCAGCGGCAACCGGCTGATGAACTGCAATTTCTACCTGCTTTTCTACGGTCCCGGGATTATAATAGACATCATCATATTCGGAAGATGCCGAAAATCTCGGGGAGGTGCAGGAGAACGCTGCAACAGCCAGACTGAGTAATATTAAATTTAAAGTTTTCATGATAAATCCTCCCGGTTAATAGTTTAATTCATCTTTAAAATAAACAAAGTTCGTGCCAAAACAGTTCAATCACCCATTCAATCAGAATAGGATGTATGCATTTGATTGACAGAATAGTTATACAATGGAATCCGTTCCGGATAGTAGGTTTTTCCCGACCTCATGTTATGGGCCTGGGTATAAATCCACAAATTACCGGAATCCCAAACCGCAATCTCGTCCCGCTCATCGCCGGTAAAGTCGAGTACGGCATAGCATAAATCGGGATGACCGTCATCCGGAAATGCAACCTGTTTTTCGCCGCGGCCGCTATACAATCCGCCCTCTGCATGATTTGCATTCAGTATGTAAAACTCCTCTCCGTCACCTTTCCAGTTCACCGGTGTGCAGGTTGTTCCAGGGGTATTGGTGTGGTATTTACGGATCAGACTTCCATCTGCACCAAAATATTCCATAACACCGTGTCCTCCCCAGCTATTTGATGCCACAATTTCCGGTCCGCGTTCCTCCAGTTCAAAGTTTGCTACAGAAAAGCGTGCTACGTGTCCGATGTTATGCTGCCTGGTCAGCTGACCATCCGTATCGAAATGGAGAAGTCCCCAATCACCGGCTGCATAAATAAATCTTATTTCCAGGGAGTCCCGTCCCCTCACGCTACTGACGGCCACCCCATTGCAATCATCCCCGATAGAACCGCCCACATCCCTGATAATCCTGCCTTCAGAAGATATCGTGTTATATCCGTATAGTATTTCATCCTTCAGATCCCCGTCCAAATCGATCACGACCGGGTGGGAGCCGCTTTTCGTACCGGTTTTCCATAGCACTTTCAGATTGTCATTTAATGCCATGATTGAGTTGCTGTGGTTTCCGGTAAGAATACAATTGTCCCTTCCGGCACCTGATAAATCAGCAAATAATATGAATTCGTATGGCTGTTCTGAAGGGAGCTGAACATGCTTTTCGATTTTTCCGCTCCGCCCGTTCAGGATCATTAACCTGTTCCCCGAAATAAATATCACTTCTCTTTTTCCATCCCCGTTCAGATCGTGAATCTGAAACGGTAACTCTTCGGTAAAACTGCCGGTATCTTTATCAGGGTGCCCAAATTGCCAGAGGATCTCTCCCACGAGATTTACAGCAAACATGGAGGTTATTTCGCTTCTGCTTCCCTCCGGGCGTTTTCCTGAGCCGGCGAAAACAAACTCCTTATCGCCATCGCCGTTCAGATCCCCGAATTTAATATTAATATCCCTGCCCCAATGGTTGATTTCCAACTTCTTCCAAATGACCATTTCCGGGTTTGATTCGAGGTTCTGTCTTATTACCCGTTCTCTCTGGATCTTGCGCCGGTTAAGCTGTCGCTGTTCTGAGCTGAGTATCTTTGTTTCCAATGAATAAAATCTGGCCGGCAAATCGGATAAAAAACCGATCCTTCCGTTGCTGTAAGCCGTATCCCGTGCATGCAAAGGAACTGAATCATTCACCATCGCAAATATTTTATCCCGCCTCACGGATACATTTCCCCTGTATTTCCTGCCCGGTTCCCAGTTAAAAGGCGCGACGGCAAGAATTTTCTCCAGGGGCCGCCGCGGGGCTGTAGCCTGGTGGATCTGCTTCAGCATGATGGTGTTTCCCTCCATCCCATAGAAATAGAAATTCCGTTCGTCCCTGAACCTGAAAACCAATCCACATTTATCCATGACAAATTCCGGGCTGAAGGTAAATTCGACGGAGTAATCCTCCCAGAGTTCATCGCCTGCCACAATCAGCGGATGGATTATCTGGCTGATCGGCTCATAGCGTTCGTTCAGGTTTTTGAAAGTCTGTGAGAGGAATGCTCCCCCTTCAGCATGCTCTATATTCCATGCATTCTGGAAGGACTCATTTCTCATGGATGTGGCCACCATCCATCCTCCGGCTTTTGCGATTGCGCCGGGAACATAATAGCAGGGCGTCAGGGAGTTCAGAGAAGCGGACCGGTTGATCGGCCCCTGCGGCAATGAACCGAACCGGTCTTCAAAAATAACCGATTGCCTGACGCTGGAAATGCATGAAAACATCAGACCCAGCAGTAAAAAGGAGAGCAATTTCAATTCTGAAAAATGAAAATCCATCAGCAACCAATTACAGATTGTAAATATACGCCTTTATCTTCCCCTTTCCCAAATTCGAATAATAAAAGAAAACTTTAATATATTTACAGGTTCAACCGGTTTTAAAGAATGCGAATCAGGCTCATATTCATGCTATGGTTATCCTTTCAGCTTCTGAACGGACAACAGCCGGTAGTTTTATCGGATTATGTATATGAACAGTCGCTTACCGATTTTCAGTTCACATTCCTTAGCGATCCATCCTGCAGGCTGGAACCTGCCGATATCTTTTCGGAAGACAGCATGATCCGGTTCCGGGTTATCGACCTGAAAGATACCACCAGTGCCATATTCCGTAATATTCCCGGAAGCTGCATATGGTTCAGGTTTGTATTCATTAACCGGAGCAATGAACAATTTTCCTTCCATCTTCAGCCAAATATTTTCTCCGAATTTGAAGAGTATACGCTTTACCAGAGGTTTCAAAACGGCGTGATCACCGCCAGGAGATCGGGCAATGCGATTGCCCCGAGACTCAAAGATGTCAATATCAGCGGTTCGGATGAACTTCGGTTTTACCTCCCTCCCGGGGAAATGGACACCATGTTTCTGAGGGTGCAACTGTCAGACGATTCGGTACTCTCAGACCTGACTTTCACGGTTTCCACCCACGACAGCGTGATTTCCCGGGATCGGGCCAAACGGATGCTGTTCGGGGTGGTCCTGGGAATCATGCTGATTATGATATTGTACCATATACCGCTGTACATTAAAGCCAGGGAAACAAGCTATCTCTATTACATGCTCTATATCCTGGCCTTCCTTCTCTATTTTCTCAACAAGGAGGGATATATTTACGAGCTCACCCCAAAGCTCTCCTCTGCTTACATCAGCATGCTGCTGCTTGAAATATTCCTTCTTTTCTTTCTGCTGTTCGGAAAATCTTATCTCGATACGGCACACACCCTGAAAGTCTGGGATAATATACTGCTGTTGGCTGTTTACTTTACGGTTGGCGGGCTGGTATTAAGTTTTTCTATCATTCTTCTTCAGGAAGCCGGAATTTTTGTGCATTCCGTCATCGTGCTGGCCGCTTATTCGATTAACATTCTATCGGCGCTCGGATCTCTGTTCCTGGCCATCGTTCCTGCCATGATCCTTACACGGGACCATGTGCTGTCGGCCCGTTTCTTCCTGTTCGCCAATCTTTTCCTCATCCTGGGTATTCTTGCTACCTACATCCTTAAAGACTTCCCCATCGGGAAACACAGTCTGGAACTGGGGGTTACCCTGCAGATCCTCACCTTTTCCGTGGGCCTTGGCGAACGAATCAATGTTTTGAAAAGAGGGCGGGAAATTGCACAGCGGAAGATTATTGAACAGCTGAGGGAAAATGCGGCCCTTAAGGACAAGGTGACCCGTGAGCTTGAGGATAAGGTCCAGGAAAGGACCAGGGAGATACAGATGCAGAAGGAGCAAATTGAGAAACAGAACAAGGAGATAAAGTACAGCTTCGATTATGCCAAGAAAATTCAGAGCACCGTTCTCCCTACAAATGAAGTATTCGACACCCTGTTTTCAGAACATTTTATCTTCTTCAAGCCCCGGGATATTGTGAGCGGAGATTTTTACTGGATCTCTCAGAAAGAACACAGGATTATACTCACCGCAGCAGACTGTACCGGTCATGGTGTGCCGGGTTCCCTGATGAGTATGCTGGGAATCACAATGCTTCATGAGATCGTGAATGAGAAGGATATCATACGCTCGGATGAGATCCTGAACCAGCTGCGGCTCAGTATTGCACGGACCCTGAAGCAGGAGGGCAGGCCCGGAGAGCAGAAAGACGGCATCGACATGGCGCTGATGATCTACGACTCCAAAAAAAAGATACTGGAATTTTCCGGTGCCAATAACCCCCTGTACATCATCAGGGATGGAGAAATGCTTGAATACAAAGGCAACAACATGCCGGTAGCTTACTACGATAACATGTCCGATTTCACAAGGTACACCATAGAAATGAAGATCGGGGATCGAATCTATCTGTTTACAGATGGTTTTCCCGACCAGTTCGGAGGGCCTGAAGGGAAAAAATTCAAGTACAGGCCTTTTAAGGATATGCTGCTGGAGGTTCATGACCGCCCCATGGATGAACAACACAAAATTCTCAGCCTGGTTTTTGACGAATGGAAAGGCGACCTGGACCAAATTGACGATATACTGATTATAGGACTGCGATTATAATGAATCCTATTTTTTCTTCGCTTCGCCATTTTTTTTATTTCTTTGTAGCTCCATTTCAAAACGCTTAATATAAGACGCTCTATGGCAAAAGTTTTAACCAGTAAAGAAGAGAATTATGCGCAGTGGTATAACGACCTGGTTATAAAAGCCGGTCTGGCTGAAAACTCAGCCGTAAGGGGCTGTATGGTTATTAAACCCTACGGTTATGCCATCTGGGAAAAGATACAGGCACAGTTAGACAGGATGTTCAAGGAAACAGGGCATGAGAATGCTTATTTCCCCCTTTTCATACCAAAATCATTTTTCAGCAGGGAGGCCAACCATATTGAAGGCTTTGCAAAAGAGTGTGCGATTGTAACCCATTACCGCCTGAAAAAAGATGAAGAGAAAGGCGGGATTATAGTCGATCCGGAAGCAAAACTTGAAGAAGAACTTATTATCCGTCCCACCTCGGAAACCATTATCTGGAACAGTTACAGGAACTGGATTCAGTCTTACCGCGACCTTCCCATACTGATAAACCAGTGGGCCAATGTCGTCAGATGGGAGATGCGGACGCGGCTTTTCCTCCGGACAGCGGAGTTCCTGTGGCAGGAAGGACATACTGCCCATGCCACCCAGAAAGAAGCGGAGGAAGAGACGATTCGGATGATCAATGTATATGCCGAATTTGCGGAGAAGCATCTTGCCATTCCCGTCATTGCAGGGAAAAAAACTGAATCTGAAAAATTTGCTGGAGCGGTTGACACCCTGACCATTGAAGCCTTAATGCAGGACGGGAAAGCAATCCAGGCAGGCACTTCCCATTTTCTCGGACAGAATTTTGCCAGAGCCTTTGATGTTCAGTTTACCAGCGAGGAAGGCAAACTGGAATATGTCTGGGCAACCTCCTGGGGCATGACAACCCGGATGATCGGAGCCCTGATCATGGCCCATTCCGACAACAACGGATTGATCCTTCCCCCGAGAATGGCCCCTGTACAGGTGGTAATTGTACCTATTTACAAAGGGAACGAACAACTTCCCCTGATTGCTGAAACGGCCGGCCGCATCAAATCTGAACTGATGGAAAAGGGGATCTCGGTCAAATTTGATGACCG
The DNA here is from genome assembly GCA_016936975.1 of Bacteroidales bacterium. Lineage (GTDB taxonomy): Bacteria > Bacteroidota > Bacteroidia > Bacteroidales > JAFGWU01. The sequence goes on along the minus strand of JAFGWU010000004.1, from coordinate 99,203 downwards.
GGACACCCAGAAGCCGGGATGGAAATTTGCCGAGTACGAACTGAAAGGGGTACCGGTCAGACTGGCCCTTGGTCCAAGGGATGTCGAAAATGGCACCATTGAAGTGTCACGGAGGGATACCCTCGAAAAAACCACCATTGCCCGGGAAGGGGTGGCGGATGTGGTTCAGAACCTGCTCGAAGAAATCCAGGACAATATCCACCAGCGCGCCCTGGCATTCAGAAATGACAATACCCACCGTGTTGACAGCTGGGATGAAATGGTAAATATCCTCGACCGTAAGGGCGGTTTCATACTGGCCCACTGGGACGGCACAGAAGAGTCGGAAAAGAAAATTCAGCAAACCAGGGCTTCCATCCGGTGTATCCCGATGAATGAACCTCCTGAAAAAGGAAAGTGCATCGTCAGCGGAAAACCTTCAGAAAGACGGGTTGTCATTGCCAGAGCGTATTAAGGATTCGAAAATCCTTTTATTATTCAATCGTTTGCATTAATTTGCAAATAAATCCAATACATCTTTATCATGAAAAATTCAACTGTTCCGGTCATCTATCTTCTTCTGTCAATGTTATGGACAACCGGGTGCCGGGAACAACCAGCTTTTGTGGACCTCTTTTCCGGGACTTCTCCGGCTACGGAAGTCACCGTTGATGACGCTTCAGAGATTTATGAACCCGCCGCCGTCTTCATACGCATCATGAACAACAAACTGGAATATCATAACACCTCATTCGATTATGAAATTACTGAAGAGAACGACAGGACCATCACGATGCAGGCAAACCTGGCCATAAACGGAGGGCTTGAGGTTGAATCGATGACTTACAACAGGATGGATGAAACGCTGATGCTGACACTGGTCAACAGCGATGAGACAATCCTTCTTGAAAAATATGATCGGATGATTGAACGAAAAAGGAGCGAGTTTATGGAGGTTCCGCTGACTTCCGATATTTCCCGCCTCTCCGGCAATCAGAAAGAGCTGCTGAAACGGTTGTTCGAGGTCGCCGACATCATGGAAGAGATTTACTGGCTTCAGGTTTTCCCCGAAAAGGAAACGGTCCTTGAAAATATACTGGATGACAATCTTGAAGAATTCTTCAGGATCAATTACGGACCGTGGGAACGTCTGAACGGTAACCTGCCATTTATGCCCGATTATGGAGAAAAGCCTGCAGGGTCGGGATTTTACCCCCCGGACATGTCCAAAGAAGAGTTTGAGAACCTGGACGATGAACGGAAAACCAGCCTTTACACGCTCCTGAAGAGGGATGAAAACGGAACATTGATGGTGGTCCCTTACCATGTGGCTTATAAACTTTTGCTTGAAAAAGCATCCGGAATACTTGTCCAGGCAGCTTCCCTCGCCGAGAATGAAGGTTTTAAAAGATATCTTGAACTGCTCTCAAAGGCATTTCTGTCGGATGACTTCATGGCATCCGATATGGCATGGATGGATATGAAAAACAATGACATCGATTTCATTGCCGGACCCATTGAAAATTACGAAGACAGGCTCTACAATTATAAGGCTGCCTTCGAATCCTTTATCCTGGTCAGGGACCCTGTTTGGAGCGAAAAACTGAATTATATTGCGGCCCTGCTGCCGGAGCTTCAGAAAAACCTTCCCGTTCCGGAAGCTTATAAAAGAGAGGTTCCGGGCAGCAATTCCGATCTCGGGGTGTATGATGCCGTCTATTATGCAGGGGACTGCAATGCAGGCAGCAAAACAATCGCCATTAACCTTCCCAACAATGAACAGGTACAGGCTGAAAAAGGCTCCCGCAAACTGCAACTTAAGAACGCCATTCGCTATAAATTTGAACAGATCCTGGTTCCCATAAGCAACGTCCTGATTGATGAGGAGCAGCGCGGACACATCAAATTTGATGCCTTCTTTGAAAATGTGATGTACCATGAAGTGGGTCACGGCCTTGGAATCAACCAGACCATAAATGGCAGGGGAACCGTCCGGGAAGCCCTCAGGGATCAAAGCACGGCCATTGAAGAGGGGAAGGCGGACATCCTGGGACTTTACCTGGTAACAAAACTCCATGAGATGGGGGTAACTAAAAGCGACCTTATGGACAATTATGTCACCTTCATGGCCGGTATCTTCAGAAGTGTCCGGTTCGGAGCCGCCAGCTCGCACGGCAAAGCCAATATGATACGTTTTAACTACTTCCAGGAGAAAGGCGCATTCACCAGAAATCCGGAAACAGGAACCTACAGGGTAGACTTTGAGAAGATGCAGGATGCCATGAACAGCCTCGCAGAGATGATCCTGACCATCCAGGGAAACGGGGACTATGAGGCTGCAAAAAAACTGGTCGATAAAAAAGGATTTATCGGGGAAGAACTGCAGGGGGATCTTGACAAGCTCCGCGAATCAAATATCCCGGTTGATATTGTGTTTGAACAGGGACCGCACCTGCTTGGGCTCTGAAAGCGTTTCCTTCAGACGCCTCCTCTCCACCCCGACCCGTTTTCATATTGCCTGAAATGATTGAACGTTTCAAGAGATATATCCAACAGCATAAGCTCTGCACCCGTGAGGACAGGATTCTACTGGCCATCAGCGGCGGCGTGGATTCGGCCGTAATGGCCCACCTTTTCTTCTCAGCCGGATATCATTGTGCTGTTGCACACTGCAATTTTCATTTGCGCGGAGAGGAATCCGATTCCGACGAAGCTTTTACAAGGGCACTTGCCGCCCAGTATGATATGCCGGTTTTTACCGGACAGTTCGAAACCGCTGACTTTGCCAGGGATGAAGGAATCTCAGTACAGATGGCGGCCCGAAAATTACGGTACGACTGGTTTGATGAGCTGCTCAATAATGGTGAATATAACCTTGTGGCAACCGCACACAATTTAAATGATTCGGTTGAGACATTTCTGATTAACATGACCAGGGGCAGCGGTATCCGGGGATTGGCAGGTATCCCTCCTGTTAACAATAAAATAATCAGGCCCCTGCTGTTTGCCTCCAGAAAAGAGATTTATGAGTACAGCCGGGAGCATCAGATCCGTTTCCGGGAAGATTCCAGCAATGCAAGCAGGAAATACCACCGTAACCGGATTCGCCATGACGTGGTCCCGGTTCTGGAGGACATTAATCCGAATTTCCTCAATACCCTCCGGGAGAATATGGAGCGGTACAAGGAAGCGGTACAAATCTTTCAGCAAAAAGTTGATGAAACAAGAGCCTCCATCCTGCATCCCATGGAAGGCGGCTTTGAGATCGCTGTTTCCGATATCCTGCAACTTACCCCCATTTCCTCCTGGCTTTTCGAACTTTTTTCTCCTTTCGGATTTACCAGGTTACAGTGTGCGGACATCCATAAACTTCTGACAAGCTCCCCGGGCAGGCAGTTCATATCCACCACACACATCCTTTATAAAGACAGGGGAAAACTGCTCCTGATTCCGGCCGAAAAACAGACGTTTGAGAGGTATTACCTCGACAAACCGGGAAGCAGGGCTTCCCTGCCATTCCCCATGGATATCGAGCTTCTGAAAAGAAGCGAACTGAAGGAAATTCCGGAAGAACCTCATACAGCCTGCCTGGACTTCGATAAAATCCAGTTCCCCCTGACCATCCGGCACTGGCTGCATGGTGATTATTTCATTCCGCTGGGCATGGACCAGCTGAAAAAGGTCAGTGACTTTTTTATCGACCTGAAAATCCCGATGCCACAGAAGAAACAGATATGGATCCTTGCCTCCGGAAAACAGATAGTCTGGATAATGGGATTGCGGATCGACAATCGGTTCAGAATATCGGCCGATACCAGGCAGGTGCTGAAGCTGAATATTTACGATCAGGATTCCTCCTGGTCATGATGGTTCATTCCCATGTTATCCCTGAGTGCGTCAAAAAATTTGTGGAGCTGTTCTTTATCTCCATTCCTGATCATCTCTATCAAATCGGATAACCGGTCCTTGATCCGCTCAACCTGCTGAAGGCTGAAAGGACTCAGCAAAATTTCCGTAAGCAGGTAGTTATCCTCTGAAAGCAATCCTTTCGCAATGTCATGGTGCTTTTTAAAGGTGGTTCCGGGAGCATCCTGCTGTTTCATGCAGGCTGCAAAAACCATGGTTGATGAGAAGGGTATGGAAAGCGAGTAGGCGATGGTCCGATCATGCTCCTCAAAAGTATACTCATGGATTTTCAGCTTCATCGAATTGTAAAAGTCACGGAAGAACTGCTTCCCCTCTTCATCGGACTCTTTAATGATAATGGCATTCTCATTGCTCAGGTTTTTCACATTAGCAAAGGTTGGCCCAAACATGGGGTGTGTTGAAACGTACCGGCGGTCTATTTCCTTATAGAACTTTGCCAATCCACTTTTTACGGAAGTTATGTCCGCAAGAATGCAGTTCCCGGGGAGATAGGGCATAACCTGCCTGAACAGTTCAATGGTATGCTCGAGACTGACCGCATTGATTAATATATCGGGCCGGAAATCATGAATCTCCTCAAGGTAGATGAACTTGCGGGCATTAAAAAAATACTTCAGCCTGTTTCTCTCGATATCATAGACCCCAACCTCATGATCCAGGCAGAGCGATTCAACCAACCATGAGCCCATATTTCCTGCTCCTGCAATAACAACTCTCATATTCAGTATATTCTGTTTTTAGGATTAATAATGCGGCTGACTTTCTGTGCCTGAAGCATGAAATCAGCCAGAACGATACTAACAGCGGCCTCAACAACCACCGGAACCCTGATGGCAATACAGGCATCGTGCCTCCCCTTAACAGTAAGGTCTTCCATTCTTTCTGTTTTAATATTCAGGGTCTTCTGTGCCTTTCCTATGCTGGACGCCGGTTTTACAGCCACCCTGAAAATTATCTCATTCCCGTTGGTAATGCCACCGTTAATTCCGCCAGCATGGTTGGTAGCAGTAGCTCCGTCGGGTGATATAATCACATCATTATGTTCGCTCCCTTTCATAACCGCCGCCCGGAATCCCGAGCCAAACTCGATTCCCTTGATTGCAGGTATGGCAAAAACCAGGTGACTCAAAACCGATTCAAAGGAATCAAAAAACGGTTCCCCCAGGGATGAAGGGACCTGTGTGATCCGGCACTCCACAATTCCTCCAATAGAATCCTTCTCTTTCAGAGCGGTATCGACCGCTTTATCAATATCGGACTCTCCTCCCGCCTCTATCAGGCTACCTTTGACATTCACGGGAGCAATCATTTTTTTTGCCAGCATACCGGCAGCAACCAGTCCAAGGGTCAGCCTCCCCGAAAAATGCCCGCCTCCCCTGTAATCCTCATAACCGCCAAATTTCCGGAAAGCTGTAAAATCGGCATGCCCCGGCCTGGGAGTATCCTTGAATCCGGCATAATCCCCTGAGTGAACATCCTGGTTTTCAAAAAGAATAAGCAAAGGAGCCCCGGTGGTGGTATCATGGAATACCCCGCTCATTATTTTCGGGATATCCGATTCACGCCGGGGTGTGGTTCCTTTAGTCCCTGCTCCCCTGCGCACCAGATCATCCCTGAAATCATCGATGCTGAGGGGTATTCCGGCTGGAGCCCCGTCAATCAAAACTCCCACAGAAGCCCCATGAGACTCCCCGAAGATGCTGATTCTAAATAACCGGCCAAAGCTGTTCATGATTGTTTCAATATATTGAATATGGTTAACAGTTCATCCACCGTTAATTGTCCGGGTGCGGTCTCTTCCTCACCCGATGTGGATGCATAGGTAAACTCTGATCCAAGAAAAGGGGCAACAATCCTTGTTATGGCACCCATCTTGCCCATCCCCAGTACCACCTTTCGGCCCGGCAATTCATAAAGCGACATGAGATTGAGGATATCATCCTTTTTATGGACCATGCAGGCAATCTTGGCAATATCCGCACCCTTCGCGTAACAATCCCCTATTATGGACTGCAGGTCAGCCTTTCCGGGGGTCTTTTTAAAATCGTGCCAGGAAAGTATCAGCTGGCAATTATTTTCCCGGGCATGTTTTTTTAACCGGCTGATCACCCCGGGGGGTGTTTCAATCTCCAGATCAATAAAATCGGCTCCCAGTGTAATGGCTTCTTGCAACAGACCGAAACGTTCATGTTCCTTTGAATTACCGGGCCTGCAGGTGGCAATAGTCTGCAAATTTACATCTATTTGCGGGAACAACCGGCCGGGAGGCTCTTCAATCAGGTCCAGCCTCAGCTCAACAAGTTTGATATCCTTCCCTTCAATAAGCGAAAGTTGCCCGCTACTGCGAATGCTCACGCAAATCATATAACATCGATTTAAGTTCATCCAGAGGGAGCCCTCCGGTAACCGCTTCACCGAGACCTGTGAGAAAGACGAAATGCAAAGCAGTCCCATCCTTCTTCTTGTCTTTCGTTACCGTATCGTAAATGGTACCGGCATCCAGATCAAAGAGTGTGGGCAGTCCTGCTTTTTCGAGGATCTGCTTTAATTGCCGTTTCTCCTTTCCTGAGATCATCCCTTTTCTGTGAGAAAATTCCGCGGCCACCATCATCCCAATAGAGATTGACTCTCCGTGCAGAAGCTGAGCATGCCGTTCGACGGCATGACCAATCGTGTGTCCGAAGTTCAGCAGCCTCCTTTCTCCGGATTCCTTTTCATCTTTCATCACGATAGAAGCCTTAATCTGAACACATTCTGAAATAACCCTCTCGAGATTCGAGGGTTCCTGGTTCAACAATGCTTCCATATTTTTATCCACCAAACCTAGCAAATCCGGGTCCCGGATTACGCCGTACTTGATGATCTCGGCAATTCCCGACCGGTACTCTTTCATATCAAGGCTTCTCAGCAGTGAATGGTCACACCAGACGAATTCCGGCTGGTTAATGGTCCCGACCATATTTTTATACCCGTCGAGATTGACCCCGTTTTTTCCGCCAATACCGGCATCAACCTGTGCAAGCAGGGTGGTTGGGATAAACCCGAAACGGATGCCCCGCATGTAGGTGGATGCCACAAATCCAGCAAGGTCTGTTGTAAGACCGCCACCCACTCCCACGATCACAGACGAGCGGTCGGCGTTCATCCCGACCAGGGCCCTGTAAAGATTTTCTGCCGTTTGCAGGGTCTTGTGTTTTTCACCGCGCGGAACCGGGATCGATCGAAATGCCTGAAACTTTTCAGCATGCAGCTGCAGAACATGCTCATCAACCATCAGGATAGGATCGGCCGGTAAGGAATCCAGAAGGGTGGTTAATCCTTCTCCTACCAGTATGGAAGAGTTTCCCAAGGCTGTCCGAAGTATAATCTCCTTCATACCGTGAATACTATTCGTTCATTACTTTAGTCTGGTGATTGATGGATTCCTGGTGGATTGCCCTGAAGAGTTTGATGATAAATTCCTCGCTCAGCCCTTTGCTGGTTCCAAAACGCAGGCGGTTTCTGAGCATATCATCCCACCGCTTGGTCTGCAGAATGGTAATGTTATTTTTTTTCTTGTGCTCACCGATTCTTTCGGAAACGACCATCCTCTCTTCCAGAAGGTTAATGAGGTGATCATCAATCTTGTCAATCTGGTCCCTCAGTTCAGCGAGTGTCAGCATCAACTCCTGGTTCACATCCGGTTTCCGGAAGATCAAACGGTTGATCATCTGCTTCAGTCCGTCGGGAGTAACCTGCTGATTGGCATCACTGAGGGCCTTTTCAGGATTATAATGGGTTTCAATCATCAGGCCGTCGAAATTGAGGTCCATGGCCTTCTGGGATATTTCAAAGAGCAGTTCACGGTTGCCGCATATATGACTCGGGTCGGTTATAATCGGTATTTCAGGAATCAATCTCCTCAGTTCAATAGGGACCTGCCACTGTGGCACATTCCGGAACAGGGTCTTATCATAACTTGAGAATCCCCGGTGAATGGCTGCTATCTGCCTGATCCCTGCATTATTGATGCGTTCAATGGCGCCTATCCATAGATTGACATCAGGGTTAATGGGATTTTTGACCATGACCGGAACATTAACACCCTTGAGGCTGTCTGCGATATCCTGCACAGCGAAGGGATTTGCAGTCGTCCGCGCCCCAATCCATATGATATCTATCCCATACTTCAGCACTTCATATACGTGTTTCACATTGGCCACTTCGGTGGCCACAAGCATACCGGTCTCCCTCTTCACCCTCTGGAGCCACTTTAATCCCCTGGAGCCCACACCCTCGAACGCACTGGGCCTGGTCCGCGGCTTCCAGATGCCGGCGCGAAAAACCTTGATTCCCATATCGGCGAGGGGCCGAGCCGTTTCCATGACCTGCTCCTCCGTTTCTGCACTGCAGGGGCCAGCAATAATTATGGGTTTCTGCAGGACAACCCCATTTATGGAAAATGTTTCCAATTCGACATTTGTTAACATAGATTCATCATTATTCAAAAACCGATACTCCTTTACTGTATTCACCCAGAATACCGAGGTCTGCAGTAAACGGGCGAATGGCCTCAAGAGATTTTATATACATATCGTAATCATTAATCTCTACATCGACATAAAACTTATACTCCCAATCCCTCCCGATAATCGGCATGGACTGAATCTTAGCCAGGTTGATCTCGTAATAGGAGAGGATTGAAAGTATCTTGGAGAGTGAACCGATTTTATGCGCCAGTGAAAAATGGATGGAGGCCTTACTGATTTTTTCGACCGGGATTTTACATCCATTCTCCGACAGTATCAAAAACCGGGTATAGTTTATTTTATTGGTTTCGATGCTCTCAGCCACGATATCAAGACCATATTTTGTGGCGGCCAGCTGACTTGAAATAGCTCCTGCATCTTTCAGCTTTTTTTCTGAAATCTCCATGGCGCTGATAGCCGTATCAATGCTCTCAATTAAACGAATCTGCGGATGCTCGTCAAAAAACTGCTGACACTGCAGGATTGCCATCGGATGGGAATACACCTCCTTTATATCTTCTAATTTAACACCCTTTAAGGCCACAAGGTTCTGCTTAATCCTCAGATAAATCTCCCCGACGATATGCATTCCGGTGTCGATAATCAGGCTGTAATTCGGAAGAATACTTCCCGCAAGGGAATTCTCAATGGCCATGATCCCGAAATCAGACTTCTGGCTCTTAAGTGTGGAAACCATATCCCTGAAGGTATTCCTGGGAAGAATTTCGATCTCCTCATCTTTAAAATACTGATGGGCGGCAATTTCATGAAATGCTCCATAACCGCCCTGTATCGCTATTTTTTTCATTCCTGCTAAATATTCCCGGATGACCGGACTATTTTAAACAAAAAAACCCGACTTTTAGCCGGGTATCCATTAATTTCAAGCCCGACATTATTTTATCGAAGGGAAAAATAAAAATAAACTGTGAAGCTCGAATAACTCATAATATGCCATATCAGAGTGCAAACCTAAATAATTTAAAAATAAAAAGCAAAATAATTACAAATCAAAAGCTAATTTTGACCATTTATTAAAATCTGTAGTTCTCACGGCAATCCTTTCCAAAGAACACCGCATGCAATGAAAGCGACCAAAACAGAGTCCGTATGATTAAGAAGGAGCGTTTCAGAAAAGTCATAGATTATTTTACCACCCATATGCCGGTTGCCGAAACGGAATTGACGTACGAAAATCCATTCAGTCTGCTGGTTGCGGTGATATTGTCAGCACAATGCACCGACAGGAGGGTTAATATGATTACCCCGGTTCTTCTGTCAAGGTATCCCGACGCTGCTTCAATGGCTGAAGCAAATTCCGGGGAATTATTTGAAATGATTAAAAGCTGTTCCTATCCCAACAATAAGGCAAAACACCTGATTGCCATGTCCAGAACCCTTATTGATAAATTTGATGGAGCGGTTCCGGATAACCTGGAGGACCTGCAGAAATTGCCCGGTGTGGGCAGAAAGACTGCCAACGTCATTCTGTCGGTAGCATTTCATAAACCCGCCATGGCTGTGGATACTCATGTTTTCAGGGTTTCAGAAAGGATTGGACTCACCACCCGTGCAAAGAATCCCTATGATGCAGAGCTTCAGTTGTTAAAATACATCCCTGAGGAGAAGTTATCCCTCGCGCATCACTGGTTGATCCTCCACGGAAGGTATATCTGCACTGCCAGGAATCCAAAATGTTCAGAATGCGGATTGCGTGCCTTTTGTACCTATTACGAAAAAAGTCTTGATAAATAATCCATACTGTGCAAATCTTATCTAATGATCGGACCATCTTTTTCCTATTTTTGACAGAAACAGGAAACAGCCAGGTATGAAAAGTCTGTCAAAGCCGCTATTGATTCTGTTAATTTCTCTGTTATCGGCTTCAGCCAAAGCCCCTTCAACCGATTATTCAAAAGGAAGATATAACAATGTCTGCAAGGATCTTAAGGATGACGTCCTGCTTTACTTTGTCTTTATTGACACCCGTACTACCTGTCCGTGGTCCGAGTTTGACATCCTTACCACGATTGACTCCATTAACGCCGCCGCAATCTGGCTGGAAAAACAGGCAAATAAAAACAATGTGGAACTGAATATTAAAACCGATTATTACATCGGAGATGAATACTCAACAATCCAAAAGAATCTGCCCGGACAGACCATTCGTGAAATAGTGGCCGGCCGGAATTTTGAGGAAGGTTTGCTGGCATTGAACAGATGGGGCGACAATATATCCAGGATGATCGGAGAATCATTGTACCTCAAGGAAAAGGATGGAATTCCGCAACAGAAACGTCCAGGAAACAAGGAACGTCTTATTGCATTCCTCAGGGATGAATACAATGTCGAAAGCGTAGCCATCATGTTTCTTCTGAATAATTATTTCAGAAACGATATTTCTTTGGCAATTAACACCCTGCATAATAATGATGTGGAGTTCTGCATTGTCAGCTACAAATATCCCTCGGAGATTGCCCACAACTTTCTTTCCCTGTTCGGTGCGGTGGACCTGTACGAAACACCATTCAGGCAACACAGGAAGAAAATAAGGCTGGCTGCCGATCGTTATCCGGACGATATCATGCAGGATCCCTACGCAAAGAAAATTGAGGATCTGCATATAGGAGAATTTACGGAATACATGATTGGCTGGAGTGATGAATTGCCGGAAGAGGATATCCCGTTGCTCACGGATCGTTCTTTTATTTTCTGAGTCTGCAGTCCTTAAGGACCGTTATTCTGGCGGGAGGATGGATTACCATGATTCGGAGGGATTAAGTGAAGGTTTATCATAACCCCGGGGGCAGTTTATCCGTAAACAAAAACCGAATGGCCTGCCGATTCGGGTTGGAAACGCATGAAATCCGCATAAATAAAGGAACTTTAAGGCTTTGCCTTACTTTTTGTAATTAAAAAAAAAATATTAATTTTACTTCATTAAGAACATCTCTTATAGAAAAAACTACAACCCTATGAACTATAAATTAATGCAATCCGGAAAAATCACGCTTCTGCTTTTCGCCTTTCTGGGCCTCTTAATGGCAGGCTGTAACAGGTCGGGATCGAAGGCAGATAAAGGAGGAAACGGAGAATTCGACGTATTTGAATCTCAGGTTGGCCAGGAAACACAGGAAAAGTTAAATACTGCCAAAAGGATCTTTTATTCCCTGCCATCCCCCCTTGAAACAGCAATGCTCATAAAAAATGCCGGTGCCACCTATCAGGAATCCCTCCTGAATCCGGTTGATAACTCCTCGAAGTACATCACCAACAAAAGCATGGCATTAAACCTGGGCATCTATACCACAGACCTGAGTTTTGCTAGTCTTTTTGATCAGACCCAGGCAACCCTGGTCTATATCGAGGTGGCAAAGAAAATGGCTGATGGATTGAACATCCTTGATGCCATTGATGAAGAGACGATTGAAAGGCTGGAAGCCAATATCAACAACAGGGATATTATTATCGACATTATCTCGGAAACCCTTCTGAACTCAAGCTCCTTCCTGAAGGAAAACGGGTTGGAAGCCACCGCTACCATTGTACTGGTCGGGGGTTGGATGGAAGGTCTGTACATTGCCACCAACCTGGTTGGGAACAGTCCTTTGCAGGACAACAAGCTGGTTGAGCGCATCGCCGACCAGAAGTTATCCCTGGATATTATGATCAATCTGCTGAATGAAACACCTGATGATGCCGATGCCCGGGCAGTGCTTGCCGATGTGATGGAACTGAAGAAGATCTTTGAAAAGATTACCATCACGCAATCCGAAGTCACCCCGGTTGAAGATCCGGAATCCAACATCACCCTCCTGAAATCAGAATCAACGATAAACATCACAAGGGATGTTTTCAATGAATTGAGTTCAAAAGTAAAAGAAATCCGAAGCAGCTATATATCCTAACACTACAGATCATGATGAAAAAAGGTATTCTCTTTATTTCAATACTGGCACTTGTTATTTCCATACCTGTCAATCTGAATGCGCAGTGTAAACAATTCGCCAAGAAATCCTGCAAGTCAGGACTGGCACCCTATCAACACGACGGGAATTACCATGCGGCGCTCCTGATTGAGGGAGAAGAGGCAGAGCTCTATAAGACATTCTATTCCGACACGGACTACAGGGTTGGGGTCTGCGGTGCAAACAACCTTGCATACATCGAATTCAAGGTTGTCGACAGCAATGGGAAAGTTCTATATGATAATAAATTACACGATTCTGAGTGGAAATGGGATTTTAAGCTCGAATCCAGCCAGCAATTAAAAATCGTAGTCAAAGTTCCGGTTCCGGATGGTCAGGTTGAAGAACCCAGGGAGGGATGCGTCGCCATCATGTTTGGATTTAAGGAAGGTTAAATCATAAATAACCAAAGGCTGCAGTAAGGCAGCCTTTTTTTATCCTATTTTTTTCCTGAGGAATATCCCGGTGGGAGATTCTGCATTTTTTACCGTTTCAGGAGTTCCTATATTCATCAGGTACCCTCCTTCAGCCCCCCCTTCGGGTCCCAGATCAATAATCCAGTCTGCGCTCTTGATCACCTCCATGTTATGCTCGATCACAATGATGGAATGGCCCTTCCTTATAAGGGAATCAAATGCATTCAACAGCAGGGATATATCATGGAAGTGCAAACCCGTGGTTGGTTCATCAAAAATAAATAATACGTGCTCTTCACCACTCTCCTTGCTGAGGAAAAAAGCCAGCTTTACCCGCTGGCTCTCTCCACCGCTTAAGGTGCTGGACGACTGCCCCAATTTTACATAACCAAGACCTACCTGCCGAAGAGGCATCAACTTTTTCACAATTCTTTGTTCCGTAGAGCCATGTTCCGTGCTGAAAAACTCAATGGCCTCGTTAATGGTCATCTCCAGCATGTCATAGATACTACGCCCCCTATAAAGCACCTGCAGAATTTCATCTTTAAACCGTTTTCCATGACAGCTTTCACAGGTCAGATGAATGTCGGCCATAAACTGCATTTCTACGGTGATCTCTCCCTCTCCCTGGCACTCCTCACATCGTCCACCCTCAACATTAAATGAAAAGTGCGACGCGGTGAATCCATTGATCTTTGATGCCGGTTGATCGGCATACAATTTTCTGATCTCATCATAGGCTTTCAGATAGGTCACGGGATTGGAGCGGGAAGATTTGCCGATAGGATTCTGATCAACGAACTCCACACGGTCCAGAAGATGCAAATCTCCGCGCAGAAGATCAAATTTCCCGGGCTTTTCCCCTGAACCCGTCAGATGCCTTTGTAATGCCGGATACAATATCCGGCTCACAAGGCTCGATTTGCCGGAACCGCTGACCCCTGTAACGACCGTCAGGGTATTCAGCGGAAACCGAACGTTTAGTTTTTTTAAGTTGTTCTCCCGCGCCCCTGTTATTTCAATGTAATTGCTCCACTTTCTCCTTTCAGAGGGGATATCAATCGTATCGGTCCCATTCAGGAACCTGGCAGTCTGACTTTTTTTTTCTTTCTGTAACGCTTCGTGATTTCCCATAAAGACAATTTCTCCCCCTAACCGGCCGGCACCGGGTCCGATATCGATCACCACATCCGCCGCACGGATAATATCTTCATCATGCTCCACCACTATTACACTGTTCCCGATTTCCCTCAGCTCCCGGAGTACGCTGATCAGGCGGTATGTATCCCTTGAATGCAGTCCGACACTGGGCTCATCAAGAATATACAGCGAACCGACCAGGGAACTGCCAAGAGAGGTTGCCAGGTTTATTCTTTGACTCTCCCCTCCCGAAAGGGTGGCTGATAAGCGATTCAGTGTCAGATACCCCAATCCGACCTCGGTGAGATACCTTAACCTTCCGTGAATCTCCTTCAACAACCGCTCTGCAATTTTCTGATCGCTTTTTGGGAGCTTTAAACCCGACATGAAATTATTCAGTTCATCCACGGGCATCAAAACCAGGTCACTGATTGTCTTTCCCGCAATCTTAACATATCCTGACTCCTTTCGAAGCCGGGTCCCATTGCACTGGGGACAGGTGGTTTTCCCCCGGTACCTCGATAGCATTACCCTGTACTGAATCTTATATTTCTTCTCCTCCAGGTATTCAAAAAACCTGTTCAGCCCATGGAAATGCCGATTTCCTGTCCAGAGCAACTGCCGTTGTTCATCACTCAACCGGTAGTATGGGGTATGGATGGGGAAATTGAACTGATCAGCATGCAGGATAAGACGTTCTTTCCATTTTTTCATCTTCTCTCCTTTCCAGCATATTATGGCATCCTCGTATACGCTCAATGTTTTGTCGGGTATTACCAGGTCCTCATCAATTCCCATGATCTTACCGTATCCTTCGCAAACAGGACAGGCTCCAACGGGATTATTAAAGCTGAAAAGATGCTCGTTCGGTTCTTCAAAGGTCATACCGTCAGCCTCAAACCGGGTGGAGAACTCTTCCATATGACCGGTATCCGGATTCCATACCATGCAGTGGCCATGACCAATCTGAAAAGCGGTCTGAACCGAATCCCCGAACCGGCTCACCGAGTCGCTGTCATTCTGAACCACGATCCTGTCCACCACAAGACTGACCACTCTTTTTTCAGACAGTGCTTTGCTCGTCTTCAGCTCCTCAAGCAGCCAGATCCGGTCATCCAGAACCGCCCGGGTCATTCCCTGCTGTATAAAAAGGTCAAGCTGATATCCGGGTTCTTTTTCCTTCAGGAGCGAAATCCTGGCCAATATAACAAGCCTGGTCCCCTCCCTGGATGATAAAATATAATCCACCACATCCGCAACACTGTGTTTCCTGACCAGCTTACCGGAAACAGGTGAATAGGTTTTCCCGATGCGTGCATAGAGTAATTTGAGATAATCATAAATCTCGGTGGATGTTCCGACCGTTGATCTGGGATTTCGGGTATTTACCCTTTGTTCCAGTGCCACCGCCGGAGGAATGCCATGAATGGAATCCACATCGGGTTTGTCAATTCTGCCAAGGAACTGTCGTGCATAGGCTGAAAGGCTCTCAACATAACGGCGTTGTCCCTCCGCATAAAGTGTATCGAATGCCAGGGATGATTTACCGGAGCCCGACAGTCCGGTAATAACCACCAGCCGGTCGCGTGGTATCCGGACATCAATATTCTTTAAATTGTGCACCCTGGCTCCTTTGATAATTATTTCATTTTCATTCATCAATGGCATAAATTTTGCGGCTTATTTATGAAATTAAAATGATGTCTTAAAAGTAATACATTTTGTATTAACAAAATTTTTCACTTAATTGCACCTGTAACCTTAAAAACTTCTGCCTATAGACAAATCTCTACGCTTAACCAAAATAGAGCACGTTTTGAAAGCAAAAAAAGTTGAAGACCAGGATTTGGTTCAAGCATTCATAAAAGGAGATCCGTCGGCCATCGAGGTTTTAATTAACCGGCATCGCAACAAGGTTTATACTTACATCCTTCTTACTATTAAGAATCAACAACTTGCCGAGGATTTATTCCAGGAGACCTTTATTAAAGTGATCCAGTCCCTGCGCAGTGGCAAATACAGGGATGATGGGAGATTCCTCTCCTGGGTCATCCGAATCGCCCATAATCTCATCATTGATCACTTCCGGAAGGAGAAGCAGATGAATTCCATATCAAATGATGAAAACAATATTGATCTTTTCAACAGCAGGAAACTGGCAGATCAGAATATCGAGGAACGTATAGTAGAGAATCAGATCAGAAGTGAGCTCAGGGAGCTTATAAATGCGCTTCCGGAAGACCAGCGTGAGGTTGTTTTGCTCAGACATTACGGAGAACTGAGTTTCAAGGAAATTGCCGATCAGACGGAGGTAAGCATCAATACGGCGCTGGGCAGAATGCGGTACGCGCTGATCAATCTCAGGAAAATGATTAAGGAAAAGGAGATTTCCTTAACCCTTCAGTAAATCACGGAGTTGAAATAAATTGAGTGAAGGTGGCAATAATTTGATAATTGAGGCGTTCATAATTTGAAACCTAATTGATTACTGCCTATGGTAAAACACTCTACGCTCCTGTACCGAATAAATGATTATGAAACAAAGCCAAATTCTGAAAATTATTCGGTCAGAATTGATGAATTACTGAATGATGACTTTCTGAATACTTTTTTTGGCCACCTGGTTTACGATCCCGGGATTGACATGGTAAAAAAGGTAATCATGAAAGCAACCCTCTGAATAAAGCCGCTCAAAGCGGCTTTATTGTTTCATGAACCTGATTCGGGCAACAGAGCAGGTCAACAGACCGGCCGTCTCGCTCCTGAGTCTCGACCTGCCCAGGGAAACAGGTAAAAAATTCTGCTTCACCGCCTGAGTGACTTCTTCAGATGTAAAATCCCCCTCGGGACCGATGGCCATCAGCAAACCGTTTTTTAACGGCACGTCCCATAAACAGGTCTGATAGAATTCATCGATGAATCCAATGGCTTTTGTGCCATGATAAGGACTCCGGATCCAATTCGTAAAGGGGGTTAATGGATGTAAGATGGGTTTGAAGGCTCTTTGAGATTGTTTCATCGCCGATATAATAATTCGCTCCATACGGTCGGTTTTCAGTTTAAACCGTTCGGAATGTGTACAGAGAATCGGCGTAATCTCTGAGATGCCTATCTCCGTGGCCTTTTCCAGGAACCATTCGAAACGCTCCATATTTTTTAGGAGAGGAATCCCTATATGGAGGTGATACGGAAGAGGGGCATGGTTTTCCGTTTTTGAAAGAATCTTCAGCCGGCACTTCCCCGGATTGTCATCGACGATGCAAGCCTCACACCAGGTACCCTTCCCGTCAACAAGAATGACCCCGTCTCCTTTCCTCAATCTTATAACCTTTACAGCATGCCTCGACTCGCTTTCGTCCAGGTCATGAAAGGGCTCTTCGATAAACGGTGTATAAAAAAGATGCATTTGATTCATTAATCATCCAAAAATAGTAATTTCAGATGGTAATAATGCACCAAAATGTTCCGGATCGGCCTGCTTTCAGACACCCATGGATACCTGGATGACAGGCTGCTGGACTTTTTCAGTTCCACCGATGAGATATGGCACGCAGGAGACATCGGTGATCTGTCGGTAACTGAACGCCTGCAGTCTGTAAAACCGGTTATCGCAGTTTTTGGAAATATTGATGGCCCCTCCATCCGAAGATACTTTCCCCTCCATCAGCGTCTCACCAGGGCGGGCCTTGATATATGGATGACCCATATCGGCGGTTACCCGGGCAGGTATGCCGATCCCGTGAGATCCCCGATCCTATCAGATCCGCCGGATCTGTTTATCAGCGGTCATTCACATATATTAAAGGTGGTACCCGACCGGAAACTGGGACTGCTCCATATCAATCCCGGAGCGGCAGGCAGGGTTGGGCTTCATAAAATAAGGACAGCGGTTCGATTCGAAATCGATGACTGCAGGATAAAAGACCTTGAAATCATTGAACTGGGTCAGCGTTCATCCTTTTAGTAAACCTCCTGTGGCCCTTCCTCTTTCCGTTCTTCATTATCCATGAATCGCAGAATAAAAAGTTCAAGACGCCGGTCTGCCGCAAGAGAATACACATATTTCGGTTGTCCGAGTTTAACCTTAAGCTTTCTGTCATTGGCCTTCAGATCAAAGACTGTCTGGTTAAACGCCCTGTTGGAGGAGAGCACCTGCAATCCCCCGGGAGAATATGCAATATAATACCATGTATTGTCATTGGCCTTAAGGTAAATGTCAAAAATATCCCCCGATCCTTTTTCAACAAATTCGATATATGCATCAACCTTTTTATTAACCTGGATATTACCGATATTTCCGATACCTACCTTACCGTTATAGCGGAATGACCTCGAATCCTGGTTCCATTCGAGGGCTATTTCATTGAAAAAAATGGTATGCTCCAGTTCGGGGGGTATTTTGGAGTACAAGCCGTACAAGCCCAGCTCCCTCTCAAGTTTCCCTGCCAGTTCCATACCCAGCATATCCCTCATTCCCAATACATAGGTATGACTGCTCAGGTCCGAAGGTTCCAGATTGGGAAGGCTGTCAATTTCCTGTCCCATGATGTTCAGGGCCTCCTCCGAGAAGAAGAAATCCAATCCGAGTATAAGGTTTGTTTCAAACCGGTCTTCCGGGATTCTATGAACCGCATTGCCGGTAGTCGTCATCTTCACCTGCCCGTAATCGAGACGCAGATCGATCTGCCCTTCACCGTAAAGCCGGCAGCCGGCCGGATTAAACCGGAGCAGATTGCCGGATCGGGTCGTATCGGCCAACTTTTCTTCCGATGCGATTTCGTAACTTTCTTTATCCCGGTTATATATCAGCCATCCATGGGCAGAGGTAATTTCACTGTCAAAATAATCTTTCCTGCCCGACAGAAAGGCCGGGTATATGTGTGTGGAATCCCTGGTTATCATAGAACCGGCAAATATCTTGTTCAGCTCCACATTTTTCATCTGTTCCTCTACCGGGATTCTGACGTGATAGGGATCGATGGGGCTTGTAAATCGCAGCCAGTTTCTGGATATGCTGCAATCGTGAACCACCCTCACACCGCCGTCAAATACCATAAAGGGCTCCCTGGCAAGCAGGTTTACCGAACCCTGGAAATCAAAGAAAGGACTGAGCCTGAATGAATCGGCCGGAGCAACGGTGCCTGAGGCAATGGTCTGAAGTGTCGTATCCACCGAGATCCGTGTGAATTTTATCGGATAGACATTTTCAAATTCATCTGCATAATTATATATCCCTGAACCCGTATAATCCTTGCTGCTGTTAATCATCAGATTTGCACCATATAAAAAATACCTTTTACTGATGTCGTTGGCCAGTAATTTTGAGTTCTTGAGACGCTCCATGCTGGCCATCTGTCCGATACGCACATTCCCTCCATCCGGAAAAAGATATGCGTCGGCAACTTTAATAAAAGGGACACTGTCTGCAGAAAGGAATTTGTCACTGTAATTATAAGTAGCTACCGGGGCCACAAAATTAAGCGAATCCTGCCCGGGATGGACCGAGGTGTATGTCGGAGCATGCCGCTTTAAAGAGTCTATTCCAATATCCACGACAAATCCGGGGAGGAACCCTGTCTGCCTCAATGTTACCTCATCCCTGTCCATAAGCCAGGCTAAATGATCCAACCTCGTTTCATACATGTTCCTGGGAAACTCCACAAGGGTATAATCCCTGTTGGCACGAATGTCCCCTTTCCGTTCCTCAAAATCGATATGCAATCTTACGTCGTTCGTTTGAACGGAGAACTCACGATCCTCCTGCGCCTTCAACTGAATACCGGCTGAATCGGCAAATATCGCCTGATAATTATAGCTGAAAAGATCCGATTCCAGTCGTGCCTCCGGCAGCGCCATCGCTCCCGATCCCCTCAATCCGTCGGGTTTCAGGGAGAGATCCCCCGCCAGCACAATGCTGTCATTGAAAATATGAAAGCTCTCCTTCACCCGCCGGATCTTCATCTCATCAGCCTCAGGATACCATGTCATATCGGCCACCGTATTACGGGCATGCGGGAATTCTGTTCCGGAACTCTGCTCCCTGACCAGGAACTCCCTGCTCCTGGTGAATATGGAATCGGGGTGCATAATAAAATCATCAGACCATGTTGTGGAGGTCAGGTAATCAAGAGACCCGTAACCATGCAGGCCCTTGCTGCTCATTTCTATGTCGTTGTAAAATCTTCCCCGGTCACCATAAATGGAAATGCCTTCCTCAGGGGTGACCATATAAAATCCCAGTGAATTATCGTCACGCAGGGTCATCTGCATATCAATGGGGGGCAGAATGTTCGCCGAAACAAAGGTTCCCTTGAGCCTGACCGCATCCCGCCGGTAGTTATCAAGACTGTCAATCATAAATGAATCAAGCTCAAAATAGAAGTTATCCCGCTTGTAGACCCCATTCTGTATTGAGGACTCATCAAAGAAAACGAATGAATTCTCCTTACTGGTAAAGGTGGGGTACCTGGGAAAATTTTTCAAGCCCGACTTATTATCCGGTTCATCAATCAGAAGCTCCCCGGTCATGAGTTCAATCTTATTGTCGATCCGGATGAACTGCTCCTCCCCGTAATGGTTGTATCTGTTTGAACGGACGCTGAGCTGGAGGGAATCGATGTTCTGCAAATTGATTTTAAAATCGTCATAATGAAAAAAGAAATTCTTTCCAAAAAAACGAAAAAGACCTGCATCAATAATCCCATCAAATTGAAAGTTCCGGTCTCTTTTAATAATTATCCGGTTCGCCTCCGGAATCAGCCGGACATTCTGGGAATCACTCAGGAATATCGCAGGAATCCCATTTATGGTCAGATCCCTTGAATGGATATCCAGTTCGGCGTTCTCAATATTCGATTCCGTTCTGGAAATAAACCTGATCACATCATAATCCCGCTGTCCCATACTCGACTGGATGTAATCAAACAGCTTCTGCCTGAGGGTCACCATATCCTGCTCATCATCGAAGTAAACAAAACCCAGTTTTGACAGGCTCATTAGCTGGTGTCTGACCTGGTAGACAGCATATCCGATATAGGAAGCAAAAGCTGTGACCGAAAACTTACGACCCTGAACATATTCCGAGAAAGCCCACAGCTCCACAAGGGGATGCTCGTAATCCATTCCCTGGAGGCTTGCGTAAAAATCGTAGTTAAAGAAGGTATTGGATTCAAATGTTGCCCTGCCGATTGAGGACCCTGTAAGGGCCTGCAGCTTTAATTTAGCCTCATTGCGTTTCCAGAATAATTCATCAAAATTCATATCAAGATTATGATAGGAATTCAGGTAGGGGCCCTGGGAGGTGAATCGATCGGATTTGGATAGCCGTGCCTCCTCTCTGGCAATGTCGTAATTCAGAACCAGGTCGGGATGATAGATGGAATCGGTTCCGATATAAATCGTAACCGTGGAGTTCTGCGACGTGATGTTTCGTTCGTTGAGTAATAACAGATCCGATCTGATTTTCATCCTCAGGGTATCTTCACTGTAAAAATCCAGTATTGCCTGTTTATCATCCGCTTTAAATCCGGCAAGATTTGATCCCTCGATATACAGTCCCCCCTGAAAATTTACTCCCGGTGCAATCTGGTCGATCCTGTAACTGCTCTGGTAAGAAAAAAACTGCGGATACTTGACCTGCCTGATATCTTTTATCTGCGTCACTTTATCTTCCATTCTTCCCAGGACCTCCCCTTCAAAATAGGCCGGGTAAACCATAATCACCGAGTCGGCCTGGTAACCCGACTTCTTCAGGTCGATCTGATATTGGCCCAGCTGCACATGCAACTCTTCCAGTGGAATACCCGTGCGTTCCCAGGTCACTGTTCCCTTCTCTCCGGTCCAGGTAAGCGTCAGCGGATCAAAAAATCCGGATGCATCGAGTATCTGAATATAATCCCTCCCTAAATAACAGGTCACCGTAACATCATTAAAAATGAAGTGCACGGTCCCGTCGGCAGGACTGATTGTAAATAGAGGCCCGGCAACCTTCCAGAGCAGGGAATTGTTCTTAACCAGTGCATTTTCAGTAAATAATAGGTAAGTGGTTTCCAGGAAATGCGTGATGGCCTGCAGAACCGCTCTGTCACTGGCAAGAAAATGGCGGTACCCTTCCACCCATTCATTATATCCGTGAGAGGTTTTGCCCTCGTTCCAGAATTCCAGCATTACTTTCTGAAACAGAATGAACTGGGGCCTGAGACTGCAGTTCCTGTCGAGCATGAGATTGGAAAGCGAAATGATTTCCATTTCTCTGTCGTAAGGCAGGGAGTCCCATAACCTGATAAAACGTTCAAAATCCGGGACCTCATTCTCCTGAAGCCTGTCAGCGGAGAATGTTCTCAACTCCAAAACAAAGGTAGCTGTATCCATTTGAAAGGCCCTGATTTGCTGGGCCCCGGTATTCATGGAAATGAGAATGGGGAGACACAGCAGTCCGGCCCTCCTGATGATTTTATAGGGAGATATCAGATTCATCATCCGGGTTGAAGATTTTGTGATTTGACAAATGAAAGTACCAGCCAGCTTTCCTCCTCAAGTGTGGCAGTATGCAGCAGGTTGTTTGAATAAGCAGAGTCCAGGATCGACTGAACGTCTTCGGAGAGAAATCCGCTCAGGATAATGGTCCCCTTTTCAGTCAGAAGAGTGCCATAATCCGGCATATCACTCAGGATAACACGCCGGTTGATGTTCGCCAGAACAATATCAAATTCTTCATCCTTCACTACTGAGATATCACCGAGCATGACCTCCATATTCTTTATCCCATTTCTGGAAATATTTTCAAGTGCATTCTCATAAGCCCAGTTATCAATATCCACACCAACCACGGAGCCTGCCCCCAGCTTCGACGCAAATATTCCGAGTATACCGGTTCCACATCCCATATCCAGAACCTTCTTATCCTTAAAGTTGAGGTCCATCATCACCTTCAGGATCAACCGGGTTGTCTGATGGTGCCCGGTTCCAAAAGACATTTTCGGTTCAATAATCAGCGTATGGGGAAAATCGTCATAGGGTGGGTGAAAAGGCGCCCTGACCAGCAATTGGTTATCAATTACTACCGGATCATAATTCTTTTCCCACTCCTCATTCCAGTTTTTTTCATCCATTTCGAGGTATTTGTAGACCACATCAATACCGCGGATTTTCAACGTATTGATTGTGTTCTCAAACTGTTTCCAACTGAACTGGTCCTTTGCAATATAAGCGTGAACGGCTCCTCCACTATCCTGGAACCGGTCAAATCCGATATCATAAAGGTAAGCCACCAGGATTTCGTGGGAATGCTGGTCTCCGGGTGTGCTGTATATGCTGAACTCCAGATGGGACATAAAGGTATGGCGTCATTAAAATGCATTCACAATCTGGATAAAATCCTCAGCTTTCAGGGATGCGCCCCCGATGAGTCCGCCGTCAACATCCGGATTGGCAAAAAGCTCCCGTGCATTCGAAGGTTTACAGCTGCCGCCATAAAGAATCGTTGTTTCACCGGCTATTCTGTCGTCATACATATCCGCGATCAGGTTGCGAATGAAAGCATGCATCTCCTGGGCCTGTGCAGGCGTTGCCGTAATCCCTGTACCAATAGCCCATACAGGTTCGTATGCAATAATAACCTGTGAAAACTGCGCGGTGTTCAGTCCCTGAAGCCCCACCGTCAGCTGATCCTTAACCACTTCAAACAACTTACCGGCCTCGCGCTCTGCCAGGACCTCCCCACAGCAGTAAATCGGTTTAAGTCCCTTATCCAGTGCCAGCCTGATCTTTTTATTCAAAAGATGATTATCTTCATGATAATAAGCCCTCCTTTCAGAATGTCCCAGGATGACATACTCAGCCCCGGCAGATAGAAGCATATCCGGTGAAACCTCCCCGGTATAGGCCCCGCTCTCTTCGCTGGAACAGTTTTGCGCCGCCAGTTTCACAAGGTCCGTGACTTCCCTGATTTTGCTCAGGTGTGTAAAAGGAGGTGCGATAACCACGATCACATCATCGCCCTTCTCCTTTGAAAACCTTTCAACCTTTTCTGCCAGTTCCATACCCTCTTTTAGAAGCGTATGCATTTTCCAGTTTCCTGCAACAATTTTCTTTCTCATATTTCAATAGTGTTTGGAGATTAATAAGGATTAAAAATAACAAATATTGGCAAAGAATCCGATGACCATTCTATGCCGTTCGCACCCTTGGATCCAGAATTGCATACACAAGGTCCACCAGCATGTTGATAACAATAAAAACAGAGGCTATAATTAAAACCGAGCCAAGTACCACAGGCATATCATATTGATTCAGGGCATCGACAATCAGGTACCCCAGTCCTTTCCATCCAAAAATGTATTCCACAAATACCACCCCGGCCATAAGCGATGCGAACCAGCCGCTCATCGCCGTAATCAATGGATTCAATGCATTTCTCAGGGCATGCCTGCCGATAATCCTGCTGAATGAAAGTCCTTTCGCCTTTGCTGTGCGGATGTAGTCCTGACTCAATACATCCAGAAATGAGTTTCTGGTGAGCTGGACAAATATCGACAGGGGCCTGATACCCAGTGTAACCGCCGGAAGGATGAGATTCTTAAACTGGAACCGGATCCCTCTTCCGAGCGGATCAATCTCCGTTATGTTACCGGTGAGATTGAGCCCGGTAAAATCAGCCAGTACGAATGCAAAAAACCAGCCGGTAAGAATCGCTGAAAAGAAGGAAGGAAGCGACATACCAAGAGTGGAAAGGAATATGGAAAGCCTGTCAAACCAGCTATCTTTCCGGATCGCACAGAGGATACCCACCATGATGCCCAGTAAGGAGGCCATGAGGATCGCCGTAACTGCCAGGATAAGGGTGTTTGGAAAGACGTCCAATATCATTTCGGAAACCTGCCTGCGATTCTGAAAACTCGTTCCCAGGTAAGGAGCTTTCAGGACAAGACACAATCCTCTTGCGCCATTTAATAAAACCGCCGGGTTGCCATACTTCTCCCTGTCGAGAAAGAAATAGTCTTCCTGATCATTAATCCTGTGAACCGAAAGGGGAGAAAGATCGTTCAGATATTTGAGGTATTGCAATGGGAGCGGCTTATCCAATCCAAGCTCCTCCCTGATCATTTCCACCGACCTCAGGTCAGCCCTCTGTCCGAGAAGCATCCTGGCAGGATCACCCGGAAGCACATTGAACAGGAGAAATACAACGGTAACGACGCCCCAGAGGACGAGTAAGGCATATAAGAACCGCTGGATAATCCTTCTTGCCAAGTTTATCTTTTTTTCTTTTTGAGCAATACGAATAACCCTGTCACAGAGTATAACAGCAATAAAAGAAGCAGAAAACCAGTGATGATCAAATTTTTGCAGAGGTTCCCGGCTTCCCCGAAAATATATTTCATTGCCGGCCGGTCAAACCGAACCACATCAAAACCCGTCGGTTCATAATTCCACTCTTCCGTAAAAAACGCCTCCTCGTTGATCGTGCTGCTGGCCTGTTCGACCATTTCGGGCCAGGATGGATCAATGTCAGCAACCGAAGGGAAATCTCTCCAGCTCCATTTGCCTATTATGATTCCATCCTTAAGGAGCAAAAATCCGGGATTTGATCGGACAACGGTTTTTAACAAAATCTCATCAGCGCTGTAAAAGTCATATATTAACCCGTACTCCTCCTTCACCATGGTTACTTGCTGCTGATTTGAAGAGGTGACCGCATAAAATTTATAGTCGCCGGTGATCAACTGCAGGTTTGCCCATTCATTGCTGTTCTCCAATGCTGTCGGATTTGATTTATCAATATCCTGGCAAAACATCAGAAGAGCGTATCCCGGGTCATTCAGGATCTGCCCGGTTATCTCTTCTCCATAAGGATCCTGAATGGCAAAATCCTGAATCGGGGGTTCATATCCTTTCCTGATTAATTTCGATTCGCTGTTGACAAATTCCCATTTCAGCGTATCTTTCGGATAATTTTCCAGGGTAAAACTTCTGATTTTCCCTGAGGAACGCTCCCTGTAGAATAGCTTTGTTTTATACTGGTCTGCCGGTGCCCCATCGGGAATCGTCATCTCTTCTGCAACGTGCGTTCCCACATCGTAAGGCCGGAAGTCGAGCAGGGGAAGATGCCGGTAACTGTTAACCGAAAACAAAACCACAGCCGCAAAAAGAGCCGATATGACTCCCCACTCAAAAGGATCTCCATAACCGTGATAACGGCGGTTCCGATTAAAAAAGAGGAGCAGGACAAACGGCATTAAAATGATATTCTTGAAAAAGGTCTGCCAGTTTGTAAGAATAATGGCATCCCCGAAGCACCCGCAGTCGGCCACCGGGTTGAAAATGGCCAGGACAAGCGTAAGAAGGGTGAAAAACGACATGAACAGGAACAACACCCAGTAAGAGACTTTTCTCTGGAAACCCATGATGAGGGTCAATCCAAGGACCAGCTCAATTGCTGCAAGAAAGATTGCCAGGGGTAAAGCCAGGACTGTCAGAAAATCCAGTCCGAATGCGTGAAAATAATCGGTAAACTTATAGGCCGATCCAAGTGGATCTACCGCCTTTACAAAACCGCTGAATATAAATACAATCCCGACAATAAACCTGCTCAATAATCTCAAAAAATTCATAATAAACCGGTAATTTGTTTTTTAATCAGCTCAAAAATCTGTCCGGCCGGTTTCATCTCCCCGCCAGGGTTCTGGCAATTTATGACCTTCAGATCGTCCACCCGGGAAGGGAGGGACAGGTATACCTCCCTGACTGTTTCCTGGAACCTGAGGCTATCCTCATGAATGTCCCGGCACCCTTTGAGGTAATCCCGGTCACTGCCCTCCCGATGGCTCTTTAGCTGAGCATGCACAAACTCAATCGGAACATCAAGGAACAGGTTCAGGTCGGGTTTCGGGATTTTGTTGACTTCGAATTCGAGATTCAAAATCCAGTCCCTTAATCTGCTCCGCTCCCCCGGGTCGGGAATCTTAGCACACTGAAATGCGATATTGGAGTAAACATACCGGTCCAGGATAACGATGTGTTTATTTTTTATCCAGCCGCCTATAATATCAGAGGCCTCAGCCCTGTCTCCCGCAAAAATCAGGGCCACCAGGTAAGGGTCCACCTGGTTGATGGCTCCCATCTCCCCTCTCAGAAATCGAGCGATTAGCTTTCCATAGACCCCTTCCTCCAACCTCGGAAAATGGAGATAACGGTAAGGTTTTTTCATAGCATCCAGATAAGCTCTCAGAAATCCCATCTGGGTGGATTTTCCCGATCCGTCAAGACCCTCAACAACAATAAAACTCATTAAAGCCTGCAGATTATTTGAACTATATCTTAATTTTGTTTCCAAACATACAAAATATCATACCAACTTGGGTCTCTTTTATGAACGACTTCTCTTCAAACAACCTGATTTTTTCAAGAAACCTGAGCATCAATTGTAACGGTCGGCTGATGGATCTTCACACCCCGAAGATTATGGGCATTATCAACGTTACAGACGATTCGTTTTATGAAGGAAGCCGGTTCAATGACCCGCAATCCATTCTTGAAGCGGCAGGAAGAATGATTGAAGAGGGTGCGGATATTATTGATATCGGTGGCTGCTCATCGCGTCCCGGTGCTGTTCTCGTAAGCGAGGAGGAGGAATACAACAGGTTAAACATGGCCCTGGGCCGGCTCCGGAATGCTTTTCCCGACCTGGTTATATCCGTGGACACCTATCGTTCAGGCATCGCAAAAAGAGTGGTCCCCGAATACAGGGTGGATATAATCAATGATATCTCGGCGGGTGAAATGGACCATCACATGATAAAAACCATTGCAAAGCTGAATGTCCCCTATATCATCATGCACATGCAGGGCACCCCTGAAACCATGCAAAAGAACCCGGTTTACGACAATGTCCTGGATGAGATCCTCCGGTTTTTCGGGCAAAAAGTAAATCTGCTCCGAAAAGAAGGTATCAGCGACATCATTATTGATCCCGGATTCGGATTCGGGAAGAGCGTTGAGCACAACTTTACCATCCTCAACAATCTGGAAACTTTCAGAATGCTGGAGCTTCCTCTGCTGGTAGGACTTTCCAGAAAATCTATGATTTACCGGACACTCGACATCCAACCCGGGGAATCTCTCAACGGTACAACCGCCGTTCACATGGCAGCCCTGCTGAAGGGAGCCAATATTCTGAGGGTTCACGATATAAAAGCAGCCAGGGAGACTATTAAACTCTTCAATGAAATGGTTAAATCAGGTAAATAATTAAATTTGAACATTGTTTGAACAATGATAACCGCTTTTATTCATATACGCTTCCTGGATGTTATTGACATTATCCTGGTTGCAGTTCTGCTGTACCAGGTTTATATGTTGATCCGCGGGACGGTGGCCTTTAACATCTTTCTGGGCATTGCGGCCATTTATGTGTTCTGGTGGGCCGTAAAAGCATTGAAGATGGAGCTGTTGAGTTCCATCATCGGGCAGGTAATCGGGGTGGGGGTCATTGCCCTAATCATTGTATTCCAGCAGGAGATCAGAAGGTTCCTGATTTATATCGGATCACGGTATGTGGATGGAAACCGGATCAGTTTTGAAAAGTTCCTTAACATCAGGTTTGAACCCAAGCATGAACTGAAGCACAAATCACTGCTGAAAGCTGTCCTGCAGTTTGCCCAGGATAAAGTGGGAGCCCTGATCGTGATCCGGAGAAAATCGAATCTCGACATGTATATTGAAACCGGAGAAAAGCTAAACGCCGACACTTCAAGCCGTTTACTATGGAGCATCTTTCACCCGAAAAGTCCCCTGCATGATGGAGCGGTTATTGTGGATGGTGAGAAAATAAAAGCCGCACGGGTTATCCTTCCGGTTACCGAAAAGATAGACCTTCCTCCCGAATACGGATTGCGTCACAGAGCTGCCCTGGGCATTTCAGAAATCACAGACTCCTTTGTAATTGTGGTTTCCGAGGAGACCGGACAGATCTCCATTGCTGAGAAAGGGATCCTTCAAAAAAACATTTCCCCCAAAACCCTGATGCAGAAGATGGAGGAGGAGTTCGGATAATCTCCCCGTTCCCCCTCCGGGAACAGACAAATTATAATTGTGGTCCGGCAGAAACAAGCGCCCGTCCTTCCTCCTTATCAGTAAACTGTTTAAAGTTCTCAATAAATTTTGCAGCCAGATTTTTAGCTTTTCGTTCCCATTCATCAGGATCGGAATAGGTATTGCGGGGATCCAGGATGGTCGGATCAATCCCTTCCAGCGCAAGGGGCACCTGCAGATTGAAGTAAGGAATCGTATGCGTCTCCGCATGATCAATGGTTCCATCCAGGATGGCGTCGATGATCCGCCGGGTATCCTTTATGGATATTCGCCTGCCCGTTCCGTTCCATCCTGTATTAACCAGGTAGGCTGTTGCACCGGCCAGTTTCATTTTCTTAACCAGCTCCTCCCCGTATTTTGTGGGATGAAGCATCAGAAAAGCTGCACCGAAACAGGAAGAAAATGCGGGCACCGGCTCCTGGATGCCTACTTCGGTACCGGCAAGCTTTGCAGTGAAGCCGGAAAGAAAATGATATTCAGTCTGTTCCGGGGTGAGCCGGGAGACAGGGGGCATGACACCAAAGGCATCGGCAGTAAGGAATATGACCTTTGTGGCATGACCCGCTTTTGAGACCGGCTTCACGATATTCTCGATGTGGTATATCGGGTAAGAAACCCTGGTATTTTCCGTAACGGACTGATCATCAAAATCAACAGTTCCATCCTCACGGACCGTGACATTTTCAAGAAGGGCATCCCGCCTGATGGCATTGTATATATCCGGTTCGTTCTCTTTGCTCAGCCTGATGGTTTTTGCATAACACCCCCCTTCAAAATTAAAGATCCCGTCATCATCCCATCCGTGCTCATCATCCCCGATCAATGCCCGCTTTGGATCGGTGGAAAGGGTTGTTTTCCCGGTTCCTGAAAGACCGAAGAAAATGGCCACATCCCCCCTCTTCCCGACGTTGGCCGAGCAATGCATGGCTGCAATTCCCTTCAGGGGCAAATAATAGTTCATGACCGAGAAAATCCCCTTTTTCATTTCACCGCCGTACCATGATCCACCTATGACCGACCGGCCTTCCGTCAGATTAAAGAACACAAACACCTCGGAATGCAATCCCTGTTCCTTCCAGTCGGGATTGGTCGTTTTTGCCGCATTGAGCACCACAAAATCGGGTTCAAATAACTTTTCCTCCTCTACGGAGGGTCTGATGAACATATTCTTAATGAAATGAGCCTGCCAGGCCACTTCTGAAATAAACCGGACCTTCAACCGGGAATCCTCGTTAGCCCCGCAGAAACAATCAACCACAAAAAGACGCTTACCCGACAGCTGATCGGCTGCAAGCTTATAACAGTGATCCCATACCTCACGGGTAATCGGTTTGTTGTCCGATGATTTTGCCTTGTCCGAACGCCACCAAACCGTATCCCTCGTCTTATCATCCATAAGAACATACTTGTCCTTCGGGGAACGGCCGGTGAAAATACCTGTATCAACCTTTACAGCACCAAATTCCGTCAATACACCCTTCTCAAATCCATCCAGGTCAGGACGCAGTTCTTCCTCAAAGAGCCGGTCATAGGAAGGATTGTAAAGAACCTCGGAAATATCTCTGATGCCAAGCTCTTCAAGTTTTAACTTTTTAATAATATCGGTCATTTTATTATAATTTATAAGGCTTTTAATGTAATTAGCAGTAATTTGTTAATTAATTATCCTCTTTTCTGAAAGCATTGTTGTCAAATATCAAAAAAAATAGCAGCAAATGCAAATTTGCTGCTATTTATCAGTTTAACTTCAAGGTATGGTTTACCTTAAAGCAGCCTGTGCAGCGGCCAGGCGTGCAATAGGCACCCTGAACGGACTGCAGCTGACATAATTCATACCCACGCGATGGCAGAACTCCACCGAATCGGGGTCACCACCGTGCTCGCCACAGATTCCCACCTTAAGGTCCGGACGAACCGATCTGCCCCTCTGGGTCCCCATTTCGACCAGCTGACCGACGCCCTCCTGGTCCAGGGTCTGGAAAGGATCATTTTTCAACAGGCCCTTATTCAGGTATATCGGGAGAAAAGTCCCGGCATCATCCCGGGAATACCCGAAGGTCATCTGGGTAAGGTCATTGGTTCCGAAAGAGAAAAATTCAGCATGCTCTGCAATCAGGTCTGCCGTCAGGGCTGCACGCGGAATTTCGATCATGGTGCCGACCATAAAGTCAATCCGGGCCCCCTTCTCTTCAAAAACTTTTTCCGCGGTGGCACGAATGATCTCCTCCTGCATCTTATATTCCTTCCAGGTACCGATCAGGGGAACCATAATCTCCGGGCGTGCATCCACACCCTTTTTCTTAAGATTGACCGCAGCCTCAATGATGGCACGCGCCTGCATCTCCGTTATTTCAGGATAAGTGTTCCCCAGGCGGCAACCGCGGTGACCGAGCATCGGGTTGAATTCATGCAGGTCATTAACCATTGTCTTAATCTCCTCAACAGAAACCCCCATCTCCTCAGCCATGATTTTCTGATTGGCATCGTCATGCGGAACAAACTCATGGAGAGGCGGGTCAAGCAGACGGATGGTTACCCCGTAACCTTCCATTGCTTCCAGTATCCCTTCAAAATCTCCCCTTTGATAGGGTAAGAGCTTGTCAAGTGCCTTACGGCGATCTTTTTCGTTTTTCGCGAGGATCATTTCGCGCATGGCCTTAATCCGATCCCCTTCGAAGAACATGTGTTCGGTACGGGTCAGACCAATCCCTTTTGCTCCGAACTCCCTTGCGACTTTTGCATCGTGGGGGGTATCCGCATTGGTGCGGACATCCATTTTTGTATGTTTCTCGGCCAGCTCAAGGATGGCACCAAAATCACCGCTTAATTCCGGATCAATCGTCAGGATTTTTCCCTCCAGCACATTGCCGGTGCTTCCGTTCAGGGAAATCCAGTCCCCTTCCTTCAGTACAAGGCCTTTGGCACTCATGGTACGTGCCTTGTAATCGATCTTTATTCCTCCTGCCCCCGATACGCAGCATTTGCCCATCCCACGTGCCACAACAGCTGCGTGGGAGGTCATGCCTCCGCGTGCAGTCAGGATTCCTCTGGCAATATTCATACCTTCGAGGTCCTCGGGAGATGTTTCAATGCGCACCAGTATGGATGCCGGATATTTGGCTGCCTCATCAGCAAAAAACACAATCTGACCGGTTGCAGCACCGGGTGAGGCAGGCAATCCCTGTGCCAGGACATTGGCTTTGGACAGGGCAGCTTTATCAAAAACAGGATGCAGCAATTCATCGAGTTTGGCGGGTGACTGGCGAAGTAGTGCGGTACGCTCATCAATTTTTCCTTCACGAAGCAGATCCATTGCAATCTTTACCATCGCTGCCCCGGTCCGCTTACCGCTACGGGTTTGCAGCAGCCAAAGCTTACCTTCCTGGATGGTGAACTCGAGATCCTGCATATCTGCATAGTGATCTTCAAGTTTTTGCTGTGTTTCGTTCAGTTCGGCGTAGACTTCGGGCATAACCTCTTCAAGGGAAGGATACTTTGATACCCGTTCCTCCTCCGAAACTCTGGCAAGCTTTGCCCAGCGGATGGAACCCTCCTTTGTGATCTGCTGAGGGGTCCGGACACCGGCAACCACATCCTCTCCCTGTGCATCAATCAGGTATTCCCCGTTGAAAATATCTTCGCCCGTGCCGGCATCCCTTGTGAATGCCACACCGGTTCCGGATGATGAGCCCATATTACCGAACACCATCGCCTGTACATTGACAGCGGTTCCCCACTCTTCCGGGATCTGGTTCAGCTGGCGGTAGTATTTTGCCCTCGGGGTGTTCCAGCTGTCAAACACAGCCATCACGGCACCCCACAGCTGCTCCCAGGGATC
This sequence comes from Bacteroidales bacterium, assembly GCA_016936975.1. Lineage (GTDB taxonomy): Bacteria > Bacteroidota > Bacteroidia > Bacteroidales > JAFGWU01. Next base: position 66,337 of record JAFGWU010000004.1, on the reverse strand, counting down.
AACCGGAAAATCATGCCCGGTTTGTTTCTTGACAGCCTCCTTGAATTTAACAACGAGCTCCTTCAGATCCTCCACCTCAAGCTGATTATCATTCTCCACACCCCGCGCTTTCTTAACCTCTTCCAGGATGGCTTCAAAGGGATCGATGTCTTCCTTGCTCTCCGGTTTCAATCCGAGAACCACATCACCATACATCTGGACAAACCGCCGGTAACTATCCCATGCAAATCTATCATTGCCTGTTTTGGCCGTCAGCCCTTTTACTGCATCTTCATTCATTCCGAGATTCAGCACTGTATCCATCATTCCGGGCATCGAAACCCTTGCTCCCGAACGAACGGAAACCAGGCAGGGATTCTCATTGCTCCCGAACCGAGTTCCCATAATATCCTCAATATTCTTAACCGCAGCCCGAACCTCTTCACGGATCAATTTAACCACCTCATCTTTCCCCAGCCGGTTATACTCCGTACAAACCTCCGTTGTTATCGTAAATCCCGGAGGAACCGGAACCCCGATCAGATTCATCTCGGCAAGATTGGCACCTTTGCCTCCCAGTAAGTTTTTCATATCGGCCCTACCTTCGGCCTTTTTGTTCCCGAACGTATAAACACGTTTTATTTCTGACATATTCTACAACTTTTAATTATTAGTATTGATTTAATTATCGAAAAACAGCTCAAATTTTAAGAGTACAAATGTATTAAAAAGAATGATATAACCGTTCTAAATTTATTTAATTAATAGCTGGTGAACACGTTCCATAAGGTTTGCACAATTTGTTCCCTCCCGGCTTGCCACTAAATTTTTTATGTTATACCTTGTATCGTCCCAAACATGATAGAATCATGAAACCTATCCTGCTGGCTCTCTTCTTGATGATGGTTCCGGTCGTCTGTTTATACGGACAAACGGAGCATTTCTACTACGGACCCAATACAAGGCCGGTTGAAAGCATTGAAAAAGCCGTTTCCTTCAAGCTTGTCAGCCAGAAATCCAGAGACCGGTACGCGGTTAAAACCTTCTGTAGATCAAATGATAAGTGGGTCAGAATCCAGACGGAACACATCCGGATAAGAGACGACACCATCCAGCAGGTAAAATTCAGGGGTAACAACCTGTTCCCCGGAAAACGCTTCCGGATCATTCATAAAACCGACTCTCTCTGCACTTTCGAGGAAAAACAGGATGGCATCACCCTCCGGCGCGGCACTGCATCCCGCCTCATTCCTCTGCATCTTGAAGGAACCGTGATCGAGTACCACTCCAACGGAACGGTCAGATCCGTTTCATGGTATCGCAACAACCAGTTGGTCAGCAACAGGAACTGGCTGAGGGACGGTTCCGAATATATTGATTCCATCTTCTATTCCGCGGATAAGGAGCCTGAATTCAGGCAGGGAAACCGGTTTTTCCGAAGTTATATCCTGGCGAACCTCAATCAGTCCGGTTTTGACCTTTCCCAGATTGCAGACGAGGTGGTAATCGGCTGGGTGGTAATGGAAACGGGGGAAATTGAGGGCGTAATCATCCTTCAGGGCAGATATAAACCGATGAACGATTTCCTGGTCAAAACGATTAACAATCTTCCCGGGGAATGGAAACCGGCAATGCTCAATGGCTCCCCCGTCCGTTATTTCATGACCATCCCACTGAACTTCAGGCAGAACGATGCCTCTTTCCAGAACGTGGACCTGTACGGGGGGTATTTGCACTATAACCGATACTGAAAAGGAAGATCCCGGAGCAGGCAGGCCTCACCCGCCCCGCTTCTCATGCCATTAACGGTTCAGGTTTCGAGCGTGATGACCAGGTCCGGAATCGCGCGACGGTTTTCCGGCAACCTGATTTTAAGGCCCTCTTTGTTCTGCCAGAAGCGGACCCTGGAGTGATCCTCAAAAAGAACGGCCGATTTGATATCCACGTTAAATCCCGGCAGATCCAGAGTATCCCCATCAAAATCCAGCACATGCAGGAAAATAACCCCCTCCTTTTGCGTGGTGGCTCCCCATGGTGCCGGTTCAACGGGACCCTTCCGTGTTCCGTAAATCGACGATCCATAGGTTTCCAGCCACTTTCCGATCGCCAGCAGGGTATCCACATTTTCCGGCTGGATTTTGCCATTGGGCATGGGCCCGGTGTTCAGCAGGAAATTGGCCCCGAAACCGGCCGCCCGCACCATGGTATGAATCAGCTGTCTGACCGATTTGTAATCCCGGTCAACAATATTGAATCCCCAGGAGTTGTTCATGGTCTCACACATCTCCAGCGGCAGGGACTCTGAGACACCCGCCTCATTGAATCCCATTGTATTCTGTCCCGGCAGGTCCCTCTCAAACATTTGAAAATCCTCTCCCGGGAATGGCATTCTGTGATGGTTACTGCCGATCAGGGCGCCCGGCTGGAGCCTGTGAATCAGCGAATAGGTTTCATCCAGCCGCCAGTTGGCCTCCGGCTTATCCCACATCCCATCGAACCAGATTCCGCCAATCTCACCATAATTCGTCAGTAATTCTGTCAGCTGCGTATTCATGTAGTCAATATAGGCATTCCAGTCCCCCGAATCAGGTCTTCCCGTATAATCCCTGCCGGTATTTCCCCTCGGATAATAATCGGGATGATGCCAGTCGAGCTGTGAATGATAAAAGAATAGTCTGATCCCCTGCCTGTCGCACTCCTCCTTCAGCAACCCGATAATGTCCTTTCCATAGGGTGTGGCATCCACCACGTCATAGGAACTGATTTCCGAATCAAACATGGCAAACCCGTCATGGTGCTTACTGGTGATGGTGATGTATTTCATGCCCGCCTTTTTCACCAGGGATACCCATTCTGCCGGGTCAAAACCGGTCGGATTGAAAAATCCGGCCAGTTTTTCGTATTGGACGACCGGGATCTGCTTCCTGTTCATGATCCACTCTGCTATGCCCTGGTCCCCTCCTCCTGCAAGGACTGAATAGACACCCCAGTGAATAAAAAGGCCGTATTTGGCATCCATGAACCATTCCCTGTTTTGCAGGTTCTCAGGTGCCGGGCGGTATCCCTGCTGGCCGTGAAGAGACGGGATCATAGCAAACAACAGGATGAACAGCAGGGGGGAGAGGAATCGCATTTTTTTCATGGTTAAAATTATTGAATTATTAAAAACAAATCCTTTCTGACATTAAATCAACCGGTCACCGGCTGGCAATATTTCATCAGGAGCTCTTCTGCCTCGAGCGACCACAATCCGTCGTGCCGGTCACAAATATCCGCCAGCTCCCTGAATAAGGAATGCTTCTGACCCAGTTTCCTGAAATCGGCTATTGCGGTAAGAGGCATATCTATATGGGTGTATATTAACTTCTTTCCCCCGGGAATATCGGGCAGGTTCAGGGTAGCGTCCGGAACCGCATTCAATCCCCCGATATGGGTAATCAGCCCCGACGGATCCAATCCTGCGGCCATCATCTCCAGTGACTCCCTGATATCATCGGTATTCCCGCCGCTGGTTCCTACAATATGGGTGAAAGCATAATGCACATTGTAGAAATTCAACCGGGCGCTGAACCGGGGATCCGAGGGTCCGGCGAAGAAATTCAGACAGCCGTCAAAGGCCAGGATACTGTCGGCCTGCTCAACAACCTGGCTCACGGGGGCGAAGACGAACACATCATTGTAGCCCTTCCCCCCGGTTAGTTCTTTCAGTGATCCTGCCGGGTCCTCGAAAGCAGATGTATTGAAATAATGAAGTTCAATGCCCCTGCCCAGGGCATATTCCGGTGAGAACAGGCCCGCCGCCCTGTCGAGCCGCTCCTGGTTAATATCCGTCACCACAAGCAGGGAGGGCTTTCGCTCTTCCCTGTGGATGACATAATTTATGGCAGCCAGGCCCATCGGGCCCACGCCTGCCAGAATGGCCATCTTCCCGCCATCCACGATCTCCATCTCATGGACATAGGATCCCGGCCGGGTGTGATAATTGGCGTGCATCGCCCCGATTACGCATGAGAGCGGTTCGGCCATGGATGCCGGGTAATAACCGGGTCCGTCATAAACCAGCAGGCAGCCCAGCTCCATTACCTCGTTCGGGATGATCACAAAAGTTGCATCGCCACCAAGATAAGGATAGGAATATCCGGGGGCACTGAGCAGGCCAACGGGCCCCCCCTCAAAATTCAGGGCAGGTTGAATGGCAAATTTATCCCCGGGTTTGAATTGCCCCTTCCATTTAGAGCCCACCTCAATAAGCTCACCTGCAAATTCATGCCCTATAATCACCGGGTTCACAGCTACATCGTCCGGAATCCGTTTATGCTCCGTCCCCTGGATCGATGCTTTATAGGACGACATGCAGAGGCTATCACTTACCACCTTTGCCAGGATTGCATCCTCCCCGATCGGCGGAAGGTCGAACTCCTCGAGCCTCAAATCCTTTTTTCCGTACAATCTGACTGCCCTGGTTTTCATTTTATTCAGGTTAATCCATTTAAAATTGGTATCAGCTCCTCCGGTTTGCGGATGACAAATTCCGCTCCGCCCTCCCTGATATCCCGTTCAGTGCCATATCCCCACAATACCCCAACCGGTACAAATCCTCCACGCCGGGCAGTTATCATGTCATTTCCGGAATCGCCGATAAACATGATTTCTCCGGGATCCAGCCCCATCTCCTCAGCTAATGCTAAGGCTGCCAGCGGATCGGGCTTTCTCGGGATCCCCTCCCTCTGCCCGTAAATAAACCGGAAATCCCATTCTGAAAGGTACCATCTGGCCACTTCACGGGTCAGGTGATCCGGCTTGTTGGACAGGATCGAAAGAAAAATTCCGCGCTCCTCCAGAAAATCGATCACCTCTCCGACGCCATCATACAGGCATGTTTTATGGTGCAGATTCTGCTGATAATTTATTCTGAACTCTTCCACCAACACATCCAGCAAAAGGGGTTTCGGTTCTGAGGGAACCGCCAGTTCAACGAGCCTTACCGCACCATTGCCTATCCATTTTATGTAATCTTCCACCCTGTGAACCGGGTATCCATGGGCAGTGAGCATGCTGTTCACTGCTGCTCCGATATCCTCAATGGTATCCAGCAGGGTTCCGTCCATGTCGAATATGACACCTCTGACCTTCATCGCAACATCACCTGCCCACCCGTCACCGGAATGGCCTGTCCGGTTTCATACTCCTGGTCAATGACATAAAGGATGGCCTTTACCACATCTGCGGGCTTGCACCCCCTTCCCGCCGGAACCATGGATTCATAATGCTTCTTCACATCGGCAATGGTTTTTGCCCCGGGAACCTTGCCTGCCTTCAGATACTGCACAAAAAGTCCGTTATCGGGATCGGACCAGAGGGGTCCCTCAAAGTAATTTCCCGGACAGATGGCATTCACTTTGATGCGATCCGGGATCAACTCAAGTGCAAAAGACTGCACCAGCCCGATACCGCCAAACTTCCCTCCCGCATAGGCAAAATTTTTCTTGCTGCCCTGCAGTCCCGATTTGGAATTGATCTGTATGATATCTGAATAATGGTCTGTCCCGTAGCGGTTCTGGACCTTCATCACCCGGGATGCAGAACGTGTACAATGGAAGAATCCGGTATAGTTGACACGGGTGACCATCATGAATTCATCCGGATCCATCTCTTCAAGCGAGCCCGCTCTCAGAATACCGGCATTGCTGATCATCAAATCCATCCCCCCATATTCAAAAATAACCTCCGTGACTGCCGCATCAACCGAAGCGGGATCGGTTACATCCATCTTCACAAAAAGGGCACGATTGGGTGTCTTATGGGCATTGAGGTCCTTCACCAGGGCCATTCCCCCTTCCTCGTTGATATCCCCGATGATGATGTTGGCTCCGAGCTTGAAAAGGTTCCTGGCAATTCCCTCGCCAAATCCCTGTGCGCCGCCCGTGATCATCACTATTTTGTTGTAGATCGTTTTCTTAATCTGCGGAACCGGGACCGACTCGGGCAGTTCGCGATCCCCCCTGCTCTTCCTTATGACAATCAGCTTCTGTTCGATCTTCGATTTGTTCACCCCGATGCCGATTAATCCCATCTCCTCTATGAACAGATACTCGCCGATATCCTTCCTCATTTTTATGACTTCCTGAATGATCTCATCGGAGGAACGATTTTTAAAGACCGATACACTTCTCCCAATCCTGGCCGATAACTCCGCCGGATCAGTAACCTGCAACTGGGACAGCGGTACAAAAATGGCCACCTTTGTGGTCTGATCAGACATGATCATCCGTATCGCGGGAAGCACATTCAATATCTTTTCTTTGTATTGATCCATACGCGATTTTTTAAGGAGTTAATATTCCTGTTTTAACCGGAAGCTAACGTGCAATTTTGAAATAATAACCAATGACTGCTTTGCCCAGGGCTTCCATTTCCGTGCGTGAAACCGGTTCATAGTCAATTCCCCGCATGGCAACCAGGTACTGGTGGGCAGCGATGACGGCAGCACCGTTAAAAGCGATCCTGGAAAGAGATTCGTCGAGGGGAACACCACCCTTGCAGGTAACTTTTAACGGAAGCATCGCCGAAGTGTTATGTTCGGTTCCGAAGGTTACACTGAATCCATTATCATAAAAGAACTCTGTATACGCCTTCAAGATATCAAATTTATTTCTCAATGGAATAAATTCAACGGAAGTAATTTGCCGATCCCTTAATCTTTGTATCAACCCCTCCATATCCGATTCAAACTCGGTGATCGCACCGCCTGTTCCGTCGAGGAGCATCGGATAGGTGGGAATACCCCCGGCCACCCTGATGATCTCAATGATCTCATCGAGCGAAAGGAAAGCCCCATCATCCTCCGCAACAAATGCCGGGGATCCGGCCTTTAATAAACGGCTTCGCAACTCTTCCTCAATCCCTGCGATATCCCCGATCTGTTTATCTGAAGGCCTGCCTCCGTAAATATTCTCCAGCAATTTATAAAACTGAACCTCCGTTTTCGCCCGCTTTTCAACTTCAATGCGGAGCGCTTTGGCTATATGTCTTTCCCTGACAAGCTTAAGGGCATGATGTTCCAGAATCTCCTCCATGGATAATCTGATGTCAATCCTGCGACCGGCAAGCCATTCATTCAGCAGATCGATCATCCCCGATACCTGATTGTGCGACTCCGTCAGGACATCCGATAACTTCTTCGCAAGCACGTCTGGCAGTCCGACCGGGTATTTAAGCCCTTTTCCGCTGATGTAGGTCCGTCCCGGATTTTTCGGATCGTTCACCCGCAGTCCGCGCCGCTGATCCTCTTTATCGATACCAATCAGTTCCACGTTCAGGAGGGGGAAGATCTTCCGGCGGCCGCATGCTTCAATGAAACCGGCAAATCCGTCGGTCACATAAAAATCATTGATGCCCAGTATCCTGACCTGCTCCGCATCAGCCAGCCTCACTGCCTCTTCTATGGAATGAAAGGCACTGAAAGAGTAGGGAGTGTGTATGTGGCTATTTACATTCAAAGGAGCCGCCGGAAGGTTCCCCTTCATCTCTGAAATAAGCTTCTCCGGTTCCGGAAATTCACCCAACCATTTCATATTTTTGTATTTCATTTTTACTGCGTGTTACTGACTGGATCCTGGATTTCCCACGCCAGGCATTACTTGGCTGCATCATCAACATTTATCTGACTGGTTACCTTTAGATCCCGGGATATCCGGCTTCGCTCGTAATAAACTGCCGACTGTCCTCTACACCCCCATCCTGCTTCGCCTCAATTTAATCTCCCTGCTAAAATTATTTTCAGTTTTATGGTTCTTCAGCGGAAGAATGTGCTCGTGGATCGCATCCAGAATCCAGGATGCCTGGGGGAAGAAATAATCCTCCAACTCATAGGCGGGCGTTATCCAGTTCCTTGAGCCAACAACGACAGGCGGGGCATCCAGGTCATCAAATCCGAGCTCGGTGATGGTCTGGGCCATATCCTTCAGGTAGGAACCCCTTTCACAGGCATCGCTCACAAGGAGTATCCGGCCGGTTTTCCTGATGGATTCGAGCACAGGCTCATAATTGAAAGGCACCAGCGAGCGTGCATCAATAATTTCTGCAGACAGATCATACTCCTTCAGGAGTCTTTCAGCTGCTTCGACAACCCTGTAAAGGGTGGCCCCGATGGAGAGGATGGTAATATCTTTTCCCGGTCGTTTCACATCCGGTTCGCCGATGGCTACTTCATAATATCCTTCCGGGACCCCCTCCTTGTGAAACTGTTCACCGATTCCATAGAGACGCTGGCTCTCGAAGAACACGACCGGGTCGGTTCCCTGGAGGGCCGCATTCATCAATCCTTTTGCATCATAAGGCGTTGCAGGAAAAACAACTTTGATACCGGGGATATGTGCCACCAGTGAGGACCAGTCCTGGGAGTGCTGGGCCCCGTATTTTGAGCCAACGGAGACACGCAGGACGACAGGCATCCTGATAAGGTTTCCGCTCATGGACTGCCACTTGGGAAGCTGGTTAAAAACTTCATCCCCCGACCTCCCGAGGAAATCGCAGTACATGATCTCCGGGATCACCCTGCCACCACACATACCGTAACCGATGGCCGTCCCCACTATGGCACCCTCCGAAATGGGTGCGTTGAAAAGCCTGTGATAGGGCAGTGCTTCGGTAAGACCCCGGTAGACAGCAAACGCGCCACCCCAGTCCCTGTTCTCCTCTCCGTAGGCCACCAGGGTCGGATCCCTGTAAAACCGGTTGATGATCGCCTCAAAAATACCGTCGCGAAACTGGTACAGTTTCATGGAAGAGTGGGGGTTCCCCTTCGCATCATAAGCATAACGCTCCTTTTTCATGAGTTGCTTTACCCTCGGATTCTCTTCCAGGGGCATCAACACATCCGCCTGCCGCTCCTCCATCCTGTCAACCGATCCGTTTGAAAACATCATCTCACCGATTAACTCGGGATTTTTTACCAGATCCATCCTGGGAGAGACTGCATCATCAATGGATAACCGGCATGCCAGAGATACCAGGTCCGTTATTTCGGACCGGATCTTCTCCAACTCAGACTGATCCGCCAATCCCGAATCCATAAGCTCCTTCCCGAAAGAATCGATGGAATCAATCGATTCCCAGGCTTCAATCTCCTCTTTCGAACGATATGAAGAAGAATCCGATGGCGAATGTCCGCTGAAGCGGTAGGTCAGGACATCCAGCAAAACTGGACCTTTTTTCTCATTCAGCAGTTTCATTTTTCGTTCGTAGGCATCAATGACTGCCAGGGGACTATATCCGTCAACCCGTTCGGCATGCATGTTGACCCGGTTGACCGCAGCCCCTACACGGGCAGCAATGGTGTATCCCATGGTCTCACCGGCGGTCTGCCCCCCCATTCCGTACTGGTTGTTCATGATATTGAAGATGATCGGCATCCCGCCTTTCATATCTTTCTCCCACAACTGATTGAACTGGTCCATTGCAGAAAAGACCATTCCTTCCCACACCGGACCGCATCCCAGGGAAGCATCTCCGATGTTGGCCACCACAATACCCGGTTTGCGGTTCACCTTTTTGTACAGGGCCGCCCCGACGGCTATATCACCGGATCCTCCGACGATGGCATTATTCGGATAGATCCCAAACGGCGTAAAAAATGCGTGCATCGACCCGCCAAGCCCCCTGTTGAAGCCCGTTTCACGGGCAAATATCTCTGCCAGGGTTCCGTATAACAGGAACCGCAATGCCAGGGATTTTATATCCCCGCTGTGACCCTTCTCAACAATCGACAGGATTCGTCCGTCGAAATAGGATTTCATGATCTTATCCAGGGAATCATTATCGAGCTTGTGGATGGCCGACAATCCCTTCGCCAGGATCTCCCCGTGGGAACGGTGGGAACCGAAGATAAAGTCATCGATACCAAGATGATAGGCCATACCCACCGCGGCGGCCTCCTGACCGATCGAAAGATGTGCCGGACCGGGATGGGAATAGGACATCCCGTTGTACTCCCCGGTGGTTTTGATCAGGTTCAGCATCGTTTCAAACTCACGGATAATATACATATCCCTGTAAATGCGAATGAAATCCTCCCGGGAATATCTTGAAAGTTCCTCCTTTACGGTTTTTTTGTACTGGTTTACCGGAATGGAATCAAGTTCCAGCATTTTCGGCTTTCTCAATTCAGCCGGGTCTAAGAAAAGATTTTTTGGCATGGTAAAAGTTCAAAGTTTAAGATTTAAGGCTCAAAGTTTAAGATTTAAGGCTCAAAGTTTAAGATTTAAGGCTCAAAGTTTAAGGTTTAAGGTTTAAGGTTTAAGAAATTGAGTGGTTGTTCATATTAAAGCAGATCGTCTGACAGTTTTTCTATCTCTTCTTTGACGGCAACGAGGAAAAGTGTAGCCGGACCGCCGTCGAGGGCCCTGTGATCGTATGTCAGTGAGAGCCCGATGAACGGCTGAAAGCTGTAGGATCCGTCCTTCAGGATAGCCGGCCGGTGCACGATGGTGTTTACACCAAGGATGGCAACCTGTGGCAGGTTGATCACCGGGGTAAACATCTCCACCCCGTAGTTCCCCAGGTTCGAAACTGTAAATGATGCGGATTCCGGGGTGAGGAGATCGGGTGAAATGTTTCCTTTCTTCGCCGAATCGGCCAGATCCTTCATCCGCGAGGAAAGCCCGGTAAGCGACAGATCGTCGGCGTTCAGAAGCACCGGCACCATCAATCCCCGTTCCGTGTCCACCGCCACCCCGAGGTTCACCTTATTGAATACCCGCACTGCATCGCCGAGAAAATGGGCATTGACTCCCGGATGACGCTTTAAGGCCCTGACAACCGCATAACATATCATATCGTTGAGGGTAATATTGTACGGATAACCATCCCCCATCCCGGACTTAACCTGCTTTCTGAGCATCAGCAATGCCGATGCATTGGCTCCCAGGTGGTGCGTCAGCTGAGCGGAATTCTGCAGGGAGCGGAACATGGCCGCTGAAATTAATTTACGCATATTGCTGAGCGGTTTATCGGTATAATCCCCGGCGGAAGCAGCGGGTACCTCTGCCGGCCGCTCAACCAGGTCCCTCGAAGTAATTTTTCCATAGGGGGCCTTTCCCTGATCCGGAATACCCAGTCCCTCTCCCTTCATTTTCCGTTCTGCCAGAGGGGTCAACCGTTTACCGCTTCTGATCGCCTCCAGGATATCCCGTTCAATAATCCGGCCGCCGGGACCCGAACCCTTCAGCAGGTCGTAAATCACCCGCTTCTCTTCCGCAAGTTTTCTGGCACGCGGTGATATCTTAACCGGTCCGCCGCCACCCGCCTTTTCACCGGCAGCCGTAATTCTTTCCCCGTCTGCAGATAATCCGGAATGAACAATCTGCCCGGTCTCCTTCGCAATCTCTCCTTCTGCATCACCGCCGGCCCCGGACAACTTTTCCCCGGATCCCGTATCCGGCCTGCCCTCCTGTTTATCCGCCGCAGACACCGCCTGATCAATCGGCTCTCCCTCCGCTCCGATCATTGCCACATTTTCTAGTACGGGAACTTCATCCCCCTCTTCGTAATAACGGGCCAGCAGCACCCCCTCTTCAGGAGCCTCCTCTTCAAATGCCGCCTTGTCTGTTTCATAGGCAAACAGGAGATCTCCTTTTTCCACCTTATCCCCGATATTTTTAAACCACTGCGTCAGGATGCAGCTTTCAACGGATTGCCCCTGCCTGGGCATAATGACTGGTTTTGCCATGATTTCAATTCTTTTTCTGTTCATTCACCTGCTCGCTTACTCGCCTATTCGCTCATTCGCTTTTTCTTCAACTTGTCTATACAAGTGCAAATATAACACTATTTTAGTGAAATCAAAAAAAATTGTATCCTGCTATAAGATTTAATTATATAATGTTGTATTTAAACAATTTAAAGCTATATAAAGAATTTTATTTTGCAATATGTCATTCTATACCTATATTTACAACTGTAAATTCTGTTGCTGTCAATTTACCGGGGAATCCATGGCCATCAAAAAAGCACCGCAATACCGTCAACTTTACGAACAGTTGAGAAAACTGGTCGAGGATGGTATCTATAAAAACGGGGAGCTCCTGCCTTCGGAGAATGAGTTGTGCGCGGTGCATCATCTTACCCGTCCCACCGTGAGAAAAGCGCTTGACATGCTGGTGAATGACGGTTTCATCATGCGCCAGCAGGGGAAAGGAAGCATTGTCAGGGGAACACCGAAAGGCATCGGGATCCTCTCCCTGAGCGGCACTACTTCGGCCATCGGAGATGAAAACCTTACGACCCATATCATTGTGAAACCGCATATCAGAAAATGGGACCGGGCCTTCGGATTTGATATCTCCGGGGAGGAAAAGAGTGTCGGGTACATCCACATGGAGCGATTGAGACTGATCAACAATGTCCCGGTGTTCTACGATATCACCATGATTCCCAATATGAACCTTCCGCGATTCACCTCCCGGAACTTTGAAAACCGGTCGCTTTTCGAAATTCTCAGGAAACATTACCAGCTCCAGGTTACGGGAGGGGAGCAGAAGATACTGGCCATCAAGGCCGATCAAAAAATCCGGCGTCATTTCCGGGTCAGCGAAAACCACCCCATACTGCGCCTCGACAGAAAGCTGGAGACCAACCGGGTCGGTTTCTGCTTTTACAGCCAGGTTTACTGTAACACCGAAAATTACAGTCTCACCGGAAGGTTTTAAACATCCCCGCCAGTATGGATTCCGCATCAATGAATGTCCGGTTTCTGCTGTCAGGTTTTGGCAAATTATGTTATATTGTGATTCGATTTGGCATCAAACAAACAGCACACCGAAATGAATTCAAAAGGTGAATTCAAATGTATCGCCGTTGATATGGGGGCTTCCAGTATCCGCATCATGCTTGGGACACTGCGGGAAGGAACGATGCGTTATCATGAATACCACCGCTTTGAAAACAGGGTGTTTGAAAAAGAGGGCCACGAAAGATGGGACTTCGACCGCATCACCCGGGAGGTGGTTCGGGGAATCAACCGGATTGTGGATGAACATGGCCATTCCCTCTCCTCCATCGGATTCGATTCATGGGGAGTGGATTTTGCCATGCTGGATGAAAACGGTGAGCTGATCGAAACACCGGTCTCTTACCGGGATGCCCGGACCCTGGGGATGGACCGGAAGTGGCAGGGGATGATGTCGAAAATGGAAACCTTTGAACGGACCGGCATCAACTTCTACCAGTTCAACACCCTTTACCAGCTGCTTTCGATCAAAGAAACCGAAGCCCTGAAGAATACAAACCGCATCCTGTTCACCCCGGGGTTCATGAACTACCTGTTAACCGGACTGATGAGAAATGAGCTGACCATCGCTTCCACCTCCCAGCTTCTGAGTGCCCGCTCCACAAGCTGGGATCCGAAAATCCTGGAACATCTCGGATTGGCACCCGAAATATTCGGGCAACCCGATTTTCCCGGAACCATTCTCGGAGAGATCATCCATCCGTCCGTTCATAACGCTTCCATGCAGGTGATCCAGGTTTGCGGTCACGACACAGCCTCCGCCGTTCTTGCCCTTCCTGCCGGAGAAAGGAGCGCCGCCTACATCTCATCGGGAACATGGTGTATCGTGGGAGTGGAATCGGAATCCCCGATCCTGACAAAAGAGGCGCTTAAAGCGGGATTTACCAACGAGAGGGGATTTAACAATACCTTCCGCATTCTGAAGAATATTGTCGGACTCTGGCTCATCCAGGGTCTGAAAAAAGAGCTGCCCGATACCCTTTCGCATGCCGGTCTTGAACGGATAGCTGATGAGGCCGGATCCATTCCACAGGTTATCAATCCCGACAGCGGGGTCTTTTACAATCCCGTAAACATGAAGGCGGCTTTTGATGCCTACTTCCGGGAAACGGGACAGAATCTCCCCCGAAATTTAAGCGGTTACATTAAATGCGCCTATGACAGCCTCTGTTTCTCCTTCAGGTATCATATTGAACTGCTTGAGGAACTCACCGGGAAGCATATCGGGGTTCTTCATCTGATTGGAGGAGGCAGCCAGTCGGATTACCTGAACCAGAACGTGGCAGATGTATCTTCCCGCCCTGTCATATCCGGACCTGTGGAGGGTGCAGCAATAGGAAACATCCTGGTGCAGGCTCTCTCATTGGGAATCGTGGAAGACAGGTATGAGATCCGGCAGATTGTAAAACGTTCTTTTGATATCAAAGAATATGCCCCGCAAAGCGTGCATCCGGATATGGAGCTCCGCTACGAACAATTCAAACATTTAATAACACTGAATCACAATGGAAAAGAGTAACCGATTGATCGGAGAGAATCCGAAAATAGGGATCCGTCCTGCCATCGACGGAAGGATGGGAGGTGTACGGGAATCCCTCGAGGCACAAACCATGCAGATGGCCGATATGGCCAAACAATTGATCGAGTCCACCCTGAAGCACCCGGATGGAACCCCGGTGGAGTGCGTCATTGCCGATAGCTGTATCGGAGGCGTGGCAGAAGCGGCTGCTTCAGCGATCAAATTTGAACGGGAAGGTGTTGGGATCAGTCTGACGGTCACCCCCTGCTGGTGTTACGGCAGTGAAACCATTGATATGAATCCGTCCATTCCAAAAGCCATCTGGGGTTTCAACGGAACCGAGCGGCCAGGGGCCGTATATCTTGCCGCAGCACTGGCCGGCCATAATCAGAAAGGATTACCGGCATTCGGCATCTACGGAAAAGATGTTCAGGATTCCGATTCACGGAAGATCCCCGGCGATGTGAAGGAAAAAATAGTGCGATTTGCCAGGGCCGGACTGGCCGTGGCGCACATGAAAGGCAAATCCTACCTGTCGATGGGCAGTGTTTCCATGGGAATTGCAGGTTCCATCGTCAATGCCGATTTCTTCGAGGAATACCTTGGAATGCGCTGTGAATACGTGGATATGTCTGAGTTTACGCGGCGCATCGATGAGGGGATCTACGACCGGGATGAGTTGAAACGCGCCCTGACCTGGATCCAAAAAAATTGCAGGGAAGGCAAGGATTATAATCCCCCGAAACTGCAGCAATCACCCGGGAAGAAAAAAGAGGTCTGGGAATTTGTGGCAAAAATGGCTTTGATCGGCCGTGACCTGATGGTGGGAAATCCCGTTCTGAAAGCAATGGGTTATGAGGAGGAGGCCCTCGGTCATAATGCGCTGGCAGCCGGATTCCAGGGACAACGGCAATGGACCGACCATTTCCCGAACGGGGACTTCATGGAAGCCATCCTCTGTTCCTCATTCGATTGGAACGGAATCCGCCAACCCTATATGCTCGCCACTGAAAATGACAGCCTGAACGGGGTGGTCATGCTGTTCGGCCATCTGCTGACCGGTGCCGCACAGGTATTCAGCGATGTGAGAACCTACTGGAGCCCCAAAGCGGTTAAAAGGGTCACCGGCCATACATTAGAAGGACCGGCAGGAAACGGTTTTATCCACCTTATCAATTCCGGAGCCTCTGCCCTGGATGGAACCGGACAGCAGAGCATTCACGGCAAACCGGCCATGAAGCCCTGGTATGAGATAACGGAAGGGGAGGCACAGAAATGCCTGGACCACACCACCTGGGGAGCAGGTGTCAGGGGATATTTCAGGGGCGGTGGTTTTTCATCCACCTTCAATACCAGGGGGGGCATGCCGGTTACCCTCAGCAGGATCAACATCGTCAAGGGACTGGGACCCGTTCTTCAGATTGCCGAAGGGGTTACCATCGACCTGCCCGACGATGTTCATAAGGTGCTGACAGAGAGAACCGATCCCTCATGGCCAACCACATGGTTCGTTCCAAACCTTACCGGAAAAGGGAACTTCGTGGATGTCTACTCTGTTATGGCCGGCTGGGGAGCCAACCATGGGGCATTCACATACGGACATATCGGGGCCGAGCTGATATCCCTGGCCTCCATGCTCCGGATCCCGGTCTGCATGCACAACGTACCTGAGGATCACCTCTTCCGCCCGAGTGCCTGGTCCGCATTCGGGTCGGATAAAGAGGGCTCGGATTACAGGGCATGTGCAGCCTACGGACCCCTTTACGGCTGAGTCCCCTTTAAAATGAATTAACATACTGATTATCTTTTAACTGGAAGCCAACTTACAACCGTTGGAAACCAACTTACAATCACTGGGAGCGATCCAACAAACGTTGGGAGCGATCCAACAAACGTTGGGAGCGATCCGACAAACGTTGAAAGCAACCGGAATCAAAATCGGAAACCCTGAACCAGTAAGCAGTAGGCCCGCCTGCTTCCCGATGCATCGGGACTTCGGCGGGTGAAACAGTAGCCATGCCATGCATGACTTGGAATATCAACGATTTTTAGCAGTTTACTCAGCTATATGAAGAATCAGGACCCTGAACTATGAACCCTGCACCATGCACCCTGAAACAGGGAAGATTTCGGAATGGAATTTGAGGTATTATCGGAAATACCTTATTCCATGAAAACAGATATTAATTATACCATTACCGTGTTTCTGGCCATGATACTCCTGAATCCCTCCCTGATGGCCCAGAAATCGGTCTATGCCCTGCCGTTCGAGAATGAACAACGGCTGCCGGCAATGAATGTCCATATCAACCTTGAGGAGATCGCCAGCTCCTACCAGACCACTGGACAGGTTTTTACCAGTGAATTCACCGGTCCGGGTGATGAATCCATGGAACAGGTCTCCACAAGCTACATCAACGATGAAAAGGTCGTGGATGCGATTCGTTTTATTGAGAATTACCTGGACAACCAACTCCTTGCTTCCGGCAGTGAAAAGCATGGTACAGTGGAGATGAGTGTGACCTACTTCAATATGCGGAACGGATTCGGCATTGGAGGCGTCCTTGGAGTGGCCACGTTCGGATTGGGTACCCTTCTGGGGATTCCTTATGGAAGAACCATCACAGATGTTGAACTGGAAGCGCTCTTTTTCGATGCACAGGATCAATTTATCTCAAAATACCACGGGGTGGGACATGTTTCCAGACCACTGACCCTTTACAACTCCTCATCGACCCGGCTTGCCCATCAGAAGGCACTTAAGGAGGCGCTTGAGGAGATGAACAACCAGATTACAGGGGATTCACTGCTGACGGCGCGACTGATATCATTGCATTAAGCAGTCCCGAAAGAAGGTCTATAAGCTGGATGGTTGCAGTCTCTCCGGACAGGCAACGAACATCCGGATTGGCAGTTTATTTCAGTTTTACGTGTTCACCCTGTAAAATACACCCCTGTCCTGCCTTAAGGAGTAAACCCGCTTCTCCGACTCCAGAACATCCAGGTATTTATTCACCTCATTAGGATGCAACCCGAGGATCATGGAGAGATCCTCAACCGTGCAGGGACGGCGGAGAATGGTCTCGAGAATAGCCGACTCGGTATCCTGACGATAGGCTTGCAAATTCTTCCGGACGGGCGACGCTGCAATAATCTCCAGGTTGGGGAGCTTCATGAAATCTGCAATATATTCCAGTTCTGAACGGGTCGCCGACCGGATATCCCCCACGGTTCCCGGCCTGTCGAGGGTATTCAGCTGAACCCGGTCGGGGGCAATCTTTTTAATGCTTTCCCTGAGCAGTCCCAGCTCTTTTTCCGAATCGTTATAGCCCGGAATAATCATCACCTCGAGCCATATATCCCCCCTGTACTCCTTCCTGAAGGCAATGATTCCGTTGATATAATCCCCGATATTCAGATCCGGATGGGGACGGTTGATCTTCCTGAATGTTTCTTCGGTTGCGGCATCGAGGGACGGGAGCACCACGTCGGCCTTCAGCAGTTCCTGTCTGACACTCTTTTTCGACAGCAGGGTGCCGTTGGTGAGAACTGCCAGGGAAATTTCGGGCTTTCGCACTTTAATAAAGTCGATAACCTGCCCGATCCGCTCATTCAGGGTCGGCTCTCCCGAACCTGAGAAAGTAATGAAATCGGGATCGGGATGGTTCGCAAAGAAATGCTCCAGTTCCCAGGTGACTTTTTCATACAGCACATACTCCATCCGGTCGACGGTGAGTTTGGTTGTATCAAAGCACTCACAGTAAACACAATCCAGGGAGCAAACCTTGCGGGGAACCATATCGACCCCCAGTGACATCCCCAGCCTCCTTGAAGGAACCGGTCCAAACAGGTGTTTATACATCGGTATAATCAGAAATTCTGCAAAATTAAAAAAAATCTCAGCCGATTCACTTTTATCCTCCGTAGTCCCGAGCAATCGGGACGAAGGAGGATCATTCGCCCATTAATCCTTCGCCAAGGCTTCGGATTACGCAGTCGCCCATTCGCTTATTTGCTAATTCGCTTATTCGCCCAATCGCCCAATCGCTTACCCCAAAAACTTCTTTCTGAGATCTTCGATCTGCTGTTTGTTTATGGGAACCATGTCCCCGAGGGGATGGCCCATTATTAGCGATTTGGCACTGAACTCCGCCACCTCCAAGCGGTCGAAGGTCTGCAGCAACTTGTCCCCGGTTACAATGATCGCATCGTTTTCCACAATGACTGCCGGTGAATTCTTTGAGATCATGGAGGGAATCGCCGGATTATCCGTGAACTGTTCACCGAATTTTGCAAACCGGATATCCTGGAGGAAAATCCAGCTCTCGGGAATGGTCCTTACATCCAGCCTGGCATGGGCCACTCCAAAAGCCATCACGTTGGGAGACTGGGTCATGATAATCGAATTCACGTCTGGATGCCGGCTATAAATTTTTTCATGGATACGGATCGATCGGCTCGGAAATTTGCCGGGTTCCCGCATGCCCCCCCGGATCTGTATGATATCTTCAAGGTCCATCTCCCAGCGGGGTACATTACGCGGGGTAATCAGAAAATCATTCTCCCGCCACCGTACCGACATGTTTCCGTAGGAGCTGATCATCAATCCCTGGTCGCAGGCCCGTCTAACCAGGAGGGCAATATTCCTTCTGATGGATAACTCCCCGGGATCGTGCATCACCTCTTTCATCTCCGGAAGGTCTTCCGGAACCTGCCGGTCAAACTCTTCAATCTGTTCATCGGCCAGGTAACGCGGCTCACCGACTGTTTTTGCCCCGATAATGGTTCTGGCCGAGAATTCAAGGGTCTCAAACCTCACATAGGCATCCTTAAGGTCGGTTCCCCCGACAACCACCCCGTGATTTTCCATGATCACGGCATTGAATCCTTCACCGAACTGACGGGCAATTTTTTTACCCAGCTCCTCCCCCCCGGGAAGGGCATACTCGGCATAACCGATGGGTCCGCATACATGGCGGGCCTGCGGGATAATATTGGTATTCGGAATCTGCCTCACAATACTGAAAGAGACCAGTGCCGGAGGATGTGCATGAATGACCGCCCTGATGTCGGGACGGACTTCATAAACAGCCTTATGAAACGGGAATTCAGAAGAGGGTTTGTGATGTCCGACAATCGTTCCATCCTTCCTGACGCACATGATATCCTTTCTCTGCAGGGAGCCCTTATCAATAGCCGAGGGTGTGACCCAGATGTTTCCTTCGTTATCGATTATGGAAATATTGCCTCCTGAAGTGGTGGTCATCCCGGCATGATAAATCCGTTTAATGATGGCGGTGATCTGGTCGCGGGGATGCTGGAGAATGGGATCTATTTTGTCCATCGAGCCAAAAGTTAGAATGAATGAAAGGTGTGTTCAGTAACAGGTTGAAACCCGGTTATCAAAACGGAACAACCGGTTTCAATCCGAGATCAAATGAGAATGCGGTCCCTTTCGGGCGCTCACCGGCAACGACCATCGCAGCACCAAGGGATGTGGCGTTATCCACCTCGGAAGTAAAAACCCGCTTCTTCGTGAAGGCCGAGGCAAGCAAACGGGTGAAAATTTCGTTGCGGGCAAAGCCCCCCGTGATATAAATGCAGCCGGTGGAGTCGTTCTCCGGGATAATTAATTCGATGGCTGTAATAACCAGTTTTGTCAGATCCATCATCAGCTGATGATAGGCTTCCCCGAATGATGCGAATTTCTTCAGGTCAATACCCCTGTTCAGGTACGATTCCGGCACACCTTCCGGGAAAAACATTGATTGTCCATGGTGCTGCTCTGTCAGACGCTGCAAAAGATCCGGGTCGGGTTTCACTTTTTTGTAATCATCCTCCCCAACCTTAAAATAATCCGCCAGGACTTTCACATTCACATCATGAATATGCCCGAGAAATACCCTTGAAGACTTCACAGGTTTCATGCTGACGCTCATGTAGCAGAGACAATCCTGTTTCAGTTGCTCCGCCGTCAGGGGAGTATGGTTAAACGGGTTCATGCTGATGCACCAGGTTCCTGTGGAAAGCAGGATAAAGGGTTCCCTGCTGTTCATGATATAGGGCGCCAGCGAGGCCGAGCTGTCGTGTATCCCGATTCCGGCCCTGATGGTTTTGCCGCCAATCTTCACCGGGAAGGTGGAAGACACGTCAATCGGTTCGGGCAGATGAACTGACTCCTCCCCGACCCATGGGTGATATCGCATCCGGTCGAAGTCCCACAAAGCCGTATGACAGCCAATCGAGGTATGTTCGCTGGACACGAACCCTGTGAGGCGATAGGAGAGGTATTGCGGTAAATGCATGATATGGGACACCTTTCTGAAGGTCTCCGGCTTCTTTCTTTTGAGCCAGAGGGCCTGTAGTCCCGAGTTGAGCATGCCCATGGCGGGAGATGCGGTCCGCCTGCTGAATTCATCAATCCCCCCGTATCGTTCATAAAACCCTTCCAGCACACCTCCGGGCATCGGCTTCAGGTAATTGTAGATGGGTGTGATTCGCTTCCCTTCATCATTAACATACACGAGGGTTGCTCCATAGGTGGTGAAATTGATGGACATTACATCATATGCAGGATGTTCCAGGTACACCTGCAGGCTGTCATCAATCCATCGCTCGAGCCGGTCCCCGTCATCACAGGCAAATCCGTCATCATCGGTAACCTCATCGAACCGGGTTTCTTCCTGGTGAAGCACCCTGAAGGTCATATCGAAGAGGAGCAGCTTTTTATTCGTTTTTCCAATATCAAAAATAAGAATCACCTCTTTTTTCATGGTTCCGGTTTTGAATGTTACTGATTTGCTATTTTTCTCCTGTAATTTTCCACCTCCCAGTTATCGATGAAGGCAATCTGATCCTCTGTCATGAAGTGGGGCCCGCCGAAGTTTTCCGACAGCAGGCTGATCTTCATCATATCCAGGAACACATCCCTTACCGTTTCCACGGCCTTGCCGTTTGCATCGCAGCAGATCATCCCGCCTCCCTCCCTGAGGATGATCCTGGGAAAGTAGCCATGATCGGACCGGAACCGTTCGATATGCCGGGAAATCGTATGGGGATCGGTTCCCTTAGCGATAAAAAGGTAATCCGATTTGCAGTACACGATGATATCCGGCGTAAAGGGTCTTTTCACCTTATCGTAACTGCTCCGGTCCATCGTGAAACGGGAGATCAGCGCTCCCCCGTACTCCCTGGCCACGAGGTTCTTTCCGGAGAAGAAATCCCTCACCGCATCGAGTGCTTCCGAATGGACCTCTTGAAAATCTCCGGGAGGTTCCGGTGCGGATAAACCACCCCGGATCGCATCCCGGATAGTCCTGTAGGTCTTTTTGACCTCTTCAATGCTGTTTCCCCCCACAAACAGTCCGTGGTTCTGAAGGAAGATCATCCCCGGGGGCTTTCCATGCATCTCCGTATAGCGTTGAACCTGTTCGCTGACCTTTCTGAACAGGGTATAACCCGGATCGGTATATTCCACATACAATGCATCCTCCCCGAACAGTTCCGAAACGGTCTCTGCGGCCTTCAGAGAGCAGAGCATTCCGTTCACAAGGGTCGGATGGGTATGCACCACATACGCAAAATCCAGGATGTTGTGCAGGGAGGTCTCCACGGAAGGACGAAGCTCTTTCGGGGTGATTACCGCCATTGAGAGAGCCTGCTTGACCTCTGCCTCCCTTTTAACGGGATCGCGACTGTACTGCTTCTCCCCGATCCGGTTTAAAAGGGTTCGAGACATACAAACGAATCCATCCTCTGCAATGGTAGCCAGCGCTATGCCGCTGGCTTTGATCCAGAGGCGGGTGTCGTTCTTAAACGAAGTATTCCCGCCCCCGGCAATCACATAATCGGGATCGGCACCGTAAAACCTGGAGATAGCAACCAGTTCCTGAATGGACTCCGTATCCTTATCCATGTTACATCATATTCTTCTCAAACCTTCCTCCCCGGAACGCAATCCGGCTTAACGCTTGCTGAGTTCGCTTTTCTCGTAAGCCTGGATCTCTTTGATATAATCTTCACCAACCGGTACCCCCTCTTTCTGGCAGTAGTAATTCCAGACGGCACCGAACGGTTTCGTTTTCATCAGCTCCATGACGGCAAGACGCTCAAAGCTCTTCTCTTCATTTTCGTACTTCTTCAGCAACTCAATCGGCTCAAGCAGTGCAAACAGCATGGCCTGCTGTGCGGCACGGGTACCGATCACATAGGCCCCGATGCGGTTCATGCTGGCATCGAAAAAGTCGAGCCCGAAATTGACCCTTTTCAGGGCATTCGACCTCACGATCTCCTGTGCAATCAACAGGACATCATCATTCAGGGTCACGACGTGATCACTGTCCCAACGGATGGGGCGTGTCACATGCAGCATCAGTTCATCCACAAACTGGAGACAGGCCGAAATCTTATCTCCCACCTGTTCAGTAGGGTGAAAATGTCCGCTGTCGAGACAGATCAGCTTGTCATTCCTGATGGCATAGCCCAGGTAGAAGTCATGCGATCCTACCGTCATCGCTTCCAATCCTATTCCAAACAGTTTGCTTTCCACGGAATCCTTGAGATGGGTTTTGGGATAGTGATCCGAAAAGATCTCATCCAGTGATTTTTTGAGCAATGCCCTGTGCGTAAAACGGTCCACAGGGATATCCTTCGAGCCGTCGGGTACCCAGATATTGTGCACGCACGGGGTTCCCAGCTGTTTGCCCATCTCAGCGCCAATCTTGCGGCAGCGACGGGTATGCTCCACCCAGAATTTTCTGATTTTCTCATCCTTACTGGAGAGGGTGAATCCGGCCTCGGCTTTCGGATGGGAGAAACAGGTGCAGTTGAAATCCAACCCGATTCCCTGTTCTTTTGCCCAGTCGATCCAGGTCTGGAAATGCCTGACCTCTATCTGGTCGCGGTCCACAAACTGGCCTCCAAAGTCGCCGTAAATAGCATGAAGATTAAAGCGCTGTTTCCCCGGAAGTAGTTCCATCACTTTTTCGATATCCTGCTTGACCTGCTGAATGGTTTTCGCTTTCCCCGGGTAGTTGCCCGTAGCCTGTATGCCTCCGCCTCCCAGCACTGCATCGGGCGTTTCGAATCCCCCTACATCATCAGTTTGCCAGCAATGCAGTGAAATCTGCACCTCTTTCATGGCATCAAGGGCCCTGTCTGTATCCACACCCAGGGAAGCATACTCCTTCCTGGCCAGGTCATACAAATTTTTTATCTGTTCTTTCTGTTCCATAATATGAGTTTGAAGTTTATAATACGATTTATGATTGTCCGGAATCATTTGATGCTCACCACAAAAGTTGAGAGGATCAGAACGATGATCCCGATAATGAGTACGACCATCGTTTTTTTGCTGACCCCTTTCCACTCTTTCAGCATTATGCCCCAGATATTGCTGAATGCAATATTCAGGGCCATCAGGATGCTCCAGCTGAATATGGCAATGCCGGCAGGCAGCTGGCTTCTCCCCATTCCATAGAAGTGAAACTGCAGGAACCATAGAAAACCGGCCAGGAAAGTAAAAAAGAGGTTGTTAAAGAATATACCCGGGGATACCGATACATAATCCTTTATCGTCTTGTTCTTTATATTCAGAAACATGCAGTAAATGAAATTGGTGACAAAACCGCCAATCAGAATAAAGATCAGGGTCGGGTTACTCTGGAACAACGGATTGGTGCCGTGCTTCAGGGCGACCTCGTCGATGGGAATCCCTGCCTGGTAACCAAAGCTGAAGGCGGCACTCATCAAGCCGGCAAAAACGGCAATAATCAGTCCCTTCTTCAGTGCGAACTCCTTCACGGCCGCTTTCCGCTCCTCTTCACTCAGTCCTTTGTTCTTGAGGGATCCGGCATATCCGATGATGGCGATACCCGCCACGCATATCGCCACCCCGATCAGGATAATGAGCCCCTCGCGGGTCGTAAAGAGATTTTCTCCGGCAATAAAAGGGGGAATAAGGGTTCCGAAAGCAGCACAGAATCCGAGTGCGATACTCTGCCCGAGGGCCACTCCCAGGTAGCGGATACTCAACCCGAAAGTGAGCCCCCCCACTCCCCAGATGGCCCCGAACATCATGGTGAGCCATTTGGACGATGCCGGCGCTTCGGAAATAATGGTCAGCAGCTTGCCATCGGGCACGGTAAAGAGCGCAAAAACCCAGGGGGCTATGATCCAGGCCGCAAGCCCCTGAACAATCCAGTATGACTCCCAGGCCCACTTTTTAACCCGGTTTAGGGGTACATAGAAACTGGCGGCCCCGATGCTCCCGATGGCTATGAGGCCAATAGCTGAAAATGCATTCATTTTTTATGGTTAAGATTGGTTTTCAGAATTAACGAAAAATAAGTCTAAAATTAGCTTGTATCAATACACAAACTGGGAAATTCGATGCACTTTTTGGTACTGCTTTTTACCCGGCAGATTACTCCGAATGAAATTAATTTCTTACCGTCTTTCTCATTTCCGTAGGGGATATCCCCATCTTCTGCTTGAACAGGCGACTGAAATAAAATACCGACTCAAAACCCAGCACATCACTGATCTCCTTCACCAGCATATCGGTATGCAGTAACATCTCCTTGGCGCGCAGCATCTTTAACTCCAGATGATACTGGGAAGGCGGATTACCGGTATACATTTTAAACATCTTCCGGAAATAAGAGTACCCGACATGATTCTCTTCCGCAAAGCTCTTGAAATCCATCTTACCCTCCACATTTTTTCGCACTTCATAGCAGGCATTCCGGATGATCTTCTCGATCCGTTTTCCTGCAAAATCCTTCTGCTTGTCAAGAGATACCAAATATCCCAGCAATTTCATGATCAACCCGGCTGACACCTGCTGGTATCCCGGCTTCTCATTAATAACCGTCTCAAAAATCTCATAAAAGGTCCCCAGGATCTCCTCCCTGTTTCCGATATCAAGAACCGCTTTTTTTTTCCTGAGGGCAGGCTTGGAAAACAACTCGTTGGCGATGTGCCCTGAAAATCCCACATAATGTTCAATCCAGCCTTTGTTCTTCCTGGGCCTGTAGCGATGCAGGTCACCCGGTTTGGTAACCATCAGTGAACCCGGTTTTACAATGTATGTACCGGCATGATTCTGATATATGCCCTCACCGTCGGTTATATAATTTAACTGGTATTCATTGAGGATTCTTCCTTTTTTAAAGGTGAAATAATAACCTGAGGGATGTTCGGCAGGGGGATAGACCTTGCCCGGAGGGATCACCGCTTTACCGGCACAATTGGTATATAATCCCCATCGGACATCCTCCCGACCCGGACTCACATATTTGAAAAAATCATCCAATGGCTGACCCCTTAATGTGAATTGACCTGAAATATACAGAAATTATGATAACACACCAATTCAGGACCAGGAACTTTGAGAAATCCTTCCGGCCTGTTATCTTCCGGTTATTTTCCATTTCTTTCCGCACTCTTACCTGACCTTGGATGGTAACTCATAATGGCCTCCCTCAGATACTCCCGGTCGAGATGGGTGTAGATTTCGGTGGTAAGGATCGACTCGTGGCCGAGCATCTCCTGCACGGCCCTCAGATCCGCACCCCCTTCCACCAGGTGGGTGGCAAAAGAGTGGCGAAAGGTATGGGGGCTGATTGTTTTTCTTATTCCTGCATCGGCGGCAAGTTCTTTAACAACCGTAAAAACCATGACCCTGGTCAGCTGCCGTCCCCTGCGGTTCAGGAACAGGAAATCCTCATGCCCCCTCTTGATGTCCAGCGCATTCCGGTCGGGAAGGTAAAATTCGATCTCCTTCAGGGCCCGGTCACTGACGGGCACCAACCGTTCCTTGTCTCCCTTGCCGATAATCCTGAAGAATCCTTCGGTCCGGTAAAGGTTTGACAATTGAAGGTTGATCAGCTCGCTGACCCGCAATCCGCAACTGTACAGCACCTCGATCATGGCCCTGTTCCGCCGACCCTCGGGCCTGCTCAGGTCGATCACTGAAAGGATCCTGTCAATCTCATCCACTGAAAGGACTTCCGGCAGTTTCCGCCCTGTTCTCGGGCCCTCCAGCATCGCTGTGGGATCCTTTGTGATCCGGTCCTCAATCAGCAGGAACTTATAAAAAGATTTGATCCCTGAAATAATCCTGGCCTGACTCCGTGCCGACAGACCCAGACCGTTGATCCATCCAAGGAACTCCTGCAAATGTTGATATTCAACCTCGTCCGGCGCTGGTACCTGACCTCGAATTTCAAAATACCGGAGTAACTTCCGGATATCAGCCGTGTAGGCGGAAACCGAATTTTCAGAGAGCGCCTTTTCAAGCTTCAGGAATATCTCATATTCCCGTAATATTGCATTCCAGCTATCCATCGGTTTTTAGAGGAATCCCTTTCTGAAAATTATTTAAAACAACAATCCATACAGTATTTACAACCCGGTTTACCCGCTATTTTTGTGTTCAAATTCGATTCTATTTATTTCCTGGGGCCCCATTGAAAATCAGATTTTTCAAACCTGAAGCCTGCTCTTCCATCCCAAGAAGAGATCTAACTTAATAAATCTTTTTGTCCGTTGATACCTGGAACAAAAAATCGCGTATACCCGTTCAAAATTACTTAATTATTAAGATCTCACCCCTGGGGTTATGATTAATATGATAAACTACTTTGCAGAAAAGCTTTCGGATACCCCTAAACGGATATCATTTCACAGGTACTAAATGGCATTTCAATTTCTTTAATCCCAAATACCTCCCCCCTATTTTTAAGCCTGAGAAGTTTATTGTATTTTTGCAGGTGAAATGAGATTTTCATTGCTTTTTTCAATCATCCTGCTGACCGGAAGTGTGAACATCGCTCATCCACTGCACCTTTCCATTACCAATATATCGGTTGAAGACAGGGAAATACGGATACGGATGAAGACCTTCCGGGATGACTGGGAAGTTGCTTATTTTCATTACTACAGCAGGATCATCGACTTCCGCAGTCAGGCTGACCGGGATATCCCATGGTTCAGGGATTACCTGGAAAAATCGTTCAGGATCTCCCTTAAACCCGATAGTCCGCCCCTTCAGCTCGAAGTCGATACCATCATGGTGAATGATATGGATATGGAAATTGAAATGCATGCGGAATTGAAGCGGGAGCCAAATTCTTTGTACATTTGTAATACACTCCTGACAGACATATATCCGGACCAGACCAACCTCGTGATCATTGGTTTCAGAAACAGGGAATCCGGCATAAGATTTGACGTCAGAAAGCATGAAGAGGAAATCTCTTTAAGGTGAGCGAACAGGGATGAAACGGTTGGTAATCATAATAGGATCCTTTCTTTATCTGGCTTTTCCGTTGCTTGCAACGCATAACCGGGCCGGAGAGATTACGCTGAGGCAGTTGGATGATCTCACCTATGAAATTACCATTACCACCTTCACCTATACCCTCAGCCAGGCAGACCGGAACCGGCTCGAGGTCCAGTGGGGGGACAACACTTACTCCTATGCCGACCGGAAATCGATCACCAAACTGCCCAATTTTTATCAGAAGAATATATACATTACCCAGCACACCTTCCCCGGCCCCGGAACCTACAGCATTGTCGTACAGGATCCAAACAGAAACCTGGGCGTGAAAAACATTCCCAACTCCGTAAATGTTATCTTCTCCATCAAAACGACCATCACCATCAATCCCATACTTGGTTCCAACTCCACACCGGTTTTGCTCAACCCGCCCATTGATCGGGCTGCACTCGGGCAGATCTTCATCCATAATCCCGCAGCGTACGATCCCGACGGAGACAGCATATCTTACAGGCTCACCGTTTGCACGGAACAGGACGGGAAGCCGATAGATGGCTATACCCTGCCTCCATACAGTGACACCCTTTTTGTGGATGCCTTTACAGGTGACCTCACCTGGATTACCCCTGTGGATACCGGTATTTACAATATCGCTATGGATGTGGAAGAGTGGCGGCAGGGGGTGAAAATCGGCAACATCGCCAGGGACATGCAAATTGAGGTGTACAATACCGATAACAATGCTCCGGCACAAACGGGATCACGCTCCGTTTGCAT
Source organism: Bacteroidales bacterium (assembly GCA_016936975.1). Classification (GTDB taxonomy): domain Bacteria; phylum Bacteroidota; class Bacteroidia; order Bacteroidales; genus JAFGWU01. Next base: position 37,990 of record JAFGWU010000004.1, on the reverse strand, counting down.
TCCCGCCGGAACGGTTCTTACTTTCAACATTATTGCGACAGATGAAGACCTGGATTCTATCCTGCAATCCGCAAGCGGGGGCCCCTTTGTCGTGGAAACAAACCCCGCTACCTTTACCGTTGATCAGGCGACCGCCAGGCGTGGTTACAGCAGAGCGCTCTTCGAATGGAAAACCAACTGCTCCCATGTGCGGGACCAGTATTACACCACAATCTTCAAGGCAGAGGACAACAATCCCGTCATTTCACTGGTGGATATCATCAATGCGAGTATCAAGGTCATGGGACCTCCTCCCGGAATGCCCGCCCTCATACCGGGCAGTAACTCCATAACCGTAACCTGGAGTCCGGATACCTGCACCAATGTGACCGGTTACCATGTTTACAGGAGGATCGGTCCGGCAGGTTATGTTCCCGACTCATGCACCTCGGGAGTTCCCCCGGAAACAGGATACGTAAAGATCGGTACACTGAACAGCCGGACGGATACGATATTTTTCGACGATGCAAAAGGCTCCGGGCTGGAACAGGGCAATGAATATTGTTATGTGATTGCTTCAATCTATCCCGACGGGACTTTGAGTTTCCCCTCCCCGGAAGCATGTTCGCCGCTGGTGGCCGGTTCACCCTCGCTCATCGAGGTAAGTGTCACGGAACATTCGGCGAACGGAATCATCAGGGTGGCATGGGTAAGACCGGAGGGACTGGATACCATTCCTGCACCCGGACCTTACGAGTACATCATTTACCGTTCGAATAATCTCCTCGGACAGGATCCGATGCAGATCGGAACCATCAATACCACCAACCTGGATGATACGGTTTATATCGACAGCGATGTCGATACGCGCACCTTCCCCTATTCTTACAGAGTTGAACTGTACAATAACGAACCCGGAAAAAGATTTATGATTGGCACCCCGGAAAATGCCAGTTCCCTCTATCCCCGGCTCAGGGGTGAGGACAACCGGGTCGTTATGGAAATGGTGAAAAGTGTACCCTGGATAAACTACGACTATACAATCTTTCGGCTGAATAACTCCAGCGGAGAATACGATTCCATTGGTTTTACCACCGAAACCGAATTTGTCGACGACGGGCTGGCCAACAACGTGGAGTATTGCTACAGGGTAACCAGTACCGGATGGCGGATCCTCGACGGCCAGCTTTATGAAAACGCCAATTTCAGTCACATAAACTGCACCATGCCGGTTGACTCATTCCCTCCCTGTCCCCCTTCCATTAATGCCTATTCATTATGCGACAGTGGTTACAATCATGTTTTCTGGTGGATTACGGATGATCCCTGTTACGAGGATGTGACAGGATACCGGCTTTATTTCTCTCCGACTTCCGGCGGGGAGTTTACCCGGATCGCCGAATTCTTCCACAGAAACGATACAAGCACCAACCATACCCCGGAGCAATCCCTTACAGGCTGTTATTATGTGACAGCCATCGACTCCTTTCAGAACGAATCGGTCCCCTCCGTCAGGGTTTGTCTCGATGAGTGCTCCAACTATGTTCTGCCAAATGTCTTTTCACCGAATAACGACGGGATCAATGACCTCTATATTCCTTTAAGAACCGCCTATGTTGAGCGGGTACACATGAAAATATTCAACCGGTGGGGACTCCTGGTCTTTGAGACGGAGGATCCCGATATCAATTGGGACGGGAAGATATCCGGAACCGGCAACCTGGTCTCTTCCGGAGTTTATTATTATATCTGTGACGTATATGAATACAGGCTGTCCGGTTTGGAAGCCTACGCACTGACGGGATTTATATATGTTTATTCAGGAGACGAAAATGATGTTTTCATTGAAAAATAGTCCAGCCATGAAGATACTCATCAGCCTGTTCATGTTCCTCTTTCTGTCGAATGGGTTGTGGTCCCAATCTCCGGATGATTACCTGATGGGAAGGGCCTGCATGATGAAAGGCCAATATGATTCTGCCATTGTCCTCTTTGACCGTGCACTGCAACAGAAGCCCGGTGACGTGGATATTCTCTTCCACCGCGGAATCAGTCATTTTAACCTGCAAAATAACATGAAGGCTCATGAAGACTTCTTCCAGGTTGAAAGGAGGCAGAAAGGAATGGCAAGCCATTACCTTGCCCGGACCGAGGTCCGTTTGAACCACCCTGAGCAGGCGCTGAAATATCTTCGTATCCATCTCGCCTCCCGTTATAAACTTCCCGAAAAGGATATCCTCCTGGATGAAGAGCTGGGCACCCTCCAGGCACGGGATGACTGGAAAGCGCTCTGGAACGAAAAAAGCTGGTATAACCAGAACGACAGGAACTTTCAGGATGCCCTGTTTCATCAGGGCAACGGTGCATACCTTGAAGCCATCAACCTCCTGAACGATTTGGAGAAGCAGGGCTACCGCAAGAGCGAGGTCCTTACCATTAAGGCAGAGATTTACGAATCCCTGGGAAATGATAAGGCAGTGATGGCTGAGATCGACAGAGCGGTCAGGAGTGATGTCCGAAACCACAATGCATTGGGCATCAGGGTAGAATACGCTATGAAAAACGGGAAATTTGAAGAGGCTCTTGCCGATTGTGATAAATTGATCCGGCTCGATCCCGCCCAATTCGAAGCCTACCTGGTCCGCGCGGTAGCCAGGAGTGAAACCGGGGACCTGGATGGTGCCGTGGGAGATATTGATAATTACCTGCTTTACTTCCCTGACAGAGACTCTGCCTATTTTCTGAAAGGGACCATTCTATACAGGCATGGAAAATACCTCAATGCTATCCTGAGTTTCAATAAGGCACTGGAGCTGAACACCGGCAGGGCAGAATATTATCATCACCGCGGACTGGTCTATGTGCAGACCGGAACCCTTCAATATGCGGAGAAAGACTTTTCCATGGCACTTGACCTGGATCCGGAGAATGGACAAACATGGTTTGAAAAGGGGAAAGTGGCCGCCCGGCTGGGCAAAAATGAAACAGCATGCCACAATTATAAGAAAGCTTACCAGTATGGGGTGTTCGAAGCCCGGAACTTTATTGTAAAGAATTGTATGGGGGAATAATCCGGTCCGCGGATCGCTTCATCGGTTTTTTCCCGGTTCTGCCGGTCGTTTATCTTCTTAAGCCCCGCTCATCAGGTCATCCTGCTGAAATATTTAATGAACTGGGACCGTTCATAGACCGAAGGATCCTTGAGTTTGCCGTAATTGAGGCGGCCCCTGAATTCCGCGAGGGAGTTTACCCGGCGTTTCTCCATCCATTTTTTCATTTCGCCGATCATATCCCTGAGATAATCCACACCGTTCCGGTAGAGAACCGAACAAACCTGCACGGCGGAGGCTCCGGCAAGAATTTGTTTAACAACCGCCAGTCCGCTGTGCACACCGGTGGATGCGGCAATGTCGATATTCTTCACCTGCGAGGATACAATCCCCACCCAACGCAGGGAATCCCGGATATCCTGAGGCGAACTGAGTACTTCAGAAGAGCCGAATGCCAGCGTTTCGGTATCAATATCGGGTGCATAGAACCGGTTAAAAAGAACCACTGCTGATGCCCCGAGCAACGCAAGCTGGTCCACGATCCAGGGAATGTTGGTGAATCCTGCGCCCAGTTTAACCATTACAGGTAATCCCGTTCTTTTCCTGACTTCGCTGACCAGGTCCAGGTAATTTTTTTCATAATCCCTGGGATTCCTATCCTTATTGGCTGCCAGAAAATAGATGTTCAACTCAAGGGCATCAGCGCCTGCCTTTTCAATCTCCGAAGCAAAGGTTACCCACTCCCGGGAGCTCACGCAGTTGATACTGGCAATGACGGGAATATCCACCGACTCTTTTGCGGATTTGATCAGATTGAGATAGGTATCGAGGGAATTTTCCCGTGCATAGGTACGGATGTAATCTTCTGCCCCGGGATAATCACTGGCGGCGGAGAATGTACTTATTTCATGAAGAATCTGCTCTTCGAAAAGTGACTTGAGCACCACGGCCCCGGCTCCGGCAGAGGCCATCTTCTTAATCCGTACAACGGTATTGGTTAATCCGCTGCTGCTCACAATAACCGGGGTCTTAAGCTTGAGCCCCGCATAGCTGGTTGTCAGGTCAATCATGGTATTCAGTATTTATTCATCTTTGTCCGGTCCGAACGGGATCTGCATTCTCAAATATACAGCGAAGATTTCAAAACTTCCCCCTGGCCTGCCGGCTATTTTCCGGACAGGAGGGCTATTCTTCCGATCTCATGATGTGAACCAATCCTGAATCAGTTCGGTCGATACCTACTCAAGGTCGTGAATAACCAGTCCGCTTCTGAGCTTGGGCTCGAACCAGGTGGTTTTCGGAGGCATGATCATTCCGTTGTCGGCTATATCCATCAGCTGTTTCATTGACACGGGGTATAATGCAAAAGCTGCTTTCATCTCCCCGCTGTCCACCCGCCGTTTCAGTTCCCCGAGTCCCCTGATCCCTCCGACAAAATCTATGCGATCCGATTTGCGCAGGTCCGTAATGTTCAGGAGAGGGCCCAGTACCTGCTCAGAAAGCAGGGTCACGTCAAGGCTCCTGATCGGGTCGGTATCGTCGTAGGTGCCCGGCCTGGCATTGAGAGCGTACCATTTGCCTCCGAGATACATCGAGAAGGAATGCAGTCTTTGGGGTTTTACAACCTCTGTTCCTTTCTCCTCTATCTCAAATCCCCTCATCAGGGCTTCCAGGAACGCTTCCGGGGATAACCCGTTGAGGTCCCGGATAACCCGGTTATAATCGATAATGGTCAGATGGGAAGCCGGAAAATGAACGGCCAGAAAATAATTATACTCTTCGTTGCCCCTGTGGAGCGGATTATTTTCTTTCCTCTCATTCCCGACCAGGGCGGCGGCAGCGGTCCGGTGATGGCCATCTGCCACATAGGTCACGGGAATATCCTTCCGGAAGATTTCCGTGATCAGGTCAATGTCCCGGTCTGAATCCACCAGCCAGAAATGGTGGCCCACGCCGTCACCGGTTACGAAATCGTATTCGGGCGGCCCGGATACGATGCGCCGGATGATGCTTTCCAGCCCGGGATGATCGGGAAAAGCAAAGAATACAGGTTCCGCATTGAAATTGGTCACCCGTATGTGGTTCATCCTGTCCTCTTCCTTATCGGGCCTGGTCAGTTCATGCTTCCTGATGCGATCATTCATATAATCATCCACTGCGGCACATCCGACAATTCCGTATTGTGTCTTGCCGAACATGGTTTGGGCATAGATATAGAGCATCGCCTTTCGGTCCTGAACGAACAACCCCTCATCAATCAGCTTCTGCAGATTCTTTCTCCCGGTTTGATAAACCACCTCAGAGTGGAGATCAATATCTTCGGGAAGGTCCACTTCGGGTTTCACGACATGCAGGAACGAGTATGGATTATCCTTCACCTCCTCCCTGGCTTCCTCCGAATTCAAAACGTCGTAGGGCCGGGAAGCAATCTGATCGACAAGAGCCTTTCCTGGCCGGTATCCTCTGAATGCATGTATTACTGCCATAATCTTTTTCCCCCGAATCGGTCAGTTTACCCTGAATGTTTCGTCTCCCCGGTCCAGAAAGTTAACGATCTGCCGGGCTGCTGCTACCCCGGCATTCAAATTGGCCTCGGCCGTCTGGGCCCCCATTTTTTTCGGGGTAAAGAAAAACCGTCCCTCAAAATGCTGTTCAATTTCCGCGGCACAATCCGGTGCGATATCGGAAAGATATCGGAAATCGCTCCGCATATTGAAGATCTTGAGAAGCGATGCCTCGTCGATCACCTCCTTACGGGCGGTATTGACCAGGGTAGCCCCCTGGGGCATGAGGTTCATCAGATCGTAATTAATGGATTCGCGTGTTTCCTTGTTTGCGGGAATGTGGAGTGAAACATACTGACAGGTCCGGTACAGATCCTCAGCGGAAGAAAGGGACACCACCCCGTCATTTTCAATGATAACCTTATCGATATAAGGGTCGAAGGCATAAACCTTCATCCCGAATCCCTTACCAATCATCCCGACAATCCGTCCCACATAACCATAGGCATGAATGCCGAGGGTTTTACCCCTGAGCTCCGTTCCGGTGGTGGGATTAAATTTGTTCCTGTTCAGGTAAACCATCATTCCGAAGGCCAGTTCGGCAACAGCGTTGGCATTTTGTCCGGGGGTGTTCATAACCACCACCCCTTTTGCTTTTGCTGCTTCCAGGTCGACATTATCATAACCGGCCCCTGCCCGCACCACGATCTTCAGGTTCCTTGAGGCATTGATCACATCTTTATCAACGACATCACTGCGGATGATCATGGCATCCACCTCCTCAACCGCCTTCAGCAGGGCATCCTGTGACCCGTATTTCTCCAGCAGGACAACCTCATAACCGGCCTCTGTCAGCAGGCCGCGAATCTCACTAACCGCTTTCCCGGAAAAGGGCTTTTCAGTAGCAATCAGTACTTTTGTCATAACCTTAATTTTAACTGTGTTTCGATTCAAATTCCTTCATTGCATCGACAAGCGCCTGAACACTCGATAGTTCCATTGCATTATAAATGGAGGCTCTGAAGCCGCCCACCGAGCGGTGACCTTTTATGCCGATCATCCCCTTGGCGGTGGCAAAGGAGAGGAACTCTGCTTCAAGATTTTTGTAAGCCTCAGCCATCACAAAGGTCACATTCATAATGGACCGGTCACCAGCCTCCTTCACCGTGGGGACAAACATTTTATTGCGGTCGATTTCATCATAGAGAAGATCGGCCTTTTCCTGGTTTTTCTTGTGGATGACACTCAAGCCCCCAAGATCCCTGTACCACCGGAGGGTCTGAAGCGCCGCGAATACGGCAATGACCGGCGGGGTATTGAACATCGATTCGTTTTCAATATGAGTACGGTAGTTGAGCATGGTCGGGATGGCCCTGTCAACCTTTCCAAGGATTTCATCCCTGATGATCACAAAGGCGACCCCTGCAGGAGCCAGGTTCTTCTGGGCCCCTCCGTAAATAAGGGCGTATTTGGAAATATCCACAGGCCGGCTGAAGATATCGGACGACATGTCGGCAACAAGGTTAACCGGGCAGTCTATGTCTTCCTTGATCTCTGTTCCGTAAATCGTATTATTGGTGGTAATGTGAAAATAATCGGCATCTGCGGGAATTTTATACTCTTTGGGTATGTAGTTGTAGGTCGACTCTTTGGATGAGGCAACCACATCCACCTCCCCGAACAGTTTTGCCTCCTTGATGGCTTTGGAAGCCCAGGATCCTGAATCGAGATAGGCCGCTTTTTTATTCAGCAGGTTGTAGGGCACCATACAGAACTGAAGGCTGGCGCCGCCATGCAAAAAGAGCACCGAATAGCCGGAAGGGATCCCGAGCAATTCAACAAACAGGGAATGAGCCTCATCCATTACCGCGATAAACTCTTTACTGCGGTGGGATATCTCCATAATGGAGAGACCTGTCCCATTGAAATCAAGAACTCCTTTGGCCGTATTCTCAACCGTATAGTCAGAGAGGATTGACGGGCCAGCATAAAAATTGTGTTTTTTCATACCTGATATGTTTTGAACCTTTGTTATTTATATAACATTTAAAGTTAAATGTTTGATAATTCCTGACCAAATAATGTGAATAACTTTCGATTAATGATGAAGTCCTTTCAGCTCTGTTCATTTTTTGACGGCCACAAGGTAATTCTTTTCCAGGACCGGAATGATATCGGTAAGGTCCGGGGTGTGGCAGTATGCAATCACATCATCGAGATTATTTTTTTTAAGACGGTGCCTCTGGGCCACTTTTTCCATGTAATTCATCATGTCGTTCCTGGCCAGTTCAAAAAGGTCAACCGCTCCCAGGGTGGCATCGCAGATCGTTTGATAATTATTGTTTTCCAGTATCTTCCCGGCGAGGGCTCCTGCGAACAGGGTGTCTTCCAGGTTGAATTTGTTTTTCCAGCCCGCACAGAGGATCAGCAGGTCTCGGTCGCTGTTGATAACATACTGTACCAGAGCCGTCAGGTTGAGGTAGGCTCCGATAAGCACCTGCTCACCGCTTGATGCCAGGTGTATGGCCCGGGTCCCGTTGGTGGTGCTGTAAACAATCTCCCTACCGGCAATCTGCTTCCTTGTGAAATTGAAAGGTGAGTTTCCAAAGTCCGCAAAATCCCTGACGATTCCATCGCGCTCGGCGGCAACCATAAAGCCTTTAGCTTTATAGGCTTTCGCCTCTTCAAGCGAACCTACCGGGATGATCTTCCTTACCCCGTTCATGAAAGCCGTTACAATAGCCGAACTGGCACGCAACACATCCGTCACAACCACCACCGCCTCCCTGTTCTCATAATAGGGATAGAGGGCCGGACTGTAACAAACTTCAACTTTCTTCATCCGCTGAACTTACTGTGGTTTATAAAACGGAGGACGCACCACTTTTGCAGGAACCTGCTTGTCCCTGATAAGAATACGGATATCCGTTCCCTCCCTTGCATGGTCGGAATTCACATACCCCATCCCAATTCCCTTATTCAACATGGGAGACATGGTCCCCGAGGTTACCTCTCCTATCTCGTTCCCCTTCGGGTCCGTTATCTTATAATGCTGGCGGGGTATTCCTTTTTCAAGAAGTTCAAAACCCACAAGCCGCCGGTCAACACCGGAAGCCTTCTGCACTTCCAACCGTGTTCTGTCTGTGAAGCGGTTCCCCTCCGTAAACTTCGTGATCCATCCGAGTCCTGCCTCAATGGGAGAGGTGGTATCGTCTATATCGTTTCCGTAGAGGCAATACCCCATTTCCAGCCGCAGGGTATCCCTTGCGGCAAGTCCCGCCGGAGCGATACCGGTTTCTTTCCCGGCATCAAAAACAGCATCCCAGATAGCCGGACCGTCCCCATTATAAAAGTAAATCTCAAATCCTCCCGACCCGGTGTATCCTGTATTGCTGATAATCACCTCATCCACCCCGGCGAACCGGCCGGTGATAAAGGTATAGTATGGCACCCCGGACAGATCTGCAGGGGTGAGTTTCTGTAATACCTTTAAGGCATTCGGACCCTGAACAGCCAGCTGGGAGATTTTGTCAGATGCATTTTCAACCTCAGCCGGTGTATCGTTACGTTCAAAGACCCAGAGATAATCTTTTTCAATATTGGCGGCATTGACCACCAGCAAATATTTATCCTCTCCGAACTGGTATACCAGCAAATCGTCCACAATTCCTCCCTTTCCGTTCGGGAAGCATGAATACTGAATCTTACCCGGTTCCAGTTTCCGGATGTCGTTGGATGTCAATTTCTGCACCAGTTCAGCAGCCCCTTCACCCTTAACCCATATTTCACCCATGTGGGACACATCGAAAACCCCGACGTTGGTTCTCACATTGATATGCTCCTTACGGATCCCTTCATACTCAACCGGCATCTCAAAACCGGCAAAAGGCACTATACGGGCTCCCAGCCCTACGTGCCGCTCATAAAAAACCGTTCTTTTCACGATCGATGGAAATAAATTGAGACATAATATTGAAATAACAAAAGTAATACTTTCCGCGAGGTTGAAAATTGTTTTAAAACAGAAGTCTGCAGCAGGCTCCCTGCAGACAACTGGCAGGAAGTAAACAGTATTCGCCTGTTTGCTTTTATCCTCCGACCGTGTATGCCAAAGTATCGTCCCGACAGCTATCGGGACGGGACGAAGGCATAACTTTAGCGAAGGAGGTCCATTCGCTCAAGCAGCAGTTTCCTACTTGGAAATGACCTTGAATTCCACCCTTCTGTTCCTTTCACGTCCCGCAGCGGTGTCATTCGTTGCAATGGGCTGTGAATCTGCATACCCTTCATACACCAGCCGGTCTGCAGGAATTCCGCGTCCTGTGAGATAATCCACCACGGCTTTCGCCCTGTCGCGGGATAGCTTTGAATTGATTTTATAGGTACCCGTGTTATCCGTATGACCCGAGATTTCAAGCTGAACGGTTGGGTTATTCTCCATGAATTTATAGACCTGATCGAGTGACTCATAGGACTCCGCACGCAGTATGGCCTTTCCGGTTTCAAAATAGATATTTTCCAGGACCACCTTGGTGCCCACCTCGATCTTTTGCAGGTAGAAGTCCCTGTACACCTTCTCATCACTCGATTTCCCGGAAAGGTCGACGATATCCAGGAAGTAGAGGTAACCGGTCGCATTGATCTCCACCCCGTAGGTTTTCGCTTCGGGAAGTCTGGCCGTATATCTGCCGCTTGCGTCGGAAATGGCATTTGCATCGGTCGACCCGTCATCGGGATCAATGAATGTCAGGCGCGCCACAACCGGAATGCTGTCTGATTTGGGATCGATAACCCGTCCCTCAACCGTAATGGTGGTGTCCACCAGGATCTTTTCCGGCATGGTCAGGAATCCTCCCGACAGGTAATCCTTCCCGGCCACCAGGTGATCGCGGGTCAGCATAACCAGCTCTTTTTCGGACCCCAGGAACATCACCCTGCAGATATCCTTTCCCCCCATTCCCCCTTCCGGGACGGTTGAATAGTATCCATAAACCCCCTCCGCGTCTGTCACGAAAAAAAGTTCATCTGCCGGCGTGTTAATGGGATACCCGAGGTTCTCGGGAATGGACCACCCCCCCAGCTCGTTCCTGACCGATCTGAAGATATCAAAACCTCCCATGGAATTGTGTCCCCTGGATGAGAAATAGAGCGTGCTTCCATCGGGAGTAATGTAAACGCCCTCTTCATCATAAAGAGTATTCAGGATGGAACCGGCATTAACCGGATCGCTCCATTTCTCCTTCGAATCGAGGCGCGACACGAGGATATCTTTTCCTCCCCTGGTCAGCTTTTCATTCCGGGAGATGAAATAGAGTTCCTTTCCGTCCGGGGAAAAACAGGCTGAAGTCTCTCCCTGCTTGCTCCGCAAACTTTTTGAGACAGGCTTCGGCTTATTCCATTTCTCCTTTTTCGCATTGTAGGTGGCAAGGAACAGATCTCCCCCGTCAATATGCCCCTTGTACAGCAATATCCGGTCACCGTTGGGCGATACCCCCACCACTGATTCATTGTGCGGGGAGTTGAACGGTTTATCAAGACGCGCGGATTCTCGCAGGTCGCCGTTCCGGTTGAAAGAGACATAAATATCCTCATTGAATTTATTGTCAATCGGATTCCGTTTGGAGGTTTCAAACGGCCGGCGGGAAGTGAAGAATAAGACTGTGTCATTGTGGGCAAATACCGGATTATAATCGTCATATTTCGAATTAATATTCTCCCCGAGGTTCTGGATGATTACCCTTACCGGTTCCCGGGTGATCTCTTTCCCATGCTGACACTCATTGATGAGCTTTGTAAATTGCGGTTCATATTCCGACAGCTTCTCCGGAGGAAGGGCTTCCTTGTGCAATTTGTACTCTTCAATGGCCCTGTCAAATTCAAGCACCTGGTGGTAGGAGCGTCCCATCATATGGTGAATATCACCGGTCACTTTCGGATTCAGCTCATAGGCCCGGAGTAAATATTTTATGGCTTCATACGGACTTCCTGAATATAGATGGCATACCCCGATTTTGTAATTCAGTGCCGGGTTATCCGGGTTATACTGGTGGGCAAACAGGTAATGATCGCGCGCCAGGTCATAGGTGCCTTTTCCTGCGGCAAAGTACAGATCTCCTTCCCGGATGCTTTTCCAGGCTTCCTTGAATCCCTCAGTGTTATCATACCTGAACTCCTTCTTGATAATTTTCACCTGCTCCTGGGCTCCCGCGGGGATCAGGAATGAAAAGAGCAGAATCAATGATGCAAACAATGAATATTTCATAAGGGTTTTCATTAAATTAATTACATTCTTCCAGATATTCTGCCACCCCGGTATAACCCAGTTCATAGGCTTTTTGCCAATCGGAGCAGGCACCCTTCTTATCACCGGTCAGCTCCCTGATGAGTCCCCGGTTTACAAACAACAGGGCCTCTTCGGTTTGTTCGGTTATGGTTTCATTCAGCAGTTCCAGCGCAGTCTCGAAATCGTTCTGTTTGGCCAGGGTATTCGCCTTATTCATTTTTGCCACGGAGAACGAACCATACAATAAAACAGCAAGGTTGAAATCCTCCAGGGCCGCTTCATAATCTCCCATTTGATAACGGGCACAGCCCCTGTTATTATAGGCGAGATACATGTCGGGATCGAGTTCCACCGCCCGGGTATAATCCCTGATTCCTCCCTCATAATCTCCCATAAGGATTTTGATGGAGCCCATATTGTTAAATGCCAGAGAGAATTCGGGATCAATATCTGTGGCGGTTTTATAGTCGAAAAGCGCTCCCTGGTAGTCTCCCACTTCCCTTTTTATGCCTGCCCGGTCATGGTAGGCAATGGCAAAATCAGGTTTCAGTTCAATGGCCTTATTGAGATCCTTCAGGGCTTCCGTTTCGGCACCTTCTCCCAAGTGTACGAGTCCCCTCAGGTAGTAGGCAAAGGGATCCTCAAAACCCAATTGGATGGCCCTGTTGAACAACTCCAGAGCCTCCCCGGACCGATCTGTGCCGAGGACCAGGTATCCCTTGTAGAACCACGCTTCACCCAGGTTGTTATCAAATCCAAGGGCCCTGTCCAGGTCCCCCTCAGCCGCATCGTTTAAGCCCTGGTCAATTGATATACGGGCACGCTGAAGATAGGCCGGGGCAAAGGTATTGTCAATCTCAAGACACCGGGAGAAATATTCCGAGGCTGCATAAACATCCCCATTCTGAATCAACTCGATGCCCTGGTTATAAACCCTGTCGCGCTCCCTCTTCTCCGACAGGGTGACCTGTGCGACGGTTACGCCGGTCGTGAGAATTAACAGAGCCAGCAGTGACGTGATTTGTTTCATTTTGATTATCATATGAATCGAATTATAATTATCAACCTGATCCTGTTGACTAAAAAAAATCCCAAAGGGTTTCATTTCTAAAAATAAAAAAATAAATTTAGTGTTTATTAGATAGTTTTCAACGGCTTTAACCTATCAAAATGATCATAGATTTAAACTATTTGCGAACCCTGTCGGGCGGCGATGAACAATTCATAGGTGAGATGGTGGATATTTTCAGGGAGCAGGTTGCTGAATATCTGAAAGAGATGCCCCTGCTGCTTGAGCAGTCCGATTATGCAAACCTCTCCAGGCTGGCCCACAAGGCAAAATCATCTGTTGCCATAATGGGAATGAACGATGAGGCGGAATACCTGAAGGAACTGGAGCTGATGGCCAGGGAAGGAAAAGATCCGGAAGCATGCAGGGAGTATGTCAACAGGTTTATGACCACCTGCAGGCAGGTACTGGAAGAATTGAATACCTGACATTAACCTCTCATACCAAACCCGATGCTCAAAAGTAAAAACATCAATGACATTCTTGTATTATCATTCGCGGATACAAACCGGTTCAATTCTCTGATTGCCGGACCGGTTAAGGAAAAACTGCTGGAATATTACGAGAAACCGAATGTAAAAATCATTCTGAACCTGGAAGGGATCCAGTTTATCGACAGCTCCGGCTTTGGGGTCTTTCTTTCCGCACTGAAGGCAGCCAACAGCAACAGCGGCAGGTTCAAAATCTGCAGTGTGAACAAGGAGGTCATGGAACTGTTCAAACTGCTTCAGCTTCACAATGTGTTCGAAATATACCGGGACCTTGATGAGTGCTTAAAGAGTTTCGAATAGCAGGGAAGCTTTCAACATCCATTCATCAGCCGGCCTCTGTTTTCTCCCCCGGGCCCGGAGGTGTAATTTCATTCATTTTTTATATTTTTACCCGCTGATATTAATCACAGGAGGAGACAGAATTATGAAAAAAACGCTCTTATTGTTTGTATTGCCGGTGATGATGATCGCCTGCAACCAGTCCGAAAAAAAATCAGGGGATGCGGTATCCGCTGCTATTGAAGAGATCCTTGCCAGCCCCGGAGATTTTGAAGGAAAGGCGGTGGTTCTGACCGGCATGGTAACCCATGTCTGCAAACACGGCGGGCAGAAGTGTTTTGTGCTTGCCGGGGACGGGGAATCCCAGATCAGGGTCAATGCCGGACCGGAACTCGATGAGTTCGACGTGGCGCTGGAAGGCTCCACTGTGGAGTTCACCGGCATATTCAAAACACTTACCGTCGCCGAAACAACCGAACTTCAGGAATCGAATGATTCCATGGTTCATCATCAGAATGAAAGGGCTCACAAGGAAGCAGAAAATGCCGCTTATTTTCTCGAAGCATCAAGCTACAGGGAAATTACGGAATAATCCATATGAACTGGCGAAAATGGAACCGATGGCTTCACCGTGAGCTGGGATATGTTTTTTTTGGAATGACCATCATATACGGGCTTTCCGGCATCGCCCTGAATCATTACGTTGCCAGGCACTGGACCCCGGATACCGTTATCCGCTCGGAACAATTTGAAGTCAATCCCGGCTTGACAAAGAAATCGGTCGACAAAGAAGTAATCCGGGATATCCTGGAACAGGTGGGAGAGACAGATAATTACAAACAATATTACTTTCCTTCCGACAGGGAGCTGATGATTTACCTGAAAGGGGGTCATATCACTCTCAACCTTAAGACCGGTAAGGGATTGCTCGTTAAGGTGAGGAACCGGCCCGTCTTCAGGGAGGTAAACTACCTGCACTACAACAAGCCCAAACAATTATGGACCTGGTTCTCCGATCTCTATGCGGTTTCCCTGATCCTGCTGGCTGTTTCCGGTCTGTTCATCGTGAGGGGTAAAAACAGCATCACCCGCCGGGGAGGCATCCTCACCCTCATTGGCATCCTCATCCCGCTCATCTTTTTGGCCATTTATCTCTGGTTCTAAGCTCTCCCTGTGTCCGGCGCCCGCCGTACAGCCCTGTAACAGCATGCAGAAAAACAGGAGAAAAGAAATGAAACGGTTCAGCGTTTTTTTTCGTTAAACGGTAACAGGATCAACAACGGTTCATGCTGGTTCATAATGTTATTATTATTATCTTCGATGGTGTCGGAGTGACACCTCAAACCTATCCGTTACATCGCTTGCAATGAACGAAGAGATCTTAAAGGCATTGATGCAGTTATTCGCCATAATTGCCAGGCCCGAAAGCAATGCAGCCGACCGCCGTCCGGTTGTGGAATCCTTTCTCAAAAGACAGCTCAACCAGGAACTGGTTACCGAATACCTGCGGGTTTTTGACACCTTCTACAAGAAAAATATTGAAGAAGAAGAGGAAAAGGTGACCAAAAAACGAAGCCTGCTGGCCCGTAGGTCCGTGCGGGTGCTGAAGATCTGCACAGCCATCAACGAAGAGCTGGCCCAGCCCCAGAAGGTCATCGTCCTGTTTCAGCTCCTGGAATTCATCAAGTCGAAGACCGAGGAGGTTACCGACCAGGAGATGGAATTTGTCACAACGGTTGCCGACACCTTCAACATCCCGAAGGAAGAGTATGAGGTTATCAGGGACTTTGTGCTGTCGGACAGGGAACTCCCCGGTTCAGACCATTACCTGTATGCCGACAGTACAGACGGTAAATATCTGAAGGAGCGGATAAAGCACATCCACCGGGATAATCTGACCGGACAGATCAGATTTGTTCATGTCCCCTCCACAAACCTCTGCTTCACAAAATACATCGGACAGTCGGAGATGTACATGAACGGCCAGCTCCTCCAGCAGTACAGCACCTACCCGCTTACAACCGGCTCCTCCCTGCGTAACCAGCAGATCGCCCCCGTCTATTACAGTGATGTCGTTTCCCGGTTTGTCAGTGACCGGATCAAATCCAGAATTGTTTTTGAGGCGAAACATATCACTTTCCGGTTCCCGATCGGTTCCACAGGCCTTCACGACATAAGCTTCACTGAGAAATCGGGCCGGCTGGTCGGGATCATGGGCGCCAGTGGTGCCGGGAAGTCAACCCTGCTGAATGTGCTCAATGGCTCGGTCAGACCTACGGAAGGGGAAGTCCTCATAAACGGGGTGAATATTCACAGCGACCATTCCGGTATCGAGGGAATTATCGGGCATGTTTCCCAGGACGACCTGCTGATCGAGGAACTTACGGTTTACCAGAACCTCTACTACAATGCCAGGCTCTGCTTTGAAAACTATTCGGAAGAAGAGATCGTTGAAACCGTCAACAGGGTTTTGAAGAACCTGGGGCTATTTGAAATCAAGGATATCCAGGTCGGTTCTCCCCTGAATAAAAAGATCAGCGGGGGACAGCGAAAAAGGCTGAATATCGCCCTTGAGCTCATCAGGGAACCGGCAGTGCTCTTCCTCGATGAACCCACATCGGGCCTGTCAAGCCGCGACAGCGAAAATATCCTGGATCTCCTGAAGGAACTCTCTTTCAAGGGTAAACTGGTTTTTGTAGTCATCCACCAACCCTCGTCCGATATCTTCAAGATGTTCGACCGTCTTCTGATCCTCGATACGGGGGGATACCTTATATATAACGGGAATCCCATCGACTCGATCATCTATTTTAAATCGGAGATGCAGCACGCCGACTGGAATGAGAGCGAGTGTCCCAAATGCGGAAATGTGAATCCCGAACAGGTTTTCAATATCGTGGAGACCAGTGTGCTGGATGAATACGGAAAGGTCACACACACGCGGCGTGTATCCCCGAAAGAGTGGAGCAGTCATTTTAAAAAGCATTACAGGGAAGCAGGGGAAGAGAGGGCAGGTAAAGAAGAACTGCCCGAAATATCCTTCAGGATACCGGGCCGTTTTAAACAGTTCATGGTGTTCCTGAAACGGGATATTCTAAAAAAACTGAGCGATACCCAGTACCTCTTCATCAATTTCCTTGAAGCACCGCTCCTGGCCTTTCTCCTTGCATTTATTGTTAAATATTACAACGTAGGGGTATCCAATGAGTATGGATACACCCTGCTCGACAACAGTAACCTGCCGGTATACATCTTCATGTCGGTGATTGTGGCCATCTTCATGGGCCTGACGGTCAGTGCCGAAGAGATCATCAAGGATCGGAAGATCCTGAAAAGGGAAGCCTTTCTCAACCTCAGCTGGTCGGGTTACCTCCTGGCAAAAGTGTCCGTTCAGTTCATGCTCTCTGCCATCCAGGCGCTCACCTTTGTTCTGGTCGGTAATTCCATCATGGAAATCAAGGGAATGTACCTGGAATACTGGGTTATTCTCTTCTCGGCATGGGCCTCTTCAAACCTTATGGGCCTGCTTATTTCAGACAGTTTCAAGACCGTCGTAACCATATATATACTGATACCCTTCCTGGTGATTCCCCAGATCATTCTCAGCGGGGTAATTGTGAAATACGAGAAACTGAATCCGACCATATCCTCCCCGAGCCGCATCCCCCTCTATGGTGAGATATTCTCAGCGCGGTGGGCATATGAAGGGCTCGCCACCTATCAGTTCATGAATAATGAGTACGAAAAGCACTTCTATTACTGGGATAAGGTCCGGAGCAATGCGGGCTTCAAATCCAATTTCCTGCTGAAGGATCTCCAGAACAAGCTTGAGGCGGTTGCGGGTGATCTGGAAAAAGAGGATGCTGCAGACAGGATCGCCTACAACCTGGAGGTTATCAGAAACGAGATAGAAAAGGAATACAGGGACCGGCTGATTTTCAAGTCTTACTATCCCGAAACCCCCGCTTTTTCGATGAAGGGCTCAGACCAGCTCCATCCGGGAACGATTAACCCTGAAATCCTGGAGTATACCGGTGAGTACCTGTCCGCGCTGAGGGAATTTTATTCCACAACCTACAGAACCGCCTACAAAGCCTCCGACGATATCACGCACCGGTTCGACCTGAACGAGCTTCAGGCCATGAAGCGTAAACATCATAATGAATCGCTGGAAGAATTTGTGACCAATAAAAATGAATTTGAACGGATCACCGAGTATAAGGGAGCGCTTATTCAGAAGATTGAACCCATCTTTCTTGATCCCACCAGCAGGTTTGTCAGGGCCCACTTCTATGCACCGCGTAAGATGGTGTTCGGAACCTACTTCCCGACCATCTGGGTTAACATAATGGTTATCTGGGTAATGACACTCCTGCTTTACATCCTGCTATACTTCAGGGTTCTGAAGCGCATCCTGGAGATGTTTGAGGGAACGGGATCGAGACAGAGGGAATAAAGAGCCGGTGGCCGGCGGGAATCACCGTGAAGGAATTTTCCGGGATTCTTCAAAAAAAAAGGATGTTTCATCAACACCCTTTCATTATTTTTATGCACACTATCTCTATTCCACGATCTCAATCATCTTGAACGGAACCCGGATGATGGATTCGTAATCTTCCCCTGCTTCGAGCATATCTTCATCATCCTCTTCGTAATACCAGTTAATAATCACCTCGGTTTTACCTTTATGGATGGATTCCAGTTTTTTAAACACATCGAGGATGCACTTCGAAGAGCTCGTATTGAAGTATTCCAGTTGCACATTTACCTGGGTAAGATTCAATGGATTCTTGCCATACTCCTCCAGCCACTCCACCAATGGCTTGTAAAACTCAATGGAGTTTTCAGGAATCGATCTCCCTTTTATTTCAAGAATGCCTTCCTGTCCGTCGAATTTAACACTCGGCGTTTTTGCGGTTCCTTCAATCGATAGTGGTTCCATAGTTATATTAAATGTTTATTGTTACTCATTTAACGAATCAATGTATACGTCGAGGTTAAAGAAGAAATAGGTGTCATCAAATTTCTCAAACCTGTAATCCAGTTTGTTCCCTGTCTTCCTGGCAATGTCGACAAGCCCGAGGCCGCCTCCGCCTTTTTCCGATAACCGCTGGTGGTTCAGGATGAACTTGTACATATCCTTCAGCTCCTCCCTGGTCATCGAATTGATCTTATCGATCTTGTTCTTCAGAATCTCCACCCGTTCACCTGTGACAAAATTACCGGTCGATATCCTGTAGCGATCCTTAACCTTTGAAACAACCAGTATCCCAAATTTTTCATCATACTCATTCTGCATCCGCTCCGGCAACGCTTCGATATGGTGGTAGAGATTCTGCAGACTTTCAACCAGAACATTGTAAACCTTTTTACGGATCCTGGAATCTTCGCTGTAATTATCCATTCGGGATTCCACCACTTCAAGGACATTGCTGATGAGCTCACTGGAAATGTTGCCTTTGTAGGCCATCAGGATCTCTCCGCCATCCATCCTGGAGTAGTACTCGTTTACATCAAAGCTCATTCAGGTTTACTTTGGTTATTCGGGAATTAACTGATCTGATCAGCAAATATATAAAAAATAATAATCTGTCAAAACAAGTTAAAATGCACCCGCCGGTCAAGGGCGGCATGCAATAATAATCAATTAAATCAATCTAAAAATAATTCGCCTTAGTCAGAAAATCTAATAAAACGTGGATTTTTTTTAAATGTAACCCTATTTTTTTTGATAATCAGCTTTTATCATTGATTAATGTTCTGTTTATGTTCCTTCAGCGTTCCGGGGAAGGTCCGGTAATTCAGATACTGGCATTCGATGGGCCCGTTGAAAAGGATCTTTCTGTCGGAGTGCTTCAGTCCGATCTGTTTAATGGCCATCCGGTTGGAACTGAGGATCCATGCTTCACTGCCGGGAAATTTATGTTTGAGGGTCGCACCGATCATCTGGTAGGTGATGGCCAGGTCGCCGGGATTCATCCGTTCCCCGTAGGGCGGATTCATAATCAGGGTCACCGGTCTGTCCCAGGGTTCGTATGAGATAAAGTCCCGCTTTTCAATCCGGATCAGATCCTCAATGCCTGCTCTCCTGGCATGCTCCCTGGTGGCCCGTACCGCTTCCATGCTGATATCGGAGGCAATGATGGGAACCGTGACCGCTCTCTCCCGGGGAAGCCGCTCAACAAGTCCCCTCATCAATGCCGGATCAAAATCTTTCCATTTCTCAAAACCATACGCTTTCCTGAAAATTCCCGGCGGGATCCCGGAAGCAATCAGCGCGGCCTCGATCGCAATCGTGCCTGATCCGCACATGGGATCAATAAAAGGCGTCTCTCCTTTCCATCCGGATATCATCACCATTCCTGCCGCAAGCACCTCGTTAAGCGGTGCCTCAAAATTCCGGCTCCTGTATCCCCGTTTGTGGAGCGACTCACCGGAACTATCCAGCGAAAGGGTGGCCCTCTGCTCCGATATATGAATGTTAACCAGCAGGTCCGGGTCTTTCGTATTCACGGAAGGTCTTAAACCGGTGCGGTCCCTGAACTGGTCGGCAATGGCATCCTTCACTTTAAGGGATACAAAATGACTGTTCCTGAAAAGGTTTGAAAAAACCACCGCATCCACAGCGAAGGACATCTTGTTATCCATGTAATCCGACCAGTTAATCTTCTGCACATTTCTGTACAATGCTTTTTCATCGGTGACCAGGAAGGTAGAGAGCGGCATCAGAACCCTCAGTGCCAGTCTCGATGCCACATTCACCTTGTAGAGCATGGCCCGCCCACCGCTGAAATTGACGCCCCTGTTAACTGCTGTCACCTTTTCCGCTCCCAGTTCAATAAGTTCGGATGCGAGCCAGGGCTCCAACCCTTTCAGGGTTTTTGCATGGTATATTTCTGCCTTCTGTGTAGTGCCTTTCATTTAAATGTCTGTTTTTGTTAAAAATCGGGTAGCCCGCGATCTTCCTGCAGGATCCTCAGCGCATTCCGCAACCGCTCCTCCCCTGTTCCATCCACAATCCTGTATTTCCATTCCAGCTGCTCAACCTCACGGATGTACCTCCGGTAAAGCAACTGCCGCTCCGGTCCTCCGTTCTCCCGAACAGGATCAGGTATCCAGGGAATGTCGGGAGCACAGACCAGGACCAGGTCAAAGCGGGCTTTTCTGATTTCCCCGTCAACCCATCGCGGAACCTTCCCGTAGACAACATCCATCCACACCCTGGTAATAATCAGCCAGGTATCAAAAAATATCCAGCTTCCGGTATCCTGCAAGGCGTCGTACTGTAACCGCTGTTCCCGGGCTATGGCACATACATCTGCATACCTGTAAGGCCTTTTAAGGTTCTCGATATAGGTCCTGGCATATTCCGGAACCATCAGTCCATTGAAATGACCGGCCAGAAAACGGCAGAGATCGGTTTTCCCGGTTGACTCGGGTCCGGTGACCAGGACCTTCCTGCCTCTCCCTGCTGTACCCGGTCCCATTTCCGCATGCTGCGGTTCTGTTTGTTCAATTTTTTTCACGATCCGGGGCTTCTTTCTTCCATTCAATAAATCCGACGATGGCCATGGCGGTATAGATCAAAAACAGCACCACCGTCGGGTAAAGCCCCCTGTATATGTAGAGGGCCACCGATAATGCATCTACGGCAATCCAGACTATCCAGTGCTCAAGAATCTTCCGGGCAAGCATCCAGGTGGCGGTAATGCTTCCTGCCGTGGTCAGTGCATCCCAGTAAGGGATTGGGGAGTCAGTATAGTTATCAAGAATATAGCCGATCAACAGGAACAGAACCGCCGTAATGGCTGTCAGCAGAATCATAAGCTTTGGTGACAGCCGCCTGATGGGCATTTTCCTGCCGGGAGCCCTTTCCCGTCCCTTTTTCCAAACCACCCATCCATAGATGCTGATCACAAAGTAATACACATTCAATCCCATATCGGCATAAAACTTTGCCCGGAAAAATATAAAAACATAAAGTACGGCACTGACAATGCCCATCGGCCACAGGAGAATATTCTGACGGATGCTGAACACCAGGTAGGCCAGGCTGAAGAGGACTCCCAGGATCTCGATATAATTATCTAATATCCAAGCCGTCATTACTGGTCTGCCTTCGCAAGTTTGGCCTGGTGCAGGTGGGGATCTTTCAATATCTCCACCGCTTTCTGGTACAGTGGATCGGATTCGTTGTAAATCTCGTAAAAACTGCCTGTTTCATACAGATCCCGCGCAAGGTAGCTTCTGACAAGCATCTTCAGCTGTGGTTCGGAGATGTTCCACTGATCCCGGTTAAATGCTATGCCCTCTCCCTCTGCGAAGTCGATAAGTTCGCTGAAGAGCGCCTCCTGCGGCTCATATCCGGCCTTGAAGGAGGGAAAGTCGGGATAGGCCTGCTTCAGTTCATTCCGGTGACGGTCGACATACTGCAAAATGAACTGGTTAAAGATCCCTTTGTTTATCAGGTCCCTGTAATAAACGGAATAATTGGATGTATCGATGGGCACAAAATAATCCGGCATGATTCCGCCGCCTCCATAAACGGTTCTTTTCAGAATCAAAGTTTTATATCTCTGAGACTCCGGGAAGGTGATGCTGTCGGTGCTGTTGAGCTCTCCGCTGTTATAGCGGTTTATCAGGTCCATTTCATAATCCTCGTATCCATTCTCATACGGTTTCTGTATCAGCCTGCCGGTGGGGGTATAATAGCGTGCAACCGTAAGCCGGATCATGGATCCGTCGTTCAGGTAGAACGGCTGCTGAACCAATCCTTTCCCGAAGGAGCGCCTCCCCACGATCACCCCCCGGTCCCAATCCTGTACCGCACCGCTGACAATTTCACTTGCCGATGCCGAGTTCTGGTCAATCATCACCACCAGCCTGCCTTTCTCAAACAATCCCTCTTTCCTGGACTTATACTCCCGTTTTGAAACTGTCCGACCCTCGGTGCTGACGATCATTTTTTCACCGTCCAGGAAATGATCGGCCAGTTCGACAGCCACAGGTAACCAGCCGCCGCCGTTTCCCGACAGATCGAGCACCAGGTCCTGCATGCCCTGCTTCCTGAGGTCCCTGACAGCCTTTTCAAATTCTGCATTGGTTGTCTGCGAGAACCGGGCCAGCTTGACATACCCGATCCGGTCGTTAACCATATAGGAAGCATCCAGGCTATACACCGGAATTTTGTCACGGGTTATATTGAACTCCAGCAGTTCGGGAACCTGTTTTCTTTTGACCTTTATGTTGACCCTGGAACCCTTTGCGCCTTTCAGCCTCGACTGGACTCCCTGTGTGGAGATCCCGATCCCTGCGACATTCTCCCCGTCCACCTCCACAATACGGTCCCCGGGACGGATACCGAGTCGCTCGGACGGTCCCCCGGCAATCGCGCGTATAATAAATATGGTATCATTGAGAATATTGAAACTCACGCCGATTCCCTCGAACTCCCCTTCCAGCTGTTCATTCATCAGCTCGAGCTCCTCAAGGCTTATGTAGGAGGAGTGAGGGTCCAGGTCATGCAGGAGATTTGTTATGGCATCCTCAACCACTTCACTCTCGTCGATGGAATCCACATAATAGCGGCTCACCCTGTCCATCACCTCCATCAGCTTGACCGATTCCTGGTTCCACTGCGCCTGAGTGGCAGCGGTCCAGAGCATCATTGCAGCAAAAAAAACAATTTTCTTCATCATAACTCTTTATTTAAGCCCGCGATATGTACGGCAGGCATGCACAGCGCTTCTGAAGGGCGCCGGTAAATCCTTTTCGCTCGCAACTTCCTGTTCATCCATCCGGAATGATGATCCGGGTCAACCTATTCCCATTCGATGGTTGCCGGGGGTTTGGAGCTGATGTCATAGACCACCCGGTTGATCCCTTTCACCCTGTTGATGATATCGTTCGATACCCTGCTCAGGAACTCATGGGGAAACTGGACCCAGTCGGCCGTCATCCCGTCTGTTGAGCTGACTGCCCGGAGGGCCACCACGTATTCGTAGGTCCGTTCATCGCCCATCACCCCCACCGACTGGACGGGAAGAAGAATCACCCCGGCCTGCCACACCCGGTCGTAAAGTCCGAAACGTTTGAGGGCCCCGATATAGATATCGTCGACCTCCTGGGCCAGCCTGATCTTTTCTGGGGTAACCTCTCCCACGATCCGTATTGCCAGTCCGGGCCCGGGAAAGGGGTGCCGCCGGAGGAAGCTCTCGCTGATTCCCAGCGCATGCCCCACCCTGCGCACCTCATCCTTGAAAAGCAATCTTAAAGGCTCCACCACCGACAGCTTCATTCTTTCGGGCAATCCGCCCACGTTATGATGCGACTTGATGGTTACCGAGGGACCATTGACCGATACCGATTCAATCACATCGGGGTAAATGGTTCCCTGTGCCAGCCACTTAACGTCCTGAATCCTGCGGGCCTCCTCTTCAAAAACCTCTATGAAATTCTTCCCGATGCTTTTCCTCTTAAGCTCGGGATCACTGATTCCCGACAGGTCCTTCAAGAACTTCTCCCCGGCATTGATGCCGACTACATTTAATCCCATATGCCGGTAGGATTCCAGGACCTCTTCATACTCATTTTTCCTTAAAAGCCCGTTATCCACGAAGATGCAGGTAAGGTTGCTTCCGATCGCCCTGTTCAGCAGGAGTGCGGTAACGGTTGAATCGATCCCACCTGAAATCCCCAGGACCACGTGATCCTCACCCAGGGTTCGTTTCAGCTCCTCAACCGTAGTCTCTACAAACATTTCCGGGGTCCAGTCCATCCTGCATCCGCAAATTTCAACCAGGAAATTGAGAAGGATCTGCCTGCCCTCCGTGGTATGGTAGACCTCCGGATGAAACTGCAGTCCGAAGGTATCCTCATCCTTTGCGGCATAGGCTGCGACCCCGATATCTGCCGTACCGGCTATGACCCGGTACTGCTCCGGCAGGCGGACGATGGTGTCGCCGTGGGACATCCAGACCTGGGAGTTCAGGCTTACCCCCTTCATAAGGGGATGGGTTTGGTCCACCGATGCGAGCCTGGCCCGTCCGTACTCCCTGGAATCGGCTGATTGCACCTCTCCCCCGTAGTAATGCGAGAGGTATTGCGCCCCGTAACAGATCCCCAGCACCGGGTATTTTCCCTTCAGGTTTTCCAGGTCCGGAACCGGAGCGTTTTTATCCCTGACGGAGAACGGACTTCCCGACAGGATGACACCTTTCACCGTTTCATCCGGTTCGGGAACCCGGCTGAAGGGATGAATCTCACAATAGACATTCAACTCCCTCACTTTCCTTGCTATCAACTGTGTATACTGGGAACCGAAATCAAGGATTAAAATTTTCTCATTCACGTAAACCGGACTTTAAAATGAAGAACAAGCAAAAGTAATAAATATATTGGTTCGGGATCTGGTTTCCGGTTTCCGGTTCGGGTCAGGTATCCGATGCCGGTCCTCTGAAACTTTTTTTTATGACGTGCAACCTTTTTTAAATGACGAACGTTATATATTTAATGACGAACGTTGCCTGTCGATGTCAGAGTGTTTTATCCGGGCAGATATCGTGCAAAAATAGTTGCCACTTCTGCCCGGATTTTTTATAAGTGATCATCCGGGGAAGGATTTTCCCGTTCGAGGGGCAGTTCGAAACGGTCACCGTCGCTGACTGCAACCGTATTGGGAAAGATCTCCCCGGCTTCCTCCAGCAGTGTTTCCACGCTCTTATAACGGGATGAGAAGTGTCCGATCAGCAGTTTCCCGGCGCCGGCATGCCGGGCGATTTCGGCGGCCTGCCGTGCGGTGGAGTGCCAGTTCTCCCGTGCCAGATCCAGGTCCTCTTCCGAAAAGGTGGCCTCGTGGTAGAGAAGGTCCACATGCCTTATTTTATCGACGATGGAAGGGAGGAAGGCCGTATCAGAGATATAGGCATAAGACCTTGGATGAAACGGCGGAAGGGTTAAAGCGCTGTTCGGGATAACCGTTCCGTCCGGCAGATGATAGTCCGCCCCGTTTTTAATCTTTACGATATCGGCGATGCTGAGGTCCAGCTTTTCGATCTCCTCCTTTTTAATATTGAGCGGTTTCGGTTTCTCCCTGAAAAGGAATCCGAAGGTTGTTGTGCGGTGGGCCAGCGGAATGGCTGTTACCGCAAGTTTATCATCCTCGTAAAGATAATCTCTTCCCTCCTCCGGAACATGGAAGATGATCGCATAGGGAAGCGGACCAAAATAACGGAGGTGATCCTGCAGGAGAACCTGCAGTCCTTCCGGGCCATACAGGTGAATCTCCCGTTGCCGGCCCATCAGTCCGAGTGAGCTGAGCAGTCCGAATAAACCAAAAACATGATCCCCGTGCAGGTGGGTGATAAAGATATGGCTGATCCGGGAGGGATTCAGCCTGAATCGTCTCAGCTGTATCTGGGTTCCCTCTCCGCAGTCGATCAAAAAAAACCGCTCATTCACAATGAGTAAATGAGCGGCAGGAAAACGTTCAGAGGTAGGCAGTGCGGAACTGCTTCCCAGTATAATAACTTCAAACGACACCTAAAGACCTTCGTTATTCAGCTTCTTTGATCAGGGTCACGGCATTTTCCACTGAATCTGTAATATTCAGCACCGTATCCAGTTGCGAAATGGTAATCAGTCGCTCCACGGCATCATTTAAGCCGGTGAGCACAAAGGTTCCATTGGCATTTTTACAGAGCCTGTTGGCCACAAGAATGGCACTCAGACCCGAAGAGTCGCAATAACGGCAGTTACTCAAATCAAGGATGATGTTTTTTTCACCGTTTCCTGAAACAAGAACCAACTCCGATTTAAGTGTAGGAGCAATATGCGTATCAAGCTTTTCCTCAAGCACCTTAATCAGGGTGTGATTCTCGAATTTATCAATTTTGAATTCCATATCTGAAAATTAATTAATTAAGGTTACTCTTTATTCTAATGTTTTGTCGTCTTCCGCCTTCTTTCTTCCCTTCTTCTCCTTCTTCTCCTTCTTCTCCATCTCATCCTTCAAAGCTGCCAGGTCGGATATATCGCCAAGGGTTGTCTTCTCGAGATTGGCCTTTATCTTCCTGGTCGCTTTCTTGGTTTCTGCATCTGCTGCCTGTTTGGTTGCTTTTTCGGATGATTTCTTCTGATCCTCATAAATGCGACTATGAGACAAGATAATCTTTTTTGCTGATTTATTAAACTCTATCACCTTAAAAGATAACCTGTCATCAAGTTTAACAGGACTACCATCCTCTTTTACAAGATGTTTTGGCGTAACAAAACCTTCAACTCCATAAGGCAGTGCCACAACCGCACCTTTATCCATCAATTCAATGATCGTACCTTCGTGAACCGAATCCACCTCGAAGAGTGTTTCAAACACATCCCACGGATTCTCTTCGAGCTGTTTATGTCCGAGGCTCAGCCGCCGGTTTTCCTTGTCGATTTCCAGGACCACCACCTCAATTTCAGCCCCGATCGATGTGAACTCAGCGGGATGCTTCACCTTCTTCGTCCACGACAGATCTGATATATGAATCAGTCCGTCAACGCCTTCCTCGATCTCCACAAAGACACCGAAGTTAGTAAAGTTACGAACTTTTGCAGTATGTTTGGTTCCTACCCGGTAATTTTCTTCAATTTTTTCCCACGGATCTTCCTTCAGCTGTTTGATGCCCAGCGACATCTTTCTTTCCTCACGGTCGAGGGTCAGGATAACGGCATCTATTTCGTCCCCCACGGTCATGAACTCCTGGGCACTGCGGAGGTGCTGTGACCACGACATCTCCGATACATGAATCAATCCTTCCACGCCCGGGGCGATCTCCACGAAGGCTCCATAATCGGCCATCACCACGACTCTTCCCTTCACCTTATCTCCTATGGCCAGTTTCTCATCCAGCGAATCCCACGGATGCGGGGTAAGCTGTTTCAGACCCAGGGCAATTCTTTTCTTATCATCATCGAAATCGAGGATCACCACGTTCAGCTTCTGGTCGAGCTCCACAATCTCTTCGGGGTGGTTCACCCGGCCCCACGACAGGTCGGTGATATGGATCAATCCGTCCACGCCGCCCAGGTCAATGAACACACCATAGGAGGTAATATTTTTAACGGTCCCTTCCAGAACCTGTCCTTTTTCAAGCTTGGCGATAATCTCTTTCTTCTGCTGTTCCAGCTCCTCTTCGATGAGGGCCTTGTGGGAAACGACCACGTTCTTGAATTCGTGGTTGATCTTCACCACCTTGAACTCCATGGTTTTGCCTACGAATGCATCATAATCGCGGATTGGCTTCACATCGATCTGCGATCCCGGCAGGAACGCCTCGATGCCGAACACATCCACGATCATACCGCCTTTTGTACGGCATTTGATGTATCCCTTGATCACCTCATCCTGGTCGAGGGCCTGGTTCACACGGTCCCAGGAACGCATGGCGCGGGCCTTCTTGTGGGAAAGGATCAGCTGACCTTTCTTGTCCTCCTGGCTCTCCACGTAAACCTCCACCGTGTCGCCGACCTTCAGATCGGGATTGTAACGGAACTCGCTGATGGATACCACACCTTCCGATTTAAATCCGATGTTAATAACCGCTTCTCTCTTGTTCAGCGAGATAACCGTTCCCTCGATCACCTCATTCTCTGCAATCGTTGAAAGGGTCTCATTGTAAAGTTCTTCAAATTTTGCTTTGTCGGATGCTCTTTTGTCCGCCTCCTCCTCAGTAAACTCGTCCCAGTCAAAATCGGGATTACCGGTCTCAAGCAGTCCGCTTACTGCTGAAGCATTTTTTTCAACGGCTTCTTCCGGGGCAACCTTTTCGGTTACCTCTTCATCCGCCTCTTCCGTTGATTTCGCCTCTGCTTTTTCCGGTTCCGGTTTCTCTTCCGCTTCTGCAACGGATTCTTCCGCTGCATCAGCTTCAGGTTCTTCCACTTTTTCCGTCTCCTCAGCAGGTACTTCAGAAGGTTCTTCTGCCGACTCTTCTGCCGACTCTTCTGCCGACTCTTCTGCCGACTCTTCTGCCGGCTCTTCTGCCGGCTCTTCAGCTTTTACTTCCTCTGCGGGCTCAGAAGCTTCCGTTTCACTCTTTCCGGCTTCCGGCACTTCTGGTTCTCCCGGTTCGGGTTCTTCTGACTTCAAAGCTTCTGTGGGGGATTCTTCGGGAACACTTTCCTCAGCCTTAATTTCTTCGGGTTCGGGTTCCAATGATTCGGTTTTGTCCGGAGCAGCCTTTTTCGATTTCTCCCGGGTTTTGGATTCCACCGGGGCAGTTTCTTCAGCTTCCGGTTCGGCAGTTACCTCTTCCTGAGGATTTTCATTAAATTCTTCCTGAGTGCTTTCATTCGTATTGTTCTCTTCATGCAAAGCATCCTTTTCATTTTCAATCATTAGATAATTACATTAAAATTAATAAGTTAGACATTATGTTTATTAAATTGAAGCGCAAAGATAGTAAAAGGAGCGGGAATTGCCAAGCAATCATGCGTTTTGTTAATTCTTACAAATCACATGATTCCTGAGTGCAGAGGTTACTTATAAGGCGAAGACCTTGAACCTTTTCGTACTTCTTTTGCCCTTACAAAAGAAGTACGCAAGAAAAGTACGCCACGGTTACCAAATCACTTCGGGCCTTTCCCTCAAAGCCATTCACCCTTTTTTCCGGCCCTTCGTGATTTCGCACAACCGTGGACATCCACCGCGCTCCGGCGAACATTCTGCAAAAATTATTTTTACAATTTATGCCTTAAGCTTTAAGCCTTGAACCTTGAACCTTTTTCCCGGGCCAACAAATTCGCGCAGGCCTTTCCGCTGTTTTTTCTCGCTTCCCGATTTCGCACAACCGTGGACATCCACCGCGCTCCGGCGAACATTCTGCAAAAATTATTTGTACAATTTATGCCTTAAGCTTTAAGCCTTGAACCTTGAACCTTGAATCTTAAACCTTTTTCCCGGGATTTATTTACACAGACGCCTCCAGGATCGCCTGCAGGCATCGTGCCGCGGTTTTTCCGTCCCACAGCTCGGGTCTGACGGGATGGCGGGGCCTCTTCAAAGCCGCGCGGAACTCTTTGCGGATGCGTTCCACGTTGTTCCCCACCAGCACACTGGCACCGCCATGTTCCCACAGGGTGACCGGCCGTTCGGTGTTCCACCTCAGGGTCAGGCAGGGGGTTCCGAGAATGGTGCACTCCTCCTGCAACCCGCCACTGTCGGTCAGCAGCATCTTCGCCGACATGTTCAGCCTCAGCATATCGTGATAACCGACCGGCTGCAGAAGGACCAGGTTGTAACACTGTTCCACCTTATCCCATAGGCCGAACTGCTCAAGCTGTTTCCTGGCCCGGGGATGGATCGGCCAGATCAGCGGAAAGGTTTCCGCAACCTCACCGGTGAGAAAATCAATGATCGGACCGAAAATCTCCCGGTAATCCACGTTGGACGGACGGTGAAGGGTCATCACGGCATACCTTTCCGGTTCGACAGCCGGAAAAGGTTTCCCCGGGTTCAGCCGGTTCCTTTGTATGATTTCACCGGTATCCAGCCGTGCGGCCCGGTCGCGCTGTGCTTCAAGCGTATCGATCATGATGTTCCCGACGAACTTTATCTTCCCGGGATCGGTCCCCTCCTGTTCCAGGTTTTTTATCGAGAGCCGGTCCGGCGTCAGCAGGAGATCGGAGATCCGGTCGGTCACCAGGCGGTTGATCTCCTCCGGCATGGTCATATCGCCCGAACGCAGTCCGGCCTCGATATGACAGCATTTAATATGCAGTTTCTTTGCGGTCACGGAGCACGACAGCGTAGCGTTCACGTCGCCGACCACCACCACCCAGTCGGGCCGCTCCTCCATCAGGACCTTCTCAAATGCGATCATCGTATTTCCCACCTGCTCGGCATGGGTCCCCGAACCCACCCCCAGGTGGATGTCTGCCGGCGGAATGCCCAGGTCCTCGAAAAATTTCTGTGACATCGTATGGTCGTAATGCTGACCGGTGTGGACCAGCAGGTGCTCCACCCTGTTTCCCGTTTTCGCGTTGTGTGCCTCAACAGCCCGCATGAACGGGGCAATCTTCATAAAGTTCGGCCGGGCACCAACGACGGAGATGATCTTCATAGAACCGTAAATTTCCGGCTAAGATAGTGATTATTGGCCCTGAAACAAATTGGGTGCAGGGGGCAGGGTGCAGGGTGCAGGGTGCAGGGTGCAGGGTGCTGAACCTGTGTTTCCATTTTGACGGGCGGAAGATACTCTTCGGTAAAATTCCATATTTCAAAGGGTAACAGAAACCATACGTTTTTCTTAAATCTTCACACAAACCGGATGTTTATCCACGCTGTGAAGTTCTTAATCAAAATAAGGGGAACCAAATCGCTCAAACTGCGTATCTAATGATAAATATTATGGTATCGTCCGGTTTAAAATGTGATATTTGCACGCAACCGGCACCGGCCGCTCTTATGAATATTTGGAAAAAGGATTTGCTATGAAAAGAGCTTTTTTAGTCATTGCAGTCATTCTCTGCACCCTGGTTGATTTTGCCACCGGGCTGAACGGACAGCCGCTCTCCAGGCCTGTGAAAAGCAGGGGGATCACCGCTTACCCGTTCCCGGTTGAAGTGACCCAGCCCAACGGATCGGTCATCACGCTCATCGGCAAAGGCGACGGCGTGATCCACAGTGCAGAGACCCCGGATGGATACACGGTCCTGAACGATCAGAAGGGATATTACTGCTATGCCGTCAGGAACGAAAACGGGGACCTGGTCCCCTCCGGACTCAGAGTGGGGACCACCAAGGGAACGGACCTTCAGGGGATTGATAAGCACCTGTCGTACAGCCCGGCACAGATCGATAAATTCACCCGATCCTACTTTGAGGATGCCCCGACCAAGTATAACCCGAATCCATTCCCCTCCAAAGGGGACAATACGGTGCTGATGATCCTGCTGGAGTTTCCCGACCAGACTGCCGTGACGGACCGTCAGACATTCAGTGACCTGATGAACCAGGAGAATTTCAACGGGACCGGCAGCTTCAGGGATTATTACAGGATTGCCTCGTTCGACAGCCTGCTCCTCTCCACAACAGTCACCGCATGGGTTACGGTGAGCATGAACATGGCCTATTACGGGGATAACGACGGTAACGGGGAGGATATCAGGCCCCAGGAGCTTGCACGCGAAGCGATCGATCTTGCCGAGGTCGCCGGACTGGATTTTTCACAGTTTGACAACGACGGCGACGGATATGTCGACGAAATAATCATCATTCATTCGGGTTTCGGGGAAGAATATATCGGAACCGGCGACTCCTGTATCTGGTCGCACTCCTGGCACCTAGGTGAACTGAACGTGGTATATGACGGCGTGACGATCGATAATTATGTGATGGCCCCCGAGCTCAGGGGAAATGAAGGGACCGATATTACCAATGTAGGGGTCATCTGTCACGAATTCGGTCACAGCCTCGGACTGCCCGATTTCTATGATACGGATGATACGGAAAGCGGCGGTTACGCCTTCGACCTGACCTTCTGGGACCTGATGGCCGACGGGTCGTGGAACAACGGCGGCGCATCCCCGGCCAATCATAACGCCTGGTCGAAAAGCTACCTGGGATGGATAGACCTGCCGGTACTGACCGACCCGGGAAGCTACTCGCTGAACGGTGCCTCTGAACACCCCGAGGCCTTTAAGATTAAAACCTCCACCTATAACGAATGCTTCATCCTCGAAAACCGCCAGCAGATTGGCCTGGATAGCTACGTCCCCTCGAGCGGACTGCTGATCTATCACGCCGATAAGAATCACCCGGGATGGCTCACCAATGATATCAATGTCGATCCGCTCCACCAGGGTTTCGATATCGAGGAGGCGGATGACATCGGGAGTTACGAAACCTACGGCGGCGATCCCTTCCCGGGAAACACCGATAACCAATCGTTCTCGGGGAGTTCCGTTCCTTCCTCCAATTCATGGAACAATGAACCGCCCTTCATTTCCATTCACGATATTTCCATGACCGGCGGGGTGATCAGCTTTAACGTTCTGAAAACCTTCCCGGATGCATTACCCGCCGGCTGGCAGATTAATCCGGATACATTCAGTTACTCGGCCGGCATCACCGCCATGGTGCTCCTGGAAACCGACACAGTGACCTCGGGGTACCTTACCGCCTGGTCCGGAAGCAGCTGCAGGGGAATTGCCCCGGTTACCTTTTATCCCGGTCCGGACTATCATTTCTTTGAATTACAATATTACAGCAACTTCCTTTCGGGCGATACCCTCTCTTTCAGGTACTATGAACCCGGTTCTGATTCGATTTACACCCTCCACGAACAGTTTGAATTTATTCCGGGCATCGCGCTGGGGGAACCTTCAGGTCCCGTTCATCTCCATCATTACAACCATTTCAGCAAGACCTTTGTTCCGGGATGGAACTGGTTCTCCGTGAATATTGTTCAGGAAGAGATGGCCCTCAGCCAGATTCTTTCCGATAACCTGGCACAGGGGGATTATTTAAAGAACCAGACCCAATCTGCCACCTGGTACGATAATTTTGGCTGGTGGGGTTCACTCGATACGCTGGATCCCTCTTCGCTATATATGATTAAAACCGCCAACGGTTGCTGTATGGAACTGTCCGGTATAACAGCAGAAAAAATATCCAACCGGATTGACCTGGCCTCGGGCTGGAACTGGATCGGTTACCTCCCTGAATATCCCCTGCCGATTGATTCTGCCCTCTCTTCCGTAAACCTGTCCATGATGGATTATATCAAGAACCAGACCCAATCTGCCACATATTATGGAGAGTATGGATGGTTCGGGTCCCTTGAAAACCTGGTTCCCGGAGAAGGGTATATGCTGAAGGTCGCCGAACCGGGCACCCTCGAATATCCCTCTGAAGAGAGCCAGCCCGCTGCAAAAAAAGGAGCCGGGATCAGCCTGTCCGATCCATCCCTGTCCGGACCGGATCCGCACCAGTATGAATTTAACGGGACCGTGACCTGCAGGGTATTCATGGACGGCCTGCCTGCAGGTTCGGAAAGCGACCTGCTCCTGGCCTATGCCGGGGAAGAGTGCCGCGGAATTTCCGGCGGGATGTACTTCGACCCTGTAGATGCATTTGTCTACCCGCTGATGGTCTACAGCAATGTTGAAGAGGGGGAAACCATTACATTCCAATATTTCGATTCAGAAAAGTCAGAACTTTACCCCTGTACAGGGTCGATCGAATTTGAAAAAGACATGGTGGTTGCAGATGCGTTGAATCCGTTTGAACTGAACGTGAATACGGCACTGGATATTTCCAGGCAGGAATCTTACCCGCAGAGTGCTCTTTCGGTCTTTCCCAATCCGTTTACCGACCTGCTGAACATAGAATATTCCATTAATCATACCACGGATGTTTACCTTGCATTGTATGATATTTATGGAAAGAGAATCAAAATCTTTAAAGAGATGTCGCTCGGTCCCGGCACCTATTCGGTTGCATGGGATGGTTCCGGACTGCCTCAGGGAACCTACCTGGTAAAATTCAGAACCGGGGACAAACAGATCCTGAAGCGGATTGTGAACCTCGATTAACGGCCTGTACAGCCAAATCTGATCCATGAAATGAGAAAACCCTTACAGTTTTCCTGTGAAGAGAACAGCTTAGGGACCGCTCGTACTGTTAAATTTATTTTTTACTTTTATCTTTGACACTTCAAACTCAAAACCGTTCTGAATGAAAATCGCTGTAGTGGGTACCGGCTATGTTGGACTGGTATCGGGAACATGCATTGCCGAAACCGGTATCAATGTGGTTTGCGTGGATGTTGACCGGGAGAAGATCGAGAAACTGAAGAAGGGGATCATCCCCATTTATGAACCCGGACTGGAGGATATGGTAAAAACCAATGTCGAGAAGAATATGCTGGAGTTCTCCACGAGCCTGGAAGAGAGCATTGCAGATTGCGATGCGGTGTTTATTGCCGTCGGCACCCCTCCCGGTGAGGATGGCAGTGCCGACCTGAAGCATGTGCTGGAGGTGGCCTCGGAGATTGGAAGAACCATGCAGGATTACCTGGTGGTGGTTACTAAAAGCACTGTGCCCATCAAGACCGCTGAAAAGCTGAGGAAGCAGATAAAGGAGTCGCTTCAGAAAAGAGGTGCGGATATTCCGTTCGATGTGGCATCGAACCCCGAATTCCTGAAAGAAGGCGCCGCCATCAATGATTTCCTCAAACCCGACCGCATTGTGATCGGGACGGATTCTGAGCGGGCCGAAAAGGTTCTGCGGCGGATCTATAAACCATTCGTGCTGAACGGCCACCCCATCATCTCCATGGATATTCCCTCCGCCGAAATGACCAAGTACGCCGCCAATGCCATGCTGGCTACCAAGATCAGCTTCATGAACGACATCGCCAACCTGTGCGAGGCAGTGGGAGCCGATGTGAACATGGTGCGGAAGGGAATCGGAAGTGATACCCGTATCGGTCCGAAATTTATCTACCCCGGTGCCGGTTACGGGGGAAGCTGTTTCCCGAAAGATGTGAAGGCCCTGATCCGGACGGGTGATGAATACCATACGCCTCTGGAAATCATGAAGGCTGTGGAGTCGGTTAACGATCGGCAGAAAGGCCTGTTGCCGAAAAAGGTGCGGGAGCATTTCGGGGACCGGATCAAAGGCGCCCGGCTCGGCCTATGGGGACTCTCCTTCAAACCGCAGACCGACGACATGCGGGAGGCCCCTTCGCTGGTGATTATTGATGAGCTTCTGAAAATGGGTGCCCTGGTCAAAGCTTACGACCCGGTTGCCATGGGAGAGGCG
The DNA here is from genome assembly GCA_016936975.1 of Bacteroidales bacterium. Classification (GTDB taxonomy): domain Bacteria; phylum Bacteroidota; class Bacteroidia; order Bacteroidales; genus JAFGWU01. Next base: position 2,527 of record JAFGWU010000004.1, on the reverse strand, counting down.
CGGAAACGGATCGGGGACCGGATTGAGTACTGCGAGGATAAATATGAGGCTGTGGTCGACAGCGACGGACTGATTGTGGTGACCGAATGGCCCGAGTTCAGGGTCCTGAATTATAAGGTCCTTGGTAAACTGATGCGCGAAAAAGTTATCTTTGACGGCAGGAATATATATGAACCGGCCGAACTGCTGGAATACGGGTACACCTATTACAGCGTGGGAAGACGTCCGGTTAAGCCCTGATAAAAACAGTTCCTTTTATGAAACGAATCCTGGTGACCGGCGGTGCGGGTTTTATCGGTTCCCATCTCTGTGAGCGGCTCCTCCATGACGGTCACGATGTAATCTGCCTCGACAACTATTTCACCGGTACAAAACAGAACATTATCCACCTGCTCGACCACCCCTATTTCGAGCTGGTCCGGCACGATGTCACACAGCCCTATTATGCCGAAGTGGATGAAATTTACAACCTGGCCTGCCCGGCATCCCCCGTTCACTACCAGTATAACCCCATAAAGACTGTCAAGACATCGGTCATGGGCGCCATCAACATGCTCGGGCTGGCCAAGCGGATCAGGGCGAAAATCCTGCAGGCCTCCACCAGCGAGGTGTACGGCGATCCCTCTGTGCATCCCCAGCCGGAATCCTACCGGGGAAACGTGAACCCGATCGGGATCCGGTCGTGCTACGACGAGGGGAAACGCTGTGCAGAGACCCTGTTCATGGATTACCACAAGCAGAATAAAGTGCGGATCAAAATCGCCCGCATCTTTAACACCTACGGCCCCCGGATGCATCCGAACGACGGCAGGGTGATCTCGAACTTCATCGTGCAGGCACTGGGAAACAGGGACATCACTGTTTTCGGGGACGGACGGCAAACACGCAGTTTCCAGTACGTGGATGACCTGGTGGAGGCGCTCATCCGGACGATGAAAACCCCCGAATCGTTTACGGGTCCCGTTAACATCGGGAACCCGAATGAATTCACCATCCTGGAACTGGCGCAGAAGATTATTGAGATGACCGGGTCGAAATCAAAAATTATTTACCTGCCCCTTCCGGAAGATGATCCGATCCAGCGCAAGCCCGATATCACCCTGGCCGGGAAGATGCTGGACGGGTGGGAGCCTAAGGTGGAACTGGAGGAGGGGCTGGAGAGGACGATTGCTTATTTTAAGGAAGTTCTATGATAACGAGGCGTACCCCCTCTCCTGTCTCCCCCCGGGGGGGGAGATGGTTGTGGGACGTTTCAGGCGGGGGGACACTTGAAAATAAATTATATGCCATATGAGAGGAATTATTTTGGCGGGGGGAGCGGGGACACGGCTTTACCCCATTACGAAAAGCATCTCGAAGCAAATCATCCCTGTGTATGACAAACCAATGATTTATTACCCGCTCTCGGTCCTGATGCTGGCCGGGATCCGGGAGATCCTCATCATTTCCACCCCCACGGACATTCACCTGTACAGGAACCTGCTCGATGACGGGTCGCACCTGGGGTTGCACATTGATTATGCCATTCAGCCCTCCCCCGACGGGCTGGCACAGGCTTTCCTGATCGGTGAGGCGTTTATCGGGGACCAGCCGGTCTGCCTGATCCTGGGCGATAATATCTTTTACGGGCAGGGACTGCGATTGATCCTCGAAAAAGCAGCCGGACTGGAGGATGGAGCCATTGTGTTCGGGTACTGGGTGAACGATCCCGAGCGGTATGGCGTGGTCGATTTTGACAGGTCGGGGAAGGTGCTGAGCATCGAGGAGAAACCGGAAAAGCCACGCTCCAACTATGCCGTTACGGGTCTCTACTTCTACGGCAACGATGTGGTGCGGAAGGCCCGGACACTGAAGCCGTCCAAACGGGGGGAACTGGAGATCACCGACCTTAACCGGCTCTACCTCGAAGAGGGGCGCCTGCAGGTGGTGAACCTGGGACGCGGCATGGCCTGGCTCGATACCGGCACCCAGGAGAGCCTGCTCCAGGCATCCAATTATATATATACGATCGAGCAGAGGCAGGGACTGAAGATCTCCTGCCCGGAAGAGATCGCCTATAAAAAGGGATTTATCAACCGCTCCCAGCTCCTTTCCCTCGCAAAGGAACTGGAGAAAAGCAAATACGGGACCTACCTGCAAAGTATCGCTAAAGAAGAGATTTTCTGATGAAGATTATAAAACCGGAAACCAATATTGAAGGGCTGTTCATTCTTGAACCAAAAATTTTCAGGGATGCACGCGGCTATTTTTTCGAGAGTTATAACCGGCAGGTTTTTTTTGATGCCGGGATTGACATCCCGTTCGTGCAGGACAACCAGTCGAAGTCGGAATACGGGGTAATCCGCGGACTGCACTTCCAGAAGGAGCCCTTTGCACAGACCAAGCTGGTGCGGGTGCTCGAGGGAGCCATCTACGATGTGGCGGTCGATCTCCGAAACGGCTCCCCCACCTTCGGGCAATGGTACGGACTGGAGATCACCTCGGAGAACGGACTGCAGTTGCTGATACCCAAAGGATTTGCCCACGG
>JAFGWU010000029.1 GCA_016936975.1 Bacteroidales bacterium | reverse complement strand
TTCACCGAAAAGGGATGGTTTCAATCTGACTACTACTATCCGGTGAAACTCAATCCCGTCAAGAAAACCATGGGAAGACTCTTTGATTTTGCGGCAAGGAAAATGGCCGCAGGGTAATCACATTCGAAAATCATATCGCACAATAAAAAACTCAAAAATGGAAAAGATGAAAATACTTGTAATCGGTGCAAGCGGAATGCTTGCGGGTCCGGCGATCCGGAAACTGGATGAAGCAGGCTTTGAACTGAGGCTCTTTTCCCGCACTGTTAAGCCTTCCATGTTCATCAATGATTATGAAATTATGCAGGGTGACCTGTTTCGCCCTGCAGACCTGGAGAAGGCCATGAGTGGCTGTAATGCGGTACATATATCTGTCTCCGGAGTGGATGATGCATCAGCCACCAGGGTTATCCTGGATGCAGCGGCAAAGCACAGCATCAAACGGATCAGCATGGTCTCCGGTTGCACGGTTACCGAGGAAAACAGGTGGTTCGGCTTCATTGATCAAAAATTCAGGGCCGAGCAGATGATCATTCAGAGCGGGATTCCCTGGTTTATTTTCAGACCGACCTGGTTCTTCGAATCGCTTGCAATGATGGTCAGGGACGGCAAGGCCACGGTACTTGGGAAACAAACCGAGTTATATCACTGGGTGGCAGCGGACGATTTCGGGAAGAAGGTTGCCAATGCTTACCTGAATGAGGGAAACCGCAGCGGAATTTACTACATTTATGGTCCGGAACGGTACGGGATGAAGGAGATGCTTGAAAAATACTGTGCGGAGTTCCATCCGGAAGTGAAGAAGGTCTCCGAAACGCCGATCCCGTTCCTCAGGCTCATCGCATTCATGACAGGTAACAGGCAATTGAAATTTGCCGCATCCCTTTTCTCCTATTTTGAAAAGGTGAAGGAACCGGAGGTTCCTGAAAAGGAGCTGGCCAGTCTGGGGGAAGCTGAAACTGATTTTAATTCCTGGGTCGAATCCAGAAAGAATTGATCATGCAGAAAGGATATACTTCAGAGCGGTTGGGTTTCAACAGAAAGATGGTCGCGGCATCCGCCTCTGTCACCGCCCGGAAGAATACCATTCATTCTGTTGCACAGGTGGACATCACGGAACCCCGACGGCTGATCAAGGCATATTTCGAGAAAACGGGCGAAAAACTTTCATTTACTGCCTACATTGTGTATTGCCTGGCACAGGTGGTCAAGGAACACCCCCATCTCAATGCATTTATCCGGAGGAACAGGCTGATCACCCTGGAGGATGTGACCGTCAGCGTGCTCGTAGAACGTGAATTTGGCGGTGAAAAGGTTCCTGAACCTGTAAGCATCCGGGCTGCCCAGAACCTGACATACAGGCAGATCAGCAAGCAGATCAGGGATGCACAGAAAAATGTCTCCAAAGGCCTCGGGGAGAGTTCGGGAATGGGATGGATTCGGTTCATTCCCAAATTCCTGCTGAAGACATTTGTTCGAATTGCGGCCAGAAATATAAAGATGGCCATGCGGTACGGGGAGGTAGCAGTGACCGCAGTAGGCATGTTCAGCCGGGAGCCGGTCTGGTTCATCCCCCACGGAAGCGGAACGGTACTGATCACCGTGGGGAGTATTGAACAGAAAACCGTGTTCATAAATGACAGGCATGAGGTCAGGGAATTCCTGTGTCTGACAGGTTCCTTTGACCATGATATCGTGGATGGAGCACCCGCGGCGAGGTTTATGAACCAGTTCCTGGAAACTGTCGGGAGCGGAAAATATCTGCAGATTGATCAGAAAATCTGAATATTGACTCTCAGCACTATTTACTTTACCCCCGAATTTCATTATCTTATCCTGTTTTTCCAGATGAGAGACTTCAATGAAGAATGCGGCTATTCTTTGCATGATCATCATCCATTGTGCAACTGGATATTCCCAGGGACCCTGGGAACAATTATTCTTCGACGATTTCCAGTCAGGTCATGCAGATAACTGGAACCTGGAGGAGGGCTGGCAGGTACACCTGGAAACAGGAAACTACATGCTCAGAGGGGAGAATCACTCCTGGGCAAACTGCAATCTGGGGAGTGAATGGTATGATTACAGCTTTAAAACCAGCATAAAAATTCAACAGGGATCGGTCCATGTGAACTTCAGGTTGAGCGAGATAGGAAGGTATTTCCTGGAAATGAACCTGGAAGAGATCAGACTTACCAGGGATAGCCTGTGGGGCCAATACAGGGAACTGGACACCAGAGCTGTATCTATCACAGCAGATGTATGGCACCAGTTAGAGATCATTGTAAGCGAAAAAGCAATCCAGATCTATGTTGATGGTGTGCTGCAATTGCAGGTATGGGACGAAAACGCACTTACCTCCGGCACCATTGCATTTGAGTCACTTGAGGATGCGGTCGTAAACATCGACAGCGTAATGGTGACCGGCCCGCCCCAGACAGAGCCACCTGAAGGATATAACTGGTTCAAAACGGGAGGTCCGCCCGGCGGGCTGGGTTATGATATCAGGATCCATCCGGAAAACGACCAGATCATCTTTGTCACAGATAATCCCAGTGGCGTCAATATTAGCTATGACGGAGGAATCAACTGGGAACAGAGCAATACAGGAATCACAGCCCGAACCGGTGAATCACAGGAAGATATTCCTGTTTTTTCCCTGACCATTGATCCGGGCAATCCTGACAGGGTGTGGTGCGGAACGCAGAATACAAAAGGTATTTTCAGATCTGATGATTGCGGAAAGTCATGGATTCGGATGGACAATGGGGTGATTGAGGGAATCGAAATTTCGTTCCGGGGCTTTGCCATACATCCCGAGAATTCAAATATTGTCCTGGCTGCGGCTGAGATAGCAACAATTGAACAGGGGATCACGTTCAACAAAACAAAAGGGAAGATTTACAAATCTGTGAATGGAGGCGAGAGCTGGTATCCGGTCTGGGAGGGGGATAATCTTGCAAGGGTGTTGCTGTATGATTACATACATCCTGATACCGTGTACTGTTCAACCGGGATTTTTGACAGGGAAGCATACAACAGCGATGAAAAACTGAACCTGCCTGGCGGAGAGGGCATACTTAAATCGGTGGACGGGGGAGAAAGCTGGGTTGCCATCAACAACGGCATTGACAATCTGTATACGGGTTTCCTCGAGATACACCCGGCGAATCCCCGGATTCTGTATGCAGCTTCGGGAAATCATGCCTATGGCATGCCAGCCGGAGGGATCTATAAAACAACGGATGGCGGGGAGCAATGGACCAAAATACTGGACGGGGATTGTTTTACAGCCGTTGCTGTCAGCAGATCCAGGCCAGAACTTGTTTATGCTTTTAGTGAGTCGGGCTGTTACAAAAGCGTGGACGGGGGAAATATCTGGACCAGGCATCTGCGGGAAGGAGATAATTCATGGGGTCCACCCGGAATCAGACCGGGGATACCCATCAGTGCAGTGGTGGATTCAACAGACGAAAACAAGGTATTTGTGAATAACTACAATGGCGGGAATTTCCTTTCCATGGACGGGGGAATCAACTGGATGACCGCCAGCAAGGGTTATACCGGTGCCGATATCAGAGACCTGGAAATAAACCCTGGAAATCCGTCAGAGATCTTAGTGGCTGGCCGGAACGGAGCATTTAAATCTGTCAACGGAGGTGGGGACTGGTTCGGAATAACCAACGGGTCAGCGACTACAGAATTTACTTCCATCAGCCCGGTTAATGAGCGCTTCGATATTATTTATGGTACATCGGAAGCAGATCTGCAGATTATTCAAACCACCGATGGCGGAGAATCCTGGCACCCTTTATTTTCACTTGGACCCGCAGCCTTTGAAGGTAATGGTTTCCACAGGTTTTCAAAAGTTGCAGTTTCACAATCTGATCCTTCGGTATTGTACGTCGGCATGAGCCAAATTCAAAATATCGGTAACATAGATCCCGACGGCCAGCCGAGCTATGGAATGTTTAAGTCCACCGATGCAGGAAAGCACTGGTTTGAAGTCAATACAGGAATTGATCAACAATCAAGGATCATCAACACCATTGCCATACATCCCCATTCCCCCGATACCGTTTATGCCGGAACTTTGAATAATGGGATTTACAAAACAGTCGACGGAGGACAACACTGGATTGTCATACCCGATGGACTGGGATCTTCAGATATTCGGTCCAT
>JAFGWU010000003.1 GCA_016936975.1 Bacteroidales bacterium | reverse complement strand
TAATCGCTTATTCTCCTGTCCGCTTCCGTACACCTCTGTCTCAAAAATGAACACTGAGCAGAGAATAATTTAATAATTATACTATTGCTCATCAGGAATTTATTTATTTTGGCATATGAATTGGTTATTTCAAATGACCTGGAAACGCTTAAAATCCTTCCGTAATGATAAAAACAGTTGACCTGGTAAAAGTATTCCGCACCGACGAGGTGGAGACCACCGCGTTAAACAATGTAAACATTGAGGTGAAAGACGGCGAATTTGTTGCGGTCATGGGACCATCGGGATGCGGAAAATCAACCCTTCTGAATATCCTGGGACTGCTCGACAATCCCACTGCCGGTTCCTACCGGTTCAACGGGCATGAAGTTGCCAACCTAAAAGAAAAAGGCAGAACGAACCTGAGGAAAGGCAATATCGGTTTTGTTTTTCAAAGCTTCAACCTCATTGATGAGCTTACGGTGTTCGAAAATATCGAGCTTCCCCTGCTCTACCTGAGAATGAGCGGTTCAGAGCGCAAAAAGAAAGTCGAAGCCGTCATGGAACGCATGAAGATATCCCACCGAAAGAATCATTTCCCCCAGCAGTTGTCCGGCGGACAACAGCAGCGCGTGGCCATTGCCAGGGCCGTGGTTGCTAATCCAAAGCTGATCCTGGCGGACGAGCCTACCGGTAACCTCGATTCGGCTAACGGGGCGGAGGTAATGGCCCTCCTCACCGAGCTGAATGAAGACGGCACCACCATCGTGATGGTGACCCACTCACCCAACGATGCCGAAAAAGCACACAGGATTATCCAGCTGTTCGACGGACGGGTGGTGACGGAAAATATTCACAGAAAATTGTAAAATCATGAGAATTCTCATGGTTTTTGATAAAAATTATGATGTACTTTGTCTTCAACTCTCGACATATTTCATAAATATTCGGGGTTAGGTTAACAATAGGGTTAAATTTAGGGTTTGAAAAGCTGTCTTCTCAAGGCAGCTTTTCCTTTTTATTGCAGGAACGCGGGTTGATTTGATCCAATCTATCTCCGGTATTCTGTTTTTGGTCAGCATGCTCTGTATCCCCCTGGAAGCTGGAGCATTTCTATCCGGTCACTCTGTCGTTTCACTGTCCGGCACAAAATGGATATTGCCTCCTGAAACCATCCCCGACATGCCTTTTCCTTCAGGAAATTTAAAAATAAGTGTTTAATTTCTTAATTTAGCCCGGATGTATTCCGTCCGGGCAGAAAATCAGTCCCGGACAGTCCATTGGATGCGTCAGGTAACTTTTATTATGTAATGAATTCTCTCGTTGTTTGTGTGATCAGCAATGATAAATTGACCATATTATAAAATCAATTTTTAAACATGCGTAGTAAACGGTTGCATTATCTTTCAGGTTTAAGCAACTTACAGGCTGCATGCCTGTAAGATTTATCCAATTCAAATCCTAACTAAATTGATAACTATGAAAAGACCTATTTCGATTAAAAAAGTCCTCCGTTTTGTACTAGCCGTTGTGGCAGGTTTTTCTGTTTCGTTTGCCGCAATTGGACAGCAGAGGCAGGTTACGGGTACAGTAACGGATGCGGAAACAAATGAACCGTTGATCGGGGTGAACGTTACGGTCAGCGGCACCACCCTGGGTACGATTACCGATGTCGATGGTAACTACTCCATCAATGTCAGTTCGGGCCAGACCCTGGTTTTTTCCTACGTGGGATACGTGGAAGAAAGCGTTCCCATAACCGATCAGGCAATAGTCAATATAACCATGTCATTAAGTACAGAAGCCCTTGAAGAAGTGGTTGTGGTGGGATACGGTACGATGCGGAAAAGTGATGTGACCGGGGCCATTGTCTCCATTGAAGAAGATGACTTCAAACAGGTGAAGACCACGAATGTGGTTGAAAGCATTCAGGGTAAGGCTGCCGGGGTGGATATTACAAAATCCAGTGGTGAAGCCGGAGCAGGTTTCTCAATTCTTGTGCGCGGTGAACGCTCCCTGTCGGGAAGCAACTCCCCGCTTTATATTGTGGACGGGGTTCAGTATGGAAGCGGTATTGACATCAATCCGAATGACATTGCCTCCATGGAGATCCTGAAGGATGTTTCCTCCACAGCCATTTACGGATCCAAGGGAGCCAACGGGGTTATCATCATCACTACCAAAAAAGGGATGGAAGGAAGGCCTAAGATTACTTACAGTTCATACGTCGGCATCAATAAACCGCTTGGCAGACTTCCCTACGCCGACCGGGATTACTATATTCAGTATAAGAACGACCTGGCCCGTATGGTTTTGTATGACCGTACCGGGGTATGGGAGGATTCAGTGGATGTCAGCTGGCAGGAGTTCGAAGAGGAAGCCATTGCGAACGGCACCAACACCGACTGGTTCAGTGAAATAGTCGGGACAGGGATCCTGCAGAATCATTTCGTAGGTGTCTCAGGCGGTACCGGCGGGATCAGCTATAATATCTCGGCAGATTACACCGACGAAAAGGGGATGCTGATGGGGGACGATTATAAAAGGTACGTGATCAAAGCCGGAATGGATGTGCAGGTAAATAAAAGATTGCTGGTAGGTACTTCCAGTATACTCTCCTATAAGGATCGAGACAGGATGGAATATCCGGGTAAGGCTATGTATCTGATGAATCCCCTGGCAGTACCGTTCGATTCGCTGGGCAATGTGATCATTAACCCGATGCCCCGCAGTACATTCCTTACGCCACTATACTATTTCTACGAAGACCGGTACGCCAGCAATGAATTGACCACCCGTATCTTCTCCAACCTCTATGCCGACATTAAAATTATTGAAGGCCTGAACCTGAGATCCAATTTCAATGTGGACCTGAATACTTACAGGAGCGGATATTACCAGGCTACAGATGCCGGCGTAAATGCAGGAATGTATATTACACCCTATAAAGACTTTACATGGACGAATATCTTAACCTACGAGAAAGCATTCGGGAACCACCGGCTGCAGATCACGGGAGTTCATGAAATGAATGCCGGAAACCAGGAGCGCTATTCATTTGACGGAACAAATCCGGCTGTCCTGGGCTCATACTGGTACGCCCTGCCATCCATTCCCACGGCCAATATCACCAGCTATGATCCCGGAACCCCTTACACCGAAAGCAGTATGCTTTCATTCCTCGGGCGGGTCAACTACAGCTTTATGGGTAAATATGTAATTACCGCCAGCATGCGACGGGATGGTTCTTCCATTCTCGCCAAAGAGAATAACAATAACTGGGATAATTTCCCCGCTTTTTCAGTAGCCTGGAATGCATCTGAAGAAGATTTCCTGAAATCGGTTGATGTCATTTCTTCATTGAAAGTACGGTTGGGTTATGGTGTATCAGGAAACTACGCAGTCCCGGTCTACGCCTCGGTGAGTAAAACAAATATTCAACCCCTGTATTATGAATTCGGGGTGGATGAAGCCGCCGCACTTGGTTACAGACCTGTTGAAACCGGTAACCTGAATCTTGGCTGGGAAAAAACAGCTGCTTTTAACCTGGGAATCGATTTTGGAATCCTCAGAAACCGGATAAGCGGTAACATTGATATTTATAAAGCCAATACGACCGATATCCTTCAGCAGCGATCACTGCCTGCACATGCATCCATCCCTTTCATTTATGACAACATCGGGGAAACAGAAACGAGGGGTGTTGAACTGATGCTCCATTCAGTGAACGTATCCTCAGGTGCAGAATCGGGCCTGAAATGGACCACCGATCTGACCTTCACGGCCAGCCGGGAAAAAATCGTTGAGCTGGCACGCGGGGTCACCAGGGATGAAATAAACGGCTGGTTCGTGGGTGAGCCCCTGAGTGTTTACTTTGATTACGAAAAGACAGGGATCTGGCAGTTGTCCGATTCCCTTGAAATGGAACTTTACAATGAAATGGGGGCCAAATTCCGGCCCGGTGATATCAAAGTCAAGGATCAACTGACCATAGACACAGATGGGGACGGTGCTTTTGATGCCAGGGACACACTGATAACCGATGCTGACCGCGTGGTGCTTGGCACACCCCGTCCACTCTGGTATGGGAGCCTCACCAACCGGTTCGAATATAAGAACTTCGACCTTAGCTTCATGATCATGGCCAGGATGGGCCAGATGATCAGGGATGCCGTTATGAATACCTTTCCGAACCGGGATGTGTATGACGAGTCAGGTTACCAGGCAGACTACTGGACCCCGCTTAATCCGACCAATGTCCAGCCCCGGCTCGATCCAAAAGTCTCAGCCGTGAATTACATGCCTTATAACTCAACCCTTCTGTATACCGACGGCTCCTGGATCAAGGTGCGGGATATCACACTGGGGTACACAGTGCCTGAAAGTCTTTCACGCAGAGTGAAAATATCGTCCCTCAGGGTATATGCAAGTATGAAAAATTACTTCGTGCTCTACAGTCCCTTTTATGCCAAAGGAAGATTCGATCCCGAAAAAGGGGGAAGCACTTCATGGCCGACTCCTAAAAGTCTGATTTTCGGTATAAATGTGGAATTTTAACTTTTAAAAACTTAAAGAAATGAAAAAGAATATCATTGTTTTAATCACGTTTTTGGCGCTGGGGATTACTTCTTGCGATAAGTTTTTAGAAGAGGATTTCTACAGTGCTTCCAGCATTGAAACCCAGATTGCAACGGAAGAGGGCTATGAAACCCTCATCAATGCATGTTATGTGACGACCAAGGTCTGGTATGGGAAAGAATATGGCTGGGACATGACCACCGTAGGAACGGACTGCTGGACCTATGCCGGCGATGCCGACGATATGCGGAACCTGGCACAATATACCACCATGTACAATAGCCAGTGGCCTTCCCGTATCGGTGTGGTCTGGTCCGAGCTCTATAAAGGACTGAACACCTGTAATGCTGCCATAGCCTATATGCCCGATGCGCCCTTTGATGATGCCAAGAAACTGATCCGCGAAGGGGAAGTCAGATTCCTCCGGGCGCTCTATCTCTGGCACATCGTGGAAACCTGGGGTAATGTGGCATTTTCAAATAAGCCCATCACCGAACCCGAGTATGAAATGCACCGCTCAGATGTCGAAGTGTTCTATACCCAGATCTTAAACGACCTGGATACGGCCATCCTCTATCTTCCGCCGTCACTGGGCAACAACGATTATGGCAGGGCCCATAAATACGCTGCACAGGCGTTGAGGGCCAGGGCCAACCTCTACTGGGCCTCCGAATATATGAAAGGCAATACCTATGATGGAAAGGTCTATTCATCCATTGGCGGCAGGAATCATATACAGCAAGCCATCGACGATGCAAAAGCCGTCATTGAGGATGGTGATTACGAACTATATGACACCTATACGGATGTGTGGGATATGGAACTTAACTCCTCCTCAGCCAATGAAAATTCGGAGAATATCTGGGCTGTCAATTATTCTCAGAGCATCTATGCTGAAATGAACGTGGACCCCGCGGAATACGATGCCATCCTGAGCGGTGGGGACCCGAAACCCTTCAATGACAGGGAGGGAGGAAACCAGGGACACCTGATGTTTGGTATGAGATGGTTTGCTATCGGTGGTGGAAGAACCTTCCTGAAGGACGACGGAATCGGCTTGACGGAAACGGAACCCACCCGTCCATTCTGCAGGTATATGCCCACAAGATTCCTGATCGAACTTTATAATACCGATGTGGATCAGCGTTTCTACGGAAGTTTCAATACTGTCTTCTATGCGAATAATCCGGATACGAGCAGATATTACAAATGGGAAGAGGTCGAGGACCTGGCAGACGGAACAGAATGGGATGTCCCTGCAGAACTCGAAGGAAAGAAATACTTTGATTACATGGATTCGGCATTCGTCATGTTCAGGGACAACCAGGTACCCGATCACCTGAAAGTGGTCAGGGGTACCTCCTCCCTTCCCTGGTATGTGCATAAGGACCGTGGATATTTCTTCCTGAATCTCGATGATATGTACGAAGCCGACGGAACCATCAAGGAGGACATCACCAACCAGAGGAGAAGTTATTTCGACCTGTCCAAATGGTACGATTATACCCGTCCGCATAACGGGGAAAACCAGGATCTGGTTGGATCACAGAGAGGCCAGCGCGATTTTGTGGTGCTTCGACTCGCGGAAATGTATTATATCGTGGCGGAGGCCAGCCTCCTGGATGGAAACGACGGACAGGCATACAACTACCTGAAATTGCTTGCCGATGCACGTTCGATTTCCGGTAATGGGGCCGACCTTTTAAGTGCCTATGGGGTGACCGGCGGTGGCGATGTCGATATCGATTTTATACTGGATGAAAGGGCAAGGGAGCTCGCCGGGGAACATCAACGCTGGTTCGACCTGAAACGTACCGGAAGATGGCTCGACCGGATTAAGGCCCATAATCCTGATGCCGCGCCGAATATACAGGCAAAGCATCTCCTTCGGCCAATACCGCAGGTGGAACTGGATGCCATCGAAAATAAAGAGGATTATCAGTCCGGACCGGGTATTTATTAAGGATGCCTGAGCATCCCGAAATGAGGTTGTCTCAAAATCCTCCGTGCGACCCTGTGCCTTTTGAGACAACCTCTTTTTATTTGCCCTGCCTGCCGTTACATGGTTCTCCCGGCCGGTTAACCTTCCGAACAGACCGAACGAAGTCAAAAATTAAACATGTTAAGATAATTTCTTAACTTCAGTTTATTGAAATATGAGTATTTTTAGAGGATATAATTAAATCATGCAGGAATATGAATTTACAGATACTTGAAAAAGGAAGGCTTGCTTTTCAAAAAACGTTCATCATCGTAGGTATTTTGACGCTGGGCATGGCAATGGAGGCGCAGCTTCCTGCCTTCCCGGGAGCAGAGGGATTTGGTGCGGGAGCTACCGGGGGAAGAGGCGGTACCGTTTATGAGGTAACCAATCTGAACGACGCGGGGCCCGGCAGCCTGAGGGCCGCAGTGGAAGCTTATGGGAAAAGAACGGTTGTATTCAGAATCTCCGGAACTATCGAACTGCAGTCGAGGCTCTCCATCAAGAATAATGATATCACCATTGCCGGTCAGACAGCCCCGGGCGACGGGATCTGCCTCCGGAACTACCCGCTCATTGTGGATGCCGATAATGTGATCATCCGCTTCATCAGGTGCCGCCTGGGCGACGTTTCCGATACGGAGGATGATGCCATGGGCGGAAGAAACCAGCAGATTATCATCATCGACCACTGTTCGATGTCGTGGTCGGTGGATGAATGCGCCTCATTCTATGATAACGTCAACTTCACGCTTCAGTACTGCCTGCTGAGTGAAAGCCTTTATGCTTCCCAGCACGATAAGGGGAACCACGGTTACGGAGGCATCTGGGGCGGACGGGGGGTGACGTTCCACCACAACCTCCTCGCCCACCATACCAGCCGGAACCCGAGATGGTGCGGAAGCAGGTATTCAAACCTGCCAGATGAGGAGCTTGTGGATCACAGGAACAATGTGATCTATAACTGGGGTTTCAACAGCTGTTACGGCGGTGAGGCCGGAAACCACAATATGGTGGCCAATTATTATAAATACGGCCCTGCAACAAACAACAGTGTAAGGGACAGGATTGTCAATCCCGATGATAATGAAAACGGCTACGGAACCTATTATGTCGAGGATAACTATGTATATAATTTTCCTTACACCACCAGTAACAACTGGAATGGTGTGGATGGTATTACGGAAACCATAAAAGATCAGATAAGACTTACTGAACCGCTTCCGGCACCGGCAATTACCGAACATACCGCAGTGGAGGCGTTTGAACATGTGATGGCCAAAGTTGGCGCCGTGCTGCCGAAGCGGGATGTTGTGGATACACGCATCATCTATGAAACCGTTACGGGAACCGCCCAATACGGGGGTGAATACGGGGACGCGAAAGGAATTATCGATACCCAGGGCACGGTGGGCGGATGGCCGACACTGCAACCAACAGCCGCCCCGGCAGACAGCGATCACGACGGAATGCCGGATGAATGGGAAGATGCCAACGGACTCAACAAAAACGATGCTTTCGACCGGAACGGCGATATGAAGGGCGAAGGATATACGAACCTTGAATACTACCTGAACAGCCTGGCAGAAGCGTTTGAGTATATCCTCAGACCGATTAACCTCTCCCTGGATACCATCATTGATAAGGCGGTCACACTGTCATGGGAAGATATATCCGACAATGAAACCGGATTTGTCATTGAGCGCAAGGATGGAGACACATGGACCGGGATAGCCACTGCCGCGGCAGATCAAACAGAGTACATGGATGAAAGCATCACCGCGTACGGGGAGTATTACTACCGGATAAAATCAGTCAACAACGACATGGAATCGTTCTATACCGACAGCCTGCTGGCAAATGTGCTCGATCGTACCGGAATCAACAGGATGGAACTCGGGGATCCGCGGCTGAATGTATACCCGAATCCCTTTTCGGGCATGACCAGGATAAAATACACACTCGATGCCCCGACGGAAACGGAACTTTCCGTTCTGGACGTCACAGGAAGAACGATACGGTCCATCAACAGGGAGACACAGGTTCCGGGAACCTATTCCTATCCCCTGAATGGTTCCGCATTTGAAAACGGTGTCTATTTCATCCGGCTGATTCATAATGGAACCTCAACGATCCATAAAGTTGTTGTGAGCGAATAACCAACAGGGAAAGTCATGAATCTTTCCCTGAAGTATCCATTTTATCGGAGAACAATCTTATCCGGTCAGGACCGCCGAAAGGCTTAGAAGCTTAAAGCCGGAGAAAATCCGGTATTATGCTAAAAGAGGTTGACTCAGTGAGCCAACCTCTTTTCTTGTAAATTATTTTATCAGGGGTCCCTTAATGCTTCAGGAATTTCTGATTAAACAGGCGTGATTCTCTGTCAACGGCAGTGATAATGTAAACGCCGTCGGAAAGATGATCCAGGGAAAGGATCTGGTTGCCGGCCACCCCGGATTCTTCAACCAGGCGACCGGTCAGATCGAATATCCTCACAGACTCAACCGGCCCGTTCAGGATCAGTCCGGTTCCCTGAACATACTTTGCCGTAATATCAGCGACTTCATGAATATCCATTCCCGTTTCAGGACCGCCTGGTACCCCCCAGATCTTCAGGTCATGCAGTCTTGAAATCTGGGAGACATCCGAATTGTCAACGCCTGAAGTAAACTTGATGAGTACATTATTCAGATCGAGACCGTCAATCTCAACCACCTGTCCCATCTGGGCATCACCTTCCGGAAGAATCTCCTCACCATAGGTGTTTTCCCAGGTCTCGCCGTTGTCAAGCGAATGGTAAATCCTGATCCCCCTGTTGGAACCTGTACAGGAATAGGTAAACCAAACCTTTGTTACATTGCTCAGTTTCGGCAGGTACATCTGACCAATTGTATCGGTCTCTTCACTCACTTTCATCAGCCCGATAAAACCGATCGTCACCCCTTCGGTGGGCTCTATCCCATCCCTGTTATATTTCTTGGTTCCGCAATCGGGACTGATCTGGTATTTAATCATGGTGACGACCCCGGAGCCACCGGTCAGATAATAGATGTCAAATTCATCCGGACCCGGGAGCATCAGGGTTTGTTCGCAATACGCATTAAGATCTTCAAGGGTTGCATCGGGATCGGACCGTTCCGTTTCCGGCCAGTCCTGGAAGTTTTCATCGATAATGAGCTCGGGATCCTGTGCACTTACAATTACGAAAAGTCCCATCATCAAAGCCGCAAAGAACAGAAATGATTTTTTGTAAATTTTATTCATAACATATCATTTTTAAAGGTTAATAATAAGTTCAGCTCTCAATTTATAAATAATCTGATAGTTTCGCAAATTCTGCTGCCCTGGGAAGTCAGCAGACAGGCTCCCGGATTGAGACCTGTAAGGGGTATGATATAGCGGGCCTTTCCGTTCCCGTCAAGGGAAACGGGGGCTTCAAAAAGGGTTCTCCCAAGCAAATCCCGCAGGCTTATTGTAACCCGGCTCTCCCCCGGCATCCGCACTGACACATACATCCGGTCTCCTCCCGGCAGTGAGAAAGCAGTCAGCCGGGATTCCTGACTGTCCACTATTCCGGGCCAGGTTGCACTTGCAGGAATTAAGAGCTTCTGAATTTCAGAATTGGAGAGGGCATAATTATATATGCGCACCTCATCGAGTTTGCCGGTCAGGTAATTCTCAAAATCTACGCAATTCCCGATCAGCAGATCCTCTTCCTGGTTTATATCTCCAGTATTATCACTTTCCACTGCTTCCGGAGTTCCGTTTACATAAAATCTCAGCTCCCTGCTACTATTTTTCCTCACCACGGCAAAGTGGGTCCATCTCCCGGTGATATGCTCAGAAGCAGGGATAATGGCCCTGCTTTTCGTCACATCGTCGTCGATAGTGAAACGGATTTCATCGGATGTCCCATGTAAAAAAACCTCATACCGTTTACCCGATCGCCCTTCACCGCTGTT
Organism: Bacteroidales bacterium; assembly: GCA_016936975.1. GTDB lineage: Bacteria > Bacteroidota > Bacteroidia > Bacteroidales > JAFGWU01. Next base: position 15,335 of record JAFGWU010000003.1, on the reverse strand, counting down.
TGCCACGTGGGAACCTTTTATCAACAAACGGTATTCCTCCCCTGTCTGGATTAAAGCCGGATCAATCAGGGCATAAAAAGCAACCGTAAAATCTCCCGTCCCGAAATTCAGCACCTCATCATGGGGTATCCTCACATATTCACCGCCTGTCAGATGAAGGGCTCCGCCCCTGATTCCTTCCGCATGATTTTCCTCCGTTCCATTTATTATCTGCCCGTCATTCCCGTAATCCGAGCTATCGGTAACTGTCGTACCTGATATTTCATCGAAGGCCCAGTGGCCCACCAGGGTATTGGGCAAACGGGTATGAAAGGTCCACAGATCCCCTTCCGTAATCCCGTTTCCGTTTTCCTCATCGATTCTCCAATTGTATTCGGTATCATATTCCAGTGTACCCGGCAGGTAGGTCGATTCCTCCTGTTCTGACACCAGCGGGGGCGGATTGGTGTTGCCAAAATGTACCCGGTGCTGTGTGGCCCCGGTGCCCGCGGACCACGATAATCCCGGTTCAATGGGAACACCAGCGGTTTCATTCTGTGGTTCCGGATCCCCGGCTTTCATCGGCAGGTTCCCCGGATTAAGTCCTACATGCAATGCAGGATGGGATGCACGAGAGGTATCTGTATCATTAAATATGCGTATGGCGTACCTGTAAAGTTCACCTGGTGTGAGAGAGGTGGTATCCGTAAAAAAATGTATATCCGCTGAAACGGTTCCCAGAATTATGATATCCGTTCCGTTCGATCGCTCGATTAAAACAGAATCGGCATCAGGCTGCACAACACCCCACTGCATGTGAACACCTTCAGCGGTTGCCGAGTCAATCATCAGGAAAGCGACCGGGTAAAGCGAATCGATCATCTCAATTTCAGCAGCGGCAAGCATGAATGGTCCCTCACCCTTACCATCATTGGTCCTGTAACCAGCGACCTGGGTATAATATTCGTACGAACCATCCCGGCTCCCCCCCAGTCCTGCCGTAATGCATGTTTTCGTCAGGTCGATGGTTCCGTCGGTATTCTCCTCAACAAATTCATCAAGGATCCCGTTGAATCCATCAATGGCAACCTGTCTGAAAAACTCATCCAGGTACCCCAGCCTGACTCCTTTTGCCAGGGCATATACAAACATCACGCTCGCCGACGACTCTGTATAATTATTTGCATCACCGCCCCTGTCAAGAACCTGCCACCAGACCTTTTTAACCGGGTCCTGGCAATCGGCAATGGCTTCCGCCATGCGCTGCAATATACCCACAATGGTATCCCTGCCTTCATAACCGGCCGGCAGACAATCCAGCACATCTACAATGGCCATGGCATACCATCCCATAGCCCTGCCCCAGAAACTGGGCGACTGTCCCGTTACCGGATCGGCCCAGAACTGAGTCCGGCTTTCATCCCAGCCATGATATAACAATCCGGTAACAGAGTCCCGTGCATGTTTTTCCATCTGTGTGATCTGATGAACCACATCATCCAAATCTTCAGGTTCGTGAAACAACATTCCGTATTCCGCATAAAACGGACTGCCCATATAGAGCCCGTCCAGCCACATCTGCCAGGGATAGACCTGCTTGTGCCAGAAGCCTCCCTCATTGGTCCGCGGATGGTTATAGAATTGCTGACGAACATTCCCTGCTGCATTTTTATAAATTTCCAGGCCTGTTGTTTTATAAAGGAAGAGCAGCATGGTCCCCTCCTTGATATCGTCAATATTGTAATCCGAAACTTTGTAACCGACGATACTGCCGTTTTCGCTGACAATCGGATCAATGGAATTCCGGATGTACCTGTAATATGTGGAATCCCCGGTCAGGCGCCAGGCCTCTTCAATACCTTCAAGGTACGTTCCGGTTACATAATCCCAGTTTGTTATTCCTCCCGGATGCCGGGCCATCACCGATTCAGCCATGCGTACGGACCATCTTCCGGCATCCTGTGCGGATGCACTGAAGGAGAAAAGGCCTGCTGCCATTAAAAGCAATAAAGAGCACTTCGAAAAACTTCTCATGAATAATAAAATATTATAGACCCAAGTCTTGTTTTCTTCAAATCCTGCTTTGTTTCGTTAAAACCCCGGTCAGCAAATTTGTTTTCATTCATCAATGCTGAACATATATCCGGCGCGTCTCACTGATGCCTTCCGACATGAGCTGGACCAGGTATAGTCCCGGCTGAAATTCCGACGTATTGATGGTTATCCCGGATTGAGCGCTGTGGTTCACCTGCTTTGAGAACAAATTTTTTCCGGCCGGGTCCATAATCTTTACATGCCAGTTGGCAGGAGTGGATACCCCACGCGACACCGTCAGGAGATCATCGACCGGAACCGGGTAAAGGGAGAATCCCCGGACGGGCTCCCTGCCATCGGATTCCAAATCCCCGGCAATGCTGACCTTAAGGAACTCTTCCGGGGCGAGTGCTTTGCGCGTTACCTTGAGCGTTTTTATCCTTCCGTTGAACCAGTTTCGTGCATCCATTCTCGAACCGATGGATGTCTTTCCGTCGGAACCCAGAATGGTGTTCTGAAATGCTACATTCCCGCTCAGCTCCTCCATGCCTTCCATGTAAGTTTTAAATACGCCTTCCTTGTATGTAATAGCCGCATGAAGCCAGGTTTCTGTTGGATGGGTCAATGTTTCATCAATCAAAGCCAGGTTCCCGATATCTGTCAGCATGAATCCGTCAAGGTAACACGCTCCGGATTCATTCAGGCGCAATTCAATCATCACCCGTTTACTCTGCGGGTCGTCCGGGTCCTGGATATGGATGAACCGGGGTTCCGTGTTGGCGGGATAACTGGCCTTCGGCCAGAAAATAACCTCCACGGTAAATTCTTTCGATTCCCCGATCGGGTTGGCATCCACCAGCAGGCGGTCCCCATCTCCGTCAAACTCCACCGCCGCTCCCAGTTCGGTATTGACCACCTCAGGATTTCCCAGGAATTCTACAGAATGGCCCCCGATATTCTCCAGGTTGTCGATGTCCCATAATTCGTAATAGGCCGTATCCTGTGCAGACATGAACGGGAGCAAAAGAAAGATGAATGCCGTCATCGGCACGAAACGGTTTACCATATCAGTAAGGTTGTTCCGGATGAAAATTCCGGATGATTATTATATACGATTCTGAAAATTATTCAACTGCAATCCTTATGGTTTCCGTCTGGTTGCCAAACCTGGCCACACAAAGATAAACACCAGCTGGAACCCTTACCCCGTATTCATTCTCCAGGTTCCATTCAATGCGACAGGGTGTTGAATGAATATCCTGATTGAACAGGGATCTAATCAGCTGTCCGTTCACGCTGTAAATATTAACTGTAGCAGGCGTCCCGGGCGCGACTTCGGCTTTCATCAGAATGGTTACCAGCTTGCTCGCAGGATTGGGATAGGCAGAAAGGACTTCACCCGAGGTGTCATCAATTTTTTCTCTGTTACCCACATAGGCCGATTTGGTATAGAATTTTAATCCTGCCACGCGGTTGCCATTCTGAATGGTGCTGGATTCCTTGTCACAAATATTCAGGGTAAAGGAGTAATCGCCGTAGCGGTTCAGGGTTTTGACCAGCAGCCTGTTCTCTCCCTGCAGGATATTGATATCCTTTACACGTCCGCCCCGCTCACTGTCGTTGAAGGAGGAGTTCAGGGAATAATAGTGGTACACCATATCACCATTGATGAACACCTCAATACCTTCGTGCGTACCGAGCCACAATTCGGCTGTTTTGGCTTCGGGAGAGTAAAAATAGGAAAACGCATAGCTTACGATATCCGACTCCCCGCCGTAATAACTTAAGAGATCGATCCGGTCATCAAAGAAATATACCGATTCTGACCATCCGTTCTCTCCGGCAACCGGTTCCAGTTCCGCTTCATTTTCGATATAATCGGTCTCCACGCTGGTCCCTTCAAAAGCCTGTGAAAGAAGCCATGTCCGGTTACTCTGCCCGAAGAGGCCGTCTTCCGCCAGATTCTGCTGGACCTTTTTCCTTACCTCCTCAATAGTGGCCCCTTTTACGTGAATTTTATCCGGATCATTTGTTCCCAGCCCTATTTTTTCAGCCAGGGTAATATGGGCAATATCATCCGGGTTCAGGCAGAACAGGCGTGCGGCAACATGATCCACCGCCACCGGGTCGTTGCTTGCGATAATCGTGTTCATCCGCACCTGGTTGTCGCCCCTGTACGTTTTGTAAGAATCCAGGCACATGATGGCATCGACCACCACAAAATCAATATCGGCTATCGTTGAGAGATCCACGATGGCTTCTGTAGTCCATATACGCTGGTCAACATCATGATAGATACCCGGCGAGTGGGTGGTTCCTGTAGCCTTGTTATACCCGTACCAGCATCCTGGTGCCGTTCCAACCTGCAGTTTCAGTACATTGGTGATTCCCGTATCGTGAATCTTCAAAACCGGAACGGCAATATAGACATCTGCTTCAAGCTGTGCTTTGTGAACGTGATAGAGGGTCCCCTGCTTTGCGGAGGTTCCTTTGCTTCCCAGGTCCACCTCGACCATGTCGCCTAAGGACTGATTCAGGTTCAGCAGGCTGAGATCGATGCCCTCCAGGTAGGGATCGGTTAAAAGGTCACGGTATCCCGAGTTATCCCAGACGCTGTTGTCTTTAGTGGGATCATCATTGGTTCTGGCCGTGCCTTCTGCCACAACGATTTCAACATCCCCTTCCGTAAGCTCGTCAATGATCTTAATGAGGGCTTTCACCACCCTGACATCCGTATTTTCTCCCTGTCCCGACGGACTGTCGGCCCCGACGAGATTTACCTTTATCAAAACATTATCCCCTTTACTGACTATCCAGTCGAGCCCGCCCTGCAGTTCAATCGCTTTGCGTACCATCTCCTCAATCTGGTCATAGGTAGGATTGACCGTCCTGGACACGGGATTGGATAATTCACTGTAATCCGACGGAACCACTCCAACCTTGGTGGTGGCCCCCGAAATCACATCAAAGTCCGATTCGGCCTTGAATGTGCCGGGCTCCATGCTCGTCGACGTGAAAATAAAATCCAGGGTTACCAGTCCTGTTAACAACACGCCAATCAGAATGATTCTCTGCCGTTTGATTCTATTAAATTTTTTCTTCATAATATTTTTGTTCTTTATTCTCCGGATTCACTTAAATGAGCGTATTTAAAAATTCTCTTTTTCAATTTCCTTATCCCCGGTGATGCTTTTGAGGCTCCGTTTTTTTCAGCTCCTTTCATGGAAAAAGATTATAAACAAGCCCGAAAATCAGTGCACCGCCGATTCCGACCGCAAGATAGTGAATTAATAGCGTCGTTCTGAACGCGGCATTCAAAATAATCAGATTGGAAAGCTTGGAAACCGGCCCCGAAATAAAGAATGCAAGCACGGCTCCCTTCGACATCCCCAGCTCGGCGAGGCTCTGTACGACCGGGATGGCGGCGCCCCCGCACACATAGAACGGCACGCCCGCCGCTGTGGTAAAAAGGACCGCCAGGAAATTGTTGTCGCTGAATAACCTGACGATATAATTTGGATTGACCAGTATTTTAATGACCGCCGCCAGGATGATTGCCAGGAAAAAATATTTGCTGATATATTTTGTCATCCTGATGAACTCGTTCATGAATACCCGTAAGGTTTTTTTCTGTCCGGCAGCGGCAGGGTTATCTATCAGGAAGAGATTTTGTTCCCTGAGCAGATCCTTGAACCAGGTTTTCCTTCGGACCATGATCCAGTACGTAATATATCCGCCGGCCATACCAAGCAGCAGGGCCGAAAGGGTTCTCATAACGGCCATCTCCATTCCCATGGCTCCAGCCGTAAGAACGAACAGGTTGGGATTGATCAGCGGGGAGGCAATCATCAGGGCCATCAGAGGTGGCAAAGGGATCCCCACCGCGTAAAGCGCTGCGGAGAGAGGGATGATTACATAGCTTCCCAGGGGGGAAATCACACCGAGCAGGGCGGCCAGGGGAATGGAGACCTTGCCGGACCGTTTGTTTAAGAAACCTGCCAGCTTATCTTTCGAAACAACCATCTTAACCGCTGTGGTAAGCAAAATACCCAGGAGAAGGTAGGGCCATAATTGTCCGAGCAATTGCAGGGCCTCAATTAAAATCCGCCTGGTATAACTTGCTGAAAAATTATCCAGAAACCAGTACCATGCTCTGCTGAAAAAATCAGCCAACAAAGTTGCCTCCTCCAAGTTCGTCCCCTTTCACAGGATGCTTTAATTCTTACAAATAATCCTTAATTATATCTCACTGAATGTAACAGCTCCCTTATCGGCTTCATCACCGATCACCGTCATTGATTTCGCTTTTTCCGGATTATCCGTGGTGATACGGATATCTTTTGTCCGTGAACCGTCTGCGTTAAGGAGTACCTCATTATTCCCGGATACAGATGTAATAGCGGCACCGGCCACATTCATAAAATTCATGGTCGGTTGCCCTGCCGTAACCACAGTCACATTTTCAAGGGAAAGGTCACTGGCGAAAAGACACCGTATTCCATCTTCCGTTGAAAATACCGAATGGCTGATCGATAATCCGCTTACCGGCATTTCAGGAAGTCCGATTATATTGAGTGCGCTGGCGGCTCCCTGGCAGTTGACATTGGTAATATTGATGTTCCTGAATACGGGCGTTTCTTCACTGACCTCGGGAGCATTGGCAATCAGACCCTCGATCGGATTTTCCCCCATTTCGGTCGGAGCCAGTCCGGCATAAAACATATTGAATATGATGGCATCCCTGTCGATATCGATCATCCTGATATTCTCTATATGAATATTTTCCACAACGCCCCCTCTTCCCCGGGTGGTCTTGAATCGCAGGCCTACATCGGTCCCGGTAAAGGAACAGTTACGAACCCATATGTCACTGACGCCTCCCGACATTTCACTTCCGACCACAAACCCGCCGTGCCCGTGATGAACGATGCAGTTGTCAACCTCCACGAACCGGGTCGGCATACCCCGTTCCCTTCCCTCCTTATTCTTGCCCGACTTGACGCAAATGGCATCATCGCCCACGTCAAAACTCGAGTTTTTAATGGTTACATATTTGCAGGACTCCACATCAATCCCGTCCCCGTTTTGGGAATACCAGGGATTTCTCACCGTAATGTCGTTAACCGTGAGGTTGGTGCACATCAAGGGATGAATGCACCATCCGGGTGAATTCTGAAACAGCGGCCCTTCGAGCATAACCCTGTCACAGCTGATCAACTGGACCAGGTAGGGTCTGTAGAATGCTTTATATTTATCCCTTTCCGGATCGTCTGCAAGCTGTTCCCTGATCCGGTCGGGATCTTTCGATGCCTCGTAGGCATATTCGTTGGGCCACCAGATATCTCCCTGTTCGTTCAGGGCTCCTCCGGAATTAACCAGCTCCAACCATTGTGAATTGGTCATCTTCATTTTTTTCACGGGGCGCCAGGCATCCCCTGAACCGTCGAATATTCCTTTCCCGGTGATGGCAATATTGGTAAGGCTGTCCCCGTAAATCAGCGGCATGGCCCTGAAATCCCTTCTTCCTTCATAATAGCTGAGCACAAAAGGATATTCATCGAAATTCCTGCTGAACAGGACCACGGCACCCTCTGCAGCATGCAGGTTAATATTGTTTTTCAGTTGGATGGGACCTGTGATCCAGACCCCTTCGGGTATGATTACCTTCCCGCCGCCCGACTCATGGCACGCCTCAATGGTTTTATTGATAGCTTCGGTATTTAAGGTCAGTCCGTCATTAACGGCACCGTAATCGGTGATAAGGAATTCCGCATCAGGAATATCGGGCAGGCTGACTTCAAACCGGGACCCCTCAGGAGCAGTAACCTCTGTTCTGTTATCATTGCAGCCCGTCAGAAGGAGAATGAACAGCGAGGAAAAATAAAGAACGGATGGTAATTTTTTCATTTTACAACAGGTTTATATTAAGGATAATGTGATAATTTCTATCTATTCAGTTCAATGGAGAGCATGATGAAGGGGGCAACCGCCTTGGAGTCGTTCATGCCGCTCCGCTCTGATATATAATACTCGTAACTGCCGCTTCTGTAATGCAATCCCCCGAGGCCCGCCCCGTAACATGCATTGGTAATATTCACCCTGCCGTCGGCGTCCACCCTGATGAATTCTTTCAGGATCGATTCAAAGGCCTCTTCGGCCACATCAAGGTATGACTGATCCAGGTAACCTCTGTTGGCGCCTTTGGCAAAGGCATAGGCAAACATACAGGTTCCTGTCGACTCCAGGTAATTGCCCTCTTCGTCGGGTCTGTCCAGGACCTGGTACCATAGACCGGTCTCCTTGTCCCTAACCTTAAGCAAGGCTTCCGAAGTCCGGTTAAGCACTGCAATTAGGTCATTCCTGCCGGGATGGGATTCCGGGAAAAAATCGAGTGCATCTACAATCGCCATCAGGTACCACCCCATGGCCCTTCCCCAGAAATGAGGGGAGCATCCCGTGGAGTCGTTGCTCCACTTCATCCCCCTGGAGGCATCATACCCGTGATAGAGCAATCCGGTGTGGATATCGCGGGTGTGCTTTTCAATCACCGTGATCTGCCTGACCACCTCATCATACCATTCCGGTTCATTGAAAGCCTGTGCATAACGTGCCATAAAAGGAGAGCTCATGTAAATCCCATCCAGCCACATCTGGTGGGGATAGATGCTTTTATGCCAGAATCCGCCATCGGGGTTGTGGGGCTGACCCTCCAGCTGATCAACCAGCTGATCGATGGCTTTTTTGTACTTCTCCTCTCCGGTCCTTTGATACAGCAGAATCAGGTTGTTCCCCGGATTAATCTTATCCATGTTGTAGTCACAGAGATTGTAGTTGTAGATGGACCCGTCATCCCCTATAAAAAAGTCGATATAGCGTTTCATATAGCGGGAGTATTTTTCATCCACACTGCCCAGTTTGTCGATGGCCTGGGCAAGCATGGCTATATCGTACTGCCATTTCGGGTTCTTCCTTTTGTGAAATAACCGGTCCATATCGGTGAGTTCCGGATACCGTTCCATAACCGTACTGGCCATCCTGACCGACCAGGGTTGTTCCGACCCGGAACCGTCTGTCTTCTTCAGCTGACCCTGAGCGCCGTTCACCATGAAGGCAAACAACAGTGCCATCCATGCTGAACCCATACCCGGACTGATGCTGTATTTCCTTTTTTTGAACTTTTTGTCTTTACGCTTCATAATTTTCAAATTTAGGTTTTTACAGGGTATTCCATGTTTAATTATTATTCATTCATACAGGACAGGTTGGTTGAAAAGGAGCCGTCTTAACGCACCTGGTACTGGGAAGGAGTGACCCCGAACTGTTTCTTGAAGCAGGTGCTGAAGTAGCGTATATCATTATATCCTACCATATAGGCCACCTCCGATATGTTAAACTCTCCGGTTTCGATGTATTGAGCCGCCTTCTTCAGCCGCATCATCCGGATCAGTTCCACAGGCTGGTAACCGGTGATCCCTTTTATCTTTTTATAGAAAAGGGTCCGGCTGATGTAGACAGCCGATGCCAGTTTCTCAACATTAAAAGCTGGATCAGCCAGGTTTTCATCAATAATCCGGATGATCCGGCTTATAAACTCTTTATCCTTCGGGGTCACCTGCACCTCATCAGGCTTAAGCTCTACCCTGCTGTCGAACAGGGCCCTGATCTTCTCCCGCTGTGCAATGAACGACTGAATATAGGAGAGGAGCAGCTCCATCTGAAACGGTTTGGGCAGATAGGCCTCCGCCCCGGTCTGCAATCCCTCTATCTGGCTCCGGACCTCGGATTTTGAAGTGAGCATGATCACCGGGATGTGACACGTTTTAAAATCCTCCTTAATCCTGCGGGTCAATTCAATTCCACTCATCCGCGGCATCATGATGTCGGTAAGGATCAGATCCGGGGTCAGTTCCTGTGCCTTCTCCCAACCATCGGCCCCATCCCTGGCAATATCGATCTTATACATGGGCTGAAGCATCTGTTCCAGGTAGCGGCACATCTCCAAATCATCCTCAACCACCAGAATATGGTAATGGCCATTGCTTCCCGGCTTCACTAAGCTTGCACTCTCCGCCGGATTACGCAATTCTTCTGCGGACTCGATTTTGGGGGTGTAACTGTAAGGCTCCCGCTCCTTAATAATAACTCCATCATCAAAGTGGGTTTTGCCGGCCGGAAGGGTGATCGTGAATTCCGTTCCTGTCCCCGGATCGCTTTCAACATGAATCGTCCCTTTATGAAGCCTGATGTATTCTTTCGACAGGGACAGACCGATCCCGGTTCCCTGGTAATCGGTATCACCAGAGGTGTGGGTTACAAAAAACCGTTCGAAAATCAGGTCCAGTTTGTCTTTCTCTATCCCGTTCCCGGTATCGGCAACCTTTATCCTTATAGATTCTTCCCCGTCATATTCATGGGAAACGATGATGGATATCTGCTGATTCTCCGGCGTGAATTTAAAGGCATTGGAGAGCAGGTTAAAAATCACCACGTCCAGTTTCTGAATATCGCCCCAAAGCGTCATCTCTTCTTCCTGCTGATTGTATATCAGGTTAAACCGGATATTCTTCTGTTTTGCAAGATTTTCAAAACTTTCGTAAATCTGCCTGAGGAAAGGGATGAGCAGGATCTCCTGTACCCTGAGCTGAACCTTTTCGTTCTGTACCTTTCGGAAATCCAGGATCTGATTGACCATCCTTAACAGACGCTTTGAATTCCGGTGAACAACTGCCAGCTGTTGTTTTACATCGGTTTGAATATCCTTCCGGGAAATCAGGTTATCCAGGGGACCCAGAATCAGGGTCAGAGGCGTCCTGAACTCATGGGAAATATTGGTAAAGAAACGGAGCTTGGATTCGGCCACGCGCTTTTCTACCCTGAGATTATTCCGCAGGCTGACAAATCGCCTGGCAATGCGGAAGACAAGGAACATCAGTCCTGTAAGAATTACGAAATAGATGAGAAAGGCCATCCTGGTTTTCCAGACAGGGGGCAGTACGATTATTGCCAGGGAGACCTCTGTGCCGTACTCCGACCGGTCGCTGTTCAATCCTCTTACCCGGAAATTATAATCCCCGGGAGGAACGTTGGTAAAGGTCGCCCTGTTTTCCGTTCCGATATAGACCCACTCATCCGAAAAGCCTTCAAGAATATACTCATAATGGTTGCTCTCCGGAGATTTAAATGAGAGGAGCGAGAACTCGATGGAGAAGTTGGATTGATCCGATTTCAGAACAATCCTGTCGCTGTATGAAATGGATTGATCCAGGGGCGAACCTTCCTCCCCGGGAGACACAAAGCTGTTATTCAACTGAAATCCGGTAAGGCATATGCCGGGCTTAATATTCTCTTCCCTGATCCTGTCGGTAAGGATGGCATAGAACCCGTTCATGGTACCGAAAAGAACCTTCCCGGAAGGCATCGATGCAGCGGTCCGTTCGCTGAAGGAGACCTCTGGGAGCCCGTTCTTTTTATCAAAATTGTGGATAATCCCTGAAACGGGATTGTACCTGGAAAGTCCACTGGCTGTCCCAATCCATATAAATCCGTAAATGTCCTCGGCAAGACCCAGGATATAGTCATCCTTTATTCCTTCGTTTTCGGAAAAGTATTCAATACGGAATTTTTCCTCCCCCGGATTCAGGATCTTGTTGACCCCTCCTCCGGCCGATGCCAGCCAGATGTAACCGTTCCGGTCCTCCATAATCATGACGATATCATTATAGGAGAGACCGCTGTTGTCCTTGCGGTTGGAAAGCAGGTGCCGGAATGTAAAAGAAGATCCGCCCGGTTTGTAAATATCAGCATAGTTCACGCCGTATACCGTTGCCAGCCAGAGCCGTCCCCGGGAATCGAGGTACAGGTCCCTTACTTTATTGGAGGTAATGGAACTGTTTTCGGTGGTGTAATGATGAAACCGGTAAGAGCCATGCCCGTCCGGTTCAAGCATGTTAAGACCGCCACCGTAAGTCGCCACCCATATCCGTCCCAGGTCATCCCTGACTAGGTCATAGACATTCTCATTACTGAGTCCCATGCCGGTCCCGGGACGGGGCTGTATCGATTCGAAAGTCAGACCGGCATAGGAAACCGTGGGACTGCGGAGCGACTGCCTCGACCGGTATACTCCCGCTCCTTTGGTGCATAGCCACATAAACCCTTCCTCATCCTGGTAAATGGAATACACATTGTACCCTGAAAAATTGATGGAGGGATCCTTCTCAAAAACATGCAGGGGCCTGAACTCCGGATCATAAATATAAATCCTGCCGTTTTTGGTGCCGGCCCAGATATTCCCTCTCGAATCAACCAGAATGGCCCTGATGACATTTTCAATTTTATCATTCGGAAGAGAAACGGGCTGGATGTATTCAAAGGCCGGGTCGAGGGTAATCAACCTGACCAGCCCTTTCCCGAACCAGTTCGTGCCTATCCAGATATTCCCTTCCCGGTCCTCACTGATGCACTCCACCACATTGGACTGCAGGGAGTAAGGATCACGCGGATTATTCATATATACCTTAAATTCGTCTGCCGTACGATCATAATGGCGTATCCCGATATTTTGCCCCCCCAGCCATAACTGGTTTTCTGAATCCTCCAGGATGGTGACCCGCTCGTCATCTGTAAGATTCATCAGTTCCGGGGGGGTCAGCCGGTAATAATAATATTGCCCTGTCGAAGTTTCAAACCGGGTTATCCCGAACTGATCCGTGAGAATCCATACCTGGTTGAAGTGATCCGCATACAATTTTCTGATCCGGACGCCCGATCGGTTATCGGTAAACGGATAACTCGTAAACTGTTCCGTTACACCGTCGTATTTGATCAAAGTCCCGTCTGCCGTCCCTATCCAGAGATCTTCCTGACGGGAACAGAAAGCAGTTATCTCAGATGAGTTGTATTTTCCGGGCGGGTCATCCCGGCTGAAAGACCCAAACGCCTGATGTTCGGGGCTGTACCAGATCAATCCGTTTTCTGCGGTGCCGAACCAAATTTTCCCGTCATGCTCAATCGCCTTTGTGAAAGCTACCCCCTTTTCCCTGTCCTGCCCTACTGTATCGTAATACCGGTCTATATGAAGCGTTCCGTTGCCAATTTCCTCACCATTCACCCGGTTTAACCCATTTTGCGTGCCGATCCAGAAATGTTTATGGCGGTCGGAAATCACAAAGTTGATACTGTTACAGGTAAGCAGGGAAGACTCGCTCCGCTCCCTGTAGTAATGGTGTACAGTCACCTCCCGGTCCGATTCGGCGTTGCTGATGAAATAGACACCCGCCCTGTCGGAAGAGAGGGCGATCGTACCATCCGGACTTTCATAAAAATGGTTGAAGCGTATGCTTTCCAGGGTATCCGATTTCTCCGGGAAAGTGAGGAATGTCTCTGTAGCCGGGTTGAAACGATGGTACCACCGGTCGTAGGACATGATCCATAATTTGCCGAACCGGTCCTCGGTAATAGATAAGATCCGGTTTGTACTGGCCGTATTCGGGGGATTCTCATTAAACCTGTAAATTTTGAAGCTGTACCCGTCGTATTTATTCAGACCGTTAAAGGTACCGATCCAGAGGAACCCTAACCGGTCCTGGTGAATGCAGGTCACAGCGTTATGCGATAGCGGATTGATCGAATAGACCTCCTCAAAACGTATCTTCGACTGACCGCACAGGCTGAATCCCAGATTCAGCAAAATCCATATCTGAATGATCCTGTTCATACCGGGGACCTTAAAAATACAAAAGATTTTTTTATGCCCCCCGGTTTTCAATGATCAACACCCAATATACAATGATCAATACCCAACAGCCAATATACAATGATCAAAATTCAAAATCCAATGACCGGTTAAGGCCTCCTTCGTCCCTGTAATAAAGGACTCAGGAGGCAAAAAGATGTGGTTTATTGATTATTGAATTTTTCCCCGTCGGACGGATTCAAAATCTTATGAAACACCGAATCCCCTATCACCACATTGTCCAGGCAGAGATTTTCAAATCCGACCAAATGGTTGGGGCGCGCGATGTCCTGGAAACTGCAGTCAATAATACGGAAGTCGGATATGGGAGAGCGGTCGTAACCGTCGAACCGGATGGCATACCTGCTCTTTTCACAGGTCATGTTCCGCACCTCAACGTTCCTCACCACCGGTACGAACTCCGCAACATCCCCCTCGCCATAGAGGAAGTTGACCCGGATTGCCGCATCCGCCACCTGTCCGACCCTGATGTTCCTGACATAAATATCCTCAATCAGTCCGCCCCGGATGGAATTGGTTTTGATGCGCAGGGCCCGGTCGAGGTTGGGGCTGTCCATCTCACAATCTTCAGCAAAGATATTATTGGCTCCCCCGGTGATCTCGCTTCCAATCACCACGCCTCCATGTCCGTCCTTCATGGTGCATCCCCGCACGATCATGTTCCGCGTGGGAACATTGATTCGTCTTCCGTCGGCATTCCGTCCCGATTTGATGGCAATGCAGTCGTCCCCTGTGTCAAAATAGGTATTCTCGATGAGGATGTCCTCGCACGACTCCGGGTTGCAGCCGTCGTTATTCGGCCCGTGGCCAATGATGGTCACATTGCTGAGGGTGAAATTCGTTGAGAGCACCGGGTGAATATGCCAGAAGGGACTGTTTTTGATGGTCACGCTGTCGATAAGGATATTCTTGCACCGGTAGGGCTGGATCATCAGCGGCCGGATGTTGTGCCCTCCGCCAAATATCCTCTCCTCTACCGGGATCTCTTCCTCAGCCATGGTCCGTAAATTCTGGATATCCTGGCGGGCCCTCCGGATCATGCCCCACCAGTTCTCAAAAGAAGCCTGTCCGTCCAGGGTTCCCTGTCCCGTTATGGCAATATTTTCCTGTTCAAAGGCATAGATCAGCGGAGAGTAGCTGTAGCATTCCGTTCCCTCAAAACGGGTCAGTACAGCGGGAAGGTAATCTGCAGTGTCGAGACTGAACTTCACCGTGGCCCCTTCCGATACATGCAGGTTCACATTGCTTTTAAGGTGTATGGGGCCGGTCAGAAATACCCCGGCCGGGACCACCACCCTTCCGCCTCCTGCTTCATTACAGGCTTCAACAGCTTTTCTGAATGCTTTCGTGCAAAGCGTTTCCCCGTCATTATCAGCTCCGAAGTCCATAATATTGAAGTCCCTGTCAGGAAATTCCGGGGGTACGATCCGCGCGAGAATGTCAGGGACCCGTTCCCATCCGGTTTTCTCATCAGCGGTTCTTACAGCAAAGCTTCCCGAAACCGTACCGATGCGTAATTCAGCCACGGACACCCCTCCCGGCAGTTTCGGGGAGCGGACCTTCAGAC
>JAFGWU010000028.1 GCA_016936975.1 Bacteroidales bacterium | reverse complement strand
TTATGATTTTAATGAAAAATCAAATAAAAATTTTAAATAATTAAGTTTACTTTAAACGGGCAACCTATATCATGAAGGGTCAAACCGGAAACCGGGAACCGGGAACCGGGAACCGGGAACCGGGAATCCAATTGAACATTTCCGGATTATCAGTCGTTTTATTAAATTGCGCTGTTTATTAACAAGGATAATAACCACATGATTACAATAACATTTCCGGATCGGTCGGTCCGGCAGTACGAAGAGGGGGTAACCGGAAGGGATATCGCACAGAGCATCAGCAACAGCCTGGCACGTGAAGTCCTATCAATCACTGTCAACGATGAGGTATGGGATCTCTCCAGGCCGATCAGGGAGGATGCCTCGATCAGACTGAACAAATGGGAGGATGAGGAGGGGAAGCATGCCTTCTGGCACACCTCTGCGCACCTTATGGCCGAAGCGATTGAGGCACTCTATCCGGGCACGAAATTCGGCATCGGGCCATCCATTGAGAATGGATTTTATTATGATGTGGATCCGGGAGATGCGGTTAACATTACCGATGCGGACCTCCCCGCCATCGAAAACAGGATGAAGGAGCTGGCTGCCCTGAAACAGCCCGTAAAACGCCAGGAAGTGTCGAAGTCAGAAGCTCTGGATTATTTCAGGAAAAAGGGAGATGAATACAAACTTGAACTGATCAACGAACTCGAGGATGGGACCATCTCTTTATACCACCAGGGAAGTTTTACGGATCTTTGCCGCGGTCCCCATCTGACAGATACCGGTCCGATCAGGGCCATCAGACTGTTGAATGTAGCCGGCGCTTACTGGCGCGGGGATGAAAAGCGAAAGCAGCTGACACGGATTTACGGGATCACCTTTCCCAAACAGAAGATGCTTGACGAATACCTCGAACTTCTTGAGAAGGCAAAAGAACGGGATCACAGAAAGATAGGCAAAGAACTTGAGTTATTCACCTTCTCGCAGCGCGTCGGTCAGGGATTGCCGCTCTGGTTACCCAAAGGGGCCCAGCTTCGGGAACGGCTGGAGAACTTTCTTAAAAAGGTCCAGAAAGAATATGGCTATGAACAGGTCATCACGCCGCATATCGGACAGAAAGAGCTGTGGGTCACATCGGGACATTATGCCAAGTACGGAAAGGATAGCTTTCAACCCATCCATACGCCCCAGGAGGGTGAAGAGTTTCTGTTGAAGCCGATGAACTGCCCGGCTCATTGCGAGATCTACAGCTCAAAACCCCGCTCCTATCGTGATCTGCCCGTCAGGCTGGCCGAATTCGGGACGGTTTACCGTTACGAACAGAGTGGTGAACTGCACGGGCTGACGCGCGTCAGGGGATTTACCCAGGATGACGCCCATATTTTCTGCCGTCCGGACCAGCTGAACGAGGAGTTCAAGAAGGTCATCGACATCATCCTGTATATTTTCAGGATACTGGATTTTGACGATTTCATCACGCAGGTCTCTCTCAGGGATCCAGAAGACAGGGAAACCTATATCGGATCGGATGAGAACTGGGAGAAGGCGGAACAGGCCATTCTGGAAGCTGTTAAGGAAAAGGGGATGAATACCGTCATTAAATACGGCGAAGCGGCTTTCTACGGTCCCAAACTCGATTTCATGGTCAGGGATGCATTGGGAAGGAAATGGCAGCTCGGCACCATTCAGGTGGACTATAACCTGCCCGAACGTTTTGATCTTGAGTATATCGGGGCGGATAACCAGAAGCACCGGCCGGTAATGATACACCGTGCCCCCTTCGGGTCAATGGAACGGTTCGTGGCTGTCCTGATTGAGCATACAGGCGGGAAATTTCCGCTGTGGCTGACACCGGACCAGGTTGTAATCCTTCCCATCAGTGAAAAATATCAGGTTTATGCAGAAAAAGTTTCAAATTTCCTAAATAATTACGATATTCGCACCCTGATTGACGGGAGGAACGAGAAGATAGGTAAAAAGATAAGGGATAATGAGTTAAGGCGCATCCCCTATCTGCTTATCCTGGGAGAAAAAGAGTTGGAGCACGAAACCGTCTCAGTCCGGCGGCAGGGTCAGGGAGACCAGGGCACCATGCCAATTGTCGAGTTTGCTGAATACATCAGGAAAGAAGTTGCCCGTGAGCTGGACGTAAAATAAATAGATGTTTAACCAAATAAGGAGGATTAAGCCATAGCAGGACCAGCTAACTTTCGTAACCGCGTAAGGGTCACAAGAAGCCCGAAAGACGATTCGGGCTACAGAAAAAACCAGGAGATCAGGGCAAGTACCGTAAGAGTTGTGGGAGACAATATTGAGAATCCTGGAATCTACAAGCTTTCCGAGGCATTGAAAATTGCCGACGAACTCGATCTTGACCTTGTTGAAATTTCTCCAAAAGCCGACCCGCCTGTTTGCAGGGTCATTGATTACCAGAAGTTTCTTTATAATCAGAAGAAGAAACAAAAGGAGATGAAAGCCAAAGCGGTTAAGGTGATTGTAAAGGAGATACGTTTCGGACCCAATACGGATGAGCACGATTATAATTTTAAATTGAAACATTCCAGGAAGTTCCTGGAGGAGGGAGCCAAACTGAAAGCGTTTGTCTTTTTCAAGGGAAGGTCAATATTATACAAGGAAAAGGGAGAAATTCTCCTGCTCAGGCTGGCCCAGGACCTTGAAGATGTGGGGAAGGTTGAACAATTGCCCAAACTGGAAGGGAAACGCATGACCATGTTCCTCACTCCGAAAGTTATCAAGAAGAAATAGGAACTGAAAAAAAACAGAGAGTATGCCGAAAATGAAAACAAATCCGGGAGCAAAAAAGAGATTTTCGCTCACCGGGACAGGGAAGATTAAGAGAAAACATGCCTTCAAAAGTCATATACTGACAAAAAAGTCAACCAAGCGTAAAAGGAATCTGACCTATTTTGGAGAGGTCCATAAGGCCGACGAAGACAATGTCAGGCGTCTGCTGGCAATGAAGTAAATTCTTAATCAGGTAATCACAGTATTAACCGGAATGCAGTGCAACCAAGTTTCCTGAAAGGAGCGCCTGCATTCAAAATTTTAAAAAAATGCCAAGATCAGTAAACACTTCAGCAACCCGACAGAGAAAGAAAAAGGTGCTGAATCGGACAAAAGGCTACTGGGGAAGAAGAAAGAACGTCTGGACCGTAGCGAAAAATGCCTATGAAAAGGGCCTGACCTATGCCTACCGCGACCGCAGAAAGAAAAAAGCAGACTTCCGTGCATTATGGATCCAACGCATCAATGCTGCAGCACGCGAACACGGAATGTCCTATTCCGAACTCATGGGGAAACTCAGCAAATCGGGTATCGAAATCAACCGGAAGGTCCTTGCAGACCTGGCCATGAATGATCCAAAAGCCTTCGAGGCCATCGTAAAGAAGGTCCAGTAATTTCCCGTAATGTATTAAAACCGGCTGCCCATTGAACAGGCAGCCTTTTTTTTGGTATTTTTGAGGGGGTAACGAATTAATGAATTACTGAAAGCCGGGAAGATTCCTTCAATCCCAAACTGGGAAGGAATTCCTGACAAAAAAATCGATCATCATGAATATCTGTCTCCTTGGTTACGGCAGGATGGGACACGAGGTTGAGACCACCGGAACGGAACTGGGACACCGGTTTCCTTTAATCATCGATAAAAATAATACGGCCGATCTCAATCCCGGGAATTTAAAGGGCATTGATGCGGTTATAAACTTCTCCTCCCCTGAATCGGCTCCCGAGCAGATCCTTCTCTGCCTCCAGTCAAAGGTCCCGGTTGTCTCGGGAACAACCGGGATGAACAACCGGCTGAAGGAAATAAGGGAAAGGTGTATTTTTCTGAATGGCGCCTTTTTTTATGCATCAAATTTTAGCATCGGGGTAAATATATTTTCTCATATCAATGCAATCCTTGCCGGGATCATGAACCGCTTTAAGGAATACAGGGTTTCCCTGGAAGAGATCCATCATATCCATAAGCTGGATGCCCCCAGCGGAACAGCCATCATGCTTGCGGAAAAGATTATTGAAAACCGGGATGATCTTGAGGGATGGAGCCTGGATCCCGAGCACAGGTCCGGAACAGTTCCGGTGAAAGCTGTCAGGAAGGGAGAAGTTAAAGGATTTCATGCGATCAAGTACGAATCGGATATCGACGAGATCGTGATCAGTCATTCCGCCAGAAGCAGAAAAGGATTTGTCTCGGGAGCCATCATGGCTGCTGAATTCCTTCAGGGGAAAACCGGATGTTACGGAATGACCGATCTTCTCAAACTTTAGCGGAATGAAACCGGGCTTCTGGGGATATTTTAAATTTTCAGTCTCCGTCATCGGTTATTCACTGTTTATAATCTGGCTGAATCTCTGGATACTTCTCTTGTTTAACCTGATTTTCGTTGACCTGTTCCTGACAAAAAAAATCGACTGGAGTCTGAAAAGGTACCGGATTCCGTCGGGTGTAAGATCGACCCTGGGATGGATTGTCACATTCCTTCTTGCCATCTTTATATCAATCTCCATAAAGGTGCTTTTCCTGGAAGCTTATAAGATTCCGACTCCGTCCATGGAAGAGAGCCTGATGGCAGGGGATTTCATATTTGTAAGCAAACTGGCCTATGGCCCCAGGCTTCCGATTACACCCCTGGCGTTCCCTTTTTATCATAACCAGTTCCCGTCCGGTAAAAAGACCTATTCCGAATGGATAAAAAAACCCTATAAGAGGCTCCGGGGACTGAAAAAAATCAAACGAAACGACGTGATTGTCTTCAACTTTCCTGAAGGAGATACCATGGTGGTCCAGTACCCGGGACAGAACTACTACTCCCTGGTCCGGCAATACGGACGCAACTACCTGCTGGAGCAATTCGATATCGTCACCCACCCAGTCGACAAGCGGGAAAATTATGTCAAAAGGTGTATCGCCCTTCCGGGAGATACACTCAGGATAGTGGACGGACATATTATGGTAAATAATGAAGGGGTTCCGGTAAATCCCCGCGAGAAATACCGGTATTATCTGTATACAAACGGGAATCCCCTGAGCAGGGAGATACGCGATTCATTAAATATTCCCGAATCTGCCTTTACGTACAATCCTGTTAATTCATTGCACGTTATATACCTGTCGGCTGAAACAGCCGGACGCCTGATTCAGTTTCCGGAGGTCAGAAGCATTAAACAATTCGTGGAGCCGATCCTGTCGTTTCAGAACCAGGAAATCTTTCCCCATTCTGAAAACTTCAGGTGGACGGGGGATAATTTTGGTCCGGTGATTGTCCCGGCAAAAGGCGACTCGGTAGTCATAACGCCGTATAACCTGCCCCTGTATGAACGGATTATCAGGGTATATGAAAACAATCAACTCCGCTCAGAGGATGGTATCATATATATCAACGGGAAAAGGAACAACTCCTATCGGTTCAGAATGGATTATTATTTCGTCATGGGAGATAACCGGCATAACTCCGCCGACTCAAGGTACTGGGGATTCGTTCCGGAGGACCATCTTCTCGGAAAGGCTGTTTTTGTATGGTTATCCGTCGACCCTGAAAAAGGCATCATTGATGGTTTGAGAAAAGAACGTATATTTGAAACCATAAAATAAATAGGGACAATGGACTTAAAGTTTTTGAAAAACAAATATTTCAGGTTTGCCGTTGCGGCACTTCTCTACATTCTCTTCGTTATCTGGCTGAAGAATTACTGGTTCCTGTTTGGATTGCCGGTCATATTTGACATATATGTCAGCCGGAAAGTAAACTGGACCTTCTGGAAGAAACGCGGTAAGAAGAATCATTTTCTGATTGAATGGCTGGATGCACTGATTTTTGCGGTGGTTGCAGTGTCTCTGATCAATATCTTCCTGTTCCAGAATTATAAAATCCCCACTCCCTCCATGGAAAACACCCTCCTTGTAGGCGATCATCTGTATGTGAGCAAAACGGCATACGGACCCAGAACTCCGAACACCCCGCTCGCCATCCCATTCATTCCGAATACCCTGCTGGGAAATAAAACCTATCTCGAATGGATTAAAAGGCCTTATAAAAGACTGGCCGGTTTCGGAGAGGTTAAGAGAGATGATATTGTGGTTTTCAATTTTCCTGCCTCTGATACCGTCGCCCTCGAACCTTCCGACCATAAGATCTATGCACAGGGAAATTTCGATTATTACGACCTGGTAAGAGACGAGGCTTACAATCTGATGCAGAGGGACAGGGCACAGAATAACCGGTCGCTGCCGTTCGAGGTTTATAAAAATTATGCCCGCAGGCAGATACACAAGATGTATGATATTGAAACCCGCCCGGTCGATCGGCGGGATAATTACATTAAACGATGCGTCGGTATCCCCGGTGATGTAATTGAGGTAATGGATAACCAGGCGATTGTGAATGGTGAGGAGCAGAAAAATTACGCAGGCATCCAACGGCTCTACACGGTCCGGACAAACGGTACCCCGATCAATCCCAAAAACCTCGAACCGTTTGGAATAAGCAGATCACTTGCCGATGTACGCAATAATCCGAACTATACCTTCCCCCTGACGGAACAAAGCATGGAAAGGATTAAAGCATTGCCAGGGGTGGAAAATGTTCAGTCATTCAAATATAATATAAAGGGACAGTATGACATGGACATCTTCCCGCACAGTGCGGCTTATCCCTGGAACATGGAATACTTCGGTCCCCTCAGGATACCGGCCAAAGGGGAAACTGTTTCCCTTTCCACCGAAAATCTTCCCCTGTACAGAAGGATCATCGAAGCATACGAAGGAAATTCCCTGAATATCAAAGATGGTAAAATCTTCATAAACGATCGGGAGGAGACCTCCTACACCTTCAAGATGAATTACTACTTCATGATGGGAGATAACCGCCACAACTCGGCCGACTCCAGGTTCTGGGGATTTGTTCCCGAGGATCATATCATTGGAAAACCAAAGATCATCTGGCTCAGTATCGACAAGGAGTATGGAGGAATCCGCTGGAATCGTATGTTCAAAATAGTAAGGGCTGATCGTTAAACACCCCCGGTTGATTTTTCAATCCGTCTATAACGGCCCCGTTCAATATTTCGCCCGACTGGTCAGGGAAGAACGGGTTGTCATTGAACGGTTCGACAGTTATCTCAAGCAAACTTACAGGAACCGGTGCAGGATTCTTGGTGCCAACGGGCCGATTACCCTGAGCGTTCCGGTAGTAAAAACTGCGGGACAGAAGATGCTTGTTAAGGATGTTCGGATCGACAATTCTGTTCCATGGCAGAGAATTCACTGGAAAAGCATTTTCTCGGCCTACGCTTCATCCCCCTTCTTCGAGTTTACCATGGATGACCTGTTTGTTTATTATGAGAAGCAGATTGAATTTCTTCTGGATCTCAACCATGGGCTTTTAACCACAGCGCTCTCTCTGCTGGGTTTATCCGTTACGGTCAGTTACACCGATGATTTTGTGCCCGTCGGGGAGGTCCGTACTGATCCACGGTTATTGATCCACCCCAAGCGTGATTGTCACATAGACGATCCGGATTTCAATCCCGCACCATATAAGCAGGTATTCAGTGAAAAACACGGATTTGTCCCGAACCTGAGCATCATCGACCTGCTTTTCAATGAGGGTTCGAATGCCAGGGTGATTCTTGAAAAAAGCCTGGATACAAAAACATAACGAACCACTGTTCCGGGAGATAAGGAATAACTTCAGCGGCCCGTAAAAGATGGTGGTTTCAGAATTTGAATCCCAAAGTCAGCAGGATATTATTACCTGCGAAATCATTATAGGAGGTTTCATAGCTGCCCGGCTGGTAGGCATACATTCCGTAAACCTCTGAACGCAGGGAGTGGGTATAACTTGCGTCAAAGAAGATTTTTTGGGTCCTCACCCCTATCCCGGCGGAGATCAGCCATATATCCGCATCATTTCTGGAATCGGTGTAGGGGCTCATCCGGTATTGTCCGCCGCCGCGAAAATAGAGCGAGCCGAGCCGGAACTCCCCTCCTGCCTTCACATTGTGGGTTCCCCGGTAAACGGAACTTATCAGGTTATTCTCAGCAAAAAATTTATAATCATAACTGTTCAGGCGTGCCGTTGAATAGTCGACATACTCATAACCGGCCGAAATCACCGCAAGTTTGCCCAGGACCACAGCTGCACTGCCCAGGAACCGGAAAGGGGTGGAAAGTTTGTAGTCATAGATTCCATTGGGTGAACTGGCTGACTCGTCATTGAAACCGGTACTGGAATCCCATGTACTGCTCATATCCGTGAACTTCTCATCGGTAAGATTATAATAGACAGGCAGGTGGACGGCGGCGCCGAGGCGCAGGAGGTTAATTGGCCGTAAAATCATCCCGAATTTCCCTGTATACCCTACTCCCCGCGTACTGTTATACTCCCTGAAGGTAAAGCTATCAAAATATTCAACCGTTTCATTCAGGTCGTTCTCTTCATGATAAATATCTTCATAGAAGCGAACGGCGTGGATCCCGAATGTTCCGCCGATGTAGAGCAAATTCCCGAAATTGAATGCCCCGGAAAGGGTATATTCCCCGATGTAACCGCTCTGTTCCACTATCCTGACCTGTTCCTGACCGTACCCGTCATATTCCATATCATGCCAGTAGTAACCCTGAACAGAGTCATAGGGCATCAGGTAGGTATCAAAGGCCAGCTCTTCATAAAACGGACTGAGCGTAGCGGATTCGTTGGCATGCCATGTAAAATCGTCCAGCAGGGATGATGTCCCGTTCGGTGTTCTGATGGTGGTCTGGTTATTAAAATTGACCAGGGAGTTATAACCCAGCCCCAGGGTCCCGCTGATGAATCCTTTATCATTACGGGTATTGTAAACGGATACCATTCCGAGACTGCCGACATTGAAATTAAACCGGTAATCGTCGTTCACCTGGCCATTCAGGTTTGAAGAGGAATTCACCCAGTAAAAAGAGGGTGTGAAGGACATTTCGGAATTTCTGAAGATGGCAAGACCAGCCGGGTTGGTTGAAGCAACCGAGAAATCACCCCCGACTGCATCCATAGCTCCTCCCATACCGGAATAACGCGCCGTTCCAAACATATTATATCTGGAATATCGCAATGCCTGGATCTCATTCTGTGCTATGGCTGTGAAAAAAGCAGTAAGAAGAGTACAGGCTATCATTAACTTTTTCATAGCATATCAATTATTAAATAAACAATAATAAGGCTCCCGGGGGGAGCCTTTACATGTGACAGTTGTTATCTTCTCGATGATGACCTGGAAGAGGAGCTGCTGCTGCTGCTCCGGCTCGGGGCGCTGTAGGAGCTGCTTCCTGACGAACTCCGGCTCGGGGCACTGTAGGAGCTACTGCTCCGGCTCGGGGCGCTGTAGGAGCTGCTGCTCCGGCTCGGGGCGCTGTAGGAGCTGCTGCTCCGGCTCGGGGCGCTGTAGGAG
>JAFGWU010000027.1 GCA_016936975.1 Bacteroidales bacterium | reverse complement strand
GTTTCCAGAACCGAAAGTAGAGTTTCCAGAACCGTAAGTAGAGTTTCCAGAACCGTAAGTAGAGTTTCCAGAACCCTAAGTAGAGTTTCCAGAACCGTGAGTAGAGTTTCCAGAACCCTAAGCAGAGTTTCCAGAACCCTAAGCAGAGTTTCCAGAACCCTAAGTAGAGTTTCCAGAACCGTAAGTAGAGTTTCCAGAACCGCAAGTAGAGTTTCCAGAACCGTAAGTAGAGTTTCCAGAACCCAAAACAGGACACTTGTAATCCCAAATTGAAATCCGGATCCGGATGCGGCTCGAACCGGCGACCGGAGACTTACTACCGGTTCAGTGCCCTTTGAGCTATACGCTGCGGGCCACGGGCTATGACCCAGACCTATGCCAATGACCTATGCGCTATGAGCTACAGTGTAAACGTCAGGCTGACCCCGACATTGTAATTCGCATTGGGGTAGGAATTGGATATATAGGGGGTGGTGAGCCGCTGGTCATAAAATGCCCTGACACTGAATTTATCACTGAGCATGTAATCGGCGGAGGCTTTTATGCTCAATATTTTCTGTCCCGCGGTGATTTCGCTGCCCGAAACATCCTCCAGCTTCCGGATGACGGTCCGGCTGTTGCGCCATGAAAAATCGAACCGCACATTGAGATCGCTCCGGAACTCTTTCTGGTTGATAATCAGCGGCACCTCATTGAAACGGTAGCCGGCCCCCAGGACAATTTCGCTGTTATTCACCTCATTCACCTGGGTATTGGCCATGTTCAGGGCAATGGTGCGCGAACGTTTAATTTCCAGGCGCGTTGTGAGACTGTTTTTCCAGTCCATATTGAGATCGAACAGCGGGCTGAACTGCTCGTTCAGGCTTATGGTATTGATGTTGTATTCAACCATGAAATTTCCGTCCAGGTCTCTTAAAAAGGGGGCTCCGTTGATGGTATCAATGAAGAACGGGTTGGAAATAAACGACCCGATGCTGTAGGTCGACCGGTAGGCATGATTAATGGTAATGGAATTGACATATTTCCGGAAGGACTCTATCCGGCCCAGTCCGTCGAACCGGACCTGCCAGTTTGGTAATGCTTCCAGGAAAGATCTCCTGGCAGACAGCGACACTTCATTGGGATCCTTGCCGGCATAGGCTGCCAGAAAAGCAGGGATCAGCACATCCTGGGAGGTAGGGCCATATCCTGAAGCGTATTCGGGATTTGCCGAATCGGGAGGCAACACCACCCCGGTTTTACTGAAATATTCGGAGGCCAGCCGTCCGGATATGATTTTCCGGTATTCATCCTTCAGTTTGGCAAATGATTTGGACGATTCCACTTTGTTGTCGATCCCTTCAAAGGCCGTTCCGAGGGAAATGTATGACATGCTGAAGTTTCCGCTTTCCACCTTACCCCTCTGTGCCGGATCCGGCAGGTTTCCATTTTCATCCGCGGTGAAGAATTCGGTCAGGTTTGAAGCTTCCGAATGATTGGTGGTCAGATCGATTTTCAGCCCGTTAAAGGGTTCGATGTTCGCCCGTGCGTTGAAGCGCCTGGTTTCGTTCATATTGAACGGATCATTCAGGGCGGAGTCGGGGGTCAGCAATCCATTACGAAACGCTTTCTCCGCATAACCATAATTCTGCCACCCGCTTACAAATTCCCATCCCGGCCTGAGTTTTCCATCATAATTGCTCATCCCGAAATAATCGGAGCCGGGCAGATAACCGGGCAGTAAGGTCCCTCCGCTCTCCGAATAGGTTAAGTTCACCGTCCGGACACCCATGATTACCCGGAGGGTTGTTTCCGCAATAAAGATCAACGGATTCTCCCCTTTCTCAATCGAACCGGTCACCACCACCCGTGCACTCCTCACTGCTGATTCGCTGGTGATCCGGATACGGGTTTCACTCATTATTTCCGTAGTCACCTCCACGGGCTGGTCATTCTCATCAAAGAGATTCACCTCGATATTTTTCGTACGAAGGTTATGGACGATGTAGCGGGGGCGTCCCTCCCTCATGTAGAGATTGTCACGGGTATAGGTTTTTGTTTTTATCCGCTTTTCTGTCTGCTGTGCACGGGCATTCGCGTTGCGGTATTTATCATTGATCCCCTTCAGAAATCCCACCTTGTTATAAAGGTTAACCAGGTTAAGCTGGCCATTCAGCTGGACCGTGTTGGAATTCTTAATGGAGTTCCCCAGGTTGATGGATCCGTATTCCGGGTCATAGGGAATGATCGGTCCCACATCCCAGCCGTAGGTGCCGCCATACCGTGCATTGACGCTCACCCAATCCAGCAGGGGAATTTTATTGATCGGAAGGGTATAGGATACATTGAACTGGTGGAAATAACTGGTCGTACGGCCGAAGGAAGCGATGGCATTCCAGAGCGAATCCCGGTAGGTTTCATACGAATCCAGTTCCCGGTTCCACCGGCCCTCCGGTTCATCGATACGGGCAATATTGGTTGAGGAAAAATCAAATCGCAGGCTCCGGGTGATATCATACTTGAGGTCGAAATAGCGGTTCCAGAGAAAGTCCTTCTTGAAGGTGGGGATCACCCTGAAATTCGGATTGTTGATATTCCGTGTCTGCTTTTCCAGGTAATACCGGTCCATATCGGTCCTCAGGGAGATCTGGGATGGGGTAACATTGAAGTTGAAATCCTTGATCAGCCGCCACCAGGGGGAGCTCATCCAACCCACCGATTTGAACGGCTGCACATTCTTTGGCCTGATGGT
This sequence comes from Bacteroidales bacterium, assembly GCA_016936975.1. GTDB lineage: Bacteria > Bacteroidota > Bacteroidia > Bacteroidales > JAFGWU01. Next base: position 21,852 of record JAFGWU010000027.1, on the reverse strand, counting down.
GTAGTTATAGCTCAGGTTACCCTTCAACTTCAGGGTATTATAATACTCGAGGTTGGGATTCCGGCTGTTCATCTCGTTCATGGCGAAGCTTGCCGACCAGTTTGCCAGGCTGTAGAACCGCTTGGTCGCCCCGCTTTTATTCATCCGGATATTGGTGAGGGCAAAGGTTTTCCGTTCCACCACATCCCGTGCATTCCTGATGATTGAATCCCGATCAACCTTCGTTTCGGCTTCCTGAATGGCTTCTTTCAGCAGGATATCCGGATCCAGGGGATTGTACTCGGGATTCACCATCGCCTTTGAATATCCGACATAGACCGGCAGGTTCACACCGGCTTCCTGGTTGAAGAATTTTCCCATCTGCAGGTTCGACGAAACGTCGTACTGAATGATTTCCTCATGGGAACGTTCATTCACTTTCTGCTCGATGCTCCCAAAGCCGGGAGTGCTTGTCGAACCGGCAAACGTGACATTTCCCAGATCGGCCAGTTTGGCAGTGGCACGACCATTGGCTGCCCAGCCTCCTTTTTCATTGAAATCGGTGAGGCGCAGTTCGTTCAACCATACCTCTGCCGATTTGGGTAATCCGTCATCCGTCCGGAACACATTGTTCCCTTTCCCCGGATTTCTCACCCCGATCATGATGGTGCGTACACTGCTCATATTGGGATTTCCGGACACCGACACCCGGTTCCCCCTGTCATCCAGGATGGAATAGACCGAATTGATGGTCACCTCCGATTCCAGGTCATTCATGGCATGATTCCTGGCCTGCTTGACCTCCCTGAAGAGCTCCAGGTCAATTTCAAACCTGTTCTCTTCGGGCCACACCAATTCGCGGTCGTTCTGGCTGTCGTTATTATACTTCCCGGGGGCAGTCAGCTTAAGCGGGACCTCATACTCGTAATAGTTATCCTGGTAATCCGAACCGATCCTGATGAAAGCGGTTATTTCATCATCCTGAAGCGGTATTCCCGGAATTGCTTCCGCGTGCGCCTCCATCCTGATTTTCCTGTACTGCCTGATATCCAGTTCCGTATTTTTGTATGCGGCCCGGGCATCCCCGTCAGTCAGTTCAAGGATCTTCAATACGATGGATTGTTCGTTCAACTGCCGGAGCTGGGGTTGCATTGGATCGATCTGGCGGTTAAATCCCGGGGGCAACACGTAATTAACCGGTTCCTTCCCCGCGTTCTCCTCGATATTGACAGCTGAAATGGAAAAAGTCCCCTCCGATGGTTCATAGCCGGTCCAGGCTTCTCCGCCCTGACTGAACGGAAGGGCGTAGCGGCGCCATTCCCCCCTGACCAGGTCCAGCTTGGCAAATCTCAGGTAAGTGCTGTCACTGAAATTGGTCAGGAACATCCGCATGAACCGGATCGATTTGAAATCGGATATATCCCCTACCGTCCCTTCATAATCGTGTATGGGAATCCTGAACTGGTACCAGGTCACGTCGGCCGTGGTTCCATTCACATAGTTAACCCTGTCGACCACCTTATCGACGATAAAGTTGCGCCCGACCTCCAGTTCCTCCGGGCGCAGGTCCACACGGTAAAAGAAGTAACTCTCATTCTCGCTCAGGGTATTGTCGCGGTTAATATCTTCGATATCGGGAAGCGAGGTTCCCGATGTGGGATAGGATTCAGGATTGTAAAGATCGCTCGGCGAGTTGCCCTCATGGCTGTTATAATTCTTGTAGCGGCTGAGAATATCCAGCTTTTGTCCGTCGTAATCCGATCCCCTGTAGTAGTGATAATCATCACCCGATGGATCCTGTATGATAGCTTCGTAGGCCGACCGGGATATCGTTCCCGCATTATACATCGAATCAATCTTGCTCAGGTAACTATTTGAACGCTCTGAAAAAAACTGTCTCTCCTCCTCCGAACTCAGTCCGTCGAGGCCCACATCCTGGAACTTTCTGGCTTCGTCCCCTTCGCTGAATCCCTGAACCAGAGACTGGACAACGGGGACACGGCCCCAAACGGTGGTATCCACCTTCTGTACCAGTTCAGTGGCAGGAAGACCATTCTCAAACGTCTTTCTCGAATCCTTCAGCACATCTTCGGAAACATTTCCCAGGTTTAAATATAGTTCCCCGCCGCTGTGGTCCTCCATCTCAGCAAACGGATCCATCAGCCAGAACTCGATAAACTCCACATTGGCAAGCTCAAAATCACTGGAATATATTTCCCGCATGATCCCCCCCCATCGGGATCTGGGATTCAGGAGTCTTCCCCGGCGGTCGATATTTTCCCAATCGTAATTATAGGGTCCGCGCTGATCGGGATAAAAGGCAAGGTTCAGGACCGATATATTCGTAGGTATGCCGCTGGGATTCTCCTTATTGGGAAAAATATCCTGCTCGTACACCTCGTATACATAGGCGCTGGATTGCATGTCGGGATTGGACTTCAGATACTCGGGCGTTCTCGATTCCTTTCTCAGGAAGAGGGGATCGATCTGGTACCAGGCAAACTTTGCCCTTCCGTAGCCGTACCTCAGGTCATTGTTCAATTCTGCCTCTTTAAAGAATCCCCTTGGAGTACTGGCCAGCCGCCATGATGAGAAATGTTTCAGATCGATGGAGGTCTCGCTTCCCTCAAAATCGTCGATGTAGGCATTTCCCTCCTTGGCTATGGCCCTGGAATGACCGGGAATCAGGTGGGCAAACTCTCCTACCAGTGTAAGGGACGACGGGGCTTTTGTCTCAAGGAAGGGGAGTTTATCCACAATATTGGTAAGGAGCCGGGATTCGGTATTGAATGAAGTATTCAATCCCCAGATGGTGTTAGATATCGGTTCATCGCCGATATTCACTTTCTGTGTCAGTGGTCGTTCGGTCAGATGCATGACGGTACCGCCGACATTGAAATTATCGGATATCTTATAGTCAAGATGGGTCCCCACCAGGGTTTTCGTCTGGAAATTAAACAGCGACTGGTTCTCCAGGGAGATCCGGATAGGGGTCCCCGATTCGAGGATTCCCTGGTTGATGATGGTGACCCTTCCCAACATATAATCCACCGTGTAATCCTGATTTTCCACCAGCTCGCGTCCCCCTGCCGTCACCTTCACCGATCCCTGCGGGACATTCATGGCATTCAGCATGATCTCCGAGCTGGATGAAGAGGAGAATTCCCCGGCGATCAAAAATTTATTTTTCTCAGCAATCTGCTGGGCCTTGGTTTTTGTGGAGTCATAGAGCTCCTGGTATACATATTTACTGATGGCCTCCTCGGCCTCGCCGGGAGAAAGGCTGTCCCGTAAAATTTTGGCAAGGTCGGTACCAAATGGTTCCACCAGGGGGAAGAATATCCTTCCGTTGGAGGAGGTAATTGTAATTCCCTCGATATAATCGAATATACCGTCGGGATAGGGATCTCTCTGCTCGTTCATATTATCCAGGTTGAACAACCTGATCAGGATCGTGCTGTTCAGGACGCCATCGGGCAGATAGTTAATAGCGTTCCCCGTCCGGTCGTCCCTGTACAATACATCCAGGGTAAAATCCTGCCGGTTCACCTGGTAGGCCCCGATGGCATACACGTTCTTCATCATCAGGTCCCAGGTGTAGCTGGATGGTGTGAAATTACTGGGTTTAAGCAATTTCATAACCAGCGACTGGGGGGCACTGATCCCGGAGGAGGTTGACAATTCACCCACCCTGTAAGTTTGTCCCCGGTAGGTATATTCATAGGCTACGGCAAGTATCTCATCGGTATTGAGGGCTGTGTTCAGGGATATATATCCCAGCTTGTCATTAAAGGTATATTCCCTGCTTGAGAGCAGTCGGGCATTTTCTATTTTTTCAAAATCCCTTCCCAGGATCAGTCCGGCAGACTCAAGTTCCCCGGTGGCATTCTTAATATCCCTGATGGCCGAATGGGTGGTGGTCACCCTATCGTATGCATTATTCAGCTCATTCCTGGGATAGTTCAGGTTCTGGCCCGGATTCCTGGAAAATACCACACTGTATGGGTCTCCTTCTCCGAGATCGTTCACTGCAATGATGTTCCTGGCATCTTCAAAATTGGTTGTTTTATTGGTGATCCAAACCTCGATCCTGGTAATGGAAACATCGGAAGTTATGACCGGCAGTCGGGATACTGCCCGGTTGTAGGTGTCCCTGAAATAATCCGACAGGAAGAAATGCTTATTGGCATCGTAATCATCCACGGTCACCTGGTATTCACTCAGCTGTGCCCCTCCCTGAACGTTAATCACCGACGATTCCCCTTTCTGCTGGGAAAAAACGGTGGTAACATTCAGTTTTCCGAACTGCATCTCTGTTTTCAGCCCGAACAGGCTCATACTGCCGTTGATCAGGGATCCGGGCAGGGGAAGATTCACATTCCCGGCTTCGATCTTTTTGATAATCTCATCCTCATCTCCCGCATAGGCCAGCTTTGTCTGGTTCTCAAAATCGAAGGTGGCTTCGGTATTATAGCTGATATCCATTTTCATTTTATCCCCGATGGAACCGGCCACATTCATGATGATTTTTTCATCGAATGTAAAGGAAGGCACGCTTCTCAACCTTTCATTGATGTTAGGGTTCTCGATTTTTGAAAGGTTAAATCCGAAGATCAGCTCCGCACTTCCCGTCGGAACGATGTTGATGACATTGGAACCAAACAGCTTGTCGAAGGCTTCCCCTCCCACACTCAGCGGGGGGATGAATGACAGCTGTTCCTCAACGGCGCCCCCGCTGGCCTTGAGTCTCCAGTAATCCTGCACTGCCTGCCTGATCTCGTAATCCCTGTACTCATCCTCCGACATTACCACCGGCGTACGATAGTTCCATGAACCGATGGATTCGGTGAACACATACTGTTTGGTCACCGGGTCATAGACAATCCGGGACTCGATATTGGAGGGATTCTTAAGATAGAGTGGAGAGGTTTTGTTGGATGATGAAAAAGGGTAACCGTTCTGTTCGTTTATGGGATATTGCAGAATAGTATCCTGCGGTGGATGCGGCAGGTCTGGAAAGGCGTTCAAACGGGCATCGGGATGGAAGTTTTCTGATTCCGGGAGTGAATGGAGATTCGGACTGATAGTAATCAGTAAGGTCGTAATGATCAAAAATATATGGAAATATCTCAGAGTCAACAGATCTTACAGGGTTCAGGTTCTACATCAACTTCAGGGCAGCTTTCACAATCTCTTCCACTGACAGCTCGTTTTCCGGGGAAATAATCTTATTCAGACTTTTTTCAACCACTTTCCGGGGAAAACCAAGTGCTACTAATGCAGATAACGCTTCTTCCCGTTCGGTATTGCCCTCGGAGGTGAATAATTGCTCTATTTCCGCACCTTTCCCGACCTTATCCCTCAGGTCGACAATAATCCTCTGGGCCGATTTGGTTCCGATCCCCTTTATCGCCTGCAGGGCTGCCGCGTTTCCCGAAAGGATATGGTGCGTAATTTCATCGGGGGTCTGGGAGCTCAGGATGAGTCGTGCTGTATTGGCCCCGACACCCGACACAGAGATCAGCAGCCGGAAAAGCTCTCTTTCGCCCGGGGTACTAAACCCGTATAAAAGCTGGGCATCTTCCCTGACCACGTGGTGAAGGTAAATACGCTGAACAGGATTACCGGCGATGTGTGTATAGGTGTAAACTGAGATATTGATGAAATAGGCCAGGGAACCTGCTTTCACCACCAGATGTGTGGGAGATTTTTCGACAATCTCCCCTTCAATAAATTCGAACATACCCGACCGTTTAGGTGAGCTAAGATAGCAAAAATCGGATGAGAATTAACGGAGTGTTTTCTTTACTTCGGTTTCTTCGTAGGCTTCGATCACATCATCGACCTTAATATCGTTGAAGTTTTCAATATTTAATCCGCACTCCTGTCCGGTGACCACCTCCTTCACATCATCCTTGAAGCGTTTCAGGGATCCCAGGACACCACTGTATATGACAATTCCGTCACGGATCAGCCTGACCTTGGAGGTTCTTTTAATTTTCCCCTCGCGGACCTTACAGCCTGCTATCGAACCGACCTTTGTAATCCTGAATACTTCAAGAACTTCAAGGGTGGCCATAATCTCCTCCCTGATTTCCGGTGAGAGCATCCCTTCCATAGCTGCTTTCACCTCCTCAATCGCATCATAAATAATGGAGTAAAGGCGGATATCGATCTGTTCCTTTTCGGCAAGCTTCCTGGCGCTGAGTGAAGGGCGAACCTGGAAGCCGATGACGATTGCATTGGAAGCCGCGGCGAGCAGGATATCTGATTCCGATATCTGTCCGACGGCTTTATGTTTTATGTTTACCTGTATCTCTTCGGTACCGAGTTTAATGAGTGAATCGGAAAGTGCCTCAATCGAGCCGTCGACATCCCCTTTCACAATCACATTGAGCTCCTGGAAATTGCCGATAGCTATACGTCTTCCTATCTCATCCAGGGTAATGTGCTTGGTCGTCCTGAGTTCCTGTTCCCTCTGAAGCTGACCCCTCTTTACGGCGATATCCTTGGCCTCCTTATCGCTGTCCATCACATTGAATCCATCGCCGGCCTGGGGTGCCCCATTGAGCCCGAGTATCAGGATCGGTGTGGAAGGACCTGCATCAAAGATCTTTTTCCCACGTTCGTTAAACATGGCCTTGACGTGTCCGTAATACTGGCCGGCCAGGATCACATCGCCGATATGCAGGGTTCCATTCTCCACCAGCACCGTTGCCACATTTCCCCTGCCCTTATCCAGGGTTGATTCAATCACGGTACCTGAAGCACGCTTGACAGGATTTGCCTTGAGGTCCAGCAGTTCTGCCTCCAGAAGAACCTTTTCAAGTAATTCTTCGATATTGACACCGCTTTTTGCAGAGATTTCCTGTGACTGATATTTTCCGCCCCAATCCTCAACCATGTAATTCATATTGGCAAGTTCCTCCTTCACCTTTTCGGGATTGGCGTCCTGTTTGTCGATCTTATTGATGGCGAAAACAATCGGTACGCCGGCTGCAGCCGCGTGATTGATGGCCTCCACGGTCTGGGGCTTGACCCCGTCATCCGCAGCCACCACAATAATGGCCACATCGGTAATCTGTGCGCCCCTTGCACGCATCGCGGTGAATGCCTCGTGGCCCGGCGTGTCGAGGAAGGTAATCTTTCGTCCCCCCTCCAGTTCCACGCTGTAAGCACCGATATGCTGGGTTATCCCTCCCTCTTCACCAGCCACCACGTTGGTATTCCTGACCACGTCAAGAAGCTTGGTCTTTCCATGGTCGACATGACCCATAACGGTGACAATCGGGGGCCGGGGCACAAGTTCTTCCGGTTTATCCTCCTCCTCCCTGATGGCTTCCTGCACCTCAATGCTGATGAATTCTACCTTATACCCAAATTCATCAGCTACCAGGGCCATGGTTTCGGCATCAAGCCGCTGGTTAATCGAGACAAACAGACCCAGGTTCATGCAGGTGGCAATCACCTCATTTGCCGGAACATTCATCATGTTGGCCAGTTCATTGACCGACACGAATTCTGTAACCTTGAGAATATTCTTATCGTGCTCGATCTGTTCCTCCTTTTCCTGCATTTTCTGATGAACCAGATCCCTTTTCTCCCTTCTGTACTTGGAGGTTCTTGATTTACCCTTGGCAGTGAGTTTCGCCAGCGTATCCTTTATCTGTCTCTGAACATCCTCTTCATTGACCTCCGGCCGCAAACTCCTTTTCTTCTTCCTTGCAAACTTATCTTTTTTCGTACCCTTTTCCGAACTATCTCCGTTCTCCAGGTCAACCGGTTCAATATCTTTCCGGATACGTTTTCTCTTTTTCTTACGATCTCCCACTGAAGGATCCGCACTGGTTGCCACCATCTTTTTCTTGTGTTCGCGCTTTTCAGGAAGATCAATCTTTCCAACGACCGTTGGTCCGGTGAGTTTTTCAACCTTGGTTGGTATAAGGTTATCTTCTTCCGGTTTTGCCGGTGCTTTCTTCTCTTTTTCCGCCGTCACCTCATCCGGTTTCTTTTCCTCAGGCACAGCGGACTCCTTTTTCGTTTTGGGAGTCTCTTTTCCGGCCGGTTTTTCCTTTTCGGCCTTTATCTCCTCTTTTTCCCTTGCCTTCTCTTCAGCCGTTTTTTTCTTCGGGCGGGTTTTCTGGTTCATCGATTCAAGATCGATTTTTCCCAGGACCCGGGGACCCGTTTCCTTCACACTTTCCTCTTCTGTTCCGGTCTCCTCTTCATCCTCTCCGGATGGTTTCCCGGTGGTTTTAACCGTCTCTTCCAGCTCCTCCGGTTCAGCGACAGAAATCTCCTCTTCTTCCTCTTCCGATATTGTTGTATGATCGGTAATCAACAGCTCTTCCGATTCTTCCTCCGGGGGTTCCTCCAGGTCGGAAATGGAGATGGTTTCCCTTCGTTCCCTTAACGTTTCAAGCGTGAGCCTTTTTGATTCCTTTTTGACATTGAGATCATTGCTGTATTCCTGCACAAGGATATCATAGAGACCGGGATCCAGCTTAGTATTCGGATTTGTGTCAATCTCATACCCCTTCCTCTTGAGAAAATCCACGATGGTGGAAATACCAACATTGAACTCCCTCGCAATTTTGCTCAGTCTTATCGCTTTTTGTTCCGTCATATCCCGAATATACATTTAAACTCGTAACTCTCCAAAATATCGGATAAACCTACTCGAACTCCGATTTCAGAACCTGAAGCACCTCCCTGACGGTTTCCTCTTCCAGATCGGTTCGTTTCACCAGGTCTTCAACAGTAAGGTTCAACACCGATTTTGCCGTATCGCAGCCGATCGCTTTCAACTCATCGAGTATCCATCCTTCAATTTCATCAGCAAATTCTTCCAGGTTCACATCTTCTTCATCCTCATCCGATTCCCTGTAAACATCTATTTCGTAACCGGTCAGCTGACTGGCCAGTTTGATATTCAGTCCGCCTTTTCCGATGGCCAGGGAGACCTCTTTCGGTTCAAGGAATACTTCAGCCTTTTTCTCCTCATCATTAAGTTTGATGGAAGATATCTTTGCCGGACTCAAGGCCCTGGAAATAAATAACTGTGTATTATTCGTATAGTTGATTACATCGATATTCTCATTTTTAAGCTCCCTGACGATTCCATGAATCCGGGAACCCTTCATCCCCACGCATGCCCCGACCGGGTCGATGCGTTCGTCATACGATTCAACCGCAACTTTGGCCCGCTCTCCCGGCACACGCACGATCTTTTTGATGGTGATCAGTCCGTCGAAAATCTCCGGCACTTCCAGCTCGAACAAACGTTCCAGGAAGACCGGTGATGTTCTTGACAGCATAATCAGCGGATTGGCGTTCCGCATGTCCACCTTGATAACAACCGCACGGATGGTATCCCCTTTCCTGAAATAGTCGGAAGGAATCTGTTCCGGTTTCGGGAGGATCAGTTCATTGCCCTCATCATCCAGGATCAGTATCTCTCTTTTCCAGACCTGGTACACTTCGCCGGTAACGATCTCTCCAATCCTGTCTTTGTACTTATTATAAATATGGTTCTTTTCCAGTTCCATGATCCTTGAGGAGAGGTTCTGGCGCAGGGCAAGAATCGATCTCCTTCCGAAATCTGCCAGCTTCACCTCATCCGTAACCTCTTCACCCACTTCATAATCCTCATCGATAAGTTTGGCCTCTGAAAGCGCTATCTGGTAGGCCGGATCCTCAACCTCACCGTCATTGACCACCTCGCGGTTTCTCCAGATCTCAAAATCTCCCTTGTCAATATTGATGATGATATCAAAATTTTCATCCGAGCCATAGCGTTTCTGAAGCATTCCCCTGAACACATCCTCAAGAACGCTCATCATGGTGACCCGGTCGATATTCTTCAGATCCTTAAACTCTGAAAAGGTTTCAATCAGATTAAGATTTTCCATCTCTATACTCAATCATTTAAATGATACGACTGCTTTTGTTGCTTTTATCTCGTTGAAATCTATTTTCAATTCCTGCACTGCGTTTTCATTCCGGCCTCTTCCAGAACGCTTCTGTGAAGGTTCCATTAAAATCGCGCCTTCCTCAACGGCATTGAGTTTTCCTGTTACCCTCCCGCCATTTTTCAGGACCACTTCCACCTCCCGGCCAATATTCTTATGATACTGCTGTTTCACCCTGAACGGTGAACCCAGCCCCGGGGATGAAACCTCCAGGCTGTAATCCTCCTCCAGAAGGTCCAGTTTCTCCTTAAGGAACCGGTTCATCTCCACGCATGCATCCAGAGAGATACCATCCATTTTATCGATGGTCACCCTGACAGCATTGTCGTTGCCTACCACAACATCGACCAGGAACATATCGGTTCCCGTTAACCCTTCTGCCACAAATTTTCTGACCTGCTCCTTTTCAATCATAAAGGTTTAATAAAATAGGGGACTTCTGTCCCCTAATAAATTCAACTTCTCAATAACGACGCAAAAGTACAAAGATTCCTCAAAAAAGCAAAAAAAGTACCCAATTTTAGGCAAACAGAGGGCTCTTCCGATGGAAAACCTTATTTTTATGAACAGAAATTCCCTTCATGAGCGGTTATTCCAGGACAAACAAGCAAAAAATCATCAATGATCCAATCTATGGATTCATAAAAGTTCCCTCCGATCTGGTATTTGATCTGATCGAACACCCGTATTTCCAACGGTTACGACGAATCCGCCAGCTTGGTATGACCTATTACGTTTATCCCGGAGCCAACCACACCCGTTTCCAGCATGCCCTCGGGGCCATGCACCTTATGGGACAGGCCACCGACATCATCCGTTCCAAAGGTCACCATATCACTGAGGAGGAAGCAGAAGCCGTCACCATTGCCATCCTGTTGCACGATATCGGTCACGGACCCTTCTCCCATTCTCTTGAACACAGCCTGATAAAGGGTCTTTCCCACGAAGAGCTGAGCCTGATGTACATGGAACTTCTGAACGACTCTTTTAAAGGAAAACTTGCCATGGCCATCAGCATTTTCAGGAATCACTATTCCAAACGTTTCCTGCACCAGCTTGTGTCCGGTCAACTTGACATGGACAGGCTCGACTATCTCAAGCGCGACAGCTTTTTCACGGGAGTAACCGAAGGGGTGATAGGTTCCGACCGAATCATTAAAATGCTCAATGTCCTGGAAGATAACCTGGTCGTTGATGAAAAGGGGATCTACTCCATTGAGAAGTTCCTGATTGCCCGGCGGCTCATGTTCTGGCAGGTTTACCTGCATAAATCCGTTTTGAGCGCCGACCAGCTCCTGGTAAACCTTCTGAGGAGGGCTCATTACCTTTCGCTCGGTGGCGAGGCTCTGTTCGCTTCTCCGGCCCTTCAGTTTTTCCTGAACAGCCATGCCGGTTATTCACAAGGTGGGCAACAGGCGGTTTTCCTTGAACATTTTGCCGATCTCGATGATTCGGACATCCTTTCTGCCGCAAAGGTTTGGGCCAAACATACCGATCCGGTCCTGTCTCTTTTATGCAGGAGTTTTATCAACCGGGAACTCTTTGCCATTGAACTGCAGAATGAGATTTTTCAGGAAGACCGTATTGATGAACTCAGGAAGCGTGTCTCCTTACAGCTGAACATTCCCGTGGAAGATGCCGCTTACCTGGTCTCCTCCCAGGGTATCAGCAATTATATTTACACCGATCTTGATGACCGCATTAAGATTCTGAAAAAGGACGGAAGGATCCTTGATATTGCCGAAGCTTCGGATATGCTGAATATCTCCCTGCTATCGAAGACCATCCGGAAATATTTCCTCTGGTATCCCAAGTTTATGAAAGATTTATTTTAGTTTTACATGCCAGTAAAATGGTTTTTTCCTCTGAGTGGAACTCCGGTCACATTTTTTTTCTGAGCGGCTCAGGGAAAGCAAACCGATTCCTTCTCTTTCTCCTGAACTGGAGCGGGGCAGGATTAACAACGATGTATGATGAATTTCAAAGCACATGTGATTGCCGAATTCCTCAAGGGAACTATTGAAGGCGACCCCGAGGTGGAGGTTCATGATGTTTCCAGGATCGAGGAAGGCAGGACGGGAACGCTCTCCTTTCTGTCCAATCCCAAATACGAAAAGTACATCTATAATTCCAAATCCAGTATTTTCATTGTCAGCAGGGATTTTAAGCCCAAGAATAAACTGAAGGCAACCCTCATAAGGGTGGAAAATGCTTATGAATCCTTTGCTACCCTGCTGGCCCTTTACGAACAGAACAAACCAAAAAAGAGCGGGATCAGTTCCCTCTCATCGATCGACCAAACCGCATCACTGGGAGAGAATATTTATGTCGGGGATTTTTCGGTCATTTCACCCGGAGCATCCATCGGCAATCATGTCATGATCTATCCGCAGGTTTACGTTGGGGATCAGGTGACCATTGGGGACGGTACCATCCTTTACCCGGGTGTAAAGATTTATCACAACTGCAAAATAGGGAAAAATTGCGTACTGCATGCCGGTGTGGTCATCGGGGCCGACGGTTTCGGATTTGCTCCCGATGCGGAAAACAATTTTAAAAAAGTGCCACAGGTAGGCAGTGTCATTATTGAGGATGAGGTTGAGATCGGTGCCAATACCACCATTGACAGGGCAACCATTGGTTTCACCATAATCCGGAAAGGTGTTAAGCTGGACAACCTGATCATGGTTGCCCATAATGTGGAGATTGGGGAGAACACCGTCATTGCGGGCCAGTCGGGAATTGCCGGCTCCACAAAAATCGGGAAGGATTGCCTTCTCGGGGGACAGGTCGGCCTGATCGGTCATCTTAAAATAGCAGATGGTGTGAAAATCGCTGCTCAATCCGGTCTCTCAAAGGATGTCAGGGAGGAGGGCCAGGTTCTGCAGGGCTCCCCCGCATTTGACTTCACGACCTACCAGAAATGTTATCTGCTCTTCAGGAAACTCCCTGAATTACGGAATCAGATCAACCAGCTGGAACGGGAGATCAAGACTTTGAATACAAAATTCGGAAAGTAATCATGGTCCCCCCATCCTTTTAACTTCCCGGTTCAGGGAACGATTTTACATTGATTTTTTGTATCTTGCGACGGTTTTTTGGAACAGGATTGGTGCTTCCCGCAGTAAGCTGGAAATAATCATTGAATAATTGTTTAATTTGATTGTGCCCGCATAATTCGAGAAATTCCAGAGAAATGGCAGAAAAACAGTGTACATTAAAAGACTCCATAACCTTTAAAGGAAAAGGATTACACACAGGCATCGATGTAACGATGACCCTGAAGCCTGCGCCGGACAGTCACGGATATATCTTCAGGCGCATCGATTTACCCGGACAGCCCCTTGTGAATGCCCTGGCGGAAAACGCAGTTGATACCGCACGGGGAACCACACTGGAAGAGAACGGGGTCAGGGTATCCACAGTCGAACATGTTCTGGCATCCCTTGCCGGGATGAAGCTCGACAATGTACTCATCGAAATAAATGGCCCGGAAACACCCATCATGGACGGAAGTGCCAGGCAATACGTGGAAGCTATTGAAAAAACCGGGGTCGTCGAGCAGAGGACCGACAGGAAATACTTCATGCTGAAGGAAAAAATCGAGTATTACGACGACAAGAACAACATCCATATTATCGCCTATCCCGACAGGATTCAGAGCATTAATGTACTGATCGATTATAATTCAAAAGTGCTGGGTAACCAGCATGCTTCTCTTGAGGACCTGAAGGATTTCAGTGTGGAGATTGCTCCGAGCAGAACCTTTGTTTTCCTGCATGAGCTGGAATATCTGGCCAAAAATAATCTGATCAAAGGGGGTGACCTGGATAATGCCATTGTCATTGTCGACCGGCAGGTTACCCAGGAAGAGCTGGATCATCTGGCCGAGGTATTGAACAAGCCCAGAATCAAGGTTCAGCCCGAGGGGATCCTGAATAATATTGAGTTGCGCTTTCCCAACGAGCCGGCCAGGCATAAGCTTCTGGATATGGTCGGTGATCTGGCACTGGTGGGCAGGTGGTTCAAAGCTAAAATCATTGCCACCCGCCCGGGGCATCACTCAAACATCGAATTTGCCAGGATCCTCAGGCAGATTATGAAAAAGACCGCTCTTCAGAAGCAGGTCCCCTTATACAATCCGAATCTTGAGCCGATTTTGGATATTAATGAGGTTAAAAGGCGTTTACCGCACCGGCCGCCATTCCTGCTCATCGATAAGGTCATTCATTTGGATGAGAAAAGCGTAGTTTGCATCAAGAATGTGACCATGAACGAACCCTTCTTCGTGGGACATTTCCCCGACGAGCCCATCATGCCGGGAGTCCTGCAGATTGAAGCTGCAGCGCAGGCCGGAGGAATGCTGGTTATGGGAACGGTGCCCGATCCCGAAAATTATACAACCTACTTCCTGAAAATCGATAAGGTGCGATTTAAAAACAAGGTGGTTCCGGGAGATACACTCATTCTGAAAATGGATCTGCTCGAACCCATCCGGAGGGGCATTGCCCTGATGTTTGCAGAGGTTTTTGTCGGAAACAAACTGGTTATGGAAGGTGAGATGATGGCTCAAATCGTTAAAGTTAAATAGTATGAGTAAAGCATTAGCCAATATTCATCCCAAAGCGCAGATTGCACCGGATGTTACCATAGAACCGTTTGCAACCATCTATGAGGATGTGGTCATCGGTTCGGGATGCTGGATCGGTCCCAATACCGTCATCATGAACGGATCGCGCATTGGAAAGAACTGTAAGATTTACCCGGGTGCCGTGATCGCGGGGGAGCCCCAGGACCTGAAATTTTCCGGAGAGAAAACCACTGCCGAGATAGGCGATAACACCGTCGTCAGGGAATTCGTGACCATCAACCGGGGTACAAAATCAAAAGAAAGAACCTGTGTGGGCAATAATTGCCTGATCATGTCCTATGTGCATATTGCCCACGATTGTATGGTGAAGGACCGGGTGATCATGGGAAGTTATTCCGGGCTTGCCGGAGAGGTTGAAGTCGATAACTGGGCTATCATCAGCCCCGGGAGCCTGGTGCATCAGTTTGTCAGAGTCGGGGCCCATACGATGATCCAGGGAATGAGTAAAGTGTCGAAAGATGTTCCCCCTTACGTGCTCGCCGGAAGGGATCCCCTTTCGTTCACGGGCATCAACTCCATCGGACTGCGAAGAAGGAATTTCGATACCAATATTATTTATGCCATTCAGGATACCTACAGGATCATCTACCAGAAAGGCCTCAATATTTCCGATGCAGTCGATTTCGTTGAAGCAACCCTGCCCGCTTCCAACGAACGTGATGAAATCATCCTGTTTATAAGAAATTCCAAAAGGGGTATCATTCGGGGATATTTCGATAACGCTGTCGACGAATAACCGCGACTACCGGTTGCGGTAAGCATTCCAGCCCTGTGCCTCAAGCCTGATAACCTCTCCCTGTTGCGTCACCAGCACGGCATGATCCTTCAGGTCGGTGATGTTGCCTATGATATGAATGCCCGGAATGGTTTTAACCTTTTCATGTGCCGATAGCGGAACCGTAAACAACAATTCATAATCCTCTCCCCCATTAAGCGCCGCAATTAAGGGGTCCATTTCAAACTCCGATGCCGCCCTGGCAGTCTCCTCCGCTATGGGGATCCGGTCCTGGTAGATCTGGCATCCGCATTTCGATTGTTTGCAGATATGAAGCAGTTCCGAGGAGAGTCCGTCGGATATATCCATCATGGAAGTGGGCACTACATCCTGTCCGCGGAGGGCAAGCAGTACATCAATTCTTAGCTCAGGCTTCAGAAATCTTTCCAGGATATAATCGTACCCTTTCAGTTCGGGCTGTATCTCCGGATCCTGTTCGTGAAGCGCTTTCTCACGTTCGAGGACTTTCAAACCCATGTATGCGGCTCCCAGATCGCCTGTCACACAGATTAAATTGTTGACTTTTGCCCCGCTCCTCAGGGTCAGCTCCTCACGCCTGGCCGTTCCCAATGCCGTAACCGTTATGAACAGTCCCGTGACCGATGCAGAGGTATCCCCGCCAATCAGGTCGACCCCGTACCGGTCGCAGGCCATTTTAACACCTTCATAAATCTGCTCAATGGCTTCCACAGAAAACTTCCCGGAAACGGCTATGGAAACCGTAATCTGCCGGGGCGCGGCATTCATGGCATAAACATCCGACAGGTTTACCACCACGGCTTTGTAACCGAGATGCCGCAGAGGGGTATACACCAGGTCGAAATGGATCCCTTCCACCAGCAAATCCGTGGTCACAACCTGGCAGACCTCCCCGTAACGGATAACCGCAGCATCATCTCCAACCCCCAGGAGGGTGCTTTCCTGCTTCATTTTAAAACCGGAAGTCAGACGATCAATCAGTCCGAACTCTCCAAGCTGTTGGACAGGAGTTACTTTTTTTGAAGACATTTAACCTCTTATTTTGAACATTTGATTCACCGGAGTGTAATACAAATGTAAAACAAGAATTCGTATATTTGCACTCTGATTTAAACTAAACTGATTTACAATCATTTGAATCAGTTAAATCCTTCACTGAAAGGATAAAAGGCAAAAGGGACCATTAATGCGGGTGAGATGACCAACGACCAGGATAAAATAATCGGGGAAGTAACGGGAGGTGATTATAAGTACGGTTTCTACACCGATATCGATACCGAATTGTTCCCGAAAGGATTGAATGAGGGGATCATCCGTAATCTATCTGCAAAAAAGGAGGAGCCGGGCTGGATGACCGAATTCCGGTTAAAGGCTTTCAGGCACTGGCAGACCATGAAAATGCCCGACTGGGCCTATCTGAAGATCCCGGAAATCAATTACCAGGATATCATTTATTATGCCGCACCCAGGAAGAAATCCCGGTACGAGAGCCTTAATGAGGTGGATCCGGACCTGCTGGAGACCTTTAATAAGCTGGGGATCCCTCTTGAAGAGCAGAAACAGCTTGCCGGTGTCGCCGTAGATGCCGTAATGGACAGTATCTCGGTTAAAACGACCTTCCAGGAGACACTGGCCGAGCTCGGGATCATCTTTTGTTCATTCAGTGAAGCCGTAAAAAACCATCCTGACCTGGTAAAAAAATATATGGGTTCGGTGGTTCCCTACACAGATAACTATTTTGCCGCCCTGAATTCGGCTGTTTTCAGCGACGGCTCGTTCTGCTATATTCCCAAAGGTGTGCGCTGCCCGATGGAACTGTCAACCTATTTTAGAATCAACGCCGCCAATACCGGGCAGTTTGAGAGGACCCTCATTGTGGCTGAGGACGATTCCTACGTCAGCTATCTTGAGGGTTGTACTGCTCCCATGCGCGACGAAAACCAGCTCCATGCAGCCATCGTTGAGATCATAGCGATGGAAAATGCGGAAGTAAAATATTCCACCGTCCAGAACTGGTACCCGGGTGACAAAGAGGGGAAGGGGGGAATCTATAATTTTGTAACGAAAAGAGGCCTCTGCAAAGGGGACCATTCCAAAATCTCATGGACCCAGGTCGAAACCGGATCGGCCATCACCTGGAAATACCCGAGTTGTATTCTCAAGGGAGATTACTCCGTCGGAGAGTTTTATTCTGTTGCAGTAACCAACAATCACCAGCAGGCAGATACCGGGACCAAAATGATTCATATCGGAAAAAATTCCAGGAGCACCATCATTTCAAAAGGTATTTCGGCAGGCAAAAGCAACAACTCCTATCGCGGCCTTGTGAAGGTTTTAAAAAGTGCGGAAAATGCCAGGAACTTCTCGCAGTGCGACAGCCTGCTTCTGGGTGATCGGTGTGGTGCACACACTTTCCCATATCTCGAAGTGGATAACCGTTCCGCCGTCGTGGAACATGAGGCCACCACCTCGAAGATTGGAGAAGATCAGATATTTTATTGCAACCAGAGGGGAATCGATACCGAAACAGCCATCGGTTTGATTGTGAACGGCTATGCCAGGGAAGTGCTGAATAAACTCCCGATGGAGTTCGCTGTGGAAGCGCAGAAGTTATTGCAGATCTCCCTGGAGGGGAGTGTGGGGTGAAAGGTAGCCACGCAATGCTTTGGGTGGAATGTTAAAAAGAAAAAATAAAATTTGATCCATAAGGAAATAATATAGATAATGCTGTTAAAGATACGAGATTTAAGGGTGAGTGTTGAGGATAAGGAGATCCTTAAAGGGATTGACCTGGAGGTCAATCCGGGTGAAGTGCATGCCATCATGGGCCCCAATGGCTCCGGAAAGAGTACGCTGGCCTCCGCCCTGGTGGGGAAGGACTACTTTCAGATTACCCATGGCAAAATAGATTATGAAGGAAAGAACCTTATGGAACTCTCTCCCGAAGACAGGGCCAGGGAGGGTATCTTCCTCGGTTTCCAGTACCCCGTTGAAATTCCGGGAGTGAGTATGGTGAATTTTTTGCGCACTGCCGTCAATGAATTGAGAAAATACAGGGGTGAGGAGCCCCTTGCGGCAGGTGATTTTCTCAAGCTGATGCGTGAGAAAAAACAGATAGTTGAAATCGATTCGGATCTGACCAGCAGGTCGGTTAACGAAGGATTCTCCGGGGGTGAAAAGAAAAAGAACGAGATCTTTCAGATGGCCCTTCTGAACCCGAAGCTGGCCATCCTCGATGAAACCGATTCAGGACTGGATATCGATGCCCTCAGAATTGTTGCCAACGGAGTGAATAAATTGCGGAGGCCCGATAATGCCATTATCGTCATAACCCATTATCAGCGGCTTCTGGAATATATTATCCCGGATTTTGTGCATATCCTTTACAAAGGCAGGATTGTCAAATCCGGCGATAAGAATCTGGCCGTCGAGCTCGAGAAACACGGCTATGACTGGATCAAGCAGGAATTGGATGTAGAAGCAAAACTGTCGGAATGAAAGAATCCGTAAAAGAGCTGAATACAGCTGAAAAATATGTGGAGTTTTTCCGGAAAAACCAGCCGGTGATTTCCGAAGGGGATCCCGCGTATCTCTTGCAGCTGCGTGAAAAGGCAATCGGATTGTTTGAAGCAGAAGGATTCCCTCCGAAAAAGCAGGAAAATTACCGGTATACCCATCTGGAGCCATGGTTCGGCAAAGAATTCGCCCGATATTTCAGAGAGAGAAAGATTGCGTTTGATATCGATGATCTCTTCAGCTGTGATATTCCTTCTCTTGAAACCCGGATTCTGATGATCCTCAATGGATTTTTTTATTCCAACGGACAGAAGGGTCTTACTGAACTTGACAACGGCATCATCTACGGCAGTCTCAGGGAGGCCACCAGGAGATATCCCGAGCTGGTCGGACAGTATCTCGGAAAAAATGCCGAGATGGAGCATGAACCCTTTGTGGCCCTCAATACAGCCTTCGCACAGGATGGGATTTTTCTTTTCGTTCCCGGGAACCAGCATCTTGAACACCCCATTCAGATCATTCACCTGCTTCTCTCGGATACCGACCAGATGGTTCAGCACAGGAACCTGTTCATTGCAGGAAAAAACAGCAGGGCCGACATCATTATCTGCGATCATACCCTTTCACCCCATATGTTTCTTACCAATTCGGTTACGGAGATATATGCTGAAGAGAACGCCGATGTAGATATTATCCGGCTTCAGAATGAACATAACAGCTCCTTCCAGGTCACCAATACCTGGATAAACCAGGAACGAAATGCCCGATCCCGCCACAGTACCATCACCCTCCACGGGGGAATGGTCAGGAACAACCTCCATGTAAAACTCCAGGGGGAGGGGGCCCATACCGAGGCACTGGGATTATTCCTCATTGATAAAAAGCAGCATGTAGATAATTTCACGGTTATTGAACACCGTCAGCCCCATTGCACCTCTCATCAGCAATTCAAAGGGGTTCTGGATGACGATGCCACCGGGGTTTTTAACGGTAAAATCCAGGTATTCCAGGATGCCCAGAAAACCGAGGCTTACCAGTCAAACAACAATATTCTCCTTACCGATACGGCCCGAATGCATACCAAACCCCAGCTGGTCATTCATGCGGATGATGTTAAATGCAGTCATGGTGCAACGGTAGGCCAGCTGGATGAAGAGGCCCTCTTCTACCTCAGGTCGAGGGGAATATCCGTGGAAGAGAGCCGGTTATTGCTGATGTATGCCTTTGCCAATGATGTCATATCCCGCATTAAGGAACCTGCCCTGAAAAACCGTATTTCCCATCTTGTGGAAAAACGTCTGAGGGGAGAGCTTTCAAGATGTAACTGTTGCAGGATGCAATGCCAGGATTAAAGAACTGCCTATGAGCCTCGACATAAAAAAAATACGGGAGGATTTTCCAATCCTGAAGGAGCAGGTGTACGGCCGGCCGCTTGTCTATTTGGATAACGGGGCTACCACACAGAAACCCAGGGTTGTGATCGACACCCTCACGGAACTGCAGGAGTCTATGAACAGTTCCATCCACCGGGGTATCCATCGTTTAAGCGAACAGATGACCGAACGGTACGAGGCTGCCCGTGAAACGGTTCGATCCTTTATTAACGCTTCTTCGGTGAACGAGATCATTTTTACAAGCGGTGCAACGGGCTCCATCAATACCATTGCCTTTTCATTCGGAGAAAAGTATGTCAGGGAGGGAGATGAGATTATCCTCAGTGAGATGGAACACCACTCCAATATTGTACCCTGGCAGATGCTGTGTGAGCGGAAGGGAGCCCGGCTCAGGATCATTCCGTTTGACGAACAGGGCGTTCTCGACCTGAACGCCTACGAAAATCTGTTCTGCCCGAAAACACGGCTTGTGTCGGTGGTTCATGCATCCAATTCTCTGGGGACCATCAACCCGGTCAAAGAGATCATCCGGATGGCTCACCGCCATAATGTGCCCGTGATGGTGGACGGAGCCCAGATGGTCCAGCACACAGGTGTGGACGTCAGGGAACTGGATTGCGATTTCTATGCCTTCTCCTCCCATAAGATTTTCGGTCCCACCGGTTCCGGGATCCTTTACGGGAAAGAACATCTGCTCGAGGAACTTCCACCTTACCAGGGCGGCGGGGACATGATCGAAAACGTAACCTTTGAAAAAACCTGTTACAGCGACCTGCCCTTCAAGTTCGAGGCAGGAACAACCAACTATATGGGAGCCATAGGAATGAGTAAGGCCCTCGAATATGTCCGGTCGCTGAACATCCGTGATCTGATGAACTATGAAAAAGCGCTTATTGACTATACAACAGGAGAACTGAGTCGGATAGAGGGTCTGAGATTATACGGAACAGCTCCTGAAAAAATATCGACCTTCTCCTTCCTGCTCGATAAAATACATCCCTACGATGCAGGGCTGGTACTCGATAAATTGGGAATTGCCGTCAGAACGGGCACCCATTGCACCCAACCCGTTATGGACCATTATAACATACCCGGAACCATCAGGGCTTCCATGGTGTTTTACAATACATTCGAAGAGGTTGACCTGCTGGTTGAAGGAATTAGAAAATGCATCAGTATGCTTTCCCGTTAAGATATTTTATGACAACCGATCCTATGGAAAAGAGTTTAAAAGAGGTCCAGGAAGAATTAATCGAAGCGTTTTCCATCTATGATGACTGGCTGGACAGGTATAATTACCTCATTGAGCTGGGAACACAGCTTGAACCGTTTGATCCGGAACTGAGGACGAAAGAAAACCTGGTGAACGGCTGTCAGTCGAAAGTCTGGCTGAATGCCGAATACCAAAACGGGAGGATCAGGTTTGAGGCCGACAGCGATGCGATTATTGTAAAAGGGTTAGTGGCCCTGCTCCTGAAGGTTCTGAATAACAGAACGCCCGGGGAAATACTTAACCATGAACTCTATTTCATCGAACGGATCGGCCTGAAGGAAAATCTCTCCCCGACACGTTCGAATGGTTTGCTG
>JAFGWU010000026.1 GCA_016936975.1 Bacteroidales bacterium | reverse complement strand
TTTTGCTCCGGCCGGCGGCGTCAGCACCGGGTGGCAGATCATCCTGCGGTCGAAACAGGTGTTCGGTCCCTACGAGGAGAAGGTGGTCCTGCACCAGGGCAATACCGATATCAACGGACCCCACCAGGGAGGCTGGGTGGAGCTTGAAAGCGGCGAATCGTGGTTCGTCCATTTCCAGGACCGGGAGGCATACGGCAGGATCGTCCACCTGCAGCCGGTCAACTGGAAGGACGACTGGCCGCTGATGGGTATCGACCGCAACAGCGACGGCATCGGGGAACCGGTTGAAACCTTCAGAAAGCCTGCTGTATCTGCCAAACCGGTACCTGCCGTGCCTCAGACATCCGACGAATTCAACTCCACGGTTACCGGCCTTCAATGGCAATGGCACGCCAATCCCGAGCCCGAATGGATGTTCAACTCGGGCCCTCTGGGATTCATGAGGCTCTATTGCATGCTGCTGCCGGAGGATCATGTGAATTTATGGACCACCCCGCACCTCTTCCTCCAGAAAATGCCTGCACCGGCATTTTCAGCCACCACAAAACTCACGTTCCATAATCACCTTAACGGCGATCAGGCCGGCCTGATCATCATGGGTGAGGACTATTCCCATATCTCGGTTTTCCGGGAAAAAGAGGAACTTAAAATCGGTCATTTCGTCTGCAAAAATGCCATGAACGGTAATGAGGAGTCTCTGCTTGAAACCGTTCCGCTCAGCTCACAGGAGGTGTATCTGAGAGTGACTGTGGAACCGGAGGCGAAATGTACCTTCAGTTACAGTACCGACGGAAAGAGATTCAGGGAACTGAAAACCGTTTTTGCGGCAAAACCCGGAAGATGGATTGGTGCGAAGGTCGGTTTGTTCGCCGCGAGCAGGCAACCGACAAACGATAAGGGGTATGCCGACTTTGACTGGTTCAGGATTGAGCCATGAAAGCCCTGGAAGCAGTTCAATGGGGGATGATCGGTGTCGGGGACGTCACCCGGAAAAAGAGCGCCCCTTCATTCAATAAGATTGAACATTCCCGGCTGGTGGCAGTGGCTGGCCGCACTCCCGGAAAAGCAAAGGCGTATGCGGCACAGAACGGCATCGACCGGTGGTTTGAGGATCCCATGGATTTGATTGCCGATCCGGAGGTCAATGCGGTATATATCGCCACCCCTCCGGGGTCGCATATGGAGTATGCACTTAAGGTCATCGAAGCGGGAAAACCGGTCTATATTGAAAAGCCGATGGCGCGTACCTACAGGGAGTGCATGATCATCAATGAGGCAGCGGAAAAAAATGGGGTGCCGGTGTTTGTGGCTTATTACCGCCGTTCGCTTGAATATTTCCTGAAGGTGAAGGAGATCCTCGATTCGGGATCCCTGGGACAGATCCTTACCCTTCATACCGACCAACATTTCCCTGCCCGTCCGGATGATTTTAACCGGGACCAACTGCCCTGGCGCGTTATCCCGGAAATATCCGGAGGAGGGTACTTTCACGACATGGGGTGCCACACCCTGGACATCATCTTTTACCTGTTCGGGGATCCGCTGTCTGTGAAAGGTTCTAAAGCCAACCTCGGCAAGCTTTACGGGCCGGAAGATACCATCACGGCAGAACTGACCCTCCCCGGCCGGCATGAATATGACGCGCCTGTTCTCATGACCGGCAACTGGAGTTTCGTGGTGCCTGAAGCCCGGGCAAAGGATCGTGTTTATGTTACGGGCGACAGGGGGAGTCTCCTCTTTTCCATCTTCAGTTTTGAACCTGTTATTCTTGAGATCGGCGGTGAACAGAAAACCATCGGAACGGAACAGCCCCTGCATATCCAGATGCCGCATATCCGGAGTATCGTGGCCGAACTGCGGGGCGCAGGAAGATGCCCCTCAACCGGGATGAGTGCTTCGGTAACCAGCCGGGTGATGGAGGAGGTGGTAAAGTAAAAATTTAAAAGTAGCCACACCATGCCGGGCGTGGAAGATCAACGATTTTTAGCAATTTTCTCATCTAAATGAAGTACGGAGCCTGTACCACGGAGCCTGTACCACGGAGCCTGTACCACGAACCCTGAAACCGGAGAACCGGGAACTGTCATTTGAGCATTGAGATGTGAAAAAAATTGAGCGGTGCGATCCCCTCCCGGTTTGTTCATAGATTGTTAATTTTTTAACAAAAATTTTATCGGTTTGACGCATCCATTCTGGCCTAATTTTTGTCTCTTTATAAAAAGAAATATTCTCACTTTTGATGACCAATCATTACACCGTCATACTCGGAGCCGAAGGAAAGCTGGGGCGTGCACTGGCCCGCGAAGTGGCCGGCAGGGGATGTAACCTGATCCTGATTTCCATTTCAAAAATCGATCTGCAGCGTTTCGCCATCGGATTACAGCTCGGCAAAAATGTGGATGTCCAGGCCTATAAGCTGAATCTCGGCAACCGTGACGATATTATGAAACTCATTTCAGATATTAAAAGCCACTTTAAGATACGCGCACTGATCAATAACATTATCTGCGAATGGTCGGATGAGAAAAAAGATTGTGTCTGCATCCCGCATGAGCTGGACTACGGCAAACGGTTTCAATCCCTCGCAATGATAACCTGGTTGCTCCTTCCCGAACTGGTCAGATGGCCCGTTGCCTATATTCAGAATGTGGTCCCGGTACCCTACAGGACAAAAGAATCTTCCCCGGCCAATTCCGAAACCATCTCCGAAATGTATGCCTTCTCCAAGGAGCTGGACGAGGAGTTGAAGGATACCGGGGTAATTGTCAGTGTCCTACACCCGACCCATGTAAAAACCCGCCAGGAATTCCAGCTTCTGGATGATCCTTACGTCTTCAATCCCATGATTGCCATGGTGCCCCGGAAAATTGCGGAGCAAGCCATCAGGGGAATGCTTGCCGGGGAACGGCTTATTATCCCGGGCTTCTGGAACCGCCTCAGTTTTTTCCTGAACAGGGACACCTCCTTCTGGTTCAGGCTTCCGCTCCGCCGCATCATTCCGCGGGATGAAATCCTGAATATGGGAAAAGGGACATCACTCCAAACATCGGGGTGAGCATTACGCTATAAATCTTCATCCGCGCTATGAATTCCGAACCTGCTTTTTTTTCGCACAATGATTGCGCGATTACCGATTGATATACCCATTAATCATAAGGCTATGGAACCGATAGGCAAACCGGGAACTGTAAACCGGGAACCCTTTTTTGCTGAATTCCGGAATTTTCCGTATCTTTTAACAGTGCGTCCCGGCACCTAATCGTGAGGCTCAAAATTTTTATGCTTTTCCGCCTAAAAATTTAAGCTTCACTGAAAAAATATTATACTTTTCGATATATAACTTTTAATAATTTAATGCTATGACAAAATCAGATTCAGAAAAGGATTCCAAATTTTGGGATGATACCAGGGACAATATCAGTGAAGGAGCCCGCAAGGTCGGCGAAGAGGCCCGCGAGTTGGGATCGAAAATTTCTTCCTATTCCGAAGTTATTTTCGGGAAAATAAAGGACCGCTCAGAAGACCTCTTCAAGAAAGGGAAGGAGCTTACAAAGGATGCCGTCAACAAGGCACAGGAAGAGGCGGAGAAACTGCGCGACAAGCTGGAGATCTCGAAGCTGAACGAGGAGAAGAAAAAAATCGCCGCTCAGCTCGGAATGCAGTATTACCTCGCCCTGAAAAACAACGAGAATAATTTGCCTCCCGATTTCCACAGCGGGAAAGAAATTGCCTCCCTTTTAAAGGAGATGGAGGACCTCGACGAGGAGATCCTGAAAGTTTCTGAGGACAATTAACCCGCCTTACCATGAATTTATTTATCCGCACCACTCCCTGGATGATGTTATTGCAGGGTCTTTTGATGCTCGGTTTCGGGATCTTTATCCTGGTCAACCCTGAAATCACCCTGAAGGTGCTCACCCGTCTGCTTGGAATTCTCTCCCTGGCAGGCGGGATTTTCCTGTTCATCAGTCACTACAGCCAGAAAAACCATTCCGGCGAGGTCATTCCCTTCATGGCCCTGCTCTATGCGGGGATAGGAATTGTGTTTACCTTTTTCCCCGGACTGATCGCGGGAGCCTTTGTACTGATTCTCGGGATCTTCGCCATTCTGGTCGGTTTGTTCAACCTCTGGCTTCTGTTCAAAACCAAAGAACCCCTTACAGGCATGGCCATCATCCGTAATGTGCTGATTATCCTGCTGGGATTGTTCCTGCTGGCCAGACCTCTGCGCGGACAGGCTGCCATCGGGATTGTCCTGGGCATTTTTGCACTGCTGTTCGGGGTGGCCTCCCTTTACACCGCTTACAGGCTCAGGATCCTGAAAAAAACCGGTTAACGAAGACCCCTGGGAGTATCTCTGAAGCCGGGATAATCTGAGGAGAACCACATGATGACATTCCTGCCAGAAAAAATTGGACGTTTTTTTTCCGATATCGCAGGGATAATCCGGTTTACAGGATTATTCTTCAGACACCTGTTCAGGCGTCCCTTCGAAACACGGGAATTCATCAACCAATGTTTCCGGACCGGGTACCAGTCGTTGCTCCTGATCAGTATCACGGCCATCATTTTGGGACTGGTCATCTCCCTGCAGATCCGTCCCATCCTGGCCGATCTGGGCGCAGAGGCCTGGCTGCCGAACATGGTGTTCATCTCCATCGTAACCGAACTGGGGCCGGTGATTTTCGCGTTACTTTTCGCCGGGAAGGTGGGCTCCGGAATCGGGGCGGAACTGGCTTCCATGCGGGTCACCGATCAGATTGATGCGATGGAGGTATCGGCCACCAATCCTTTCAAGTTCCTCGTGGTAACCAGGGTATCGGCCACCACCTTCATGCTGCCCCTCCTTGTGTTTTATGGTGATTTTCTCTCATTCATCGGGTCCTTTATAGGTTTAAAGGCTTACAGCAACATATCATTTCAGCTGTTTTACAGCCGTGCATTCTCGGATTTCTTTTTCAGTGATATATTTCCCGCCACGATTAAAACCCTCTTTTTCGGATTTTTCATCGGCATCATCAGCAGTTATACGGGATACTATTCCGATAAGGGAACGGAAGGGGTGGGCCGCTCAGCCAACACAGCCGTCGTTGCCTCCTCGCTGGTTATATTCCTGATCGACCTGATCGCCGTGCAGCTGACCGAACTTATACTGGGAATATAATGGACAGGGAACGGATATTGCATATTGAAAACCTGGTTAAATCATTTGACGGCGTGACGGTGATCCGGGGCGTCAGCCTTTCCCTTTTCAGGGGAGAGCACCTGGTTGTGCTTGGAAAATCGGGGAGCGGGAAATCGGTTATTATGAAATGCGTGGTAAAACTCATGGAGGCTGACTCCGGGTCGATCCATCTTTTCGGAACCGATATCGGTTCCTGCAGTGAAATTGAACTGGCCGCGGTTCGCCATCGTACCGGGTACCTGTTCCAGGAAGGTGCATTGTATGATTCAATGACCATCAGGGAGAACCTGCTTTTCCCGTCACGGAGAAATCCGACTCTGAAAAAGCTGTCTGAGAAGGAACTGCAGGACCTTGCAGAGCATAATTTGGAGAATGTCGGCCTGAAAGAAGCGATTGATAAAATGCCCGCGGAACTTTCGGGCGGCATGAAGAAACGTGCCGGGCTCGCCAGAACCCTTATGCGCTCGCCTGAGCTGATCATTTATGATGAACCCACCACCGGACTGGATCCGTTTACCGGTGAGGCAATCATTGAACTGATCCTTAAAATCAGGGAGACGTACCGTACATCGGCCATCATCATCACCCACGACATCAAATGTGCCGAATTAACCGGGGACCGCCTGCTGGTTTTGTCCGACGGAACCATTATCGGGGAGGGACCATTTAATGAACTTAAAAATCATCCGGAAGAGAGGGTCAGGCTGTTCTTCCGATAACCTAATCTGAGCCATGAATCATAAACAAAAAAGATCCGTTATCGTAGGCCTTTTTGTCATCCTCGGACTGACGATTTTTATCGTAGCAATCTACCTGGTCGGCAAAAAGGAGAATCTTTTCGGTTCGGCATACCAGATATCTGCCATCTTTCAGGATGTGAAGGGACTGCGCGAGGGTGACAGGGTCCGGCTGTCGGGTATTGACATCGGGACGGTAAACTCGCTTGGTTTCCTCAGCGATAACAGGGTGCATGTCCAAATGAACATCGATAAGGAACTGGTAAAATTTGTAAAAAAGGATTCCCGGGCGACCATAGTGAACGAAGGTCTCATGGGCAGCAAGGTGGTGATGATCCTTCCTGGCACCATGCATAGCCTGCCGGTACATGATTTCGACACCCTGCAAACCATTGAGCAGGTCGACATGGATGATATCATGCAGGAGGTGAAACAATCGAGTGAAAACATCACGGTGGTTACCGGTGAACTGATCTCCATCACACAGAAAATCAACCGTGGTGACGGCATATTTGGAAAGATATTCACCGACACCACCTTTACGGGTAACCTGGATGCATCCAGCAGAAACGTGACGGAGATCACCCGGAACCTGATCGAGATATCCGAAAAGGTGAAAAAGGGCCAGGGAATCGTCGGAAAATTATTCGGCGATACACTTCTCTCCGCTGAAATAGACTCCGCCGGGAGAAACATCGACCGGATCGCATCGAACATCACGGAGATTACGAAAAAGATCAATGAGGGAGAGGGCATTATCGGCACGCTGTTTACCGATACAATCCTCAACGATTACCTCTACCGCAGCAGTAAAAACCTTGAATATACCACCTACAACCTGATGGAGCTCACCGCTCGGCTCAACAACGACAGCAGTGCCCTGAACATGCTCATCAATGATCCCACGTTCGCCGACTCCCTTGAAATATTCCTCAACCGCATGAACGCGGGTGTCGATGAAGTTACCCGGGCAGCGGAGGCCATCCGGGAAAGCGGGCTCATCCGGATGTTCTCAAAGGATGAAGATAAAAGAAAGGATTGATCACTGCTGAAGAACCAGCTTCTCCAGCCGTGCAATCCGCTCCTCCAGGGATCGGATCTCAGACTCCTTCAGGTCTATCAGTTCCTGTTGTTCCTTGATGGCCTGTACCAGCAAAGCGGTTATGGGGGCATACTGCATACCGTAGTAGTTTCCGTTGTAACTGACCGCCTCCGGAATCACGGCTTCCGCCTGCTGGGCAATGAACCCCATCTGCCGGCCCTTTTTATGATCCGATTCATCTTTCCATGTGAAATAAACCCCTTCCAGCGCCTCCACCTTATCCAGGGCATTCTCAATCGGGACAATATCTTTTTTAAACCGCGCATCGCTTTCATTGATCCATGGCTCAACGCCTCCTGCCGATCCGTTCACATAAAAAGTCTGATCAATGACATTATCCTGACCGTTGCCGTTAATGACCATCTGTTTCATCTCAAAATCCCCCCATATTAAAGGTTGAAGCGTTTCCGAGTTTGAAATATAAAGTTTGTTGGATTCTTTCTCCTTGACTCCTGCCCGGTTGCCGATGAAGATATTATTGGAGCTGTTAACCGCCTCCGCTCCGGCCTCGAAGCCGATGATCACATTGGAAGTCCCGGTCCCTGCTCCTTCTATAGACTGAGAAGCTGCCCCGGCACCAATAATGACATTATTCGAACCATGCCTGGTATATTTCCCGGCTTCATCCCCGATGATCACGTTTCGGTTCCCGGTCCCGTCCTCTTCATAAACCTTACCGGAACCGGCACCCGGGCCGATCACAATATTTTTTACTCCCGACTTGAAACAGGCGCCGGCCACGGTGCCAATCGCTATATTTTCCGCTCCATTCACATTGCTTAATCCTGCATTGTGACCCAGAAAAATATTTTGAGCCCCGGTAAGATTGTTCGCTCCCGCACATGTTCCAATAAAGGCATTATACCCGCCTTCCGTATTGTTCACCCCTGCCGCTGAACCTATGAAGGTATTAAAGGAACCGTTATTATTCAATCCCGCTTCTGATCCTATCAGGGTATTAAATGCTCCATCCCTGCCCTGTTTTCCTGCCATGAATCCAATGTAACAATTCCGGGTTCCGAGTGCAAAAGTTCCCGGAGCATTTGTCCCCACATTGGAATAACCTGCCTCGTACCCCAAAAAAGTGTTTTGATAACCTTCGGTATTTTTTGCCCCGGTTTTGTAGCCCAGGAATATATTGTAAATTCCGGTTGTATTATTTGCCCCGGCACTATCACCGATAAAAAAATTCTCGGGCGTCAGCCGGAGGAAATCCCTGGTAATGCCTTTCCCCTGCGTATAGCCTCCCACGGCAAATCCGCCCTTAACCCCCTTTCCGGAAACGGTATCCTGGTCGATATTAAATTGGATGCTTTCGGAAGTGAGCTGCATGTAATCCACGGCTTCCCCCTTGGTGTCCGTCCTGTAACCGCCTACAGCAAATCCGCCCTTAACTCCCTTTCCGGGCAATGCATCCTCTTCGAAATAAAATCGGATACTGTCGGGGGTGATCCGCATGTAGTCCGGTCCTTCCCCTTTCGTATCTTTGCGATAGCCGCCAACAGCAAATCCGCCCTTCACACCTTTGTTCTCCACCGTGTCGACATAGACCCACACCATATCCTCATAGACGGCAAACGCCACAGAACCGTCATAACGCTTTACCTGGAACAGGGCCTCCCCTTCCGGGCGGGGGTTATTGCTCTGAACCGACAATGCAGGCACCGTCGGTGAGGGTCCCGTTATGGATAGAGAATAGGGTACCGGTCTGAGCGGCTGGGGCTCCAGGACTATCTCCCGGTTGCCCGTATGAATGGCCAGCACAATAAAATGCTCTGCACTGCTCCACGATATGCCGGCAGGCGTTTCGGCGGAACCTCCCGTCTTCAGTCCCGGATCGCCGCAGACCACCAGGCTGATAAGCCCGAAATCATTTGTTGTTACGTTGTGGGTTTCCTCCCACACCAGGTCTCCGGTTCCGGACCCGACCCGGATGCCGACGGTAACCGCCAGGCCAGTGTTTTTAATAAGACCCCCGGCCTCATCCCTTGCCACGGCCTGAAAATTAAAGCCGGATGCCGGCTGGGCACTCACAATGACAAAACTGCCGGAAAACAGAAATACGGATAGAAGAAATATTCCGCATAGACATTTAAATGGAGCATGTGTTTTCATGATATCTGGATTTAGGTATTCGTTTTAAATATGAGTATCAGAGAATAGAAGTTCAAAGTCTAAATTTAAGGATTCTGCAGAATTTTGAAAGGTTCATAAATAAACATTATTGAAGATTACCGGCCGGGAATCCTCATGGCCTCCTTTTTCGGAAAGGTTGGGAAGGCAGACCAATGATTCCGTCCGTTGGTAAAAAAAATTTGCATTTCTGGATTATTATGCTTTAATACAAGGAGCCTATGTACATTTTTTAACTGAAATAGAGACCTTTTTTATGATTAAAACCAAGATTTTTGACGCCGGCAGCAAACCCGATAAAACTGAGAAACGTGAAATTGTGGATTTTCTCTTCACCCACCTGGAGCAATATGGTGACCTGAAACGCGACATTGAACGGGCCGTTGATTATGCGATACAGGAAATCCCCTCCTATGGCGGCTTTTTACTGATCTCCTATGAAGAATCGGGCATATCCGGTGCGGTGGTTATGAACAAAACGGGGATGAAGGGTTATATTCCTGAAAATATACTGGTTTATATCGCCACTCATAAAGATTTACGGGGACAGGGAATCGGTAAATACCTGATGAAAAAATCGATTGGACTGGCCGATGGGAACGTGGCACTGCATGTCGAACACGACAATCCAGCCCGTTATCTGTATGAGAAAATCGGTTTTACCAATAAGTACCTCGAAATGCGTTACGCCAAACAATCAAACTGATAAGTGTATCCCCGGTATTGACGGCCGGATCAGGTTGTCTTCATAACCACCGTGTCCTATGTCCGCCGGAAAACAAGGCCTCATGAGCATCATCGATATCCTGATCTTCATCATCTACTTCTTATTAATGCTGGGAGTAGGCGTCTATTTTTTCCGAAAAAACAAAAATGTGGAAGATTACTACGTCGGCGGCCGTTCTCTTGGAAGCTGGCATATCGGCCTTTCGGTTGTTGCTACCGATGTCGGGGGCGGCTTTTCAATCGGCCTGGGCGGATTGGGGTACATGATTGGCCTCTCCGGATCATGGATGCTGTTTACGGGACTGGTCGGCGCCTGGCTGAGTGCCGTCCTGTTAATCCCCGTCATCAGCAAACTATCCGACAGGCATGAGTTCTTTACCTTCCCACAGGTTTTTGAACATTATTACAACGGGAAAGTGGCCCTGATTGCCGGCATCATTTCGGCCATAGGGTATACAGGTTTCACCAGCTCGCAGTTGCTGGCCGGCGCCAAGCTGGCATCGGCCACCTTCGCAGAGATCGACCTCATGACTGCCCTGGTGATCATGGGGGCGGTGGCCGTGATTTACACAGGCATAGGCGGATTAAAGGCCGTAATCTACACGGATACCATTCAGTGGATCATCCTCATGACCGGATTGATAGGCATTGGTATTCCTCTTGGCTATGTCGCCATAGGCGGCATGGAAACCATAAAGGCCACCATCGGGCATGAGTTCCTTACCCTGACCAATGTAACATGGCAGAAACTGCTGAACTGGGCCGTGACCATCATCCCGATATGGTTCGTGGGAATGACCCTCTACCAGCGGATCTATGCATCCAGAAGTAAAAAGAGGGCACAGCGGGCATGGTTCATTGCCGGTTTGTTTGAATGGCCGCTGATGGCATTTATGGGCGTCACCCTGGGTATGTTCTCCAGGGTGGCGTTCGAAAACGGTATGTTTGCAGAGCTGGGATATAAACCGGGCAGCGGTTTCGATGCGGAAATGGGCCTTCCGGTCCTGCTGAACACCGTTCTGCCGGTCGGCCTGACGGGACTGATGCTGTCCTCCTATTTTTCTGCCATCCTCTCCACAGCCGACAGCTGCCTGATGGCAGCCTCCGGAAATGTTCAAACGGATATCCTGAATAAGTTCATTCCGTTCAAGCAAACCAGGAAGGCTCAGCTGCGTGTGTCCCAGATCATCACGCTCAGTATCGGTGTGCTGGCTCTGCTTCTGGCTTCCTTTATGACGAATGTCCTGGAGCTGATGCTTTACTCGTATGCATTTATGGTTTCCGGCCTTTTTGTGCCCATCCTTGCGGCTCTTTTCGGAAAACGCCCGAACGCCGTTGCCGCTATTTCTGCGATGATTACAGGCGGCACCACCACCATTGCCCTGGTTATTGCAGATACAAAACTCCCGTTTAACCTTGATGCCAATATTTTCGGAATCAGTGCAGCGGCTGTAATCTATTTTATGGTCCATATCCTTTGCAGAAGAAGAAAAAAGGAGGATGAGACTTAAAATATGGATCGTGTTGCTTTAAAAGATTTGTATCATGGCATATGTGACATTTGACATTAAAAAACTGAAATCGAATTTCAGATATCTTGACGACCTTTTCAAGAAACATCGTATAAAGTGGTCGGTGGTTTCCAAATTGCTCTGCGGAAACAGGGATTACCTGAAGGAATTGCTGAAGCTTAACATCTCACAGATATGTGATTCGCGGATTTCAAACCTGAAGGTCATAAAAGGCATCCGTCCCGATATTGAAACAATCTATATCAAACCGCCTGCCCGAAGATCGGTTAAAAGTGTGGTTGCCTATGCCGATATCAGCATGAATACAGGGATTGAAACCATCCGGCTGATGTCGGAAGAGGCCGGACGACAAGGCAAGGTTCACAAAATTATCATCATGATTGAACTGGGGGAGCTCAGGGAAGGAATTATGGGTGAAAATTTCATCTCTTTTTATGCCGAAGTATTCAGGCTTAAAAACATAGAGGTGGTCGGTATCGGTACGAATTTATCATGCCTGTACGGCGTGCTCCCGAACCACGATAAACTGATCCAGCTATGCCTGTATGAGCAGCTTGTGGAAGCCCGGTTCGACAGGCAGATCTCCCTGGTCTCGGGCGGTTCCTCCGTCACCATACCTCTGCTTTTTAAAAACCTTGTACCCGGGGGCATCAACCATTTCCGTGTGGGTGAGACGCTCTTCCTGGGAACCGATCTTTATAACAATACCACTCTGAAACATATGCATTCCGATGTATTCAGGCTCTATTCTGAAATTATTGAACTGATTGAAAAACCGGTTGTGCCAATCGGGGAGCTTGGTACCAACGTGGAAGGCGAATCGTTCGATTTTGATGAGAAGCGTATCGGGGAGACCTCCTGCAGGGCCATTATTGATATCGGACTACTGGATGTTGAGGAGAATCATATTGTGCCGGCTGACCCGGATATTAAACTTGTCGGAGCCAGCTCAGACATGTTTGTCGTTGACCTGGGTGAAAACAGACAGCATTACCGCACCGGCGACCTGCTTGAGTTCAGCCTGGATTATATGGGCACCTTAAGGGTCATCAATTCGCGATACATCGAAAAGAGAATCAAGGGCCAGCCTATTGCTCGCTCATAGAGTATTTCACTTCAAACCGTGGCAGGCTGCCGACATTGGCAGGGGACTTTGGATTATAACCCACCGTTTCAATCTGCGTCGGGTCGCCGGAGACTTTCAGATAATGTTCGATTCCCTGCAGACGGCTCCGTGAAATCTCCAGGGCCAGGGAATCGAGCGTCTCCTTCAAAATAAGTGATCTGCTGACCTCAACGACATCCAGGGAGTCGATCCCCGTTTTCAACCGCAGATAGTTTTCAAATCCGGCTCCGTCTCTTTGATAATCCTTCCCGGTTTCGTTCCTGTATTGTTTACCGGCTTCTGCAACGGCAATATGCCCGCTCTCCTTTTCAAGATCATTATAATAGACCAGCTTAATCTCCAGGCCTTCTTTTGCATTCTCCAGTTCCATTAACAGATCCAGTTGATTCTGCCTCTCTTCCGTTAGAAGGGTATCCAGGTAATTGTATGTAATAGCCTGGAGTTTTTCCGGATCCACCCCAATCGCAGCAGCCAGGAAATCATAGGGCGCGGCGGCCACTTTGATGATTAGGTTCTTCAAGGTGTTCCATACGAGGTCCCACACATCAACGGTCGGATCGGCAATGCTCCCCCTGACGGGTATATCCAGGTCGATTACCCCGTTACGGTCTTTCAGAATGAAAAGGGCAAATTTCAGCGGGATATCCTGCAAACCTCCCGATTTCTCTCCCAGTTCAACATGGTTCAGCACCAGCCTGTTGTCACTCTTCAGCTCCTGGTTGACCAGTTCTGTATGCCCCCTGTAGACCATATCACCATATAAAACAGGAAATCCGGTAAAGTAGCTCGAATAGATATTGAGATCGCTCAGATGAAAATCGGTTATTGAAAAATCAAGCACGATATCACCCATCTGAAGCGGATTAAATGCTGCTTCAGCCAGTAACTTTCCCCTTTCATTCAGGAGCATCGAAGCAAATATGGTTAACCGGTCTGAGCCGGCGGTGATGGAATCGGAGCTGATTTCAAGATCGCTCAGATGGTAATCGAAGGCTTCATCGGTAATGTGGTCCCTGTAGTCGATCGTGCCGTTTTCGATTCTGAAGCTGTTTATGGCATAGTATAAATTTTTTGCCGGTTCCTTTTGAAGGGTATCCGGTTTGGTTTCCTTCATACCGGTCGAATCGGGTTCATCTGTTCTGGTCCTGAACAGTTCCGTGAAATTATTGGTCGAATCCTTCAGTTCAAAATAGATATAAGGATCCACCAGCGCAACTGAGTCCACCAGGAAGCGCGCATTGAACGGATCAACCTCCCTGAGGTTTGTCAGGATGGATCCGGCTTTGAGGAACGCCAGATCCTGCCCGTCCTTCAGGCAGAGATCCCTGACTTCCAAATTCCCGGAAACCACCGAACGTTCTGCCTCACTGAGTTTGCCCCGGATCTCTACCGAGGTGTTAAAGATCCCGCTAACCGATTGTATCCCGGTAAATTCAGCCAGGTACTTGCTGAAGCCGTCAAGATAAAGGTTCTGAACGGCCAGTCGTGCATCAAAAGCGCCGCCGGCGGGATCAATCTTCACTGCAGTTTCAAAGGTGCCCTCCTCATTCAGTGTGAAACGGAGTCCTGCTTCACATCGCTCTTCCTGGTTCCATCCGAAATAAGGCAGGTAGAATGCCAGGTGTTCAAGGATCACGGTATCGCCGACCGTTCTGTTCTCATATATAAAGCAGGCATCAGACATTTCAATATCCGAGAGGTGATATTTAAGGTTCCTCCCTTTAAGGGTGTCTTCCGGTACTGAATCATGTTTCTCCCCGCCGGTGTGGTATTCGATCAGATCTGTAAAGTTAAAGGTGGAATCATAATGAATCACCGTTGCCTGGAGTCCTCCCAGGTAGAAGCGCCGCATGATAAATTCATCCCTGAGGAGACGCAAAGGTTTTATACGGACAAGCAGGGTGTCGAAGGAAACAAACGGGTCTCTTTCGTTTGCTTCGTACAATGTGAAATCCACCACCCTCACTGTTCCTGTGAAGAGGTTCACCCTCAGTTTTTCAATCTCCAGCTGCCGCCCAACAAGTTCCGGACTGTGTTTCTCCGTATACCGCCTCACAATCCCCGGGAGCATGGCCAGGGCCAGGACCAGGAGCAGGAAGATTCCGAGCACTATTCCGCCAATAACTCTTTTCATGGGTCATGAATGTTTGAGACCCGTATCCGTTGTATTCATGCGCATTTGATTTGCGGGGGTCATGAAAATAATTCCTATCCGATTTTTCGTTGCCTGCCGATTGCAAAATAGAGCAATGCCCCTATGAACGGGAAAAAGAGAACCACCAGCACCCATACTAATTTATCATTCCCTTCGAAGCGGGAGGTGAGGATATCCACCAGTGCGATCAAGGGGATAAACAGAATAAAAAATGCAATGGCCACCATGGTGAGGATCCCTATATACGCTATAGTCCCGGTTATCATGAATTGAGGTGTTAAAGTTCAGATCTTAAAGCAAGCATAATGTATATCTATTCCGGCACATTGTTACCCGACCACTCCTCCGGCCAGTCGGAAAGTCCCTTGTAAAAAAGCAAATGCTCATAGTGGGGTTTTACCTTATCTTCGATGGCCAGCATCTCATCCTCCGTCAACGGCTCAAATTCCCGGGCGATTTTTATATTCTCTTCCAGTTCAGCAAGGTTATCAAGTCCGATGATAATGGTGCTGACCGGGAGGCTGAGGGTATAGCTCATGGCTTCCTTCATGGTAATGATTCCTCCGTTTGAAAAGATCCGGTCGCGGGAGGGTATTTTCATCCCGATGATGCCCATCTCTTTCTCCACAGCGGTCGGAAGGAGTTTTTCAATATAGGAATTATGATGCTTGTCCGCTGCATTGAGGGCCATCAGGACCGCATCGAACGGGTAGCGATCGATTAGTTCTTTCATGGGTGCGGGATCGGCATGGCCGGTTATACCCAGGAAACGCACCGTTTTTTCCTCCCTGGCTTTTTCCATGGCTTTAATGACTCCGTCCTCTGCAAAGATCCGGTCGATATCCTCATTTCCCCCACCACGGATATTGTGGATCTGCCATAGATCGATCACATCGGTCTGCAGGTTTTTCAGGGAACTCTCGAGATGCCGCATGGCGCCGTCGTAACTGCGATCATGTGTTTTTGTGGCCAGGAACACCTCTTTGCGCCGCGTTCTCATCACCTCCCCGACATGCCGCTCGCTGATCCCTCTCAGGTGATCCCCCTGACTGCTGTTCCCGTCCATACCATACCAGGCAGAAGTATCTATATAGTTTATTCCCAGGTCAAGGCAGCGATTGACAATTTCAATCGCCCGATCCCTCATCCCCACCTGTTCCACCGTGGCCTGAGCGCCGAGACTGTATATACCGACCATCTCCCCGGTCTTACCGAAGGGCCGCATGGGTAATACTTTCAGGGATCCTTTCCCCGTGCAGGATTGCAGGGTCCCCAGGGCCGGAGCAATGCTCATCATCGAGGTACCCGCTATTAATTTTCTGAGAAATTCCCGCCTGGAGTTATCTGAATGCTGTTTCATGATTGAAAGTTTTTAAGCAACGTATAAATATATAATAAAGCCTTGAAAAATCCATAAGCTTTTGAGCGTCCCAAATTCCGGAACCCCAAAACCTTTTATGCCTCTGTACGTATAACGAAAAACAGACCGTTACACAGACTGATAAATACTTTCAATCATGATCAGAACCAGGTACATCCTTCCTATCCTTTCATTTACCCTTCTGCTCCTTGTCGCACTCTCCTCCTGCGGCACAACCAGAAATGCCACCATTGAGGCCCAGAGGCAAAACTACATGCTGCAGGATAAATCGGAATATTCGAGGAACAAGGGCAAATACAAAGGGGGTGCATCCTACGACCGGTGGGCCAAACAAAATAAGCGTTACCTGAGGAAACAGCGCAGGAGGTAAAAAAGCGTCTCCATATTTCCGATACCGATTGAACCATCCGGTAATAAACCAAAAAGCGTTTGGGAGATGTCCGGGATTCCAAACATTTTTTTATATTTAACCCAGTAATGATGCGTTCATTCTTATGAAAGAAACCATATCAAAATCCTGCCTGTAAAAAGCAACTGGCCCGGTTCCGAATTTCATAAGTTAAGGTAACCTAACTAACTGACAAAAATGACACTCAACAGACTGCTTGCCCCTCTGGCAATCGTGATCATATGTTTTGCAGGGTGCAATCCCGAGCTCAGGGACGAGGATAAATATGCCAGGCCCGACTGGCTGGCGGGGAAGATCTATTCCCAGATACTGGAACTGCCCGACCTTTCCACATTTGCGCTCTGCCTCGAACGGACCGGTTACGATACCATAATCAACACATCGGGAAGCTATACGGTTTTTGCCCCGACCAATGAGGCATTCGCCCTGTATCTTCAGTCCCAGCCATCGTACGATGCTGTCGAAGATATACCGTTGCCTGAATTGAATAAGATCGTTAAATACCATATTGTACAGAATCCGTGGACCAAAATTCAGCTCCGCACACTGGATGTGTACGGTTGGATCGATTCACTGGACCGGACCAACAACAAACCAAGGGGATTCAAAAGACAGACATTGTACCTTGAGAACAACAGGAAAGTGGGAGTGTTGCAAAATCCCGACAGGTCGATAAAAGTGGTGGATACCCTGGAGTCTGACCTGCATCGTATCATTGCAACCGATTCAAGAAAATATGTCCCCATTTTTTTCAAGGAGTATTTCAATATTTATGATCTGACCACCGATGATTATACGTTCTACTTTGACCGGCCCATTGAAAATCCGGGGGATATTTTCTTTGCCG
The DNA here is from genome assembly GCA_016936975.1 of Bacteroidales bacterium. Taxonomy (GTDB): domain Bacteria; phylum Bacteroidota; class Bacteroidia; order Bacteroidales; genus JAFGWU01. The sequence goes on along the minus strand of JAFGWU010000026.1, from coordinate 33,464 downwards.
GCGGAAAAATCCTGGGGGACGAGATATTCGCTGAGAACGGATTCATATATCTGATCGACCGGGTTGTTGAACCGATGCCCAACGCCTTCCAGTGGCTGGAATCGGATCCTGGCGGCCGTTCCTATGCCAGTTTCCTGAATATGGTGAATTTCTTCCCCGAATTTGAATACAACGAAGACAAGACCTTTGATCAACCGGGGGCCGACCAGGGATTGGAGGTCGATTCCCTGTTTGATATCAACTATCCCCAACTGGCCTTTAACATCCTGAATGAGCAGACCAGACCCCCGACCGGGACCTTCGGACTGCCCGGGAATGTTACCATACGCTATCACCATGGCCTGATTGCCCCTACCGACGAAGCTTTCAATGAATTCTGGAACGAATATTTTGTCGGTCCCACAAAATGGAACACCCTGAGTGCCACCCCCAAAAACATTATCCGGATCCTCGTGAACACCCACATGTCACCGAATCCCATTTATAAAACCGATCTGGAAACCGGATTTTACAACGGAGAAATGGATCTGATCCGGGTGGATCCTTCAGACATTCTCGATAAACAATACGGAAGCAACAGCACCTTTATCGGGGTCAGCAAAACCATCGTTCCGAGGGTATTCAACAGTGTGGCCGGCCCGGTCTACCTCCTGCGGGGTTATTCCAAAACCATGTATGCGATTGAAGAGGCGGGGCTTCTGTCGGCCCTGAAAAGAGAGAATACAAATTTTTTGCTGTATGTTGAGTCGAATGCCAATACTGCACAGGATTCTTCCCTGTTATACACTTCGGGAAACTTTTCGTTGTTCCAGATTTCCGAAGGATCGGTCAGGGAATACCGGCTGGATAAAAACGACCTCAGGATCCTGCTGATGAATCATATCGGCGTCGGATTGCCTACCGGGCTCTGCCAGAAGGAGTTTATCAGGAACCTGGCAGGCAATTTTATCATCATCAATCATGAAACGGGTGAGGTCAGCGGAACAGCTACCACAACCGTCGGTTACCAGGGTCTCGAAACCAGGCCGAACTACCCTGTTCCGATAACCACCGGGGCCGATAACGGAAGTACCTATGAAATCGAGAACTGGTTCAGCTTTTCGGCCCTGGATATTTACCAGAAGATTCGCAGTGATTTTCCGGGATTTCACAGCCTCCTGCTCAAGGCGGGTCTTGCCAATGAGTTTACGCTGCGGTTTCCGTTCCTTTCGGAAAATGAAGAGTATACAGTGCTTATCCCCTCTGATTCGGCACTTACAGCCTTCCGGGCTGATACCCTGGATACAAAGAAACTGCAGGACCTCCTGAGACTGCATTTTATACAGGGTGCGCTCATCTTCACCGATGGCAGTCAGCCTGCCGGTTATTATAAAACAACCCGGCGGGATGAGCGATCCACTCCTTTCACCACCATTTATTCAAATATCTATATCCAACCCGGATACGGATCCATTTCCATTCAGGACAAGGAGGGCGGAATCTATACCACTGTTGACGAAACCGATGTCTCCAATATCATTACAGGACGGGATATCGGGGAGACCAACGATATTTTCAAGAATTACATTTCAACCGGGGTTCTTCATAAGATCAACCGCGTCCTGGACTTTGATGAACTGAATACAAATTAAATATTCAAGGTGAACCTATTTACCATGAAAAAAACCATAACAGCCATTTTGCTTGCACTGATCCTCTTCAATGCCGGTGATGCCTTTTCGCAGCAGAACAGAATCATCAGGGGAAGGATCACCGACAGCGGGGATAAAACTGCGGTTATCGGGGCAAACATCATTGAGTATGACGATGAGAACCGGATCATCAACGGAACCATTTCCGATGTGAACGGCGACTTTGTTCTCGAAATGAAAAACATTGATCACACCCTGAAGGTAAGTGTGATTGGTTACGACACCCGGGAAATCACCCCCGATCCCACAAAGGTCCTGTCCATCGAGCTGAATCCGACCAATGTGGAGTTGGAGGAGGTCACCATCACTGCAAAGTCGCAATCCCGGTTCAGCCTCACCAATATCGATGAACGGGATAATGCTTCCTCCACTGTTAAGATCGACCTGATTGACATGCAGAACTCAGGGGTCCTTTCTGCCACCGATGCCCTCCAGGGAAAGGTTAGCGGACTGGATATCATTGCTTCGGGGGACCCCGGCTCCGGTTCCCAGCTGGTCATAAGGGGTCTGAGTTCAATGGGAAACAGTCAGCCCCTGATCGTTGTGGATGGGGTTCCGCAGTTCCGTGTAAACCGGGACAATATTGATCTCAGTTCCGCCGATACCGAAGACCTCAGCAACCTGGTCAATATTGCCGTACAGGACATCAAATCGATCGAAATCCTCAAGGATGCCGCATCAACAGCGGTATGGGGTGCCGACGGTGCCGACGGTGTGCTGCTGATTGAAACCCATGCCGGGAGACTGGGGAAGGTGCAGTTTGACTACCAGTATAAGCCAAGTCTTAACATCCAGCCCCCCGCTATCCCGATGCTGAACGGCGACGAGTATATTATGCTGCAGCTGGAGGAGTGGCACAATGCCTACGGCGTTTTCGACATCCCCCCGGAAATTGCCTACGACCGCGACTACTACGACTTTTATAACTATTCTGCCAACACCGACTGGCTGGATGAGATCACCCAGAATGCCTTTACCCACGACCACTATTTCAAAATTGCCGGGGGAGGACAAAAAACAAGGTATTTCACCTCTTTCAGTTATATCGACGAAGGGGGGACCACCATCAATACCGATTCAAAAAGGATCTCCACCCGCGTTAACCTGGATTATTATCTTTCCAGAAAGCTGATATTCATGATCCAGTTCAATTATACAAACAACAACACCAACGGGCATGTGAATATCAACAACAGAAATGTCAGATCAATGGCCATGATCAAGGCACCCAACATGAGCATCTGGGAGTATGACGCCTACGGCAATCCAACCGGTGAATATTTTACACCCATAAACAGTTACCAGGGAAACGGAAGCGATTACTTCAACCCGGTGGCGGTAGCCAATCTGGATAAGAACCACCGGCATGAAAACTACCTGCAGAACACCTTCAGGCTCCGGTATAACCTCACCGACTGGCTTACCATTAATGAAACCGTTTCTTTCCAGTATAAAGGTTACAAAACACAGAATTATCTGCCTTACAATGCACTGGGAACCGACTGGCTGGCGTGGACCGTCAACAAGGCGGAGGAGAGCAACAACATTGAATCGGGTATCCGGACAGAGACCCAGCTTGCCTTTGATTCCCCTTTCAGAAATGAAAACCATACCCTTACCGGGGCAATGACATGGATCACCACACAGAACCGGTGGGAATGGATGAATCTTCAGAGCAACAAAATTCCCAGCGTCGATATCCAGGATCCGGCCATAGACGGACAGATCAACTGGATCGGTACCGGCTCGGGGGAAACGAGAGACCTGGGAGGCCTGGTCAATATTAACTACAAGTACAAGGATAAATACCTGTTGCAATCCACCCTCAGGGCCGATGCTGCCTCTGTTTTCGGAACCAATCACCGCTGGGGGCTGTTCCCCGGGATATCCCTTGGATGGCGCTTCACCAGCGAACCTTTCATGCAACCCTTTAAAAAGTATATTGACGAGAGCATGCTGAGATTCAGCTGGGGCATCTCAGGCAGGAAGCCCACAGATGCCTATGCCCGTTTTGCCTCTTACGTAGCCACCGGAAACGGAAGTTATATGATTTATCCTGCCATCGCTCCCCAGAGTGTACAGCTCGATAACCTTAAATGGGAATCCCAGTCATCCTATGACATTGGAATCGAAATGAACCTTTTCGATTACAGGGTATTTATTGAAGGGGATATCTACCAGAAGCTGACCACCGATCTGTTGTTCAATCCTTATAATATCCCCACCTCCTCCGGTTACGGTAATTTTGCGTTCTTCAATGGCGGTGCCCTGGAAAATAAGGGATGGGAAGTGATGATGGACGTAAAAATCATCCGGGGAGACTTTTTCAAATGGTCGGTAAGCCTGAACACCTCCCAGAATATCAATTCATTCGTCAGCCTGCCCGATAATTTCAATACGGAACGCTCCACCTCCATCGGTAACGGTCAGTTCCCGCTGCGCGTGCTCGAGGGCGAGCCGATCGGCTCATTTTTCGGCTTCAGGTACCTCGGGGTCTACCCTACCGACGCAGATGCCATGGCCAGGGATGCCAACGGCAATCTGATCCGCGACAATGAAGGAAACCCGTTGCCCATGAGCTACCTGGGAACCTATATTTTCAGGGGCGGAGATGCAAAATATGAAGATATCAACCATGATGGGAAAATCGACCTGAACGATGTGGTGTTTATCGGGGACTCCAATCCCGATTTTATCGGGGGATTTGGGACCAATATGAGTTACAGGAATTTTGATCTGAGCTGCAGCTTCCACTACAGGCTGGGGTTCGATATAGTGAACCAGGTGGCTATCGATACCGAAGGAATGAACAACCGCAATAACCAGAGTAAGGCTGTTCTGAGCCGGTGGCGTGTCCAGGGCCAGGATGAAGAAGGCTTACTACCCAAAGCCTATATGTACCATCCCGCCAACAACCTGGGATCCGACCGGTACGTGGAACCGGGGGATTACCTTCGCCTGATTAACCTGAAAGTGGGCTACAGGCTGCGGAAGGACTGGTGCGACCGGTTGAACCTCCGGTCGGTGGATCTTGCATTCAGTGCCCGAAAAATCCTGACCATCACCAATTATTCCGGACAGGATCCCGAGGTCGGACAGGATGCTTCCAATCCTTTCTGGATCGGGGTGGACCGCGCCAACACCCCGCCGCCTAAAATTCTTACCCTGAGTATTGCCGTAGGATTCTAATATTTAAGCTATTAATGAAAAGAGACATGAAATATCGCACTAGAACCATCCTGCTCCTGTTTGCCTTCTCCCTGCTGGCAGCCTGCAACGAGTGGCTGGAACTGATCCCCCCTCAGGGTTTGATCCGACAGGAATTCTGGAAAACCAAAGAGGATGTTCAGACCGTTGTGATGGGAGCCTATTTATCCATGGCATCCATGGACGACATGTTGTTCCGGTATGGGGAGCTCAGGGCCGACATGGTTGTCGGAGATGTGAACCTGGGGTCAGGCGAACCAGGCGAAAGAATGGTCGCAGAAAGTAACATTTACCCCGACAACTGGCTGTGTAACTGGTCGTCGTTTTACCAGGTCATCAATTACTGCAATGAGGTTATCAAAAATGCCCCCCTGGTGAGGAAGATCGACAACACCTTTACCGATTACCAGCTGAAGAGCTATCTGTCTGAAGCCACATTCCTGCGCAGTCTCGCCTATTTCTACCTGGTAAGAATCTTTAAGGATGTCCCCTATGTCACGGAACCCACAGAAACGGATGATACAGAGGTGTACCCTGGAAAAATGGATGGGGAAGAGTTGCTCAGGCTTCTCCTGATCGACCTCGAAGAAGCCAGGAAATATGCCACCACCGACGGTTACCAGACCCTGGATGAGATCAGAGGCCGGGCAACCAAGGCGGCCATTGATGCCCTGATGGCAGATATAGCCCTCTGGCTGTTTGAATACGAGGATGTCATCACCTGTGTCGAAAGAATAGAAGCCAGTGATCAATATTTATTGTTGCCATCCGCAAGATGGTTTGAACTGTTTTATCCGGGTAATTCACTGGAGGGAATTTTTGAATTCCAGTTCAACGATAACCTGAATCAGTCCAACAGCCTTTACGGGATGACCCAGCGGTTCAGTTACAGTTATGATCCGAGCCAGAAAGCCATTGAGATGTTCGGGGTGGAGTTCGCAAAGGAATTTGTCCGTGGTCAGGACGGGTCGATCAGAAAAGTGGCTGAAGATGACTATATCATCTGGAAGTATGTCGGGCGGAATAAAACGGATGTGCGGTCCGGATCCATCCAGAACAGTTGTAACTGGATTGTTTACCGCCTGGCCGATGTTCTGCTTATGAAGGCTGAAGCCCTTTCCCAGCTGGGAAGGTACGCAGAGGCACTGGAAATCATTAATGATATCCGGAAGAGGGCCGATGTAACGTCCCTGGTCCTGCCGGATTCCCCCACGGCCTATGAAGATGCCATCCTGCAGGAACGGGCACTCGAACTGGCTTTTGAGGGAAAACGCTGGTTCGACCTGGTCAGGATGGGAAGAAGAAACGATTACAGCCGGAAAAGCCAGCTGATCGAGATCATCGTATCGAACGTACCATCCACCCAGAAACGTATCATCGCCACAAAGCTGACTAATCCCCTGGGCTGGTATTTGCCTATCGCGGAATCTGAAATAGAACGGAACCCCAACCTCGTGCAGAACCCTTATTACATTTTCTAATAATGAAAAAGATATTGATTACCCTGACAGGATTGAGTGTTTTAATGGCCGGAATCAGAAGCTGTGAACCGACCCCGGTTGAAGCCGGCTTTGAGGATATGATCGATATGACCATCCTGGATTATGTACAGGAAAATCCTGAGGAGTTCTCCCTCTTCCTGAAAATCCTGGAAGCGGGAGGCATCGATAAAACCGTGGGAGCATACAACCCGGATAACCTGGAATATACCCTCTTCCTGCCAACCAATCAGGCAGTGGAACGCTTCATCCAGGAGAGTAAAACCTATTCTTCCCTCGAGGATCTGATTGCCGATGATGCCTACGTCTCTACGCTCAGCCGTTATCACGTCGTCAACAGCGGAATCAGTACAGATGACTTTCCTTTCGGGGCCCTGCCCGAAAGAACCCTTTCAGAAGATATCCTCACCGTTAGTTTTGTGACGGAACCCGACACCTCCTATTTTAAAATAAATAACCTGTCACCCGTCATCAAACCCAATATCGAAACATCGAACGGATATGTACATGTGATCAGCGTTGCCCTGAACCCGGTTACCTACACTACATATGACTGGCTGGTGGATCATCCCGGGTACTCAATTTTCAAATCGGCAGTGGACGTAACCGGACTGCAATTTCTGTTCAACCTGGATTCGAAGGATGAGGAATCTGCTGAAAAGCCTTTTACACTTTTTCTTGAGCATGATTCGGTTTTTCAGAGGTGCGGCATGAATACCCTCGATGACCTGGCTTTACTCATCAGTCCCGGCCAGAATGACTATACCAGTGAAACCAATCCCCTCAATAATTTCATAACCTACCATGCACTTTCAGATATTTGGTTCCTGGATGATTTTGCGGATGTCAGCACCAATTACAGCACCCATTCCAACATCCCGTTAAATATTGATGGTATCGGGCTCGACATTCTTATCAATAAAGGGAAACAGGTATTCGACACGATCATAAACGGACCGGATACCACCATCGTGGATTATGTGGGATTTTACTACGATCAAAGCAATATCATCACCCGAAGCGGTGCCATTCATATGATCGATCAGATCCTCCGGCAGGTTAATCCGTCAAGGCAGATCCAGACTTTCCAGTTCCTGGAGGAACCGCTCTTCAGGGAGCTGGGTGAAGAACCGGGAGAATATCTCATCGAGGACCCATCCGCACTTCAATATATCACCTGGACAGGACCGGATCTTTTTTATGTCAAGGAAGCCAGCGAAAATCATCCGGCATGGAGCCAGGACTATCTATTTCTCGACGGAGACTTTTCGATCTCCTATCTGAGCCCGAAAATTGTGCAGGGAACCTATACGGTCCTGTTCGGTGCAGAAGCCTACAGTTCAGAGAATGCCCTGGTTGAAGTCTTTATCGATGGTAAAAAATTCGGAGGACTGGTTGACCTCTCAACGGGAGGAAGTCCGGGAAATCCATTTGCACAGATTGAACTCGGAGATATCACCTTCATGGAATACACAGAGCATATCATTGAAGTCAGGTCTTTGATTCCGGGTGAACTCAACTGGGATTACATCAGGTTCGAACCCAATTAAAAATTGAAAAGATGGATTCAAGAATCGTTGCAATAATTTTAATATTCTCCTTCCTGCTGTTCAGTTGTGAAAGGAAGGATTGGGATGCGCATTATTATGATCAGCCCGAGACCGTGGACCTGAACATCTGGGATGTCATCCAGAAGGATGAAAATCTCTCCCTGTTTGCGGGATATATCAAAGATTTCAAATACGATACCCTCTTTCTCGGGGATGATCCCTATACCCTTTTTATCCCTGCTGATGAGGCCTTCAACAATCTTCTGGACACAGGAACCGTAACCCGCTCCATAATTGATTACCATATCTCCCTCCATTTTATTCAATCGATGAATATAAACGGGAAAAGGAAGATCCAGACCTTCAGTGAAAAATTTGCATTGTTTGAGCGAACCTCGGCCGGCAGCACCCTCGACGGCATAGAGCTGACCTATGAAAGCCCGTTGTACAGAAACGGAAAATTCTTTATCATGGATCGCGTGGCTTTACCCAGGCCGAACCTTTATGAATATTACGCCATCAATAACCCGGTTCTTAAAAATTACATCGACAGCAAGGATTCCATCATCCTAGATAAAACGAAAAGCCGTCCCCTGGGATTTGATGAATTCGGCAACACCATCTACGACACGGTTGCCATCAGGTTTAATGAATTCGAGGATGAGTTCTTTCCGGTCAGTGAAGAGTTCCGGTTCCAGACTGCAACCGTCGTTTTTCCCCTGGAAGATGACTACAATGCCGCACTCGATGAGATGGCGGATGCGCTCGGTGATGTTTACCAGGACCATACCGATATCCCGCTTGTCTGGCAAAACGAAGTACTGATTCCTTTCCTGCTCGAGCATGGTGTCTTTGAGAACATGATTGAGGAACATGAATTTATCCTGCCCGCACACAAGGACACCCTTAAAATGAAGAATATCCTGGGTGACAGCGTGGTCATCGATTATATGCCGGCCAATAAAATCCTGTGCAGCAATGGATATGCCTATAACTACGAGGAATTTCATATTCCCGATACCCTTTATACAACCTCCTACAGGTTTGAAGCTGAATGGTTACTCCTCAGAACCGGTCTCAACAAGTTTTCATGGGACCCGGACAAGGCAACCGTTACCAGTGATGCATCCTTTCCTCCTTTCAGGGAATATCTTCCCAAAGCATCAAACGATTCCACGGTAAGGGTGCTCTTCACCGAAGGCTACGACGGTACGTATAGCCTGGAGTTTAATGTGGAGAACCTGTTCCCGAGAAAATACCTGATGGTGGTCCGGACGAACATGTATACAGGAGGCGTCTATGATATCTATGTGAACGATGAGCTGGTGATGACCATGGATTATTATGATTACGTCCGCAACCGGGAAGTCTGGTGGAGCGTGTACCAGGGGGCCTACCGCGGAGAAGGGGGGTATAACCGGTTCGACTGCTGGATTGAACACAAACTGGACTACGGTCAGACCATGATCCGGTTTGATTATAAAGGCCCCTCACCGGGTGATGCAATCAATGTGATTAAAGAGGGATTGGTGATCGATTATATTGAATTCTTTCCTTTCAATGATTAAAAATTAAAACCGGATTAAATGAAACAGGTTGTAAGGATATCGGCATCGGAGCGGTTCAGGAAGCTAATCCTGTCTTCCATTATTTTTGCTTTCGGGATTCTTCAGATACGGGCCCAGGATCCGGGAATGATCTCCGGCGTGGTAAAATCGGGCAGTAATGACCCGCTCCCCAATGTTTCGGTCAGCATCGAGGAATCTTCCATGATGCCGGTCTTAACAGGCGAGGACGGAACTTTCACCCTTTCCGGTACCACCGGTGAAGAGTGGCTGATCATCTCCCCGGCTGCCGGCTACAAAGTCAGGAGAGTTTACCTGAACCGGAGGGATACCCTGGTAATAACCCTTACCCCGGTGGATTTGCTGTCGGGAGATGATCCTGTCAGCCTGGTTGCACGACAGCTTCCCAGGAAGGATATCGTGCCTGCATTCTCCGAACTGGTCACCGATGATATGTATCAGACCTCTTCGCTTTCCCTCGACCAGTATATGCAGGGTAAAATAACCGGGATGCATGTGGTAAACAGTTCCGGAATGCCCGGGAGCGGCGCCGCAACCACGCTCAGGGGAGTCAGGTCTCTGCATGCCTCCAACCAGCCTGTCTATTTCGTGGATGGTATCCCCATTGTCTCCCACGGCATTTTCGGTTCGAACCTCGCCGGGTATGAGTACAATGCCCTGATGGGAGTCAATCCGTTTGACATATCCAAAACATATATATATAAGGATCCGGCCGTCGGATCGGTATTCGGTTCCAGGGGATCCAACGGGATTATACTGGTTGAAACCCTCGACCCGAGTGTCACACAAACCTCCATTGAAGTGAACCTCCGGACCGGCTATTCACTCGCTCCGTCCAATCTGATACCCCAGCTGAATGCAGGGCAGCATAAAACCCTGATTAATGAAGTGCTCTTCTCCTCCGGAGCGATCGAGGAGGATATCAGGGAGCTGTATCCCAACCTCTTCCTTGAACCCGATGAGGAGGGCTATATCAATTACCTGCACGACACCTACTGGCAGAAACTGATATTCAATAACGGTTTGCTGTATGACCTGAACATCAAGGTAAAGGGTGGCGATGAAATTGCCCGTTACGGTTTGTCGTTCGGCTATCTTAACAGTGACGGCACCATTAAGAACACCGGCTACCAGGGATATAACCTTCGCTTTATCAGCCGTTTGAATATTTTCACCTGGCTGAAGATGGACGCGGGCGTATCCCTTAATTACAATAATTCAAGGCTCAAGGAGTCAGCCGTCGTCAGGGAAACCAGTCCGATTCTCACCAGCCTGGCAAAATCTCCCCTGCTGAACCCCTACCAGTATGACGTGGAGGGCCGGGAAACCTTCATCCTGTCGGAGGTCGATGAGATCGGGATCAGCAATCCGCTGGCTACCATTGAAAATTATGAGGCCTATAATAACAATTACAGCTTTATTGCAAGCCTGGGCCTGGAGGGAACCATCAACAGGAGCCTTTCGGTAGTCAGTAAGTTCAGCTTTAATTATGATGTTCTTAAAGAGCGGATATTTCAACCCAACCGGGGTATGGAACTCTATTATGACCAGGAGGCTTTCAATGTTTCCAAGGGAATGAATAACGATCTGACTTCATTGTACAATAATACCTATCTGAGATTTAACCGCTTTTTCGGAACCAGCCACCGTTTATCATCCAACACCGGTTTATATCTGATGAACAACAGGTACCAGATGGACTGGGGACTTACAAAAAATGCACATGAGAATGATGAATACAGGGATTTGCAGGATGGTCAGTCCAATCTGAGAGAAATTGGCGGCGACAACAGGATCTGGAACTGGACCTCCCTGTATGAACATCTTACCTATACCTTCCGGGATAAATATTTCCTCAATGCCAGCGTGATGCTCGATGGTTCCTCCCGGATAGGAAAATTTGCGGACAACACCCTGATGCTGGGAAATGTGCCATACGGACTCTTCTATTCCGGGGGAGTCGCCTGGCGGGTATCCAATGAAGGGTTTTTCAAAAACCTGGAATGGCTGGAAGATTTCAGACTGCGGTTTACGGCCGGACAAACAGGGAATGACGATTTCGGAGAATCCACCGCCACCAATTACTATGCACCGGTGAAATTCAGGGAAACGGTGGGCCTCTACCCGGCACTTATTCCCAATGAAAGGCTGACCTATGAAAAGGTAACCACGCTGGACTGGGGATTGAACCTGGCTTTTCTCGGGAACAGGGTGAGACTGGATGTGGATTACTTTATAGCCACAACCAACGACATGATTATCTATACCCCCGTGGAATCCTACCTGGGTTATGAATATATCATCGAGAACGGGGGAAGCATGCAAAACAGGGGCTGGGAGGTCGGAACATTTGCCAGGCTGGTTGACCTCCGGGATTTCAAATGGGACCTCAATATCTATCTTTCATCTGTAGCGAACGAGGTGACCTATCTTAAAACAGACCGGATGGTATATGCCATTCCCGGTGCTGAAAAGATCAACCAGGTCGGCTCCCCGGCACACAGCTTCTACGGACTTGAATTTAAAGGGGTCTTCTCAACGCAGGAAGAAGCCGCCGCCGCAGGGCTGGTGAATGCCAGGGGAATTCCGTTCGGTGCAGGGGATGCCATCTTTGAAGATATCTCAGGACCCGGAGGCGTTCCCGATCATGTGATCGATGAATTCGACAAAACCATTATCGGGTCTCCCATGCCAGATTATTACGGTGGAATATTCAATGCATTCTCCTATAAAGGATTCACCCTGAGTGCTTCCCTGCAGTTTATATACGGCCATGAAGTATTCAACTATGTCCGTTCGCAAAACGAAAAAATGTCGGGACTGGAAAACCAGAGCACCCATGTGCTCAGGAGGTGGCAGTATGAGGGGCAGGAAACGGATGTGCCCAGGGCGCTGTGGAACGATCCGGCCGGGAACGCCAGTTTTTCCTCCCGCTGGATTGAAGATGGCTCCTTTCTCAGGATGAAGTTTGTGAAGCTGAGCTACAGGCTCCCATCCCGGATCCAGGTGTTCAAGAGTGCCGAGTTTTATGTTTCAGCCAATAATATACTGACCCTTACGAATTACCTGGGATACGATCCGGAATTTTCATCTTCCTTCTCCCAGTTTTACCAGGGGGTGGATTACGGATTAACCCCGATTCCGCGGCAATTTATCCTCGGGATCAATTTAGGATTATAAGGAATTTAAAGAGATAAACCATGAAGCAATTTCTGATATACGGTTCCTGGCTGTTAACCTTTTCAGCGGCACTCCTGTTTTTTCCGTCATGCGAAAAATTCATGAATCCCGAACAGGAACTTGCCATCACGGAGGATAAGCTATACGATGACTGGTACGAATACCGGTCGATCGAAATGGGATTGTACGGCCTGCAACAGGACCTGGTCGAACAGTTACTGGTGCTCGGAGAACTGCGCGGGGACCTGCTGGAAATCACTCCGAATGCCGATGCCGATCTTGTTGAGATATACAATTTCAATCCCTCCAGGACCAACCGGTATGCATCTCCCACCAACTTCTTCAAGCTCATTGCAGCCTGCAATAACTTCATTCACGTACTGGAAACCGAGCATCCGGAAATCCTGGATCCGGAGAGTCCCATCACCAATTACGACAGGCTTTACGGAGAGGCATTGTGCATGAGGGCCTGGGCCTATTTCAATGCGGTCAGGATCTATGGGAAAATCCCCTATATCCATGAATCCCTCACCACTATAGAAGAGATAGAGGAATACGTGGAATCCCCCGGCACCTACACCGACAGCGTCCATATCATATTCAACAGGGATGGATATCAGAACGACACCCTTCTCAATGAGCCGTTCGAGCTGGAAAAACGGTATTACGACCTGGACCTGGTGCTGGATCATTTCATAAACCAGCTTGAAAACGATGTGAAAGCAGTCGGGGTCAATCACTATATCGACAATAACGATGTAACCTGGGAAATTACCATATGGAACGACTGGGCCCTGCACGCCCTGCTCGGTCATATGTACCTGACCCAGGGAGACCTGGTCCGGGCGGCCCGCCATTTCGGGATCATTATGCGCAATACCTCCGAAACCTATCGGTACCATGTTACCAACAGCTTCAGTTACGGAGGGTGGGCAAACATTTTCTCGGATATCGACAACAAAGAGCATATCTATACCATCTGGTTCAGCAAAACCTACTTCCAGCAGAACCGGTTCCAGGAACTCTTTGAACCCTGGATCCCCAATCAGTACATGCTCAAACCGACCTACCAGGCGATCCTGAAATGGGAATCGGTCTTCAGAAACCAGGTATATCTGTACGATAATGTCAATCCTTCAAAAACCAGGATGGCTTTCCCGGGCATCCCCTCGGATTTCTACCGGGGCATCGGGGCCTCTTTCCTTTATGCCAGGAAAAACGGGGTCAGCATCACCAGCGAAGAGTACGAAAATATGATTATGCTCAGGAGAGATGGGGACGACCGCAGTTCAAGAATCATCATGGAGAATATGGATACGATTGTATATAAGTATTCCGTGGGCAAGAACCGTTACAGCCATGATGCCAATTACATCATTTACCGGGCAGGGGGAATCCACCTCTACATGGCCGAAATTTTTGTCTACTGGAGGTATGACCAGAACGGCATCATCAAGGAAAATATCGACGCATCACTGGGCCTGGTGAATGACGGGAGCATCTATTACGGTCAGGTTGCCAGCAGGCCGGAGATAGGCATACGCGGAAGGGTGGGCCTGAGCGGAACCAGCGATAAAATTTCTGTGGCCAATATCAATTATCTCCATGACCCTTTCACCAACAAGATCACCGGTTACATCGACCTGACCGGTAATTTCATTGGCAAACAGGAGTACCTGGAGGAGCAGATTCTCCATGAGAAGGCGCGGGAACTGGCTTTTGAAGGGGAGCGGTTCTACGACCTGATGCGCGTTGCCAAACGCCGGAACGATCCATCATTTCTTGCAGAAATCGTATCATCGAAATTCCCGGCCGGAAAACGGGAGGAGATGTATAACTTCCTTCTGGATGAAAACAACTGGTACATCAACTATTTTGATTGATAAGAATCTTTGAGAACAAGGGAATAACCTTACTGTTTATACCCTTCCCAACCGCTTTGACGATATAGATTCCCGGTGGCAGTTCCGAAGGTCCGAGGCAAACCGACCCTCCCGGAACCATATTCATACGTTTTACCAGGCACCCCGATAAACTGTAGATCCCAATACCCGAGGCCTTTGATGATGGGGAGAGACGGATAACGATATCCCCCCTGAGATCCCGGAAGACGGACATTTCATCATGGGCCGGTTCAGGCGGACCTGTGGAGACCGTGTTCAATCTGAATTCAAACCGGTCGATCTGGAACTGCGGTTCACTGATCACACTGAATCTCATGACCTGTTCTCCTGCTTCCAGATTCATGCTGGCTGTTACGGGAACGGCCTGAAGCCAGCTTCCCGAACTGATCGATTCAAGCGTATCCGACCGGGTTTCCCCGACATCGACCCGAAACTGGCCCCCATCCAGGAGGGCCGAGAGGTAAATGTCCAGGTCATATTTCCCTGCTCTTTCGACCTCCACTGAATACTCAACCCATTCCCCCGGAAAGGCGTTACCGATATAATAGATCCCGTCCGAAATTTTGTAAATATCGACCGCCTCATCTGTCCTGAGTCCATTAGCCATATTGAGCGGATCCGTATCGTGATAGGCAATCCCCTCCCCGCCGAGATCAAAATATTCCGCTTCAATGACACCCGGAATATCCAGGGGGCTTCCCAGGTAGTATCCCCGTTCCCCGGGTATATACTCCTCCAGGAAAATTCTTACCGGGTAGGAATAGAGTGAGATGCTGTCGATATAAGTCGCAATAACCCGGTAATAATAATAGCGGTTGGCAACCTGGTTCTCATCCAGGAAGGTATTGGCATCCGGTGAGAGGTCGGCATATTTTGTGAATCCGGAGAGGGATACCCTTCTTTCAATAACAATGCTGTCGTGGTCATTGGTCAGGTTGGACCATTGAAGCTGGATGACTGTATCCCGGACAATGGAACATTTCGGGTTAGCGGGTGCATTCAGGGGCGAATGAACCAGGATATCCTTTATTTCATTCCAGCCGGCGGACTGTCGTTCCATGATCCGGAAATTCCCGCCGTCATCCCATGCACAGGGAATGAAACCGTGGGTTGCCGAAAGATCCGCATAAGTCTTGTAATGCTTCATGCGAAGATTATAATCCGCATCCCTGTGGCATCCAAACTCGCCCAGGAGCACAGGGATGTTATGTTGATCCGACCAGGCCTTCACCGAGGAGAATTTTTCCTGTAAGGCGACTATCTCGGCCGGACCGAACGACCCGGTTCCTTCGAGTCCGAAGGGCCAGGGATCATAGGAGTGAAACGAACCGATCAGGTAATCATCTTCCGGGACGGCCATGGTGATCAATTCATCCGATCCGCCCCACCGGTGGCCCTGTATGACCACCAGCCTCACCGGATTGGTTTTCCGGATAATGGAAAGCACCCGCTGGTGCAGTTCATTATTCTGGGACTGGGTGAGTCCGTAAGGTTCATTGATGATTTCGAAAATCAGCTTTTCGGATTTATCCCTGAACCTGAAAGCTATCTGGGACCAGATGCTGTCGAACCGTGCCCGGTATTCCGGGTTGGAATAATTGGCCTTGATCCACTCTTCATGGTGGGTATTCAGCACGATAAAAAGGTCCCGTTCCAGTCCCCAGTCCACCACATGCTCCACACGATCCATCCAGGCTTTTTCGACCGTATAGGGAGCATTGTAACCGGTATGCTCATCCCACCTGACCGGAATTCTCACGACGTCGAATCCGGCCTGTTTGTATAGGTCGAAATAGTATTCCTGGGCCGGGGGATTGTTCCATCCGCCTTCGTCAGGGGGTTCCAGTGTATTCCCGAGATTGATTCCCTTCCGCATCAGCTCAGCAGCCTGATGCGGTGTTATCTGTGCGTTCAAATCCCCTGTAGCCAAAATCAGAAAACCAAGCAGTAAGCATATCTTTCTCCGCACAATTATAGATCGGTTGTACATTCCTGTGTTCAATTAATATAAAAAGTAAGAGCCTGTTTCCAGGCTCTTACTGTCAAATGTTTAGATGAGGGTTTATTTCTTGATGACCTTGTAACGGCCAATCACCTTTTCACCATCAGCGATGGTAAAGAAGTAGAGTCCGTCGGGCTGATCATCCAATGAGAGGATTTCCGTTCCGGAGTACATAATCATACTCTTAACGGCCACACCAACGGTGTTGTATACGGTCACCCTCGTACCTGTTTCGGCACCCTCGATAAAGAACTGTCCGTTGCCCGGGTTCGGATAAATCCTAACGCCGTCGGCAGCAGATTCTTTCATTCCGGTATGGTCAAGAATTATCGAGTATACAACCATGTTGATACCGTTACCTGCAGTTACCTGCAGAACATCGTTATCAGCGAGCAAATCGGTATTCAGCTTGGCTGTTCCTGTTTCATTCTGCGTCTCCATCGTTGCGCCCTCGGCAGGCGTCAGGTTACCCATGAAATCGCCGACATTCACCGCACCGGTCACGGCGGAACCGGAAATTTCCATAGCCTCCTGGTCTACGATATAGACATCGGAAACCACATAGGCCAGGTAATTGGCCGGTTCATCCAGCAGGGTCAGATAGTAGGTGTTGGTTGTAACACCATCGGCAGCCGTAACAATCAGCCTGTCATCCCTGACCACGGCTCCCAGCGCCCGTTCATGGCCCATCTTATCCAGCAGCACAATGGATGCTCCTTCGGCAGGAACAAGGTTCATGAAGAATTTGCTGACGGCCGTTCCCATCGGGATATTCTTGATAAGCAAACGGTCCTGATCCACCTCGTAGATGATGGAAGTAACATAGGCATCTGAAGCTGAACCATTCGGCTTGAGCTGGTATGTGATTTTTGTCTCCCCGTCTTCGGCAATCACCTCAAAGAATATATCGGCGGTAGCCAGAACATCCACGTAGGTTGTATCAAGCAGGTTGATCGTTTTCGTAGCCACGTAAGCATCATCCGCATCAATCACATTCATAGCGGCACCTGCCGGTACCGTAACGCCTTCGATCACATCCTTCAGGGTGGTCCCCAGGTCAAATCCTCCGACCGTTGCCGGATCCAGGGTGATGGTATACTCGGTTGATACCAGTACCGCATCATCGCTCAGACCCTGGTCGGTAACTTCGATGAAATACCTGCTGGTATTGTTCTGATCCGCACTGATGACCACCAGCGAATCGCCGTGTGTGAGAACGGCATCCCCGGTGATTTCATTTCCGCCGGATTTAAAGATGAGGGTTTGTCCCTCATCGGCCTTATCGATGTTGCCCAGGAACTGATTAACGGTCGTACCCGTTGTGGCACCCCTGATCTCCTCATCCATCGAGAATCCTTCCGTAACTTTATATACCAGGGAGGAAACCGTTGATTTGTAGACCGTCACTTCAAACATGAAGTGCGAGCCTATCCCGTCGGTCACCCTCAGAATATCCATGGGCCACCAAACATTGATGGAGTTGAAATAATCCCTGTTCACCATCGTCCATTCACTGCTCTCGGCATCGGTACCAAACGATTCTCCAATACCGGGTTTTCCCTGGTAATATTGTGGCTTCCGGGTATATCCTTCAAGTTGTTGAATGGCCCGGCCACCAATTACCATTGCGGCATCTCCGGGAGCACCTAGGACATCAATCAACATAAAGTCATCGGGATCATTGGCCGCTTTGGTACCGTTCCGCACCGAGTCGCCGCCTTCCCCGACAATCTTGTAGAGATAGTACCGGGCACCTGACCATTGCTGCAGGGCACTCCAGTTATTGGGCGGAGACTCCCAGGGACAGTTTTTGCCGAAGTGAACATCACCGACGTTCTCGGCCGGCCAGTTGCCTTCTCCGAATCCGCCTCCGCCATAAGCAATACCCCAGCCACGAATGTCTGTCAGCACAAATACCTCTCCCGGGTACACAATGGTGCTGACGGTCCCATCCACGATGCACTTGCCCGGATCGGCTTCCCAAACTGCCGTATCGGGCCATATCCTGCCGGGAATATACTTGTTGTAGCGGCTACCGTAATCCCCTGCCCCGGAGGCACCCAATATGGCATTGGCGGGATTATCATTGTAGCCGAAGAAAAACATGTAATGGCTCATATCAATGATCTCCGTACCAGGGTTGCAGACCTCCATGAATGCATTCGCCCACTGCTCCTGCCATACAAATTGGGAAATAAACGGCTCTGCGGCCCATGGCTGAATATCATCCGGCCTTTTCTGCTTGTTGAGCTGAACGGTATACTCCTTGGTGGTGGTGGTGTTCTCGGCTATGCTCTTAAAAGTTACTGTCCGGCTGGCTCCGGAACCGGAAAGACTGGTTGCCCGGGTGACTTCCAGTTTGGCGTTCTCGTCCAGTGTCTTCCCGACCAGTCCGGGTATCCCCGAAACATCCGCCGGTAACTCAACGATATAATTGGTCACACCCCGGCTGAAATTGGGGATGGTATCCCCGGTCCATCCATACAGTCCCCTCAGCCAGTCCGGAATATCGGGCCAGGTGATGGAGCTCATATCGGCCTGCCTCGACGGCCTGTAATCCTGTACCTTAAGGAAATAATCCTTTACAGTGGAGCCGTCACCTGCCGTGATTCTAAGCAGGTCGCCATATTTCAGATCCACCCGTTCGGTTCCGTCGACCCAGACGATCTCCCAGCCGAAGGCGTTGGGCGGCAGTTCCAGGTATTTCATGAGAGAGTCCACCCGGCAGGCAAACGGAACTTCGCTGATGGTATCAATTACCGGATCTCCATCCGTTACCTCATACACCGTGAATAATACATTCTCATAAAATCCATCCCCATTGAGGGGATATTTGGGAACCACCCTGGCCTCATTGTCGGCCGGGGGCAGTACCTGAAGGGCAAAAACTCCTGTCTGCAGGGTATTGCCGCAGGCATACACGGTAAGGACATCGCCGGTTCTGATCGAGGAGAAAGCCGAATCCTCATGGGATTCTGCATAATCGTAATGCCAGGCCAGACCGGGGACATAATGGAACTGGTACATGATGGAATCGTTGTTCCGGATGCCCCAGGGTACCGTAAGGATCTTCTGGGCAAAATCCACATCGATTTCCGGGTTGTCAGAGACCAGGGTACTCTCATCCAGTGTGGCATTCACATGGTTACCCACCGTCCAGAGCGGACCGCGGTAGCGCTCCTGGTAATTATCCCTGAAGAGAAAAGGAATGGGGATCCATTCCGAATCGGTGATATCCACTCCCTGAACAAAAGTCAGGTTCCCCTGTGTTACGCTGTGCTTTCTGATCAGGTAACAGGTATTGGTGGCTGCCGGAACACCGGCCACAGCATGACGGCCTCCGTCCGGAAAAGTATTGTCAGCGTCAATCACTGTTCCCCCGACCTGGTCGACCACGGCGGAGTCCGTTGCGGAGATATGATGGCGGATGTACCATACATCCCGGCCATTCCATGTTTCCATTACAGAGGGATAGTTGAGAAGCCGGTTGGAGCTCTGTGAAATGCTGTCCGTCGGATCGCCTGTTTTTGATTCCTTGATATGCACTTCCAGGTCGATCAGCTTCATCATCCTGGGATTCACGAAATAATCCGTCCAGTCAAGTGAATAACCCATTTTATCCACATCCCGGGCATACGCTTCCTCCGTGTAATCCGACACGGCGGCAATCACGTAGGATTCCCCCGGAGCCAGCGTCACGTCAGGTAATCTTACAATGACCTGGTTATTGGGCTGGGGGCAATAAACCGGCCAGAGACGATCTTCCACATTTGGATCTTCCAGACCGTTCCACGGACTGATTCTTCCGAATTCAAAATTTGACAGGTTTACCGCTTCGGTCCCCACATTGGTGATCTCCGCGTAGGATTGTTCGGCCCTGTCGAGCTTTGCCTCGGTAATGATCAGGGTTTTAATCGTATCCTGGGCCATCAGCAGGCCTCCGGATACAAAAAGCATTAGAAAAAGTAGTTTTAACCTCATAGCTGTAGTTTTAGTTAGACGATTAGTAGATTAAGAATTTTTAAGTGTGAAGGGCAATTTAGAAAAATTTTTCAAGCTGAACGAAAAATTTGCGGAAGATTTTAAGCATGCGCTAAAAAATTAACCTATCTTGAATAATAAATATTATTTTTTATGAAAACATCTTTCCTGACAGCACTTTTAGCATTTCTCGCAATGATGAACGGTTTGGCCCAGAATGCAGCACCGGATACGCTAGATTGCGGATATAACTTTATTGAGAGCAGGTGGTACACGGAAGCCGAAGATCTTGAATTGCTCAGGCTTTACGAAGGGCTCCGGGTAGCCGATGTTTCCGACGGGATGGACCGTGCGGGTCTTCCGAATACCGGTCTGGTTGACCCAGCCATTCACCCTGCCTGGATCGATTACCAATCCCTGTCACACATCATCAGGGGGGTGGCCCTCACAGCCCGCTATGTACCCACCCAGAAATCCGACCGGCCTGAACCGGGCGAGGATTTCTCCGGGTGGGAAGGCCATTTCTACGGGAACTTCTCACCGGAAGCATTCGTTCCTCTTATCCACAAAGGGGTGGTCATTGTAATCGACGATGTGGAGGAGAAGGACATCGGGTCCATTGGTTCAAACAACATCCTGAACTGGAAGGACCATGGAGCGGTTGGGGTGGTAACCGATGCCTCTGCCAGGGATACCGATGAGGTGGGACTGGAGCGGGTCCCTCTCTATCTGAGAAAAAAGGGAAGGGGGATCCGTCCCGGCCGGAACGAACTGGAATCGGTCAACCGTCCCGTTTCCATAGGCGGGGTCCTGGTCTGTCCGGGCGATGTGGTGGTCGCCGACGGCGATGGGGTCATTGTGGTCCCCAGGAAAGTGGCCGTGGAAGTGGCGGGTTATGCCCGCAAAGTGCTCGACGGTGACAAATCCGCCCGGAGAGGACTCTATGAGAAACTGGGAATGCCGCTGGATCAGACCGTAAAATAGGTACAAGGTTAATTCCCCCCGCCGGTCATCACCTCTTTGAAGAACACACCCTGACGCGTGGGAGTGTAGTTCCAGTCGGTAAACATGAAGGGCGCCCAATCGGGATCGAAACACCATACCACCCAGGAAATTCCTTTTCCTGCAGCATAGTCCACAATGGCCCTCCCGTAAGTTTCATCTCCCGTAACCGGCACATGGACCCCTTTCTCATCGGCCAGGGCAAACCCGATTTCGGTCAGGATTAAAGCGTAGTCCTCTGCAACAAAGCCCCAGTCCTGCTCCCATTTTTCTTCCCACGGCGCTTCCCGCTTCTGCGGATAGGGATGGCTCACGTAGGCGATTCCCGGTTCATCGAAAGGATCCGTCCGGACCGGGGTCAGATCATAACCCCAGTCGAATCCCGTCACCAGGATGACCGCCCGGGGATGATGCTCCCTGATGAGGCGGATCATCTCCTCATTCATTGCTTTCCACTCCGCCCAGGTCATCTCCCCGAACCGCTCCCCGGTGATGGTCGGTTCGTTGAAGAGTTCGTACATGGCAACGGCCGGCTCACCCGCGTACCGCCCCGATACGGCACGCCAGAAATTTTTGGTTTCTTCCAGCGTGGTGATATACCCCTTGTTCTGAAACTTCTCCTCCTTCAGGTTCCCGATGGAGTGCCAGTCGAGAATGATATAGAGCCCGAGCTCACGCGCCCATTCCACACCGCGATCCAGCAATTCCAGGTAACTTTCTTCACCCCTTTCGCGCCATGCCCAGGGGTGAACCGGTAAACGTATAATATTGGATCCCCACTTCTGAGCCTCCTCAAAATGGGCCCTGGTCCACCTCCCTTTGCTGTCGAGTACATGGGGATCGGAAAAGTTCACCCCCTGAAAGAGGATGGTTTCCCCCGATTCTTTGACGAATCTGTTCCCCTCAGTCCATATCCCTTCCATTGTGTTTTCTTCCTGAGACAACATAGTAATCGGATTCATAAAAAAGGCCGGTATCAGCCAAACCAGGATCATCAGATTTTTTTTCATTGAGTTGTTATTTTAAAAGCTTAAAATTATAAATAAATTTATAACTCATTATTTTTCTTTTACAAACCAAAAAACACTTAAATGAAAATCCGCCTGAACCTGCCGATCGGGATGTTTTGTCTCCTCCTGGTCATGATGTCATGTACGACCGAAAAACAATCCCCCCGCACAACCAGCCTCTTCAACGACGGCTGGCTTTTCATGCTCAGCGATACCATCGATGCCTCTGCAGGAGAATACGACGATGCCTCCTGGCGCCGGATTGACCTTCCGCACGACTGGAGCATTGAAGGAGATTTCAGTCCCAATCATCCTGCCACGCCGGGAGGAGGGGCCCTTCCGGGAGGAACCGGCTGGTACCGGAAATCTTTCAATCTTCCTGAGAACAGCTCCGGGAAACTTGTTTTTATTGAATTTGACGGTGTCTACCAGAACAGTGAGGTGTGGATAAACGGGCACCGGCTGGGCGATCGCCCCTACGGTTACATCTCTTTCCGCTATGAGCTCACCCCGTTCCTGAACCAGGGAAGGGAACAGAACGTCATTGCGGTTAAGGTGGATAACTCCCTGCAGCCCAATTCCCGCTGGTACTCGGGATCCGGTATTTACCGCGATGTAAGGCTGGTTATCACCGGCCGTGTCCACGTGGACCCGTGGGGGATTTTTGTGACCACCCCGGAAGTTTCAGATGAATCTGCCGTGGTAAAAGTCAGTACAGAAATCATAAACAGAAACGGAGAGCACGTCGATGCCACCCTCACTTCAACCATCCGGGATGCAGGCGGGAGGCGGATTGCTGAATCATCGGACGATTATCCCCTGGAGGCGGACGGAAAAACAAAAGCCGTTCAGAAACTCACGGTTACCGATCCGCTGCTCTGGTCCACGGAGGACCCGACACTCTATTGCCTGGTCACCGAAATCCATTCCGCCGGCCGCCTGGTGGACCGTGTGGAGACCCCTTTCGGAATTCGCGATTTCGTATTCGATGCGGAAACCGGGTTTTATCTTAACGGAACGCCCCTGAAGCTGAAGGGGGTATGCAACCACCACGACCTGGGATGCCTGGGTGCCGCAGCTTATCCGCGTGCCATTGAAAGACAGCTTGAGATGCTCAGGCAGATGGGTTGTAATGCCATCCGGACCTCCCATAATCCCCCTTCCCCCCATCTGCTGGATCTGTGCGACCGCATGGGGTTCCTGGTAATGGACGAGACGTTTGACATGTGGAAAATAAGGAAAACACGATACGATTACCATCTTCACTGGGATAAGTGGCACGAGCGGGACCTGAGGGATCACATACTGCGCGACAGGAACCATCCCTCCGTTATCCTGTGGAGCATTGGCAACGAAATCATCGAACAGTGGGATTCAACAGGAACAGAAATGGCGCGGGAACTGGCTGCGATTGTCAGGGAACTGGACGACACCCGCCCGATCACCTCCGGATGCAATGAAGCCTCTCCGAATAATACCATCATCCAATCCGGGGCGCTCGATGTGATCGGTTATAACTACCACCTCG
Source organism: Bacteroidales bacterium (assembly GCA_016936975.1). Lineage (GTDB taxonomy): Bacteria > Bacteroidota > Bacteroidia > Bacteroidales > JAFGWU01. The sequence goes on along the minus strand of JAFGWU010000026.1, from coordinate 9,324 downwards.
GGAACTTCAGGAACGTACCCGCCGATTTTCCCGGGCAGCCTTTTATTGCTTCCGAAACAACCTCTGCACTGGCCACCCGGGGTTCCTATGATATGCCCTCCGACCTGGTCCGGGTCTGGCCGGTTCGATGGGACAGTGCTTTCACTCCCGTGAATGCCGATCAGACCTGTTCAGCCTACGATAACTGCCATGTGCCGTGGGGATCCACCCATGAGCAAGCCCTCATCACCATGAACGGGAACGATTTTGTTTCCGGCATGTTTGTCTGGACCGGCTTCGACTACCTGGGTGAGCCAACCCCCTACTGGTGGCCCTCCAGGAGCAGTTACTTCGGGATCATTGACCTGGCCGGATTCCCGAAAGATGCCTTTTATCTGTACCAGAGTGAATGGACCGGCCAGCCGGTTCTTCACCTCTTTCCCCACTGGAACTGGAACCCGGGGGATACCGTGGACCTCTGGACCTACACCTGCTGTGACGAGGTGGAGCTGTTCCTGAACGGGGGATCCCTTGGCGTCAAAACCAAAGAAGGGGGTTCCCTGCACATGCAATGGAGGGTGCCCTGGACACCAGGAAAGCTTGAGGCAAAAGGAATTTACCAGGATAAGGAACTGATCTCCGTGGTTGAAACCACCGGCCCGCCCGCCAGCATCCGGCTTACCGCCGACAGGGAGAAACTGGATGCCGGTGGCAGGGATCTCTCCTTTATTACCGTCGAAATCGTGGACGAAAATGGGCTCACGGTCCCTGATGCTGATAACACCGTATCCTTCCGACTTGAAGGACCCGGGGAGATCATCGGGGTGGATAACGGTTCGCAGACCAGCCTGGAGTCTTTCAAGGCTGAACAGAGAAAGGCATTCAACGGACTCTGCCTGGCCGTAATCAAATCCGGCAAAGAACCGGGTACCCTGCTCCTGAAAGCAGAATCTGAAGGACTTGAATCCGCTTCATTAAAACTGAAGTGCAAATAATATACATCTTAAATTAAATCTTATACCAATTCATGAAATTCGGACAATTCGACGACCGTCGCAGGGAATATGTGATTACCACACCTCAGACCCCCTATCCCTGGATCAATTACCTGGGCCATGAGGATTTTTTTTCCATTCTCTCCAACACGGGCGGCGGCTACAGCTTCTTCAGGGATGCCCGGCTGAGACGCATCACCCGTTACCGTTATAATAATGTGCCTGCAGATGATGGCGGGAAATATTTTTATATCAATGAAAACGGAAAAATATGGTCCCCCGGATGGAAGCCGGTGAAAACAGCGCTCGATCATTATGAATGCCGGCACGGGCTCGGTTACAGCATCATCCGGGGAGCGGTTGACCGCCTGGAGGCAGAGGTGCTCTATATGGTCCCTCCCGGATTCAAAGGAGAGGTGCAGAGCGTCAGGCTGACCAATAAAAGCGACCGGAAGCGGTCGTTCTCACTCTTCTCTTTTGTGGAGTGGTGCCTCTGGGATGCCCTCGACGATGCCGCAAACTTCCAGAGAAATTTTTCGACGGGCGAGGTAGAGATTTCCGGTTCCACGATCTATAACAAGACCGAGTTCCGGGAACGGCGTAACCATTATGCCTTTTACACGGTCAATGAATCCATCGATGGGTTTGATACCGACCGGGAATCCTTCCTGGGACTGTACAACGGGTTTGACCTTCCCGATGCCGTATCCGAATGCCGGTCCCGCAACTCCCATGCCCACGGATGGTCCCCCATAGCCTCCCACCATCTTAAGATTGAGCTTGAACCCGGTTCGGAAAAACAGCTGGTGTTCATCCTTGGATATGTAGAGGTCCCCGAAGACCGGAAGTTTTCCGCGCACCAGGTCATTAACAAGGCGCCCGCCGAAGCGATGATGAAACAGTTCCGTTCCCCGGAGGATGTGGACCGGGCATTTGCCGGACTGAAAATGTTCTGGGACGGACTGCTCTCGGTCTTTTGCCTGGACCATCCCGATGAGAGGCTGATGCGTTCGGTGAATGTCTGGAACCAGTACCAGTGCATGGTCACTTTCAACTTCAGCAGGAGCGCCTCCTATTTCGAATCGGGTATTGGCCGCGGAATGGGCTTCAGGGACTCAAACCAGGACCTGATCGGTTTTGTCCATCAGATCCCCGGGCGTGCCAGGGAACGGATTATCGACATCGCCTCCACCCAGTTCGCGGACGGAAGCGCCTACCACCAGTATCAGCCCCTGACTAAAAGGGGGAATGACGCCATTGGCAGCAATTTCAATGATGATCCCCTCTGGCTGATCCTGTCAACCGATGAATACATCCGGGAGACAGGTGACTGGGATATCCTGAATGAGATGGTGCCATTCGACAACGACCCGTCCAACCGGGCCACTCTTTTCGAACATCTTAAACGCTCATTTGACCATGTGATCCACAACCTGGGTCCCCATCGTCTCCCATTGATCGGGCGCGCCGACTGGAACGACTGCCTGAACCTGAACTGTTTCTCAGAAACCCCGGGAGAATCGTTCCAGACGACCGAGAACAGGGAAGGAGGCATTGCGGAGTCGGTATTTATTGCCGGCATGTTCGTCCTTTACGGGGGTGTTTATGAAGATCTGTGCCGAAGACTTGGCATGCTGGAGGAGGCGGACCGGGCCGCCGGTCATATTGCAGAGATGAAGCGGTCCGTTGACCTGCACGGCTGGGATGGAGCATGGTTCGTGAGGGCCTACGATCATTTCGGGGAAAAAGTGGGAAGTGATATGTGTGATGACGGAAAGATATTTATTGAATCCCAGGGCTTTTGCATTATGGCGGGAATCGGACTGGAAGACGGGCGGGCCAGGAAGGCGCTGGATTCGGTGAAAGAGCGGCTCGACTGCCCCTGGGGGATCGTATTGAACAACCCTGCCTTCACCCGCTATATCGTCAGGTACGGCGAAATCAGTTCCTACCCGGAAGGGTATAAGGAAAATGCCGGGGTCTTCTGCCATAACAATCCGTGGATCATGATTGCCGAGACCATGACAGGCAACGGGAATGCCGCCTGGGAGTATTTCAGGAAGATCTGTCCCCCCTACCTGGAGGAGATCAGTGATCTGCACCGTACAGAACCCTATGTATATGCCCAGATGATTGCCGGCAAAGATGCCCACAGGCCCGGAGAAGCCAAAAACAGCTGGCTGACCGGCACGGCAGCCTGGAACTTCTATGCCATCACGCAATATATCCTGGGTATACGGGCCCATTATGACGGGCTCCTCATCAACCCGGTCATTCCGGAGGAGTGGGACGGATACACCGTTATCCGCCGCTTCAGGGATGCCGAATACCGGATTGAGGTCAGCAATCCCGACCATGTATCGACCGGGATCAGGGAGATCCGGCTGAACGGGAAGAAGCTGGACAGCACGCTGGTTCCCATCTGTGAAAAAGGGACCAAACAACATGTGAAGGTGATCCTGGGAATTGTTTCCTGATCCCCTGAAAATGCGCGTATCACTGCATGATAAGCCGTCCCGGGACTGCCTTCTTTCTCATTTCCCGGTGTACCTGATATTCTGACCAATCAACCGGTTAACGATCTGTACCGATGCCGCGGACCGAAGGCCGTCTTCAGGCGTGTTCAAGCAATAATCGAGCAGCTGCTCGACCGAGGATGTGGCCACATGCAGCCGCGTATCGGAAGAGGCGTAATAGATGAAAACCGTTCCGTCTTCATCGGCAATCCAACCGTTGCTGAACAGGACATTGGAAACATCCCCGACCCGTTCTTCATTCAGCGGAGCCATGAAGTGCCCGTGCGGTTTATGGATTACCCGGGATGGATCGTCGAGGGCGGTCATGAACATGTAGAGGGTATACCTGAGGCCGGCCGCCGTATTGCGGACACCGTGAGCAAGATGCAGCCATCCTTCAGGGGTCTTTATGGGCGGGGGACCGAGGCCGTTCTTCACTTCGTAAATGGTATGGTATTCTTTCGGATCGATAATCTTCTCCTCTTTAACCTCTGCACTGACAATGCTTTCGGATAATCCAAAGGCGATGCCCCCTCCCCTCCCGGTTTCAATAAAGCCATCCTGCGGACGGGTATAAAAGGCATACTGCCCGTTGATGAATTCCGGGTGCAGAACCACGTTCCGCTGCTGTCCGCCGGAAGTTACCAGGTCGGGCAGGCGTTCCCACATTTCCATATCCCTGGTGCGGGCAATCCCCGCGGCAGCCACGGCACTGCTGGTGTCACCGGGAGGAGCATCCGGGTCCTTTCGTTCCGTACAGAACACCCCGTAAATATATCCATCCTCATGTGCGGTCAGCCTGATATCATACACATTGGTATCGGGCATGCCGGTTTCGGGCATGGTCACGGGATGATCCCGGAACCTGAAATGATTGATCCCGTCAGGACTCTCCGCCACAGCGAAGAACGATTTCCGGTCGTTCCCCTCCGTACGGACCACCACCAGGTACTTCCCGTTCCATTTGATGGCCCCGGCATTGAACGTGGCATTGAAGCCGTTCCGTTCCATAAAGCGGGGATTGGTCTCCGGATTGAAATCGAACCGCCACTCCAACGGCACATGATCCCTGGTCAGGATCGGGAACCTGTAACGGTTGTATATCCCGTTCACACTGAAAAGTCTTTCATTCTTCCGCGAAAGCAGGGCTTCATGCTCCTTCCGGATAAAATCCATGCGTTCCTTAAAATCGTTCCTGTTCATTTAAAACGTTTAAAAAAGCTTTTTTTTTATGACCTGCCCTGACCGGCCAGGATTGTTTCAATGCATTGGATACCCTCCATGCAGGCCCGGCTGTTGTGATAGGGGCATTTCCACAGACCGGCCTTTTCCCGGGCGGTATCGGGGTTCCCGTTCCGGTCGACGCTCCAGAACCACTCCCCGTTGGTCCGGTCGATTAGATTATCCCTGGTGAATTGCCAGATCCCCAGCGATTTCTCCAGAAATTCTGTTTCGCCCGAAAGCAGGTACGCGCGAATGTAACCTACCATCGCTTCCGCCTGCACCCACCAGTGCTTTTCACTGTCCAGCCTTCCCGTTCCGGGAAACAATTCATAGGATAATCCTCTGTTTCCATCCAGTCCCTGAAAGTTTTGACGGGCCATTTTTACGGAAATCCCGGCACTCCTTTCCGTCAGCTCACGGTTCCCCAGAACCTCTGCCGCTTCATGCAGGAGCCATGAGCACTCGATATCATGCCCGAAGGAAATGAAGGAGGTGTGGTTGTTCCACTCCTCATCATAGAAGAGATTGAGATGCCATGTTTCCGGATCGATAAACTTCTCGATGAAAAGAATGATGATATTCTCCAGGGCCCGGTGCAAATCCGGATCTTTCCATACCCTGTAAAGGTTGGTATAAGCTTCCAGGAGATGAAGATGGGTGTTCATCGTTTTGCGGTAATTGGCATCCTTCCCGCTGAGGCGCACATCGTCGATCCGTTTCCACTCCCTGGACAGTGCCTCCGTATACCCGTTCCGCTCCCGGTCGAATGCATGGGTTTCAATCTCATTGAACAGCCGGACGGCAGACCGGAGAGCTTCCTTATTTCCGGTAATCCGGTAGTATTCCGAAAGGGCATACAGGGTGAAAGCAATTGCATATACCTGTTTGCGCATTACAGAAGGTTCTCCCCGGTAATTGAGTGTCCAGTAAACCCCGCCATAATCCCGGTCCATGAAAAAATCCCGTATATAATCGTGGGTCCTGCCGGCCATATCCAGGTAGGGTGTATGTTGCTTTATCCGGAATGCAGCGGCAAAGGCCCAGAGGATGCGGGCATGCATGACGGCACCCTTGTCCGCTCTCCCGTCAACCTGGTTCAGATGCGAAACCCGGCCAACAAATCCCCCATGCGTATGATCCGGGGTATATTCCATCCAGAATGGCAGGATGTTCCCCAGGAGTTCCTGTTCCAATTCATTTTTCCATCGAAGAAGCGTATCGGGTCCCATGATCTTTTAATCACACTGTCAACTGAATAGATTTATAGCGGCTTTTGCTCCGGCTTCTCATCCGGAAGCCTGTCCCACCAGGTTTTCTTCATGATGATGAAGCATACCACAATAATGGCAATGGATACGGTAAGCGGAACCATTTTCTTCAGCACAATATAAATAGGGAAAATAACCAGGGCGGTCTGGGCGATCGTTCCCAATACCACATTGAACATGTCCCTCCAGAAATCGGTATTCTTCCTGAACCCGGGGTCTTCTGCCACCACCTTATCGTGAACAGGCTTCCAGAAACCCCATGGCCGGACGCTCCGGTAAAAATTCTTCAGGGTTTCCTCGTTGGTAGGCGGGGCCGCATAGGTTCCGATAATGCAGCCGGCAATGGAAATCACCAGGATCAGGGGGAAATAGTAGAGATCGAGGGTATCGAACACATAAGGGAAAATGAGGGCCGGCACGATTCCGGCAACCATCCCCCAGAAGAAACCCGAACCGTTGAACCGCCACCAGTACCACTTGAGCACATTGGAGGCCACATAGCTCCCCCACAGCGCGGAGACGATCCATTGCAGGATGCTGTTCACATCCAGGGCAAAAATCCCGAACACAATGCTGACGGCCACAACCAGAATACCGGTGATATAGCTGACCCGGCTGACCTCCTTCCCGCCGGCGGTCGGTTTCAAATATTTAATATAAATGTCATTCACCAGGTAAGCCTGTGCCGCATTCAGTGTGCCCGCGAAGGTCGACATGAATGCTGCCAGCAATCCGGCCAGCAGCAGCCCCATCAGTCCCACCGGGGCAAATTCACTGATGGCTGAAGGGAGGATCTGCTCGAAATCAATCCTGTTCCCCACCACCAGGTCGAGCCGGTCGTAAAACAGCAGTCCGAGCACGGCGAAACCGGCAATCATGAAATACCTGGAGGGCATCAGAACCACGGAAACAAAACCCGACATCTTGGCCGCCTCCTTCGGGGAGCGGGAGGAGAGAATTTTCTGCATGTCGTAGTTCGGTGCTGGTCCGGCGGCACTGACCAGGATCCCCTTGAAAAGCATCATGGTAAAAAATATGCTGAAAAGAGAGTAGCCGTCGCTGGCGATCTTCTCATTCACCTCATCGATGATCCCGGTCCAGTCCAGGTCCAGCCTCGCGCCGAAGAACGGGTTCATCCATCCTTCCGGCACAACCAGGGGATGCAGGGAAAGCGCCTTCATCGCAATGATCCCGATCACCACGGCTGAAACAGTCATAATGGTATACTGCACCACATCGGCCCACACAATGCTGGTCATCCCCCCGAGGATGGCGTAGAACATCGCGAAAAGTGTGAATACGATGCCGTAAACATGGGCCACATACTCCGGCGGCACATCAAAGGGGATGTAAGGTGAAATCACCTCCCACGGGATAAATATCTCAACGAATTTCCCCAGGCCGATAAAGCCATAGGCCAGGAAACCCAGACAGCTGATGAGCGCGAAAACCACCACAATGCCGTGCGACAGGCGCCCTTCCTTTCCCGCCCCAAACCGTGTGGTGATCCATTCGGCACCGGTGGTGGCGTTGGAGCGGCGCAGCCATATGGAGAGGAACACCATCAGGAATATCTGGTTGAATACCGGCCATAACCAGGGGATCCAGATGCTCTTCAATCCGTATACAAACGCCAGGGTGACCAGCCACATGGTGCCCGATATGTCGAACATGCCAGATGCATTGGAGAGCCCCAGCATATACCAGGGTAACTTGTGCCCGCCAAGCATGTAGGCAGTTTTATCCTGTTGTGCCCTTTTTTTGAGGACCAAACCAATCACAATGGTCGAGGTCAGGTAAGCACAGATGATCAAAATGTCAGGGAGTGTGAGTTTCACGTTTTGGAATAATTTGAGTTATTTTGATAACAGAGTTTAAATGTAATTAATTTATCTTGCAAAATGAAGGGCGGCAAGCCGGCGATTTATCATCCGTTGCACCATAGGCGGAAGGAGTTGTCCAATCGGGCACCGCCTGTGAAAAAATGCGATTTGACAACTGGGGTAAAAAAATCCCGGATGAAGCAGGAACAGGCTGCCCGTTGATTCGAAATCCCAACAATATTTTATACATTTGATAGGCTGTACCATCCACTATGCAGATATATTCCATCATCCTTAATAATTATCCTAAACAATCCGCAAAATGAATCCATCCGGTTTTTTCAAAAGCAGCGCAGCATATATATTACTGTCTATCTTCTTATTGTTTAATTGCACCGGATCAGGGGATCCAGGTGATGATCTGTCGCTGAGTGAAACGGGTTATTTTGAGGCGACAGGCATCAACTACCTGGTTTTTGACAACTGTTACAGCGGTCCGTTCGGCGATGAGAAGAAGAGCGGGATTGAAATCATTCATCACGGGGTCCGGACAGCCACCAACGGCGATCTCAGGCTGGAGCCCACCCCCGGCCAGTGGGACCCGATTCCCGGACTGTCAGAAAGGAACATCATCCGGGAAGAAGAAGCTATTGAAGTCTCCCTTTTTTACAGGGATCCTTCTCTCCGCTATCGCATCAGGGGAGAAGCCTCGGGCAATACATTACGGATAAAGGTGATCCTTGAAGAGCCCCTGCCCGAATCCCTCGAAGGGAAAGCGGGCTTTAACCTGGAATTCCTTCCTGCCGCCTACTTCAGGAAAACCTACACGATGGACAACCACAACGGGGTGTTCCCCCTCTACCCCGGGGGCCCCATGCAAAACATGCCGGCCGGAAAAATCTGGCCCCTGCCCATCGCTTCAGGCAAAAAACTGGTCCTCGCCCCGGGAGATCCTGAGAGACAGATCACCGTTGAAAGCCTGAAAGGGGAAATGCACCTTTTTGACGGAAGGAACCTGGCACAGAACGGATGGTATGTTCTGCGAAGCAATGTCCCTTCCGGGGAGAAAGGAACCGTTGTTGAATGGGTGATACAAGCAAACACCATTCAGGGATGGGAGCGCCCGCCGGTCATCTCCCACTCGCAGGCCGGTTACCACCCCGTACAGCAAAAAAGGGCCGTCATCGAACTCGACAGGAACAGCAGCAGTAAAGGGCATGCGCGTTTGGTCCGGATCTCAACGGATGGTGCCTGCCGGACTGTACTGGATAAAAAGGCTGACTTTTGGGGGGATTTCCTCCGTTACCAATATGTTGTTTTTGATTTCTCTGAAATCTCGGAGGAGGGAACCTATCTGATCGAATATGAAGGAACGCGCACCGATCCTTTTATCATCGGACCGGATGTCTATGCGGATGCCTGGCAGCCGTCCCTCGATATCTATTTACCGGTTCAGATGGACCACATGTTTGTCAACGAAGCCTACAGGGTCTGGCACGGTGCCGCCCATCTCGACGAC